>NZ_JCADBG010000139.1:0-575 GCF_059358815.1 Streptosporangium nanhuense
GCCCGCCTGCCGGTAGGAGCCCGCCATGGCACACGACGAGGTCGTCGACCGCTACTCCGGCCTGGCCCGCGCGGTGCTGGCCGGTGAGACCGTCGCCGACTGCGGCGCCGAGGCCTTCGAGCGGGGTCGTTTCGGCGCGGCCGGCTACGACGACACCGTGGGACTGCCCGAGGGCGCGCTGCCTGCCAGTCTCGGCTGCGGCGCCCCGGTCGCCGTCGCCGAGTTGCGTGAGGGGGAGACCGTGCTCGATCTGGGCTCCGGGGGCGGCGTCGGCGTCTTGTCGTCGGCGCGCCGGGTCGGGCCGTACGGCGAGGCCTACGGCCTGGACGCCGGTGCCGACATGGTGGAGCTGGCCCGGCGCAACGCCCGCGAGGCGGGCGCGACCAACGTGGAGTTCGTGTGCGGCGCGATCGAGGCGATCCCGCTGCCCGGTCACGCGGTCGACGTCGTCATCTCCACCTGTGTGATCAACCTGTCCGGCGACGAGCGGCCGTGCTGGCCGAGACCTTCCGGGTACTGCGGCCCGGCGGCCGCCTGGGTCTCGGCGACGTCGTCACCGAAGGCGCCCTCGACGC
>NZ_JCADBG010000014.1:0-279557 GCF_059358815.1 Streptosporangium nanhuense
AGAAGGTCTTCACACAATGGCCACGATGCCACCGCAGTGACGTTCCGTCACCCCATCACGAAAATCTTGCCAGATCCCACTTCTCCACCAAGTCGCGCCGCTACTCCACCACTCTCGGCGATCTCCGGCAGGTACGCACCGCGCACAGGGCCGCCGAAGCGCGCGAACGGCACGGGCTTCCGGCCCTCGGTGACGAGACGACCCTCGTACTCGGTCACTGGCGGTTCGCCGGATCGGGCTACTCCCCCGGTGAGGCGATCATGGCCGAGCACATCCGCCAGAAGGTCGCCACCGCTCGGAAGATCGCCACCGAGCGGGAGGACGGGTGACAGCATCCGGACCGCCCGGCGAACGGCGGCTCTACCGCATATGCGACGCCATGCACCTGCTCAGCATGAGTCGCAGCGTGATCTACGAGCAGATCAGGGCGGGCCGCCTGCGCTCCGTCACCCAGGGTCGTACCCGGCTCATCCCGGCCTCGGCCATCTCCGACTACATCGCTCTACTCGAACGGGAAGCGAGGGCATCATGACCGCACGACGCAGCCGGGGAGACGGCGGCCTGCACTGGGACGAGCAGCGAGAGCGCTGGATCGCCTCGGTGACGGTCGGCTACACCCCCGCAGGGAAGCGCATCGTCAAGAAGGCCAGCGGCAAGAGCAAGACGGAGGCCAAGGACAAGCTCAAAGAGATCATCCGCGACTATGACGACGGCCTGGCCATCGCTCCGGCTCATTACACGGTGGCCGACGCCGTGAAGTACTGGCTACAGCGCGGCCTGGGCGGGCGATCAGCGACCACGGTGAAGATGTACACCACCTACGCCGACAAGCACGTGATCTCCGCGGTGGGAGCGCGCAAGCTGCGTGACCTGTCTGTGGAGGACGTTGACCGGTGGCTTGCGAGCAAGACGAGTGAGCTGAGCACCCGGTCGCTCAAGCTGATCCACGGCATCCTCAACCGGTCGGTGAAGAGCGCCATGCGTCGCGACAAGGTGAAGCGGAACGTCGTCGATCTCTGTGAGATCCCGGATGGGCGCGAGGGCCGTATCTCCAAGGCACTCACGCTCGCGCAGGCCAGCTCCATCATCGCCCTGGCGGAGCAGGCCAATCCGCGCATGCGGGCGTACGTGGTGCTCTCGCTGCTGATCGGTGCCCGTACGGAGGAGCTGCGTGCGCTCCTGTGGTCTCATGTCGTCGCGTTCGACGAGGAGCGCAAGGCGTGGTTGCCAGTCACCGAGACGGGCTGGGAGAACGAGCAGTTCGCGATCTACGTGTGGCGGTCCGTGCGGCAGAAGGGAGACACCAAGACCGTCAAGTCGCGCCGTTCTCTCAAGCTCCCCCGGCGGTGCGTGGACGCACTGCGGACGCTCCGGGAAGAGCAGGAGAAGACAGGCGGGAAGCTCTCCAGTACGGAGGGCCTTGTCTTCTCCACCTTGAAAGGAACCGCCATGAGCGCGGGGAATGTGCGCCGCGATGTACGGAAGATCATTGAGAAGGCGGGACTTCGTGGCACCGACTGGACTCCTCGCGAGATGCGGCACAGCTTCGTCTCGCTGCTGTCGGACTCCGGCGTCCCCATCGAGGACATCTCACGCCTGGTCGGCCATCGGAACACGGTGGTCACCGAGACCGTCTACAGGAAGCAGATCCGGCCGGTGCTCATGCAGGGGGCGGAGGCGATGGACGACATCTTCGGGAGTTAGTCACCCAGTTAGTCACTCACGCCCCGTCCTGAAGATCAGGAACGGGGCGTTTTGGCTGGTGGGCACTACTGGGTTCGAACCAGTGACATCTCGCTTGTAAGGCGAGCGCTCTACCGCTGAGCTAAGCGCCCGGGGAAATCCCGTTGGACAGACGGGATAACACTTTACGGCACCCGGGGGGACTTCAGTACATCGAGAGACCATGTGGTTCCCGCGTCGGTGAAGCCTGCGGCGCGCCAACCGAGGAGGGCGGCGCCGAGCATGCCGGCGGACATGCCGAGGGCGGCCTGGCGCAGGGGTGGGGCCTGCCGGAAGGCGAGGCGTTTCTGGAGGCGTTCGGCCAGGGGGTCGGAGAGGAGGGTGCCCGCTTCGGCGAGGCCGCCGCCGAGGACGATGGCGGAGGGGTCGAGGAGGAGCGTGTAGCCGGCCAGGGCGAGGGAGAGCGCCTCGACCGCGTCTCCCCAGATCTCTGCGGCGAGAGGGTCACCGGAGGCGGTCAGGGCGGCGACCCGCTCAGCGGTGACAGGGACGGCGGCGGGAGAGGAGACGGCGGCGCGGGTGGAGTAGCGGCGGGCCACGGCGGAGGCGGAGGCGTAGGTCTCCAGGCAGCCGATCTGGCCGCAGGCGCACGGTTCGCCCTCCGGGAAGACCGGGATGTGGCCGATCTCGCCGCCCCAACCGGCGCTCCCGCCGTACGGCTCGCCGTGCAGGATCGTGGCGCCCGCGATGCCGGTGCCGATGGGCAGGAACAGGAAGTCGGAGAGCTCGCGGCCGGCGCCGAGGACGCTCTCGGCGAGACCGCCGGTGCGGACGTCGTGCCCGAGCATGACGGGAACGTCCAGCGGGACGAGATCCGTCGCCGGGACGTCGCGCCAGCCGATGTTGGCGGAGTAGAGGGCCGCTTCGGCGGTGACCAGGCCGGGTACGGCGAGGCCGACCCCCTCCGGCGTGCCGCCCCCCGCGGCGGCGAGGTCGTCGATGAAGGATCGGATGGTCGCGATGACGGCCGCCGGCCCCCTGTCGCGCGGGGTGGCGCGGCGGTCGGTGCGGACGATCTCGCCGGAACGGGTGACGAGGCCGCCCTTCATCGATGTTCCGCCGACGTCAAGGGCAACAACGAAGGAGCTCATGCACCTGTCCAGCGGATCGAAGGGGCGGGGCCGAGGCCGACCCTAGCGCACGCCGGGCACGCCGGAATGGGGGGATCTCCCTTGCATGAAGGGATGCGTGAGCTACACCGGATCAGCCGGATGCGTGAGCTTCACTGGATGAACCGGATGTGTGCGTGACAGCGGCGAGTCGCGCATCGTCCGGGTGATCTGTCCCGTCTGACCGGGACACGCCAGTGCTCGACGCGCACGGTCAGGAGGCTTCGGAAACGGCCGGGTGGCCGCGGAAGCGACCGGGATCTCGAAAAAACGGCCGGGGCGGGCAGGACCCTCAGGGGACCCGGCGCAGGACCCTGGCCAGGGCGGCCTCCACCTCGTCGGCCAGGCCGGGCGCGTAGGAGGCGACCAGCCTGCTGTCGCCTCGCGCGAGCCGTACCGAGCCGCAGGAGCGGCACTCCACCTCGCCCAACCGGCAGATGAGCGCGACGGAGCCGCACGAGGAGCACCTGTCGAGGTCGGTTTCGTGGGAGCGCCGGCAGTCCGGGCAGATCAGCACCTGCGTCTCGTCGCGCACTCCGCGCGTCCACGGGCTGGCACCACGGATCGGGTCGGTCTGCCTGGCCCCGCAGGAGAAGCAGGGCATGATCGCCTCCGAGAGGTCGGACCGGCAGGCACCTCGTGAGCGGGCGTCCGCCGGATCACCGCTTAGGGAAGTTCGGCGAGCACCTTGCGGTACTCGGCGACGTCACGGGCCCGCGAGATCGGGTTCACGACGCGCCAGCGGACCACGCCCTCGCCGTCGATGATGAAGGTCCCGCGTTCCGCGCAGCCCTTCTCGTCATCGAACACACCGTACGCCCGCGCGACCTGTCCGTGCGGCCAGAAGTCGGAGAGCAGCGAGAAGGTGTAGCCCTTCTGGTCCGCCCACGCACGGTGAGCGAAGATTGAATCAACTGAGATCGTGAGAACTTTAATGTCTTCGGGCAGGTCGGCGGCGAACTCGTCGCGGACGGCGTCGAGTTCGTTGCCGCAGATGCCGCTGAAGGCGAGAGGGTAGAAAATCAACACGATCTTTTTGCCCCGGTGCTCGGAAAGCTTGACCGGGGAGCCGTGCTGATCCCTCAGCTCGAAGTCGGGGGCCTGGCCACCCACCTCGATCGCCATGATCGGGGATCCTTTCGTCGGCTGACGGCAGGCGTCATCATCCTGCCGTACGGCCCGCGCGAGCCGTACGGCAGGGCGGACCCTTAGCGGCGCGCCTTGGGCGTCGCCAGACGCGTCCCCGACCAGTCGGGAGCGGCACTGATGCTGCTGGTCTGCGAAAGACCCGCAGTGGTCGCGTCTTCCCCGATGTCGCTCGGCTCCACGTGCCCGTCCCGGCCGGCTTTGGGAGTGAGCAGCCAGATCTGGCCGCCGTCGGTGAGGTTGGTCACCACGCTGCTCAGAGCGTCGAACAGATCGCCGTCACCGTCACGCCACCAGAGCAGCACGACGTCGACGACGTCCTCGAAGTCTTCATCGACCAGCTCGTTGCCGGTCAACTCCTCGATGGAGTCGCGCAGATCGTCGTCGGTGTCCTCATCCCATCCGACCTCCTGCACCACCTGACCCGGCTTGAGGCCGAGTCGTTCGGCCAGGCCGCGTTCGCCCTGCGCCTGACCCGCGGTCGCGCTCACGTTTGTCCCTCCTGCTTGAATGGCCCCGCAATCACACGGTGCTCAGAGTGCTTCGGCACAGTCCACACGTTGTGACCCTCAGTCGTCAACGGTCGCCACGGCAACGACTGGGCTACGTATGAATTAGTCCGACAAAAATGACAAACGGACCTGGCGTTCCCGATTGTCGACGTTGAGATCCACCACGGCGATGGACTGCCAGGTTCCCAGCGCGAGCCGCCCGGAGAGAACCGGGACGGTGGCGTACGGCGGAATGAGGGCGGGCATGACATGCGACCGTCCATGCCCTCGTGATCCGTGCGCATGCCTCCACCTGTCGTCGGCCGGAAGCAGATCCTCCAGTGCCGCGAGCAGGTCGTCGTCGCTGCCCGAGCCCAGCTCCAGCAGCGCGACCCCCGCGGTCGCGTGGGGTACGAAGACGTTCAACAGGCCGTCGCCCCCACATGACCGGACGAAGCTCTCGCACTCGGAGGTGATGTCGTGCACCCGTTCCCGGGAACCCGTTACCACCTCGATCGTCTGAGATCTCACATACCGATCCTACGATCCATCGTGAGCTGCGATGACGACCGCACCCGGTCCCGGGGACGCCGGGCGCTCCCCGCCGCCGCCTGATCTCCGACCGGCGCGGAGACAAGATCGCCGTGTCCGGCTCCCGGAATGTCCTCGTCTGGACCGTTCCCTGGACGGAAGAAGCCGAGGTGCGGTTTCCGGACACCCCGGCCGGATGTGGCATGTCCCGGTCATACGGGCGGATGACGGCCTCGTACGGGCCGGCCGCGGGCCGCTCCCGGCCTGCGGGCGAATCGTTACCAGTTCGGCACGGAACGCCCCGGCACGCCGTGGCGCCGGGCGCCCTCCCCCTGCGTCCACCCCTATCTCCCCGCGGCTCCCCGGCTCCGTCCACGTTCCCTCCGTCGGAAGCACCGGAAGATGGAAAGAGGTAACGGAAAAGTGGCGGAAAACAGGGCGAAAGTCAGTGCGGAAGGCGCCCGGCAGGGCACTTCGGGGGAGGATCGTGCGTTGCGTACGGCGAGGGTCCCGATCGTCGCGGGCGGGCACATCGCTCGGCGGCGGAGGGCGCTCTCCGCTCCTCGGAGACCTCTTGCGAGGTCTCCCCGTGAGAGTTCCGCAAGGGGTCGTCAGAGAGCCTCGTGAGAGTTCCGCGAGGTCCTCGCAGGGCTCTCACGAGGCTCCTACAGAGATCCTCCAAGGACCTCACAGCGGTTCTCCAGAGGAGCCTCGTAGAGTCCCACCGAAGGAGCTCCGGGAGCCCGGAGAACCTCACGAAACAGGCGGCAGGACAGGCCCGGCAGCGGGTCCCGGATTCCCAGGGGGGTGGGAGCCTGTAAAAAAGGAGGAACCTCGATGTAACCTTTGGCGTTGATTCGTCCTACCATCGGTGGTCTAGGCCACTTTCGTATCACTGCCAGCAGGGATCTCCTGGTTACCGGTAAGTAGAGATGCACTTTCCGGGGTAAGCGACCAGGATGGAAGACGACCTACACCAGACAAAAGTCCATCCTCGGAAGGCGAGACCCAGTGGCTTCCGGACGCCAGCGTTTCTCGATCATCAGTGACGGCCTACCCAGCCAGCTTCCTGATGTCGACCCCAGCGAGACCCAGGAGTGGCTCGAGTCGCTCGACAACGTCATCAAGACGGAAGGTCGCACTCGGGCCCGTTATCTGATGCTCCGGCTCTTGGAGCGCGCCCGTGAACACCAGGTCGGGGTGCCCGGCCTGCGCAGCACCGACTACATCAACACCATCCCGCCGGAGCGCGAGCCCTGGTTCCCCGGCGACGAGTACGTCGAGCGCCGGATCCGCGCCTACACGCGCTGGAACGCGGCCGTGATGGTGACCCGGGCCAACGCCCGCACCAACGTCGGTGGGCACATCGCCACCTACGCCTCCGCCGCCTCGCTCTACGAGGTGGGTTTCAACCACTTCTTCCGCGGCAAGGATCACGGCGAGTCCGGCGACCAGGTCTTCTTCCAGGGCCACGCCGCGCCGGGCATCTACGCCCGCGCCTTCCTGGAGGGCCGCCTCAACGAGGGCCAGCTCGACGCCTTCAGGCAGGAGCTCTCGCACGGGTTCAAGGGACTGCCCTCCTACCCCCACCCGCGCCTGATGCCCGACTTCTGGGAGTTCCCCACGGTCTCCATGGGCCTCGGCCCGATCGGGGCGATCTACCAGGCCCGGTTCAACCGCTACCTGCTGAACCGGAAGATCAAGGACACCAGCCGCAGCCACGTATGGTGCTACCTCGGCGACGGCGAGATGGACGAGCCCGAGTCGCTCGGCGCGATCGGCCTGGCGGCACGTGAGGAGCTCGACAACCTCACCTTCGTCATCAACTGCAACCTGCAGCGCCTCGACGGCCCGGTACGCGGCAACGGCAAGATCATCCAGGAGCTGGAGTCCTACTTCAGGGGCGCCGGCTGGAACGTCATCAAGGTCGTCTGGGGCCGCGACTGGGACCCGCTTCTCGCGGCCGACGTCGACGGCGTGCTGGTCAACAAGATGAACACCGTCCCCGACGGCCAGTTCCAGACGTACTCCGTCGAGGCCGGCGGATACATCCGCGAGAACTTCTTCGGTGACGACCCGCGCCTGCGCAAGATGGTCGAGCACCTGTCCGACGAGGACATCCGCAAGCTGTCGCGCGGCGGCCACGACTACCGCAAGGTGTACGCGGCCTACAAGGCGGCCCGCGAGCACGTCGGCCAGCCGACGGTCATCCTCGCCCAGACCATCAAGGGCTGGACCCTCGGCAAGGACTTCGAGGCGCGCAACGCGACGCACCAGATGAAGAAGATGTCGAAGGCCGACCTGAAGGAGTTCCGCGACCGGCTCTACCTGCCGATCCCCGACTCCGCGCTCGAAGGCGACCTCCCCCCGTACTTCCACCCGGGCGAGAACGACCCCGAGATCCAGTACATGAAGGAGCGGCGCGCGGCCCTGGGCGGCTTCCTGCCCAAGCGCGTGACGCGTGCCAAGCCGGTCAAGCTTCCCGGCGACGCCGCCTACGCGCAGCTGAAGAAGGGCTCGGGCAAGCAGAACGTCGCCACCACCATGGCGTTCGTCCGCCTGCTCAAGGACCTCATGCGCGACAAGGAGATCGGCCACCGGTTCGTGCCGATCATCCCGGACGAGGCGCGCACCTTCGGTCTCGACGCGATCTTCCCGACGGCGAAGATCTACTCGCCGCACGGCCAGACGTACGAGGCGGTCGACCGCGAGCTGCTGCTGTCGTACAAGGAGTCGACCGAGGGTCAGATCCTGCACGAGGGCATCAGCGAGTCGGGCTCGATGGCCTCCACGATCGCGGTCGGCTCGTCGTACGCCACGCACGGCGAGCACATGATCCCGATCTACATCTTCTACTCGATGTTCGGCTGGCAGCGCACCGCCGACCAGATGTGGCAGCTCGCCGACCAGATGGGCCGGGGCTTCCTGCTCGGCGCCACCGCCGGGCGCACCACGCTGAACGGCGAGGGCCTGCAGCACGAGGACGGCCACACCCCGCTGATCGCCTCGACGAACCCGGCGGCGATCTCGTACGACCCCTCGTGGGGGTACGAGGTGGCCCACATCGTCAAGGACGGCCTGCGCAGGATGTACGGCGAGCAGCAGGAGAACGTCTTCTACTACCTGACCGTCTACAACGAGCCCTACCTCCAGCCCGCCGAGCCCTCGGACCTGGACGTGGCGGGCCTGCTCAAGGGCCTGTACAGGTTCGCCCCGGCTCCGGCCGTGTCCGGGCCGAAGGCCAACATCCTCGCGTCCGGCGTGGCCGGGCCGTGGGCCGTGGAGGCCCAGCGGATGCTGGCCGAGGACTGGGGCGTGGCGGCCGAGGTGTGGTCGGCCACCTCCTGGGCGGAGCTGCGCCGCGACGCGCTCGCCGCCGAGGAGCACAACATGCTCAACCCCGAGGCCGAGAAGCGCGTGCCGTACGTCACGCAGGCGCTCTCGGCGGCCCAGGGGCCGTTCGTGGGCGTGAGCGACTACATGCGGGCGGTCCAGGACCAGATCGCCCAGTGGGTTCCCGGTGACTGGACCTCGCTCGGCACCGACGGCTTCGGCCTGTCGGACACCCGGTCGGCGCTGCGCCGCCACTTCCACGTGGACGCGGCCTCGATCACCCTGGCGGTGCTCACCCAGCTGGTCAACCGGGGCGAGCTCGACCAGGAGGTCCTGGGCGACGCCATCTCCATGTACCACCTGAAGAACGGCGTCACCGAGGCCGCGGGCGCCGAGAGCAACGACACCCAGTCCATGGGAGTTTGATCGTCCCCGGGCGGGTTCTCCTTTTCCATGGAGGGCCCGCCCGGTTAGTGTTGAATCGCTTCCCCCGGCGAACGATTCCAGGGGAGAGCTGTTCCATGGCAAGAATCCTTAGGGCCGCCGCGACGGTCACGGCCCTGTCAATCGCGCTCTCCGCCTGCGGCGGCGGTCCCGAAGAGGACGGCGCCGGCGGAGGCGGTACCGGCCAGGGCGATGCCGTCTCGGGCACCTCGGTACCGGTCGCCACCCCGGCGACGGCCACGCCCACCCCCGGGGAGGCGATCGCCTGGGGCCCGTGCACCGACATCAAACGGCCCGGCGGTGAGACTCCCGCGAAGCCGGACCCCGCGCAGCAGTGCGGGAGTATCAAGGTCCCGCTCGACTACGCCAAGCCTGACGGCGAGTCCATCGAGATCGCCGTCATCCGCGTCAAGGCCACCGGCCCCGGCAGGCGGATCGGCTCGCTGGTCTTCAACTTCGGCGGCCCCGGCGCCTCGGGCGTCGACACCCTGGCCCAGGCCGCCAAGGCCTTCACTACCCTGAACGGCCGCTACGACCTGGTCAGCTTCGACCCGCGCGGGGTCGGCCGCAGCTCCGGCGTCCAGTGCGGGGACAGCGGTGTGATCGAGCGGTTCACCGCGATGGACACCCTGCCCGCCAACGAGGCCGAGCGCGCCAGGAGCCGGGAGACCACCAAGGAGTTCGTGACGGCCTGCCAGCGGACCTCGGGCAGGCTGCTGCCCTACGTCGGCACCGTGAACGCCGCCGCGGACATGGACCGCCTCCGCGCGGCCCTGGGCGAGAAGCAGCTGGACTACTTCGGCATCTCGTACGGGACGCAGCTCGGCGCGGTCTACGCGACCAGGTTCCCGAAGAACGTGGGCCGGTTCGTGCTGGACGCCCCGCTGGACCCGAGCGTCACCCTGGCGACGCGCACGATGGTCCAGACGAAGGGGTTCCAGCACGCCTACGACGCCTTCCTGAAGGACTGCGCGAAGCAGCCCCGCGAGTGCGAGATCGGCAGCGACGCGACCATCGCCAACAAGAACGTCATCAAGCTCATGGACGAGCTGAACGACAAGCCGCTCAAGGTCGGCAAGCGCCTCCTGACGCAGGGGCTGGCGGGCACCGGCATCGCCGCCGCGCTGTACTCGCGGATGACCTGGCCGCTGCTGGACCAGGCGCTGAGCCAGGCGACGAAGGGCGACGGGCGGATCCTGCTGGCGCTGTCGGACAGCTACAGCGGCCGCCAGCCCGACGGGAGCTACACGACGCTCATGAGCAGCTTCCCCGCGATCAGCTGCGCGGACACCACGGAGCGGCCCACCCCCGAGCAGCTGAACGCGCTGGAGGACGAGACGCTGAAGGTCTCCCCGCTGTTCGGCGGCGCGGGGATGGGCCTGATCTGCTCGATGTGGCCGACCCCCGGCGACGACGGGGCCAGGCGGATCAACGCCACGGGCTCGGCGCCGATCCTGGTGGTCGGCGGCACCGGCGACCCCGCCACGCCGTACGAGTGGGCCCCGAAGCTGACGGCCGAGCTCAGGACGGGCGTGCTGGTGACCTACAAGGGCGAGGGACACGGCGCCTACCTGTCGGGGAACGCCTGCATCAAGAAGGTGATCGACGCCTACCTGATCGACGGGAAGGTCCCGGACCGGGGAGTCGTCTGCACCGGCTCGTGACCCGGCCTCCCCCGAGACGCCCGGCGGACCCCGGCAGGTCTCCGGGCGGGGCGGCCCGGTCCTGAAACGGACGGATCCCAGCGGGTCTCCAGGCAGGGGCGGCTCGCTCCCGGAACGGGCGGACCTCAGCGGGTCTCCGGGCGGGGCGGCCCGATCTCGAAGCGGGCGGACCTCAGCAGGTCTCCAGGCGGGGCAGAGCGGTCTCGAAGCGGAAGCCGACCCTGCCGAGGTGCTTTTCGAGCAGGTCCTTCATGGTCCCGTCCGCGTACATCGAGGTGATCACTTCGTTGATCTTCCGGCAGGCCACGGGGTCTCCGGACCTGAGCGCCACGCCGTACCTCTCGGTGGTGAGCCCGAGCCCGGCGACCTCCAGCTTGACGTCGCGCAGGCGGGCGCCGAAGCCGGCGATCAGCAGGTCGTCCCCGGCCATGGCGTCGGCGCGGCCGTCGGCCACCTGGGACGCGCACATCGCGGGGTCCTTCCCATCCACGGCGACGAAGCCGACGCCCTTCTCGCGGAGCATCGTGCCCGTGGTCTGGCCCGGTGACAGGCAGATCCTCCTGCCCCGCAGGTCCCTCAGCGTGTCGATTCCCGCGCTGGCGCGGACGAGCACGTCGCGGTGGGCGATGTAGTACGGCCCGGCGAAGGCGACGCGGTCGCGGTCGGCGCCGTCGATGGAGAAGTTGGCGATCACGAGGTCGACCCTGCCCCTCTCCACCGCCTCCTCGCGGACGGCGTACCCCACCGGCACGAACCTGAGCCCGTCGCCGGGCACCCCCAGGGCCGTGGCGAGGTGGGCGGCCACGTCGGCCTCGAACCCCCGGGGCGGGTCCTCCCCCAGCGAGATCCCCGGCAGGCCCTTCCTGAACCCCACGCGGAGCCTGCCGGTCTTCCTGACCCGGTCGAGCAGCGGCGAGCCGGTGGAGACCTCCGGAGGCGACGCGGACGGGGACGGAGAGGTGGGCGGGGACGTGGACGGGTGGGAGAGCGAGCGGGTGGGTTCGGCCCGCCCTCCCTGCGCGACGCCGAACTGCGCGAGCAGCACGGCGCCCGCCACTCCGAGGACCGCGGCCCCACCGGCGAGCGCGGCGACGACCGCGGACCGGCGTCGCGCGGGCTGGACCCGCTTCTTTGGCCGCGTCAGGTCCCCGGTGGCGGCCCGCGCGCCCTCGGCCAGCTCCTCCTGCGAGGCCTCCGGCGTCTCCGCCTCGTCCACCGGGTGGCCGAGCAGGCGTTTCAGCAGGGTGTCCGAGGTGGGTCTGAGCGTCTGGTCCTTGTTCAGGCAGCCGGCGACGACCTCGCGCAGCCCGTCGGGCAGGCCGCTCAGGTCGGCCTCGTGGTTGATGACCCGGTTGAGCGTCGCCACGATCGTGTCGCTGCCGAAGGGGGCCCTGCCGGTGGCGGTGAAGACGATGGTCGAGCCCCAGGCGAACACGTCGGCGGGGAAACCCACCCGCTCTCCGGCGATCTGCTCGGGCGCCATGTAGGCGGGGGTGCCGACCGCGCGGGTGGTGATCGTGCCGCTCTCGTCGATGATCTTCGCGATGCCGAAGTCGACGACGCGGGGGCCGTCGGCGGCGAGCATGACGTTGTCGGGCTTGAAATCGCGGTGCGCGATGCCCGCGTGGTGGATGGCGGTCAGGGCGGTGGCGGTGCCGACGGCGAGGCGTTCGAGCGCCTCGCCGTCCAGTGGCCCGTCGCGCTCGACGATCTCGCGCAGCGAGGGGCCCTCGATCAGCTCGCTCGCGATGTAGGGCGCCTCGCCGTCGAGGTCGGCGTCGAGCACCCGGGCGGTGCAGAAGGCGGCCACCCTGCGGGCCGCCGCCAGCTCGCGGGCGAAGCGGGAGCGCGCGTGGATCTCCTCGGTGAAGCGCACATGCAGCAGCTTGACGGCGGCGCGCTCGCCGTCGTCGGACTCGCCGAGGTAGACGACCCCCTGCCCGCCCTCCCCCAGCCTGCCCTTGAGCGCGTACGTCCCCAGCCGCGGCGGGTCCCCCGGCCGCAACGGTCTGATCTCCGGCACCGCGGACCCCTCGTTCCCTGTGCTTTGCCAGAACATTACACACCCGGACGGCCGCGATCGTCCCCTGCTCCGGACCGCGGACGTAAGGACGAGTTAAGCGAATTCGTTTAAGGGGTGTTTAACGGGGTCTTCGCTATACCTGTTCCCACACGAAGGGAATGGCGATGAACAAATACGTGACAGTGGCGGCGCTCATCTCTTTCGCGGCGCTGGCCGGGTGCGGGCGGGCGGAGGGCGCGAAGGTCGCCTCCGCCGGGGAAGCGGTCACCTCGGCGGCCCCCTCCGCGTCGTCCTCCGCCTCGTCCTCCGCGTCGTCGCAGGCCGACGGGCTGAAATTCGCCCAGTGCATGCGGGAGAACGGGGTCGACATGCCCGATCCCGAACCGGGGGCAGGCAATGTGATGCTGCGCGGCAAGACCGACGAGGCGATCCTGAAAAAGGCGTCGGAAGCCTGCCGCGAATACAGTCCGATCGGTTCCGGAAAGAAAATGCTGGCCGACCCGAAAACTCAGGACGCCATCCTGAGGTTCGCCCGGTGCATGCGGGAGAACGGGGTCGACATGAAGGATCCCGACTTCTCGGGGGGCGCGGTCCGCATCGGGGGCGAGGGGATCGACCCGGGGTCGCCGCGGACGAGGAAGGCCATCGACGCCTGCCAGAAGCACCTGCCCGGCGGTCTCGGGAAGCGGCCGTGAGGCGGGGCGGGGTCCTCGCCGGGACGGCCGCGGCGGTCCTCCTCGGCGCGGGGGGCGTGACGGCGGTCGCGCTGACCGGCCGGGACGGCGCCCCGGCCGCCGCCTCGGCGGCTCCGGCCGCGATGGCCGAGATCACCCGTTCGGACCTGGTGGACACCAAGGCGGTGGACGGCATGCTCGGCTACGCGGGCCGCAGGGAGCTGCCCAACCACGCCCCCGGAACGGTGACCCGGGTCGGCAAGGAGGGCGCCGTCGTGCGCCGGGGCGGCCCGCTCTACCGGGTGGACGGCAGACCGGTGATCCTCATGTACGGCGATATCCCGATATATCGCACCCTGTCCGCCGGGGCGGGCGGCAAGGACGTCGAGCAGCTGGAACGCAACCTCGAAGCCCTCGGCCACGATCCCGGAACCGTCGACGGCGACTTCTCCTGGCGGACCGAACGGGCCGTACGGGAGTGGCAGGAGGAGGCGGGCCTGGCCGAGACCGGTACGGTCGGCGCGGCGCAGGTCGCGGTCGCCTCGGGCCCGGTCAGGATCGCCGAGGTGGTCGCGGAGGCCGGGGACCCGGCCGGGCGGTCCGTGGTGACCACGACGAGCACCCGCAGGGTCGTCCACGTCGACCTCGACTCCGACGACCAGCGGCTCGCCAGGATCGGCGCCCGGGTGACGGTGGACCTGCCGGGCGGCGGTGCGGGCAAGGGCCGGATCACCTCGGTCGGCACGGTCGCCGAGCCCGCGCAGCAGAACGGACAGCCGACCGGCGAGTCCACGATCGACCTCGACATCACGCTGGACGACCCCGGCGACCTCGGCCGCCTCGGCCGTCTCGACCAGGCCCCCGTGACGGTGAACCTCCGCAGCGAGCGGCACGCGGACGTGCTGTCGGTGCCGGTCGAGGCCCTGCTCGCCCTGCGCGAGGGCGGGTACGGCCTGCGCCTGGCGGGTGGCCGGATCGTCCCGGTCGAGACCGGCCTGTTCGCGGCGGGCCGCGTCGAGGTCTCGGGAAACGGTCTCGCCGAGGGCATGAAGGCCGAGGTGCCGCGCTCATGAGCCGGAACCTCGACCGACCGCCCCTCCCCACCGCGCAGAACCAGGCCGTACAGGACCTGGCCACACAGAACCAGGTTGTCCAGAACCCGGCCACACAGGACCCGGCTGTACAGGACCCTGCCTCCCGGGCTCCCGCCGGACGGGCCGTGCGGGCCGGGCGGCGGCCGGTGATCGAGCTGTCGGGGGCGGAGAAGGGCTACCCGGGCGGGGTGCGCGCCCTGCGGGGCGTGGACCTGCTCGTGGACGCGGGCGAGCTCGTCGCCATCGTCGGCCCCTCGGGATCGGGGAAGTCGACCATGCTCCACCTGATCGGCACTCTCGACCGTCCCTCGGCCGGAACCGTCCGCATCGCCGGGCACGACGCCGGAACGCTCCCCGACAGGGAGCTGTCCGCGCTGCGCGCCCGGCACATCGGCTTCGTCTTCCAGCGGTTCCACCTGGCCGCCGGGGTCAGCGCGCTCGACAACGTCGCCGACGGGATGCTGTACGGCGGCACCCCGCGCCGGGAACGGCGGGAACGGGCCGCCGACGCGCTCGGGCGCGTCGGCCTCGGGCACCGGCTGGCGCACCGGCCGCACGAGCTGTCCGGTGGCGAGTGCCAGCGGGTCGCGGTGGCCAGGGCGGTGGCCGGCGGGCCGTCGCTGCTGCTGGCCGACGAGCCGACGGGGAACCTCGACAGCTCCTCGGGCCAGGACGTGCTGGCGATCCTGCGCGAGCTCAACGCCTCCGGCACCACCGTGGCGATCATCACCCACGACGAGGAGGTGGCCGCCGCCGCCCCGCGCCGCGTCAGGCTGCGCGACGGCCTGATCGTCGCCGATGAGCGGCCTCTCGGCACGACCCGCGCGGAAAGCACAGAGAGCGCGGGAAGCACAGAGAGCGCAGGGAGCACGGGGAGCACGTCATGAGCGCCGGGACCGGGCGTGACCTGGTGCCGGGGCGGCTCGGCTGGGCGGACCTGCTGCGGGTGGGGGCGTCAGGACTGCGGACCCGGACGGGCCGGGTGGTGCTGTCGGCGCTCGGCATCGCGCTCGGCGTCGCCACCATGGTCTCGGTCGTCGGGATCTCCTCCTCCGGCAAGGCCAGGCTCCTCGACGAGCTCGACAGGCTCGGCACGAACCTGCTCACCGTCACCCCCGGCCAGACCCTCTTCGGCGACAAGGCCGCGCTGCCCGAGAGCTCGGTCGCCATGGCCGCCGGGATCGGCCCGGTGACGAGCGCGAGCGCCACGGGCGACACCGGCGAGAGCGTGCGGCGGACCGCCGCGATCCCCCGGGAGCGCACCGGCGGGATCGCCGTCCGGGCGGCCTCGCCGGACCTGCCGGCCACGCTCCAGACCCGGGTCGAGCGGGGTGTCTGGCTCAACCGGGCGACGGGAGGGCAGCGGGCGGTGGTGCTCGGAGCGGTGGCGGCGCCGCGGCTGGGCCTGCGGGACGTGGGCGACCAGGTCTGGATCGGCGGGCAGTGGTGGACGGTCGTCGGCGTCCTGGCTCCCTCGCCGCTCGCCCCGGAGATCGACCGGTCCGTGCTGACCGGTTTCGAGGCCGCCCGTACCCACCTGGGCTTCGACGGCCACCCGACCACGCTCTACATCCGCTCGGCCGACGAGGCCGTCGGCGACGTACGGGAGGTGCTGCCCAGGACCGTCAGCCCGGAGAACCCCGAGGAGGTGGAGGTCAGCCGGCCGTCCGACGCGCTGGTGGCCAGGGCGGCGGCCGACGGGGCCCTCACCGGCCTGCTGCTCGGCCTCGGCGGGGTGGCACTGCTGGTCGGCGGGGTGGGGGTGGCCAACACCATGGTCATCTCGGTGCTGGAGCGCCGGGGGGAGATCGGCCTGCGGCGCTCGCTCGGCGCCACCAGGGGCCAGGTGCGCGCCCAGTTCCTGGCCGAGTCGCTGTTGCTGTCCGGCGCGGGCGGCGTCGCGGGGGCGGTGCTGGGGACGCTGGTGACGGTCGGGTACGCGGCCGTGGGCGACCTGCCCGCCGTGATCCCCCTCTGGGCCCTGGCGGGCGGTGTCGGGGCGACCTTGCTCGTCGGGACCGTCGCGGGGATCTACCCCGCGACGCGCGCGGCCCGCATGTCGCCGACCCTCGCCCTCGGCGCCGCCTGAACACCCGGCCCTCTCTCCCGTACGCCCCTGCCCGGGGCCCGTGACCCGAGGAGAGGGGGCCGGGGACCTTTATCCGATGTTTAGCCGCGGGAAAGCAGGATGGCGCCCATGCGAGTGCTCATTGCGGAGGACGAGCGGGTGCTCGCCGACATCGTGGCGACCGGCCTGCGCCGGGAGACCATGGCCGTGGACGTCGTCTACGACGGTGACGCGGCGCTGGAGCGGGCGGCGGTCAACGACTACGACGTGATCGTGCTGGATCGGGACCTGCCGGTGCTGCACGGGGACGAGGTCTGCCGCCGCCTCGTGGCCGGCCGGGTCCCCGCCAGGATCATCATGCTGACCGCCGCCGGTGACCTGGGCTCGAAGGTCGAGGGCCTGTCGATCGGTGCCGACGACTATCTCACCAAGCCCTTCGACTTCCCCGAGCTGGTCGCCCGGCTGCGCGCGCTGGCCCGCCGGTCCCCCCGGTCGGTGCCGCCGGTGCTGAGCAGGGCGGGCATCACCCTGGACCCCGGCCGCCGCGAGGTCTTCCGCGACGGCCGGTACGTGGCGCTGAGCCCCAAGGAGTTCGCGGTACTGGAAATCCTGATGCGCGCCGACGGTGGCCTGGTCAGCGCCGAGGACCTCCTGGAGAAGGCATGGGACGAGAACATCAGCTACTTCACCAACTCGGTCAGGGTCACCGTGATGACCCTGCGCAAGAAGCTCGGCGCCCCGCCGGTGGTGGAGACGGTGACAGGGTCGGGATACCGGCTTTGACCTCGCGGCGCGTCTCGGTCCGGCTGCGCCTGACCCTGGTCTACGGCAGCCTGTTCTTCGGGGTGGGGGTCGTGCTCGTCGGGGTCAACTACCTGTTCGTGCGGGACGTGCTGTCGCGCCCCTCGAAGATGACCTTCCAGGGGGTCCCGGAGGCGCTGGCCGCCCTGAAGCCGTCGGAACCGTCCATGGTGGCGTCGATCCCCAAGGACACGCTCTTCCTGCGGGCCATCAGCGACGTGCGGACCCAGTACCGCGAGGACGTGATGGGGTCGATGCTCCAGTGGTCCCTGCTGGCGGTCGCCGTCGTCGGGGTGGCCGGGCTCGCGATCGGCTGGATCGTGGCCCGCCGGGCGATGGCCCCGTTGCAGACGATGACCGAGGCGGCCCGCCGCCTGTCTGAGAGCACCCTGCACGAGCGGATCGCCCTGGGAGGTCCCCGCGACGAGATCCGGGACCTGGCCGACACCTTCGACTCGATGCTGGAACGCCTCGGCCACGCGTTCGACAGCCAGCGCAGGTTCGTCGCCAACGCCTCCCACGAGCTGCGCACCCCCCTGGCGATCAACCGGGCGCTGCTCCAGGTCTCCATGACCGACCCCGAACTGCCCCGGCAGGTCAGGACGGTCGGCACCGAGCTGCTGAACGCCAACGCCCGCCAGGAGCGGCTGATCGAGGGGCTGCTCCTGCTGGCGCAGAGCGAGCGCGAGCCCGCGGAACGCCTGCCCGTGGACCTCGCCGAGCTCGCGGGGAGCGCGATGACCTCGGTTCCCGAGACGACCGCCGACCTGCGCCCGGCCCCGGCGGAGGGTGACCCGGTGCTCCTGGAGCGGATGATCGGCAACCTGCTGGACAACGCGGTGAAGTACAACGACGAGCGCGCCCTGGTCGTCCTGCGCACCCACAGCGACCGCTGGGGAAGCGTCGTCACCGTGGAGAACACCGGCCGCGTCGTCCCCTCGGGCCGGGTCGAGGACCTCTTCGAACCGTTCCGCCGCCTCGACAGCGACCGCACCGGCTCGGCCGGGGGCGCCGGCCTCGGCCTGTCCATCGTCCGCGCGATCGCCCGGGCCCACCGCGGCTCCGCGGAGGCCCGCCCCCGCCCCGGCGGGGGGCTGGTGGTCACCGTACGACTGTGATCCCGGCTCCGCGTCCGGGCCGCCGGGCCGGTGCGGCTCACCACCGCCCCGGCGGGCACCTGCGGTTTCCCGCGCGGACGAATTCCTGTGAAAGATCCGGATGACGGTTGAACAGACAAAACCACCTCGGTAACCTGTGGCGACGCATCTCATTGGAGCTCGATGGCCGCACGACCAAAACACCCAATGGCCTCACCGCAGAACCCTTCGGGCAAAATGCCCCAGAAGTCCTCGGGTTTCAAGGCCTCCAAAGCGGTCACCATCACCGGGATCGGTGTCGTCTCCCTGCTCCTGATCGGTTACTGCTCCGCGCAGGAGGACTACGAGGAGGTGGGCGCCGAGTGCGTCGACCTCAACAGCCGCCAGCCGGACGGCACCTACGCGGTCGTGGACGAGGACTACTGCGACGACAGGCACTACTACGGGTCACGGGGCGCCTACGGCTGGTACTACGGTGGCGTCAGATCCGGCACCCACATCCGGCAGGGCACCACCGTGCGTCCCGCGGACGTCCACATCACCAGCCGTAAGGGCACGGTGATCCAGCGGGGCGGCTTCGGAGGGCGCAGCGGATCGGGCGGCGGAAGCTGATCCGGCCCGATGAGCAACAGGTGAGCAGCAGGTGAGCAGGAGATGAGACGCGAGACCTCGCTCCCCCGCGACGACTGGGAGAGCGTCATCGAGGGCCACGGCCTGGCCTACCACCGCTCGGCCCACCCCGAGGGCCTCACCCGCCCGTACTGGGACGAGGCCGTCCAGTACGTCTTCTCCATGGACGAGGTCCTCGACCTGGAGAACCAGGTCGAGGAACTGCACCGGATGTGCCTGCACGCCGTGGAGCACGTCGTCGCCAAGGGCCGCTACGCCGACTTCGCGATCCCCGAGTGGCTGGCCCCGGAGATCGCCGCCTCCTGGGAGCGGAACGACCCGCACCTGTTCGGCCGTTTCGACCTGCGCTACGACGGGACCGGCCCCGCCAAGATGCTGGAGTACAACGCCGACACCCCCACCAGCCTCCTGGAGAGCTCGGTGGTGCAGTGGTTCTGGCTGCGCGACCGCTACCCCGACGACGACCAGTGGAACTCCATCCACGAGCGGCTGATCGCCAGGTGGCAGCAGATCTCGACCGGCCTGCCCACCGGGCCCACCCACTTCGCCTGGACCAACATGGACGAGTCGGGCGAGGAGGTGATGACCCTCGCCTACCTGCAGGAGACCGCCGACCAGGCGGGGCTCAAGACCGTCGCGGTGGCCATGGAGGACATCGGCTGGGACGACCTCAACCTCCGCTTCGTCGACATGGAGCGCAGGGTGATCCGCTCGCTCTGCAAGCTGTACCCGTGGGAGTGGGCCGTCGCCGACCCGTTCGGGACGCGGGCGGTGCGCCAGCAGGTCTCGACGACCTGGATCGAGCCGCTGTGGAAGATGCTGCTGTCCAACAAGGCGCTGCTCGCGGTGCTCTGGGAGCTGTACCCCCAGCACCCGAACCTGCTGCCCGCCTATCTCGACGGTCCCCGCGACATGCCCTCGTACATCGTCAAGCCGCTGCTCGGCCGCGAGGGCGCCAACATGCGGATCGTCACCCCCGGCGAGCACGTCGAGACCACCGGCGGCTACGGCGCCGAGGGATACGTCTACCAGGAGTTCCAGGCGCTGCCCGTCTTCGAGGGCTGGCGCCCCGTGCTCGGCGCCTGGGTCGTCCACGACGAGGCGGCGGGTGTCGGCATCCGCGAGACCTCGGGGTTCATCACCGACGACACGTCGTCATTCGTCCCGCACCGCATCGAACTCTGAGTCCCGGAAAGAGAAACAACACATGAGTCCCACCCCCGCGCCGGCCCTGACGTCCGTGCCCGCCGTGCCCGACATGACGGTCTCGCTCGCCGAGACCCTCGGGCGCGGCGCGCTCGCGATCGTCTCGTACGCCGCCCTCGGCGTGATCCTGCTGATCATCGGCTTCTACGTGATCGACCTGGTCATCCCCGGCAAGCTCAGCAGGCTCATCAAGGAGGAGCGCAACCCCAACGCCACCCTGCTCACCGGCTCGGGGCTGGCGGCCGTCGGGCTGATCGTGGCGGCCTCCATCTGGTCCTCTGGCGGCGCCCTGCACGAGGGCCTGCTCGCGACGTTCGTCTTCGGCCTGGTCGGCATCGCCGTGCAGACCGTGGCGATGGTCGCGTTCGACAAGGTGGCCGGCATCTCGGTGCGCGAGCTGGTCACGGAGCCGGATCTCCAGCCGGGCGCCCGGCTGCTGGCGGTCACCCACCTGGCCATCGGGCTGATCACCGCCGTCGCGGTCATCTGAGCCGGCGCACCGCCGTGCGTACGTCCGCGCCCCGGCGGGCGTACGGGATCGTTCGTGCGAGACGCACGGATCCGTTCGTCCGAGACGCGCGGGGCCGTTCGTGCAAGGCGCGCGGGGGCCGTTCGTGCGAGACGTACGGGATCCGTTCATACGAGACGCACGGATCCGTTCATACGAGACGCACGGATCCGTTCGTGCGAGACGTACAGGATCCGGGAGCGCGCGCTGTCACCGGCCGCGGCTGGCGCATCTCGCGCGACCTGGCACTCTTAGTGGCGTGAGGGAGCGGAACGCGCGAGGGTTCAGGAACGGCGACGTCGTGACCGGGGAGGACGGGAGTGATCTCGACTCGGACCGGGTCCGGGAGGACACCACGCGCCGGTTGGAGCGGGCCATGGGCACGCTGGGCACGGCGGCCATGTCCCGGATGGACGACCGGCTCATGTGGTTCCGTGCCCTGTCGGCCGAAGACAGATCCTGGGTCGGGCTGGTGGCCCAGGCCGGGATCGCCGCGTTCGTGGAGTGGTTCCAGCACGCGGGCGAGGGCCGGCCGACGCCCAGCATCGAGTTCTTCGGCACCGCGCCCAGGGAGCTGAAGCGGTCCATCTCGCTGCAGCAGACCGTCGACATCGTGCGGGTCGTGGTCGAGGTGGTCGAGGCGCAGACCGGGGAGCTGGCCGCGCCGGGCGGCGAGGACCAGCTGCAGCAGGCGATGCTCCGCTACACCCGCGACGTCGCGTTCGCCGCCGCGCAGGTGTACGCGCGGGAGGCCGAGGCGCGCGGGGCCTGGGACGCGCGGCTGGAGGCGCTCATCGTGGACGCCCTGGTCCGGGGCGAGGTCGACGACGGCCTGCACTCGTGGGCCGCCGCGCTCGGCTGGACCTCAGCGCCCGTCGTGGTGCTGGCCGGGCAGACCCCCGACGACGACCCGCAGGCGGTGATCGACGCGCTGCGCGACCGGGGCCGCAGGTCGGGCCTGGACATGCTGGCCGGGGTGCAGGGAGACCGGCTGATCGTGATCGTGGGCGGGGCGGACAGCGTCGCCGCGGCGGCCAGGCACGTGGTGCCGCGCTTCGGCCCCGGCCCGATCGTGATCGGGCCGGAGGTGGCCGACCTGCACTCGGCCGCCAGCTCGGCGCGGGCGGCGATGGCCGGGCTGCGGGCCGCCGCGGGGTGGCCGGACGCGCCCAGGCCGGTCCACGCCGAGGACCTGCTGGCCGAGCGGGCCATCGACGGCGACGCCGACGCCAGGGCGCAGCTGGTCGAGAACGTCTACCTGCCGCTGATCGGCACCCCGCTCCTCGACACCCTCGCGACCTACCTGGAGCAGGGCACCTCACTGGAGGCGACGGCCCGGCTGTTGTTCGTCCATCCGAACACGGTGCGCTACCGTCTTCGTAAAATCACGGAGTTGACCGGCTACCAGCCGACCGAGGGGCGGTCCGCCTTCACCCTCCAGGTGGGGCTGATTCTCGGGCGTCTGTCCGAAACGCCGGTTACCTGAAGCTCTTTACTTAACCTTCGCGAAACTCCCGCTGTAGCTTCCCTACAAAGAAGTAGGGACAAACTTCGTCTGGATCTCCATCCATGTAGTGAACCTCTACAGGGCAGGCTGGATTTTGTGCTCGTCATCGTCGCTCCGGGCCAGGGTGCCCAGACTCCAGGCTTTCTCAGTCCATGGCTCGAACTACCGGGCGTGGCCGATCGGCTGACCGCGTGGTCGGAGCTGGCCGGCCTCGATCTGATCGCCTACGGGACCACCGCCGACGCGGACAAGATCCGTGACACCGCCGTCGCGCAGCCACTGCTCGTGGCCGCCGGCCTGGCCGTCGCCGAGGTTCTCGGAGCCTCCCCCGACATGGTCGCCGGGCACAGCGTCGGCGAGTTCACCGCCGCCGCCCTGGCCGGAGTGATCACCCCCGAGCAGGCCGTCGGCCTCGTCCGCGAGCGCGGCCAGGCCATGGCCAAGGCCGCGACGATCACCGAGACCGGCATGTCCGCCGTCCTCGGCGGCGTCGAGGAGGAGGTCCTGGCGGCCATCGCCGACAAGGGCCTCACCCCCGCCAACATCAACGGCGCCGGGCAGATCGTGATCGGCGGCACGCTGGAGCAGCTGGAGGCCTTCAAGGCCGAGCCGCCCGCGCGGGCCCGGGTGGTCGCGCTGTCGGTCGCCGGCGCGTTCCACACCGAGCACATGGCCTCCGCGGTCGGCCACCTGCGCGAGGCCACCGCGGGCCTCACCCCGGCCGACCCCTCCGTCACGCTGCTGTCCAACAGGGACGGCGCGGTGGTCACCGGCGGCGCCGAGTTCGTCGAGCGCCTGGTCGCCCAGGTCGCCAACCCGGTGCGCTGGGACGCCTGCATGGCCACGATGGCCGAGCGCGGCGTCACCACGATGATCGAACTTGTCCCCGGCGGCACGCTCACCGGCCTGGCCAAGCGTGCTCTGCGCGGGGTGACGACCGTCGCCCTGAAGACCCCCGACGACCTGGAGGCCGCGCGAGCCGCCCTTGGGTCGAATGAGGAGCGGTGATCGACGAATGAGGATCTCACAGGGCTCGCCGGGCGCGAGGATCCTGGCCTTCGGCCACTACCAGCCCTCCAACGTGGTCACCAACGACGACCTGTCGGCGACCATGGAGACCGACGACGCCTGGATCCAGAGCCGCGTCGGCATCAAGGAGCGCCGCATCGCCCCGGACAACGAGTCCGAGATCGACCTGGCCGTGCAGGCGGGCGGCAAGGCCCTCGCCGCGAGCGGCCTGTCGGCCTCCGACATCGACCTGGTGATCGTCGCCACCTGCACGCTGGAGACGCAGATCCCCAACGCCGCCGGCCGGGTGGCCACCCGGCTGGGCATCGACGCCCCCGGCGCGTTCGACGTCAACACCGCCTGCTCGGGCTTCTGCTACGCGCTCGCGCTCGCCAACGACGCGGTCCGCGCGGGCTCGGCGACCCACGTGCTCGTCGTCGGCACCGAGAAGCTCTCCCAGTGGATCGACTGGACCGACCGGGCCACCGCGGTGATCTTCGCCGACGGCGCGGGCGCCGCGGTCGTCGGCCCCTCCGACACCCCGCGCATCGGCCCCGTGGTGTGGGGCAGCGCCGGGGACAAGTTCGACGCGATCATCATCAAGGACCGCGACTCCTTCCTGCACCAGGAGGGCCAGACCGTGTTCCGCTGGGCGACCACCACGCTTCACCCCGTCGCCAAGGAGATCTGCGACCGTGCCGGGGTGGACCCGGCCGACCTCGCGGCCTTCGTACCCCACCAGGCCAACCTGCGCATCATCGAGACGATCGCCCGCAAGCTCGGCGCGGACAACGCCGTCGTCGCCAAGGACATCGTCCTGGCGGGCAACACCTCCGCCGCCTCGATCCCGCTGGCCCTGTCCCGGATGATCGAGCGCGGCGAGGTGCGGTCGGGCGGGCTCGCCCTGCTGCTGGGCTTCGGCGCGGGCCTGACCTACGCGGGCCAGGTCGTCGAGATCCCCTGAAGCACCCCCTTGGAGCTTCCGCGCGGCCCCGCCGCACGGGAAACAAAGAAGAAAACCGATCGCAAGGAGAACACGCGACATGGCTCTGACCGAGCAGGAGATCCTCGCCGGCATCGGCAAGATCATCAATGAGATCACCGGGATCCCGGCCACCGAGGTCACCCCGGAGAAGAGCTTCGTCGACGACCTCGACATCGACTCGCTGTCCATGGTCGAGATCGCCGTCGCCGCTCAGGACGAGTTCGGCGTCGAGATCCCGGACGACCAGCTCAAGCACCTCAAGACCGTCAAGGACGTCATCAACTTCATCCAGAACTGAGACGTCACGGCTTTTCCCTCCGACCCTTTTGACCAGCGATTCACAAGGAGCGCAGCAGTGAGTACAGACCAGGTACGCGTCGTCGTCACCGGGCTCGGCGCGACCACGCCCCTCGGTGGGGACGTCGCCTCGACCTGGTCGGCGCTTCTCGCCGGTCAGTCGGGGGTACGCACCACCACCGCCGACTGGGTCGACTCCGTCCCGGTGAAGTTCGCCGGCTTCGCCGCCGTGGACCCGACCGAGGTCCTGCCCCGGCCGGAGTCGCGGCGGCTTGACCGGGCCGAGCAGTTCGCCCTGGTCGCGGCCCGTGAGGCGTGGGCGCACGCCGCGATCGACAAGGTCGACCCCGAGCGGCTCGGCGTCGTCGTGGGCAGCGGCATCGGGGGCATCACCACGATCCTCGCCGCCTACGACACCTTCAAGGAGAGGGGCTGGCAGCGACTCTCGCCGTTCACCGTCCCCATGCTGATGCCGAACGGCTCGGCGGGCTGGATCGGCATCGAGGTCGGCGCGCGCGCCGGCGTCCACGCCACGGTGAGCGCCTGCGCCACCGGCGCCGAGTCGATCGGGTACGCCATCGAGATGATCCGCTCCGGCCGGGCCGACGTGGTCGTGGCCGGCGGCACCGAGGCGGCCATCCACCCGCTGAACATCGGGTCCTTCGCCGCCATGCGCGCCATGTCCACCCGCAACGACGAGCCGCAGCGCGCCTCCCGGCCGTGGGACAAGGGCCGCGACGGCTTCGTCCTCGGCGAGGGCGCGGGCATCCTGGTGCTGGAGTCCGAGGAGCACGCCCTCGCGCGCGGCGCCACGATCTACGCCGTGGCCGCCGGCGTCGGCTACTCGGCCGACGCCCACCACATCGCGCAGCCCGAGCCCAGCGGCGCCGGGGTCATGCTGGCCATGCGCCGCGTCCTGGAGAACGCCGGCCTCACGGGCTCCGACATCAAGCACGTGAACGCGCACGCCACCTCCACCCCCGCGGGCGACGTGGTGGAGACGATGGCGATCAAGGAGGTCATCGGCGACCACCCCCTGGTCAGCGGCACCAAGTCGATGACCGGGCACCTGCTCGGCGGCGCCGGCGGCATCGAGTCCGTCTTCACCGTCCTCGCGCTGCACGAGCGTCGCGCGCCTGGAACGATCAACGTGGACGACCTCGACGACGGCGTGGAGGTCGACATCGTGCGCGGCGAGCCGCGCGCCCTGCCCGACGGTCAGATCGCCGCCATCAACAACTCCTTCGGGTTCGGCGGGCACGACGTCGCCGTGGCCTTCACCAGCATCTGACGGTTCACCACCATCCGGCGGGGGGCCGGCCCGGCAGGGAACCGGTCTCCCCCCGCGACGCGCGCCGGGGAGTTCCGGCCCTCAGGGGCCGGGCTTCGCGGGCGATCGGACCGGGGACGGGGTCTCACCCGGTTCCCACGGGCTTAGGGCGGCAGGCCCGGCGGCCCGCTCCTCTCCGCCGGACGGCCGGACGACCGGACCGCCGGACCCTGCCCACATCGCGCGGCGACGCGCCGCGTTTCCCGCCCAGGACCGAGATCCAAGGTCTCCATGCCGGAGGTAGCTGATGACCGTGCTCGACAACAGGGTGGTGAGCGAGGGGTCCGAACAGGACCCTCCCGATCCCCGTGACCCCCAGGTGCGTCTCTCCGCCCTGTTCGACGCGGGCTCGCTGCGCCTGATCTCGCCGGTCGACCGCAGCGGCGTCCTCGCCGCGACGGGCCGTGTCGAGGGGGTGCCGGTCGTCGCGTTCGCCAGCGACGCCCGCGTCCAGGGCGGTGCGATGGGCAGCGAGGGGTGCGAGCACATCGTGCACGCCTACGACGTCGCGGTCCGCGAGCGGGTTCCCGTCATCGGCGTCTGGCACTCCGGGGGTGCTCGCCTCGCCGAGGGGGTGGAGTCGCTGCACGCCGTCGGCCGCGTCTTCGCCGCGATGACCCGCGCCTCCGGCGTGGTCCCGCAGCTGTCGGTGGTCGTCGGCCCCGCGGCCGGCGGTGCCGCGTACGGCCCGGCGCTGACCGACATCGTGATCCTGGCCGACGAGGGGCGCATCTTCGTCACCGGCCCCGACGTGGTCCGAAGCGTCACCGGCGAGCAGATCGACATGGCCGCCCTGGGCGGTCCCGAGCCGCACGGCAGGCGCAGCGGCGTCGTCCACGTGGTCACCAAGACCGAGACCGACGCCTACCTGCAGGCCCGTCGCCTGGCGGTGCTCCTCGGCCACCAGGGCCGGGTGCGCACCGAGGTCGAGGAGGTCGACTTCTCCGGCCTGCTTCCCGACAACGTGCGCCGCGCCTACGACGTGAAGCCGCTCGTCACGGGCCTGCTGGACGAGCCCGGTGTGGAACTGCACGCCAAGTGGGCGCCCAACGTCGTCACCACCCTGGGCCGCCTCGGGGGCCGGACCGTGGGTGTGGTGGCCAACAACCCGTTGCGCCTGGGCGGCTGCCTCGACTCCGCCTCGGCGGAGAAGGCCGCACGGTTCGTCCGGATGTGCGATGCCTTCGGGGTGCCGCTGGTCGTCCTGGTGGACGTCCCCGGCTACCTGCCGGGCGTCGGCCAGGAGCACGACGGCGTGGTCCGCCGCGGCGCCAAGCTCCTGCACGCCTTCGCCGAGGCCTCCGTGCCGCGCGTCACCCTGGTGACCAGGAAGGCGTACGGCGGCGCCTACATCGCGATGAACTCCCGCTCGCTGGGCGCGACCAAAGTGTTCGGCTGGCCGACGACCCAGATCGCGGTCATGGGCGCGGTCGCCGCGGTGCGCGTCCTCAAGCGCCGCGAGCTGGCCGCCGCGCCGGAGGAGGAGCGCGCCGCCCTGGAGGCCAGGCTCGCCGAGGAGCACGAGATCCTCGCCGGCGGCCTCGACCGGGCCATCGAGCTCGGCGTGATCGACGAGGTCATCAAGCCCGAGGAGACCCGGGGCGCCATCGCCAGGGTCCTGGCCCAGGCGACCCCCGCCAGGGGCGCCCACGGCAACATCCCCCTCTGACGGTCGTCCGACGAGCCCCCGCCGGTCTCCCCGGCGGGGGCTCACCCGTTTTCCCGCCGCCCTTCCCCGCGCCGGGAAAGGGCACGGCTCCCGGGCACGTTCCAAAACCGTGTCCGGGACGGCCTTCCTCCACGAGGAGGCGGACGGCGCCGGCCGGACACGCCCGATCAGACGGCGGCGTGCAGCCAGCGGACCGGAGCGCCCTCGCCCGCGTAGCGGAACGACTCCAGCTCGGCGTCCCACTGCTTGCCCAGCAGGCGGTCGAGCTCCTCCTCGAGCACCACGCGACCCTGGCGGGCCATCAGCATGGCGGAGCGCAGCCGGTCCTCCGGGATCAGGATGTCGCCGGTGGCCCCGACCACGGCCGTGAAGGCGCCGAGGGAGGGGGTGTAGGCGTGCCGGGTCCCGTCGGCGCCCGGCGAGGCGTCCTCGGTGATCTCGAAGCGGATCCGCTGCCAGCCCATCAGCGACGAGGTGATGGCCGCCGCGGTACCGACACGGGCCTCCCACTCGGCCTGCGCGCGCACGTGGCCGGGCGCGGCGGGCTGTGGCGTCCAGGTCAGGTCTACGGGCACGCCAAGGACACCTGCGACCGCCCATTCAATATGAGGGCACAGCGCAGGCTGAGCCGAGTGGACGTAAAGCACGCCACGAGCAGACACCGGACCTCCCGTTTCGTACGAGGTGCGCCTTCCCCAACGGCCTCATACCAGGATGATCACAAGTGACTGAAGGAGAGACTACCGTCGGTTGTGACGCCGCACCAGAGGGGGGTCATACCGAGATGTTGCGGCGCGGACAATTGGCCGGGGCATCCTCGGGAATGAAGGAAACCCACGAACTGGTGATCGCCCCCCGGAGGACCAGATGCATACCGGTATCGAACGGGTCGAACCCTTCCCTGGTTCACCCGCCCTGATCAGGAAAGGCCAGTTGCTCACCGACGCCTCGGGCCTCGCGGCCACCGCCCGCTGGGCCGACGCCGTCACCGAGACCGGGGGAATCTACCGGGTGCGCCTCTCACCGGGCGTGGACGTCTGCGACCTGGTGGCGTCGGTGCGGGCACGGGGCGTCCTGGCCTCCCCCAACCACGTCCTGACGGGCCAGCCGCTCTATTTCGGGGGCCCGGCCTCGCGCCCCTTCCCCAGCGCCGCCCTCCCCGCGCCCGAGCCGGCCCCCGCCGGGCCCTCCGCGAGCGCCGTGACCGTGGCCCTGGCCGACACCGGCCTGGCCGAGCACCCCTGGTGGCAGGAGAGCCCGTGGTTCCTGGAGCGGGGACGGGAGTCCGCCGAGATCCCCGACTCGGACGGCGACGGGGAGATGGACCTCCAGGCGGGGCACGGCACGTTCGTCGCGGGGCTGGTCCTGCGATCGGCTCCCCTGGCGCGGCTGCGGCCGATCAGGGTGCTGGACGGCCACGGGATCGGGGACGAGGCCGGGCTGCTGCACGTCCTGGGGCGGCTGCGGGCCGGGCCGCCGCGGGTGCTCAACCTGTCCTTCGGCGGGCACACCTTCGACGACCAGCCCTCCCCGCTCGTGGAGGCGGCCCTGGAGGAACTGGCCGGCACGGTCACCGTGGCCTGCGCGGGCAACACCGCCTCCGACCGCCCCTTCTGGCCCGCCGCGTCGCCCCGGGTGATCGCCGTCGGAGCGCTGGACACCGCCGGGGAGGCGAGGGCCCCGTTCTCGGCGTACGGCCCGTGGGTGGACGCGTGCGCCCGCGGCGAGTGGCTGTCCAGCACCTTCCTCGAACACGGGGCGTTCGAGGGCTACGCGCGCTGGAGCGGGACCTCCTTCGCGACCGCCCTGGTCAGCGGCGCGATCGCCGCGGCGTGCGCGGACCGGCCCTCCCCCGAGGCCGTGAAGCACGTCCTCGCCCCGTCCGGGGTCAGGCGGATCCCCGATTTGGGAGCCGTCGTGCCCATGCCCGGCTAAAGTCTCACCCAAAGTCTTCACGCGAACACTCAGAGTGTTCTACGCGGTCATGGAGGTGCCGGTGGGCGACCAGCACACGATCGACGCCGTCCTGGTGGACGACCAGGTGGCCTGGGACGAGCTGGTCGTCCGTTTCCAGGGGCTGCTGTGGTCGGCCGTGCGCGCCTACGACCTGAGCCCGGCCGACGCCGCCGACGCGGTGCAGGGCACCTGGTTGCGGCTGCTGGAAAGCCTGCACACCATCCGCGACCCCGGCAGGATCGGCCCCTGGCTGTTCACCACGGCCAAGCGCGAGGCGTCCCTGCTGAGCCGGCGGCACCGGGGCGAGCGGCTGGTCGCCGACCCGGCGGACGCCGAGCACGCGCACCTCGCCCCGGCCGGCGCCGGGCACGCCCACGCCGACCCCGCACTGGCCGTGCTGAGCGCCGACGAGGGCCGCCGCCTGTGGCAGGCCGTCGACGAGATGCAGGAGCCGTGCCGCTCGCTGTTCCGGCTGATGGCCACGGCCCCCGACGCGGGCGTCCACCAGTTGGCCGGGCGTCTGGGCATGCCCAGCGGCAGCTACGGCCCTACCCGGGGCCGCTGCCTGAACCGGCTCCGCACCCTGCTCACCGCCCGGGAGGCGACACCGTGACGCGACATCCGACGGCGATCGACGACGAGTCCCTGATAGCCGCGCTGCGCCTGGCCTCGGGCGGTGACCCGGTGCCCGCGCGGGTGACGGCCGCCGCCCGCGCGACCTTCGGCCTGCGGCTGCCCGACGCCACCACGGCCCGCCCCGTGGCCACGCCCGTGCCGCGAGGTGTCCGGTCCGCCGAGGAGCCCCGGCTGCTGAGGTTCACCGCCGGCGGGCTCACGGTGGAGCTGGAGGTCACCTCCCTGGACGGCCTGGTCGACCTGGCGGGCCAGGTCTCGCCCTGCCCCGAGGCGGGCACGCTGGTCGAGATCCGCACCCTGCATCTCACCGAGTCACGCGCGCTGTCCCCGACGGGCCAGTTCGCCGTCACCGGCCTGCCTCCGGGCTGGTTCAGCGTGGTGTGCCACCGGCCCGAGGGCTCTTCCGTGGTCACCAGCTGGACCCGGATCCGCCCGTAGGTGACCTCCGACGAGGCGCTCGCCGCCGCCGAGCACGCGGTCGACCTCTCGGGCAGCGACCCGGCCCGCGCCCTCGCGCTCGCCCGCACCGTGCTCGCCGCGCTGCCCGCGTCCTGCCGGGAGGCGGCCCGCGGGGCCGTCCCGGGTGTCACTCCGGACGACGGCGTCCCGGGGCGCGATCCGGAAGGCGGCCCCGACGACGATTTCGACGGCGGTCATGACGGCGGCGCGATCTCTGGCCGGGTCGCGGGGTGCGGGCACTGCGAGGTCGAGGTGGTGGCGCACCGGGCGCTGGCGGTGGCGGCGCGCGAGCTGGGCGACCTGCCGTTCGCCGAGGAACGCCTGGGCCGGGCGGTGCGCATCGCGATCTCGGCGGGGCTGCCGCACCGGGCGGCCCAGGCGCGGCTGTCGCTGGTCCACGTCCGCACCGAGCTGGGGCACCCGGAGCAGGCGCTGGCCGTCGCCGCGGACGCCGAGCCCGGCCTGACCCCGGCCGAGGTGGGCAAGCTCGGCGTGCACCGGGCCGTGGCCCTGGCCCGGCTCGGCCGCTACCGCGAGGCCGTCGACCACTGCGACCTCGCCGTTCCCGTCCTCGGCGGCGACGTCAGGTTCCTGGCCGGGGCGATGCTGAACCGCGGGCTCGCCCGGGTGTTCCTCGGGGAGTTCGAGGCCGCGGAGGCCGACCTGAGCCGGTGCGCGGAGCTGGCCAGGGAGGCGGGCCTGGAACACGTTCTCGCGCTCGCCGAGGGCAACCTGCCGTTCCTGGCCGCGCGGCGCGGTGACCTGGCCGCCGCGTTCGGCGCCTACCGGCGCGCCGAGAGCATCCTGGTCGGCTTTCCCGAACGGCTGGCGACGGTGCGCTGCGACCTGGCCGAGGCGCTGGTCGGCGCCCATCTGCCCGGCGAGGCCCGGGTGCTGCTGGAGATGGCGGTTCCCGAGCTGGCGGCGGCGGGTGCCGGGACGGTCCTGGCCGAGGCCCTCCTGCTGCTCGCCAGGGTCGAGTTGCGCACCGGTGATCCCCGCCGTGCCCGGGAGAGCGCGGAGCTGGCCGCCCGCGAGCTGGCCGCGCAGGGGCGGACGGTCCTGGTCCCGGTCGCCGACGAGATCGTCCTGCGGGCCCGGCTCGCGCTGGACCCGCCCTCGGCGGAGCTGCCCTCGGCGATGCTCTCGTGCGCCGACGCCCTCGACGCCTCCGGGCACCGGGACGCCTCGGCGGCGCTCAGGCTCACCGCCGCCGAGGTCGCGCTCGGCCTCGGCGACCGGCCGTCCGCCGAGGACCAGCTGGCCCTCCTGTCCCGCCCGGGCCACGGGGTGGTCGCCCTCCAGGCGACGGCGCTGCGGCGATCCCTGGCGGGAGACCGGCGCGGGGCGTTCGCCGCGGTGCTGGCCGGGCTGGCGGAGGTGGGCGCCGGGACGCGGACGTTCGAGGATCCGGTGGTGCGCGCGCACGCCGCCAGGGCCGGTGAGCCGCTGGCCGGGTTCGGGCTGGCCCTGGCCATGCGGACCGGGCGGGGTAGCGCGGTCCTGGCCTGGGCCGAGCGGTGGCGGGCGGTCACCGGGGGTGCGGGCCGGCCGCTCGCGCCCGACCCGGCCGCGCTGCGGGCGGCGCTCGGCGAGTCGGTCCTGGTGGAGTTCGTCCGCCACGAGGGTGACCTGGCCGCCGTCGTGGTCACCCGCGACCGCGTGACGCTGCGCCGTCTCGGCCCGTTCCCCGCCGTCGCCGAGGCCACCGTCCGCCTCCGCTACGGGCTGCGCAGGACGCACCTGCTCGACGGGAGCGCCGCCGAGCCCGGCGCGGAGGCCGCGGAGCTGGAACGGCTCCTCTTCGGCTCGCTGCGTGACCGGCTGGGCGACCGGCCGCTGGTGATCGTGCCGACGGGGACGCTGCACACCCTGCCCTGGCCGCTGCTGCCGATGAACGCCGACCGGCCGGTGACCGTGGCGGCCAGCGCCGCCGCCTGGCTGGCCGGGCGCCGGGTGCCGGCCGTACGCGCCGGGAGGGGCGCGGCGGTGCCGATGGCGGTGGCGGGACCGGGGCTGCGGTACGCGAAGACCGAGGCACGCATGGTCGGCGAGTGCCATCCGGGGACCGAGCGGGTGGCGGCGCGGCGGGCGGAGGTGATGGCGGCTCTGGAGCGGGCCGACGTGGCCCATCTGGCCGCGCACGGGATGTTCTCCCCGCGCAGCCCGCTGCTGTCGAGCATCGACCTCGACGACGGCCCGCTGATGGCGTACGACCTGCTGCGGCTGCGCACCCCGCCCGCGCTGGTGGTGCTGTCGGCGTGCGACGCGGGGATGGCGCACGCCCCCGCGGACGGCGCGCCCCTCGGGCTGGCGGGCACGTTCCTGTCGCTGGGGACGCGGTGCGTGGTGGCCAGCCTGGTGCCGGTGCGCGACGAGGAGACGCTGACGCTGATGACCGCCTTCCACCGGGCGCTGGCCGCCGGTGCCCCTCCCGCGCGGGCGCTGGCCCTCGCGAGCGGGAAGACCGGCGTGGCGGGCTTCGTCTGCTTCGGGTGCGGGGACCTGCCGGCGGCGACCGGCCCAAAGGAGCCGGTCGCCTAGAGCGGTCGGCCGGTGACGACCGGCAGGGCGAAGCCGGTCGCCCGGTGGCGACCGGCGGGAGGAGCCCGTCGCCCGGAGCGGTCAGCCGGTGGCGACCGGCCGGGAGGGGTCGGTCACCCAGTCGGACCACGACCCGACGTAGAGCGCGGCCGGGATGCCCGCCACCTCCAGGGCCAGCACCTCGTGCGCGGCCGTCACACCGGATCCGCAGTAGGCGCCGGCCTCGACCCCGGGGACGACGCCCAGGGTGTTGAAGCGTTCGCGCAGGAAGTCGGGCAGGTGGAAGCGGCCGGAGGGGTCGACGTTCTCGCCGGTGGGGGCGCTGACGGCGCCCGGGATGTGCCCGGCGACCGGGTCGATCGGCTCGACCTCGCCCCGGTAGCGCTCGGCGGCGCGGGCGTCGAGCAGCACCCCGTCGGCGGCGAGCTCACCGGCCCGCGCGGCGTCGAGCAGCGGCATCCCGCCCGGCCGCGCCTCGAAGTCGCCGGGCTCGGGGCGGCTCTCCTCGGCGGAGACCGGCAGGCCCTCGGAGACCCAGGCGCGCAGGCCGCCGTCGAGGACCCGCACGTCGGGGTGACCGAAGTAGCGCAGGAGCCACCAGGCGCGGGCGGCGGCCGCGGTGGAGTCGGCGCCGTCGTAGACGACGACGGTCCGGGAAGCGGACACGCCGAGCCGGCGCATCGCCTCCTGGAACGCCTCGGCGGAGGGCAGCGGGTGGCGGCCTCCCTCGCCTCCCGGCCCGGGGTGGGCCGTGAGGTCGGTCTCCAGGTCGCAGAAGACCGCGCCGGGGATGTGCCCCTCGCGGTAGGAGTCGATCCCGGCCGGCCCCGTGGGCGCGACGGCGAGCTTCCAGCGCACGTCGAGGACGCTCACCCCGGTCAGGCCCTCCAGCTCGGCGGGAGTGATCAGCGGGCTCATCGAATACCTCCAGCGTGAAGATCCCGGCTCTGGCTGTGGGGGGATGTCAACGGGTGCTTACCTCAAGAAGGGGAACGTACTGCTCGGCGGGTGTCAGCGAGCCGTGGCAGCCGATGAACCCCGCCTCGTGCGGCTCGGCGACCGAGGCGACGAGAGCGCAGTCGGTGTACGGCACCGCGAGGACGTCGCCGATCCTGGGCAGCCATTCCGCGCGGACCCCCGGCCCGAACCAGCCGGACTCGACCGCCTCCTCCCGGGAGGCCACCCAGGCCTTTCCGGCGAGGACCTCGCGCCAGGTGTCGAGGACCGCCGCCGAGGCTCCGGGGGCGGTGTAGAGGTGGCGGGCCCTGCTCTCCCCGCCGAGCAGGGCGACGCCCTCGCGCAGCGCGGGCAGGGCGTCGACGTCGACGCGTTCGGCGACGTTGATCATGCCGTGGTCGGCGGTGACGTACATCGCCGAGCCCGGCGGGAGCGTCTCCGCCAGCCGCTCGGCCATCCGGTCGACCAGGGCGAGCTGGTCGAGCCAGGCCGGGGAGCCCCAGCCGGTGACGTGGCCGGTGGCGTCGAGGTCGCCGTAGTAGACCGAGACGTGGGCCCGGGGCTCTGCCGCCAGCGCGTGGCGGACCCCGGCGACCCGGTCGTCGACCTCGTCGGCCCCCACGAAGCGCACGCCCCGGTAGACGGCCCTGTTGAAACCGGTGGTCTCGAACTTGGCCGGGCCGACGTAGCTGACCTGGACGCCGGCCGCCGCCGCGCGCTCGTAGACGGTCGGGGTCGGCTGCCACTCGCCGGGTTCGACGAGGGGGCCCGGAGCGGTCCAGCGCAGGCAGTTGAGCAGGTAACCGGCGCCGGGCACGGCGAGCTGGTAGCCGAGCATGCCGTGGCCGCCCGGCGGCAGGCCGGTGCCGAGGGTGCTCAGGCTGGTCACGGTCGTGGCGGGGAAGCCCGCGGTGAGCACCCCGCCGGACACCCCGCCGGACAGGGAGGACAGGAACGGCGCGACGCCGGGGTGGGCACGGAGCAGCTCGGCGCCCATGCCGTCGACGAGGAACAGCAGGACCCGCCCGGCCGGGGCGAGATCCAGCGGGTTGTCGCCGTCCACCCCGACCGCGGCGAGCAGCGAGGAGGACAGGTCCGCGAGCGAGGCCGTCCCGTACGCGGGGACCAGGGGGTTCACGGGATTCACGAGGCGGTGCGGGCGGTGGCCTCCGACAGTGCCTTGGCGAAGGCCAGCACGTGGGAGACGGCCTCCGGCCCGTCGGCCGCCTCGCTCACCCGCAGGGAGAGGTCGTCGGCCGTGATGGCGCCGGTGTATCCGTGGTCGGCGTCGCAGTTCTCGTCGCCGCAGGTCGCCGGTTCCAGGTCGACGTGGGAGATGGCCCCCCAGCCGATGGTGAGCGTGACCTCCGTGGGCGGCACTCCGGGCACGTAGGAGGCGGGATCGGGGACGACCCGGGTGACCGCGACCGACTGGATCCGGCTGAGACGCACGGCCTCGGTGGTCGTGGAGGCGTGGGACGCCGACACTCCCTCCACCGGCGGGTGCTCGTCGGTGTGGCAGACGAGCAGCCGGGTCGGGGAGAGCACGAGCACGGTGACGTGCCTGCGCACCTCCATGGCCGGGTCGAAGGTGGCCTCGTGGTGCACGACGTAGGCGCCCACCTGCTCCTTGCCGAGCGCGGACTCGACCGCGTCGGCGACCAGGTCGGGATAGTAGCCACTGCGGTCGATGGCGTCGCGCAGGCCGGCGGACGAGAGTCGGGTTTCCCTCATGGGTCCATCCTGCCCTGTCCGGGGCAGCGCTTTCACCGGGAGCACGTGACCTTCGGCCGGCGGTGCAAATCGTGATGCGGCCCGCCATCGGCTTCTTCCGGCCGGGAAAACGTCATCGGAGGCGGTCCGGGAGCCCTTTCCTGCCTGCGGCTTTACCCCTCGCCTGGTTTGGCATGGCTCCATCGGGGCTACCGGGAACAGTGGCGGTGGCGTGCGCGTGCCGTCCCGGACAGCGGTGACGGGCGATTCTTAGCATTCTCCCGCCTTGTTTCACATATCCGGGACATGCGGCGTGCGGCGCCGAAATCGGAAACGGTAAATCCCTACCGGAATCGGGGGCAAGGGAATATGGCCGACGAGGACGCGGATCCAGCGGAACGGGCCGGAATGACACGGTCCGAGCCGGCCGAACGGGCCGAGGTGACATCGTCCGAGCCGGCCGAACGGGCCGAGGTGACATCGTCCGAGCCGGCGGAACGGGCCGAAGTGGCCCGGCCGGGTTCACCGCGACGGGCACGGCCGGGGTGGTGGACCGGCCTCTCGCGCCTCGCGATGGCCGTCCCGGTGACCGTCGTGACGACCGCGATGACCACCGCGGCGGCGACCGCCGTGGGCCCGCCCACCTGGGGGACGCGCCCACCCGGCGACCTGATCCTCACCACCGTCCACGACGGCCCGTTCGAGGCGGGTGGCTCCGGCACGTTCTCCATCGACGTCACGGCGGCCCCGGGCTCCGGCGGGATCACCCGTCCGACCGGCGTGACCTACCACTTCCCCTCGGGCCTGACGCCGGTGAGCGCCTCGGGTACGGGCTGGAGGTGCCGGATCACGGCCGGGATCGTCGGCTGCGGCACGCGTGACCTGGCCGCCCCCGGGTTCCAGCTTCCCCGGATCACGGTCGGCGTGGCCGTGTCGCCGGACGCCTCGGGGACGCTGACCGCGTCCGGCAGGGCCGTCCACTTCGTCCGGGAGGACGTGGAGGATGTGGAGCACGTGGAGCACGGTCCCGCGCCCGCCACCGTCGCCAGCACCGTCCAGATCGTCCCCGCGACCCGGTGAACAGGTCAGGAGGTTCCGTCCGGACCGTCGGGCGGACCGGCCGCGTGCGGAGCCGGGCCGGAGGGGCGGCCTCTCTGGCGGGGGCCCGGGCGTCGTCCGGGCCCCCGCCGTCGAGAGGCGGGAAGGACACGTGTCACATCCCGCCGGGCTGTCCCGTCCGAGAGGTGTGACCACCGACAACGACAAGGAGCACGCCATGGATGCCCGCCTGAACCTCTCCGGCAACCCGGTCGGCGCCAGAGTCATGAGATACCTCGCCTCCGCGAACAAGGCGGTCGTGGACTCGACGCTGCCGGCCGCGACGCAGGAGCTGGTGAAGATCCGCGCCAGCCAGATCAACGGCTGTGGCTTCTGCACCGACATGCACACCAAGGACGCCGCCCACGCCGGGGAGACCCCGGCGCGCCTCAACCTGGTCGCGGCCTGGCGGGAGGCCAAGGTGTTCACCGAGGCCGAGCGCGCCGCCCTGGAGCTGACGGAGCAGGGCACCCGCATCGCCGACGCGGCCGGCGGCGTCACGGACGACGCCTGGGCGAACGCCGCCAAGCACCATGACGAGGACCAGCTCGCCGCCCTGGTGTCGCTCATCGCCGTCATCAACGCCTTCAACCGCGTGAACGTCGTCGTCCAGCAGCCCGCCGGCGACTACCAGCCCGGCCAGTTCGGGTAACGGGCCCCGGGCCCACCCCGCCGGGCCGCCACCCTCGGGGGGCGGGCGTGTCCCGGCCGGGAGGCGGCGGCTGGATCCGGCCGGATCCATGCCCGCCGCGTGCCGGTCGACGGCATCCCCGGACCGCCGATGCGGCGATCCGCACGAGACGACCTACCCGAGGCGCCGGGGGCCGCCGTCGGGGCGCGGGCCCTCGTGGCTGCGGAGCACGGCCCGGGCGCCCAGCACGATCACCCCGGACTCCCCCACCAGCACCGGGTCGAGGGTGAGCCGCGACACCTCGGGGAGGTCGTCGGCCAGCCGCCCGAGCCGGATCAGCAGGTCCTCCAGGGCCTCGACGGCGACCGGCGGGTAGCCGTACTCGCCGAGGAGCAGGGGCGCGGCGCGCGGTGACCTCACCAGCGCCGCGGCGTCCTCGCGGGTCAGCGGGGCCAGCCGGTACGCCTCGTCGCGCAGCAGCCGCGCGGTGATCTCGCCGAGCCCGAAGGAGACCACCGCGCCGAAGGCCGGGTCGTCCGTCACCCCGGCCACGGTCGGCACCGCGGGCTGCGGGGCCATGCGCTGCACCGCGAGCACGGCCTCCGGTTCGAGCTGGCGCGTCAGGTCGGCGTAGGCGTCGCGCACCCCGTCGGGCCCGGACAGCCCGAGACGCACGGTCCCGGCGCGCATGGCCGCCTCGGGGCCCGCCGCCTTCAGCACGACCGGCCAGCCGAGCCTCGTCGCCGCCTCGACGGCCTCCTCCGCCGACTCCACCGTCTCCGACGGCCAGACCTCCACCCCGTAGCGGGCGAGCAGCGCCGAGGCGTCGATCTCGGCCGGGGCGTCCGCGAGCGTCGCGAGCACGAGGTCGCGCGCGGCGGCGGTGTCGACGCCCTCGATCTCCTCGGGCAGTCCCGCGGGCCGCTCCAGCCAGCGCGCGTGCCGCACGACGTGGGCGAGCGCGCGGACCGCCTCCTCGGGCGCCGCGTACGAGGGGATGGAGCCCCGCCCCGGCACGGTGCCGACCCGCAGCTCGTCGAGCATGCCGATCCTGCCCTCGAAGGTGGCCAGCACCGGCTTGCCGCAGTCGCGGGAGGCGCGCAACAGCTCGGCGGCGACCTCCGCGCCGTCGCCGGGGACGGGCGGCATGTAGATCGCGACCACGGCGTCCACGTCCGGGATCACCGAGGTCAGGGCCTCGCCGAACTCCCGCGCGCAGGCCCGCGCGCCGAGGTTGACCGGCGGCCGGGGCTCCAGGCCCACCCGCACGCAGGCGTCGGCCGCGAGGAGCGCCATCGCGTCGGAGTTGCTGACCAGGCCGACCCTGGACCCGGCGGGCAGCGGCTGGTAGGCCAGCAGCTGCGCCACGTCGAACTGCTGGATCAGGTCGTCGACCCTGATCACCCCGGCCTGCTCGAACAGCGCGCTGAGCGCGGTGTCGGGCAGGCCGAGCACGGGCGCGGCGTGGCCGGTGGGCACGTTCTGGGTGGTGCCGCCGCTCTTGACGACCACGATCGGCTTGCGGCGCGAGATGCGCCGCGCGAGGCGGGCGAACTTGCGGGGGTTTCCCAGCGACTCCAGGTAGAGCAGGATCACGTCGGTCCGCGGGTCCTCCTCCCAGTACTGCAGCAGGTCGTTGCCCGACACGTCGGCGCGGTTGCCCGCCGAGACGAACGAGGAGATGCCCATGCCGCGCTGGGCCACCCGCTGCAGCAGCGCGGTGCCCAGGGCGCCCGACTGGCTGAAGAAGCCGACCCGGCCGAGCTCCGGGAGGGTGGCGGCGAGGGTGGCGTTCAGCCGTACCGCGGGGTCGGTGTTGGCGATGCCGAGGCAGTTGGGGCCGACGACCCGCAGGCCGTACGCGCGGGCGATGCGCGCCAGTTCGTCCTGCCTGGCCCGGCCCTCGGCGCCGGTCTCGCCGAACCCCGAGGAGACCACGATCAGGCCTCGCACGCCCTTCTCCGCGCACTCCTTGACCACGTCGATCACCCCGTCGGCGGGTACGGCGAGCACGGCGAGGTCCACCTCGCCGTCGATGGCCGTCACGCTCGGGTAGGCCCGCACCCCCGCGAGGGACCGCGCCTCGCGGTGCACGGGGTAGACAGGGCCGGCGAAGTCGGCGCCCAGCAGGTTGCGCAGCACGGTCTGGCCGATGCCGCCCGGCTCGCGGCCCGCCCCCACGACCGCCACCGAGCCCGGTGAGAGCAGCCGCTCGATGGAGCGGGACTCGGCGCGGTGCTCGCGGGAGGCGGTCACCTCCTGGGCGGTCTCGGTCGGGGTGAGGTCGAGGGTCATCCTGACCACGCCGTCGGCGAAGCGGCTCTGCGCGGTGTAGCCGACCTGCTTGAGCACCGCCATCATCTTCTGGTTGGCGGGCAGGACGTCGGCGACGAAGCGGGCGATGCCCTTCTCCCTGGCGGTGGCGGCCAGGTGTTCGAGGAGCACCGAGGCGACCCCCCGGCCCTGGTGGGCGTCCTCGACGAGGAAGGCGACCTCGGCCTCGCCGGGCTCGATCCGGTCGTAGCGGATCACCGCCACCATCTCGGTGCCGATCGTGGCGATCAGCGCCACGCGGCTCTCGTAGTCGACGTTGGTGAACCAGGTGATCTCCCGCTCCGACAGCCGCGGCCGGGGACCGAAGAAGCGGAAGTAGATCGACTCGTCGGACAGCCGGCCGTAGAAGGAACGCAACCGGTCGGCGTCGGCGGGCCGAATCGGGCGTACGTGAGCGGTGCCGCCGTCCGACAGGACGACGTCCGCCTCCCAGTGAGCGGGATACTGAGCAGCCTCCACAGTCCCGAGAGTAGACGCGAATCTCATCCGGAAGACCACCCGGACGGATTCACGCAACGCTTGTGCATCGACTATGGTCCGGTGTCCGGTCAAGACCCCATACGCTGGCCGGAAGCTGTTAAGTTTTTCGCGGTTAGAGGCACGACCAGAGGTATGGCTTGAAGCATGTCTAGAGGCACGTCGGCATCGAAGGCAGCAAGGTGGTGACATCATGACGCGGGTGGTCGTGGTGGGCGATCTCATGACCGACGCGGTCGCGCGGGCTCGCTACCCGCTGGCGAGGGCCAGCGACACACCGGCGATCGTCACCATGCACGGCGGTGGTTCGGGTGCCAACATCGCCTCCTGGCTCGCCGTCGAGGGCACCGAGGTCGCCTTCATCGGGCGGCGCGGCGCCGACATCACGGGCCGTAACCGCGACATGGAGCTGATGGGCTACGGCGTCGACGCCCGCCTCGTCATGGACCCCGAGCGCCCGACCGGCACCTGCGTGGTGCTCGTCACCCACAAGGGCGAGCGCACCATGCTGTCCGACCCCGGCGCGAACGCGGCCCTGTCCCCCGAGGACCTGCCCCGCGACCTGTTCTCCCAGGGCGGGCACCTGCACCTGTCCGGCTACACCCTGATCAACGAGGGGTCCCGCGACGCCGGCATGGCCGCCCTGGAGATGGCCCGCCGCGCGGGGATGTCCGTCTCGGTCGACTGCTCCTCCTCCGCCCCCCTGGAGCGCACCGGCGCCGAGCCGTTCCTGGAATGGACGCAGAGCGCCAAGCTCCTGTTCGCCAACGCCGACCAGGCCAAGGTCCTCACCGGCCGCGACGACCCCGCCGCCGCCGCCAAGGTCCTCACCGCCTGGTTCCCCCAGGTCGTCGTGAAGCTCCGCGACGAGGGCGCGCTCTGGTACGCCAACAACCGCCCCGACCCGATCAAGGTCCCCGCCGAGCCCGTGGAGCGCGTGGTCGACGGCACCGGTGCCGGCGACGCCTTCACCGCCGGGTTCCTGCCCGCCTGGCTCGGCGGCAAGCCCCCGGCCGAGGCCCTCGCCTCCGGCTGCCACCTGGCCTCCCGGGCCATCTCGCACCTGGGCGCCCGTCCCCGCCTCTGACCGCCCGTCCGCGCCGGGTGCCCCGTCCCCACAGTGATCCAATAATGTGGTCGGACCATGTTCGCGGCGACCCCCTGGAGTGACGCATGCCGGAGCCCCGCCCCCTGCGGCCGGGCGACCCGGAGCTGATCGGCCCGCACCGGCTGGTCGGGTTCCTCGGCGAGGGCGGCCAGGGCGTGGTCTACCTCGCGCGCACGCCCTCGGGTGAACGCGTCGCGCTCAAGGTGCTGCACGCCAGGCTCTCCGACGACGCGCACGCCAAGCGGCGCTTCCAGCGGGAGGCCGACGCCGCCCGGCGGGTCGCCCCGTTCTGCACCGCCCGGGTGCTGGAGGCCGACGCCACCGGCGACCGGCCGTACATCCTGAGCGAGTACGTCGACGGCGAGTCGCTGCAGCAGGTGGTGTCCAGGGAGGGGCCGCGCGACAGGTACGCGCTGTTCAGGCTGGCCGTCGCCACCGCCACCGCGCTGGCGGCGATCCACCGCGCCGGGATCGTGCACCGCGACCTCAAGCCCAGCAACGTCCTGCTCGGCCCCGACGGCCCCCGCGTCATCGACTTCGGCATCGCCAGGGCGCTGGACGCCGCGTACAGCCTGACCACCGACCTGGTCGGCACGCCCGCCTACATGGCGCCCGAGCAGTTCCACGAGCAGGAGGTCGGACCGGCGGGCGACGTGTTCGCCTGGGCCGGGACCATGGTGTTCGCGGCGACCGGGCAGCCCCCGTTCGGGCTGGGCAACCTGCCCGTGGTGATGCGCCGGATCCTCGTCGCGGAGCCTGAACTGTCCGGGGTGCCGGAGTCGCTGCGCCCGCTGCTGGGCGCGGCCCTCACCAAGGACCCCCGGTCCCGGCCCGGCTCGGCCGAGGTGCTGGACATGCTGCTGGACGCGGGCGGTCCCGCCCCTGTACCTACCCCGGCCCCGGCCCCGGGAACGTTCCCCGCACCCGTGTCTCCCCCGCCGCCTCGCGCGCCGGAAACGGCCGGCTCCTCCTCGGGGAGCCCCGCGCCGGCTCCCGCGCCGGTGCCGGCCGACTCCCCCGCCCCGGCCCCGGCGACGCCCTCCACCGGGTTCTCCTCGTCGTTGCCCGCCCGTTTCGCCCGGCTCGCCGGTACGGCGGAGCGCCGCCGCGTCCTGACCGTCGCCTCGACCCTGGCGGCCGCCTGCGTGCTGGGCGTCGCCACCTGGCTGGTCCTGCCGTCCGGCGAGCCGGACGCCGTCTCGCGGGTGACGCCGAAGCCCGCGCCGACCGGCTTCGACGCGGCCTCGGCCTCGGTCGTCAACCCGTCGGCGCGCAAGGGCGGGACGATGCGGTTCGGCGCGGGCTTCGTCGCCGACTCCTTCGACCCGGGCAACACCTACTACCCGTCGATGTGGAACGTCGCGCGGCTCTACGGGCGCTCGCTGACGATGTACCGGCCCGCCCCCGGCACCGGGAGCCGGGAGCTCGTGGGCGACCTGGCGGAGGGCCCCGGCGTGCCCGGCGACGGGGGCAGGACGTGGACGTACCGGCTCAGGGCGGGCCTGAAGTACGAGAACGGCACGCCGATCGTCGCCGCGGACGTCAAGCACGCCGTGCTCCGCGCGATCGGCAAGGACACCCTCAGCCGGGGCCCGTACCACTTCGAGCAGCTGCTGAACCTGCCCTCGGGCTACCGGGGCTACTTCGCCTCGCCGAAGGCCGACACCGACGGGGCGATCCGGACCCCGGACGACCGGACGATCGTGTTCCACCTCAGGAAGCCCCACGGGGCGTTCGACCACGTCGCCCAGGTCACCCAGACCATGCCGGTCCCCGAGGCGAAGGACACCGGCGTGGCGTACGAGAAGCACGTGCTCTCCTCGGGCCCCTACCGGTTCGAGAGCGCGGAGCGGGGCAAGCGGCTCGTCCTGGTCCGCAACCCCCACTGGTCACCGGCGACCGACCCGAACCGCCGGGCGCTCCCCGACCGCTACGAGATCACCTTCGCCATGGACCAGGGCGCCGTCGACAGGGGCCTCGTCTCCGGCGACCTCGACCTGGACCTCGACTCGGGCGCGAGCGCGAGCCTGCCCGAGCGGATCGCGGCCGACCCGGCCCTCAAGGCGCGGGCCGACACGCCCACGATCGGCTGGCTGCGGTACGTCACGATCAACCCGCAGGTGCTGCCCTTCGACAACGTGGCCTGCCGCAGGGCCGTGTTCGCCGCCGCGGACCGGGAGGCCCTGCGCGACGCCTACGGCCGCGGCCTGCGCGCGGGCACGATCGCCACCGGGCTGCTCCCGCCGACCATCTCCGGGCACCGCCCGCTGAACCTGTACCAGACCGGCAAGGGGGACGTGGCCGCGGCTCGCGGGCAGCTGGCCGCGTGCGGGCGGCCCGGCGGCTTCGCGGCCACGATCGTCTTCCGGGCCGCGCAGCCCTCCGAGCGGAAGGCCGCCGAGGCCCTGAGGACGGCCCTGGGGCGCGTCGGGATCCGGCTCACGCTCAAGGGCCTGTCCCAGGCCGAGCACACGGCCCAGCACGGCGGCAGCCCGTCCTATCTGAGGAAGGAGAAGATCGGCCTCTCCCTCCGGGCCTGGACCGCCGACTGGCCGGAGGGCGCCAGCTATCTTCCCTATCTGGCCGACAGCCGGGAGATCCTGGAGGACGACCTGTCGTTCAACGTGAGCGTGCGCCTGCCCGAGGCCGACCACCTCATCGACCAGGCCGGCGCCGAGCTCGACCCCGCCCGGCGCGAGGAGCTGTGGTCACGGGTCGACCGCACGGTCATGGAACAGGCCCTCGTGCTGCCCGTCCAGTGGGACACCCGCGTCCTGCTCCGCGGCAAGCGCCTGACCAACGTGCACGTCAGCCACGCCTTCTCCGACTACGATTACGTCGACCTCGGGCTCTCCTGAGGGCCCGCCCTTCCTGAGGGGCGCGTCCCTGGGCCGCGCCCTCCCGGGAGCCCGCCTCCCTGAGGGCCCGCCCCCGAGCGGGCGGGCCTAGCTGGTGACAGCGAGGGCGAGGGGCAGCACGGCCGGGGCCCCGGCGTGGCGGAGCATCGCGGCTCCCAGCGTCATCGTCCAGCCGGTGTCGACCAGGTCGTCGACGAGCAGGACCGGGCCCCCGGCCCCGGCGACGGCCGCGCCCAGGGCGGCGGGCATGGCGAGGGTGCCCCTGATCGCCTGGACGCGCTGCGCGCTGTTGAACTGCCGCCCGGGCGGACCCGACCGGTAACCGAGGTCGCCCAGGTAGGACAGGCGCCCGACCTGGGCCAGCCGCTCGGCCAGGCTGCGGACGAGCAGGGGGCGGCTGCCCGAGGGCACCGCGACGACGCCGACCGGGCGCTGGGCCCAGTCCCAGGACGACAGCACCTTGATCACGGCGGCGAAGACGTCGTCGGGGACCGGGCCGTCGGCGGCGCCGTCGGCGAGCAGGCCGCGCAGGCGGTTGCCCCAGCCGATGTCGGTGAGCCTGCCCAGCACCCGCCCCGGCTCGGCGCCCAGCTCCGGCTTGATCCGGCCCTTGAGGTCGGTCAGCCCGGTCGGCCACTGCTTGCGCGCCTCGACGTCCACCCCGGGCCGCTGGAGCCGGTCGGCCGCCGACCGTACGGCCCGCTCGTCCACCTCGGGCGAGCGGTGGGCGCCGGTGCAGTTGTCGCAGCGCCCGCAGGGGGAGGCGGTGTCGTCGTCGAGGCGGCGGCGCAGGAACTCCTCGCGGCAGCCGGTGGTGTCGAGGTATTCGAGCATGGCCCGCTGCTCTGCCTCGCGCTCGGCGGCGACCCTGGCGTAGCGCGGGGCGTCGTAGCCCCAGGGCTCGCCGGTGGACTCCCAGCCGCCCTTGACTCTGCGCACCGCGCCGTCGACGTCGAGGACCTTCAGCATGGTCTCCAGGCGGCTCCTGCTGAGGTCAACCCGGTTCTCCAGGGCGGCCGTGGACATCACGCCGCCCTCCTCCAGCGCGGCCAGCACCGCGCGCACGACGGGCTCGGGCGGGAAGGCCAGCGAGGCGAAGTAGGCCCAGATGTCGCGGTCCTCGGCGCCGGGCAGCAGGATCACCTCGGCCCGCTCGACCCCTCGGCCCGCGCGGCCGACCTGCTGGTAGTAGGCCACCGGGGACTGGGGCGCGCCGACGTGCACGACGAAGCCGAGGTCGGGCTTGTCGTAGCCCATGCCGAGCGCTGAGGTCGCGACCAACGCCTTGATCTTGTTGTCGAGCAGCGCCTGCTCGGCGGCGAGCCGCTCGGCCTGCTCGGTCTGCCCGGAGTAGGCGATCACCTCGTGGCCCTGCTCGCGCAGGTAGGCGGCGATCTCCTGGGCGGCGGCCACGGTGAGCGTGTAGACGATGCCGGACCCGGGAAGCTCGTGCAGCGTCCGGGCGAGCCAGGCCAGCCGCTGCTCGGCGCCGCGCAGGCGCACGACCCCGAGGTGGAGGCTGTCGCGCTCCAGCGCGCCGCGCAGCACGAGCGTCTCCTCGCCCATCTGCTCGGCGACGTCGCGGGTGACCCTGGCGTTGGCCGTGGCGGTGGTCGCGAGGATCGGCACGCCCTCGGTGAGCTCCTCGAACAGCGTGCGCAGTCGCCGGTAGTCGGGGCGGAAGTCGTGACCCCAGTCGGAGATGCAGTGCGCCTCGTCGACCACGATCAGGCCCGCGCTCTCGGCCAGCTCGGGCAGCACGTGGTCGCGGAAGTCGGGGTTGTTGAGCCGCTCGGGGCTGACCAGCAGCACGTCGACCTCGCCCTCGGCGACCTGGCTGTAGACCTGCTCCCACTCCTCGGGGTTGGCCGAGTTGACCGTGACCGCGTTGATCCCGGCGCGCTCGGCGGCGGCGATCTGGTTGCGCATCAGGGCCAGCAGCGGCGACACGATCACGGTCGGCCCCTCGCCCAGCTCGCGCAGGAGCGCGGTGGCGATGAAGTAGACCGCCGACTTGCCCCAGCCGGTGCGCTGCACCACGAGCACCCGGCGCCGGTCCATGACCAGCGCCTTGATCGCCGCCCACTGGTCCTCGCGCAACCGGGCGTGCTCCCCGGCGAGCGCCCGCAGCCGGTCGGCGGCCTCTTCGCGCAGCATCAGCTCTTCGCTCACCCGGTCATTGGTACCAGGTCTCGCCGACTGTTTTTCCCCGGTACGGCGTACACGGGCGGCACATGCCGTGTCCGGAGGGGGATGGAGCCCGGCGTGCGCCGTACCGGACAGGAGGTCAGAGGGGTGATCGACGGCCTCCGGGCACGAGACGGGTGCCCGGCAGGGCGCCGTGAGGCGCCGCCGGGCCCGCGGCGCCGGGAACGGGGGACCGCAGGGGCTCCGAGCCGTGATTTGATGCATCCACTATGGACGTCACCACCTGGTACCTCGAACAGACCTCGCGTTCGGACCTGCTGCCCGCCAAGCCGCCGTCGATCGAGGTCGACGTCGTGCGCGCCGAGCTGCCCTCGCCCGAGTTCAGCCGGTTCCTCACCACGGCCGTCGGCGGAGACTGGCACTGGACCAACAAGCTGCCGTGGACCTGGGACGAGTGGGCCGACTGGCTGGCCGGCGGCGTGGAGACCTGGGTGGCCTACCACCGGGGCACCCCGGCGGGCTACGCCGAGCTCGTCCCGCAGGACGGCGGGACCGTCGAGATCGCCTCCTTCGGCCTCCTGGCGTGGGCGATCGGCAAGGGCGTCGGCGGCCACCTGCTGGAGACCTGCGTGGCCAGGGCCTGGGACCTGGCCGACCGGCAGCCGGAGCGGGAGGCGACCCGGCGGGTGTGGCTGCACACCTGCTCCCTCGACAGCCCGGTGGCGCTCGCCAACTACAGGGCGCGCGGCTTCAGGGTCTACGACACCAAGGTGAACGTGCCCGGCGACGAGCACGAGGGCGAGACCCCCGGCCCCTGGCCGGGGGCGGGCCCCCGGACCCGCGCCCTCCCCGGCGCCACCGGCGCCACCGGCGCCACCGGCGCCACGGCCGCCCCGGGAACCACGCCGGAACGGCCCCGGCACCCTTAAACAGGCCGGGAGGGCCCGGAAGTGTCGTATGCGCTGGGTATGGTATCGAGTCTCGGTATGATGCCCGGTCGCCCCCGTCACCGGGCTCCCATCGGACATCCCGGCCAAGGCTCCCCGGAGAGCCGGCGCCGACGGTTGGACCACGAAGACAGAAGGAGGATGCGCCTCCCTCCGGCCTGACGGCCGGGGCGCGCGCGCAGGAAATCAGATGGCTCGACGGACGACCACACCCCCGACCGACGAGGGCTTCGAGGAGCGGATCGTCGACATCGACGTTTCCACCGAGATGCGCACCAGCTTCCTCGAATACGCATATTCGGTGATCTACCAGCGTGCGCTGCCGGACGCCAGGGACGGCCTCAAGCCGGTCCAGCGCCGCATCCTCTACTCGATGAGCGAGATGGGCCTGCGGCCCGACCGGGGCCACGTCAAGTCCTCGCGCGTCGTCGGCGACGTGATGGGCAAGCTCCACCCGCACGGCGACACCGCCATCTACGACGCGCTGGTCCGCATGGCCCAGCCGTTCTCGATGCGCCTGCCGCTCATCGACGGGCACGGCAACTTCGGCTCCCCCGACGACCTGCCCGCCGCGATGCGCTACACCGAGGCCCGGCTGGCCTCGGCGGCCATGGCCGTGGTCCAGTCGATCGACGAGGACACGGTCGACTTCAAGCCCAACTACGACGGCCAGGAGACCGAGCCCACGGTCATGCCGTCGGCCTTCCCCAACCTGCTGGTCAACGGTGCCACCGGCATCGCGGTCGGGATGGCCACCAACATGGCGCCGCACAACCTCGTCGAGGTCGTCGCCGCCGCCCGCCACCTGATCAAGAAGCCCGACGCGACGCTCGACGACCTGATGCGGTTCGTCCCCGGCCCCGACCTGCCCACCGGTGGCACGATCATCGGCCTCGACGGCATCCGCGACGCGTACGCCAAGGGCCGGGGCACCTTCCGGATGCGCGCCAAGTGCGCCATCGAGCAGGTCAGCCCCCGCCGCAAGGGCATCGTCGTCACCGAGCTGCCCTTCAACGTCGGCCCCGAGCGCGTGGTCACCAAGATCAGGGAGCTGGTGACCGCCAAGAAGCTCCAGGGCATCTCCGACCTCAAGGACCTCAGCGACCGGCACAAGGGCCTGAGCCTGGTCATCGAGATCAAGAACGGCTTCATCCCCGAGGCCGTGCTGGAGGAGCTCTACCGGCTCACGCCGATGGAGGAGACCTTCGGCATCAACAACGTCGCCCTGGTCGACGGCGAGCCGCGCACGCTGGGCCTGCGCGAGCTGCTCCAGGTCTACGTCGACCACCGCATCGACGTGGTCCGCCGCCGCTCGCTCTACCGCAGGCGCAAGCGCGAGGAGCGCCTGCACCTCGTCGAGGGCCTCATCGTCGCCCTGCTCAACATCGACGAGGTCATCCAGGTCATCCGTTCCTCCGACAACTCCGCCCAGGCCCGCGAGCGCCTGACGGAGGTCTTCGAGCTGTCGGAGACCCAGGCCAACTACATCCTCGACACCCCGCTGCGCCGCCTGACCCGCTACGACAAGCTGGAGCTCGACCGCGAGAGCCAGACCCTGCGCGACGAGATCGCCGAGCTGACCGCGATCCTGTCCTCCGACGACAAGCTCCGCAAGGTCGTCTCCGACGAGCTCGCCCAGGTCTCCAAGACCTTCGGCACCCCGCGCCGCACGGTGCTGCTGGAGTCCTCCGGGGTCGCGAGGAACGTCTCGGTCCCCCTGGAGGTGGCCGACGACCCCTGCCTGGTGCTGTTCTCCTCCACCGGCCTGCTGGCCCGCACCTTCGACGCCTCGCCGCTGGCGGGCGACGGTGACCGATCGTCCCACGACGTGCTGGTCTCCGCCGTGCGGAGCACGGTCAGGGGCGAGGTGGGCGTGGTCACCAACCAGGGCCGGATGATCAGGGTCCAGGTGGTCGACCTGCCCACGCTGCCCCGTTCGGCCAACCCGCCGTCGCTGTCCGGCGGCCACCCGGTCGCGGAGTACGTCACCTTCAACCCGGGCGAGACGGTCGTCGGCATCGGCTCGCTCGATCCCGACGGTCCCGGCCTGGCGCTGGGCACGGCGCAGGGGGTGGTCAAGCGGGTCGTGCCCGACTACCCGGCCAACCGCGACGACTTCGAGGTGATCACCCTCAAGGAGGGCGACACGGTGGTGGGCGCGGTGGAGCTCGAGAGCGAGGACCACGACCTCGTCTTCATCACCTCCGAGGCGCAGTTGCTGCGCTACTCCGCCTCCGTCGTCCGCCCGCAGGGCCGTCCCGCGGGCGGCATGGCCGGGGTGCGGCTGGACGGCGGTGCCGTGGTGGTCTGGTTCGGCGCGGTCGATCCGTCGCGCGAGTCGCAGGTCGTGACCATCGCCGGTTCCTCGACGGCGCTGCCCGGCACCCAGGTCGGCGGCGCCAAGGTCTCCGACTTCGCCGAATACCCGCCGAAGGGCCGGGCCACCGGCGGCGTCCGCGTCCAGCGGTTCCTCAAGGGCGAGGACGTCCTGCTGCTCGCCTGGGCGGGCCCCGGCCCGGCCCGCGCGGTCTCGGCCGTCGGCAAGCCCGTGCCGCTGCCCGAGGAGCTGGGCCGCCGTGACGGCTCCGGCGTACGGCTCACCCACACCGTGTCGGCCGTAGGCGGCGCCCTCGGCGCCTTCGGCACCGGAGACGGCGAGGAGGGCTCGGCGGCGGCTCCCGCCCCCGAGGAGTGACCCTCGTCCGCGACAGGGCCCCGGGGGCTCCCGCCGTGACGGCGGGAGCCCCCGGGGCCCTGTGCGGCTGCGAGATCACCTGAGATGGCCGGTGGGCCACGAGGCTTCCGGCGGTGCGCCCCTGCCTGAGATCACGCGGGGCGGCCGATCGGCCGCCTCACCGGGCGTCCGGCCGGCACGAAGCCCCCAGGAGCCCCCGGGAGCGTCCGGGACGCCCGATCGCCCGGAGGCCCTGAGATCACCCAGGAGGGTCAGTCGACGCACAGGCAGAACGGGTGCCCGGCGGGGTCGAGAAAGACCCGGAAACCCTCGTCCTCGCCCGGCTGGTACGAATGTTTGGACGCGCCCAGCGCCAGCGCCTCCTTCTCGGCCTCGTCGAGGTTCTCGACCGTCAGATCGAGGTGGAACTGCTGGGGCCGCTCGGTGGTGGGCCACTGCGGCGGCTGATAGTCGGAGACCATCTGGAAACAGAGCCGTCCGGGCCTGCCTCCGGTGACCACCACCCAGTCCTCCTCGACGCTGGCGATCTTCCAGCCCAGCAGCGCGCTGTAGAAATCGGCCAGTTGCTTGGGGTCTGGACAGTCGAGGACGATCGACCTCAGCTGCGCGATTCCCATGTTTCCTCCCGAACTCGGCACCGACGAAGATCCTATGGCGGTGTCACCGGGAGCCTCAATGGCCGCCGCGCCGATCGGCCCGGTGCCACACCTCCGGCCCCGGTCCGCCTTTCCCCGGCGGACGGGCCGAAACCCGTGATCTCAGGTGAGCGCGCCCTGGAGCGCGAACCGGATCGCCATCAGCAGCTGCCAGGGCTCCCCCGACTCCCAGAAGCGGACGACCCTGGCGACCCGGTCCGTCGGCTCGAACTCACCGGTGCCCTCGGGGCCGAAACACCCCGCCTCCGCGAGAACGGCCACGAACGGGTCGTCCTCCTTGAGTGACCGCGTGTAGACCGCCGCGTCGAGCAGGGACAGCGCCGAGCGCGCGTTGCGCCCCCCGTCCCTGACCTCGACCCGGTCCAGCTTTCGCCTCCCCTGGTCACGCAGATAGTCCGCCAGCGATTCGGTCCTGCTCATCAGCCTCTCCACACTTCCGGACTTTGGGTGACGACATCATGACCCAGAGCGATGAGCGGTGGTGGGATCTTGGTGAAGTCGTCACCCGGTGCGCCCCCGGCAACATCCCTGGAACGGGCATGAAGCATCATTAGTCCGTTGATCGCACCGACCGAGGGATGCACACGTGAGTGCTTTTGACGACCTGCTGGCCGCCAACGAGAAGTTCTCCACCACGTTCACCGACGCCGGGCTGACCGGCAGGGCCGCCTGCGGCCTCGCCCTGGTGACCTGCATGGATTCGCGGATCGACCCGCTGGGGCTCTTCGGCCTCAAACCGGGCGACGCCAAGATCCTCCGCAACGCCGGGGCCCGGGTCACCGACGACGTCCTGCGCACGCTCGTCCTGGCGGTCGACCTGCTGGGAGTGGAGCGGGTGCTGGTCATGCCGCACACCGACTGCGGCATGACCAAGGTCACCGACGACGAGGTGCACGCGATCGCCGCCCGGCGCGGCGTCGACACCCGCAGCCTGGACTTCCACACCGTCCCCGACCAGGACGCGGCGCTCCGTCATGATCTCGTACGGATCAGGACGAGCCCGTTCCTGCCCGTCGGCATGCCGGTCGGCGGGGCCATCTACGACGTGCGCACCGGCAAGCTGACGCCGGTGGAGATCTGAACCTCGTGATCCGGCCCGGGCCCGGGCCGGATCACGGTTTCACGATCGGCCGTGTTCCCCGGCGTCCGGGGGCGCCGGGCACGGTGAGGGAGGCGCGGGCACACGCGATCGGCGGCGACGCACCGATCAGCCGGCCGGGCGGCGAAACACGCCTGCCGACGCCCCGATCAACTCGACCGGGCAGCGGAGTATGCCGACCGGCGCCCGATCAGCCCGACCGGCGCCACGAAACACGCCGACCGGCGCCACGACCGGCCGACCGGTGCCGCGAGATCCGCCGTCGGCCGTTCCCGCCGGGAGATCACCCGGCGGGGGCGGTCACGCGTCGATGTGGTCGCGGTCGATCTCAGCCGCGCTGCTCACGATGAACTCCCGGCGCGGGGCCACGTCGCTGCCCATCAGGAGGGCGAAGATGCGCTCGGCCTCCTCGATGTCCTCGATGCGGACCCTGCGCAGGGTGCGGTGCCGGGGCTCCATGGTCGTCTCGGCCAGCTGGTCGGCGTCCATCTCGCCCAGGCCCTTGTAGCGCTGGATCGGGTCCTTCCAGCGCTTGCCCCGGCGCTCCAGGTCGCGCAGCACCTTCTGCAGCTCGGCGTCGGAGTAGCAGTAGACGTACTTGCCGTGACCGCGCGTGGGGTTGATCACCTCGATGCGGTGCAGCGGCGGCACTGCGGCGAAGACGCGCCCGGCCTCGACCATCGGCTTCATGTAGCGGTGGAAGAGGGTCAGCAGGAGGCAGCGGATGTGCGCCCCGTCGACGTCGGCGTCGGCCATCAGGATGACCTTGCCGTAGCGGGCGGCCTCGATGTCGAAGGAGCGGCCGGAGCCCGCGCCGATGACCTGGATGATCGCGGCGCACTCGGCGTTCTTGAGCATGTCGGCGACGGACGCCTTCTGCACGTTCAGGATCTTGCCCCGGATCGGCAGCAGCGCCTGGAACTCCGAGTTGCGGGCCGCACGGGCGGTGCCCAGCGCCGAGTCGCCCTCGACGATGAACAGCTCGCTGCGGTCGACCTCGTCGCTGCGGCAGTCGACCAGCTTGGCGGGGAGCGCCGAGTTCTCCAGGGCGGTCTTGCGGCGCTGGTTGTCGCGGTGCTCCCGGGCGGCGATGCGGGCCTTGGCCGCCGCGACGATCTTCTCCAGGACCGCGCGAAGCTGCGCCTTGGCGTTGCGCGACGGGTTGGCGAGCAGCTCCTTGAGCTCTCGCGAGACGACGTGGGCGACGATCCTGGAGGCCGCGGAGGTGCCCAGGACCTCCTTGGTCTGGCCCTCGAACTGCGGCTCGGGCACCCGGACGGTCACCACGGCGGTGAGGCCCTCCATGATGTCCTCGCGGGTCACCGGGGCGTCGCCGTTCTTGAGCAGGCGGGTCTCGCGCAGCTGCTCGTTCAGGGTGCGGACGAGGGCGCGCTCGAAGCCGTTGACGTGGGTGCCGCCCTTGGGGGTGGCGATCACGTTGACGAAGGAGCGGACGGTGCTGTCGTACCCCTTGCCCCAGCGCACCGCCACGTCGACGGTGAGCTCCCGCTGGACCTCGGTCGGGGTCATGTGCCCCAGGTCGTCGAGGACCGGGACGGTCTCGTGGAAGTGGCCGACGCCCTGCAGGCGCAGCACCTCGCAGACGGCCTCGTCGCGGGCGAGGAACTCGGTGAACTCCGAGATGCCGCCGTCGAAGTGGAACTCCTCCTCGACGGCCTCCTCGCCGCGGCTGTCGCGCACGGCCAGGGTGAGGCCGGGGACCAGGAACGCGGTCTGGCGGAGGCGGACGTGGATCTCGTCGAGGGAGACCTCGGCCTCGGGCAGGAAGATCTGGTGGTCGACCCAGAAGCGCACGCGGGTGCCGGTGACGTTCTTCGCGACGGTGCCGCCGTCGCGCAGGCCCGACTTCTTCTTGAACTTGGCCTTGGGGCCGTCGCCGTCGAAGACGCCGGGAACGCCCCTGCGGAAGCTGATCTCGTGGACCCGGCCGTCGCGGTCGACCTCGACGTCCAGCCGCGAGGACAGGGCGTTGACGACGGAGGCGCCGACGCCGTGCAGGCCGCCCGAGGCGCCGTAGGAGCCGCCGCCGAACTTCCCGCCCGCGTGGAGCTTGGTGTAGACGAGCTCCACGCCCGCCAGGCCGCTCTTGGGCTCGACGTCGACGGGGATGCCCCGGCCGTCGTCGCGGACCTCGATGGAGCCGTCCGGGTGGAGCTCGACCTCGATGCGGCTGCAGTAACCGGCCAGGGCCTCGTCGACCCCGTTGTCCACGATCTCCCACAGGCAGTGCATGAGACCGCGGCTGTCGGTCGACCCGATGTACATGCCTGGACGCTTGCGGACGGCTTCGAGACCCTCCAGCACCGACAGGTGGCGGGCCGTATAGCCCGTCTCCGCGCTAACTGCGGTCACGCCCACTCCCACTCTGTCGAACACGTGTGCGCAGCTTACCGTTCTTCCCACCACGCCGCGTACAAGCTTGCCATCCGGGGGGCGCGGGTGTTACATCCGGCGTGATCATCGTTACTTTCGGCCACTTTCCGCTCTGGGCGTAGCAGGGGGTCGGTTGGGAACGTTCGTATCGGGTTAGATGTTCTCTCAAGTGACTGACGCCAGATCCTCCACCTCAGGGGATGACCTGAAAGGCGATACGTGACTGGAACCCTCGCCCCCGCCAAGCAGCTCACAGCTGCTGACCGCTGTGACCGGTGCGGCGCCCAGGCTTACATCCGCGCGACCCTGCCCGTAGGTGGGGAGCTGCTGTTCTGCGCCCATCACGGGCGGCAGCACGTGGCCGTGCTGAGAGACAAGGGCGCCAACATCCAGGACGAGTCCGCTCGTCTCAGCGACGCCCCGGCAACGGCAGGCAACGACGAACGATAACCAGACGAATGGAGCCATCATCGGACCCGATAGTGATATCGGCCCGCCACCGTGAAGCCCTGACGCTCGTAGAGCGTCCTGGCGGCGGTGTTCGACTCCACTACGACTAAATATGCCCTCTGTGTGCCCTGCGCCCGCGCATGCGAGAGCAGGGCACGCAACATCTTCCGTCCATGACCCTTGCGCCGCGCGTGCGGCAGCACGGCCATGGAGTAGATCCCGAACCACTCCCCCTGGACCACGCCCCGTCCCACGGCCTCCCGGCCGAGCGAGGCGTATACGGCGGGCACGCCGGTGAGGATTCGCGCGGCCGTCGCCAGACCGTCGTCACCGAACCTCCCGTCCACGCTCCACCAGGCGTCCAACCACGCCTGTGAGGGCGCCTCAGCGAGCTCGACCCTCTCCCCAGGCTCTTCGTCTCCCGCTCCCGCGGGCATGAGGGGCGCCGTCATGACCAGTGTGGGGTCCACCACCCGATAGCCGCGTGCCCGCAGCGACGCGTCCAGGCCGGGCGTGGCGCCGCCTCCCACCGAGAAGACGCAGGGCAGACCCCGATCGGCGTAGAACTTCTCGGCCCTCTCGATGCCCGTTCGAAGATCCTCCGGCTCGCCCAGCGGCAGCACGGAGTTGGCCCGCTTGGTCACCCCGTCCGAGGCGCGCAGCGTCCAGCCTCCCGCGTCCACCCGCTCCAACGCCGGCCAGGCCCGGTCGACCAGCCGGTCGAAGACCTCATCGATCATGCTGAAGGATCCTAACCCCCCGATCGCCCCGCTACGCTCGGCCACTGTGCTGATTCTGCTGCCTCCGTCCGAGGGAAAGGCCGCGCGAGGTGACGGCTCGGCCGTCGACCTGCCCGGGCTGAGCTTTCCCGCCCTCGGCACGTCCAGGGAGACCGTCCTGGACGCGCTCACCGCGCTGTGCCGCGAACCCGCCGCGCGCGACACGCTCGGCCTGTCGCCGGGGCAGGCCGGCGAGGTGGGCAGGAACCTGCTCCTGCGGACCGCGCCGACGCTGGCGGCCGCCGACCTGTACACCGGCGTGCTCTACGACAACCTCGGCCTGGCCTCGCTGTCCCCGGAGGCCTCGGCACGGGCCTCGGAGAGCCTGCTGATCTTCTCCGGCCTCTGGGGCCTGCTGCGGATCGGCGACCGCGTGCCGCCGTACCGCCTGTCGATGGGGGTGCGGCTGCCGCCTCTCGGCGGCCTGGGCGCCTTCTGGCGCCGGTCGGTCACCCCGCTGCTCGACGCCGAGCCCGGCCTGGTCGTGGACCTGCGCTCCAGCACGTACGCGGCGGCCTGGCAGCCGGGCGACCGGGCGGTGGCGGTACGGGTGCTCAAGGACGGAAAGGTGGTCAGCCACATGGCCAAGGCCACCCGCGGGGTGATCGCCCGCTCCCTGCTGGAGGGGGACGTCGATCCGGAAAGCCCCGGGGAGCTCGCCAAGGTCCTGGATCACCTGGGCCACTCCGTCACCCTCTCCGCGCCGCCCACGGGGAAACGGCCGTGGACCCTCGACGTCATGGTGTGATCTTCCACGGCCACGCCGGAGGCCCGGCCGGGTTCACGCCGCGACGAGGTGGAGCCGCCCGCAGGCCCGCTGGAACTGCTGGGCGGGATCACCGAGGTAGGACCACGGCAACCGGCTGGCCCTGCCTCCCGTCCGCATCAGGTGCCCGCGCGCGGGCCGTCGCAGGTCCGCGAGGTAGAAGGCGGCCCCGAACAGGTTGTGCGCCTCGATCGACCGGGGATGGCCGTCGCGGCCCAGCCAGCGCCCCGAGTGCGAGACGACCTCGCGCAGCGCCCCGTCGGAGAACCAGCCGCCGCGCGACATCGGCGACCGCTCGGCGGCCACCCGCTCGAAGTGGGCCAGCGGCACCAGGGCCGCCATCGGATCCCCGTCCGGCGCCCGCGAGACGGCCTGCCTGGCGAACTCCAGCATCTCCTGGGCACTGCCGCCCCAGGCGGGGGACAACGTCATGAGCCGGGCCACGTGGGCCGGGAACAGCGTCGGATAACGGCGGACGGCCTCGTACCAGACCGCGTCCTTCTCCTGGCGCGGCCGGTCGAGGCCGAGATAGAGCCACATGATCGACTCCCAGGGCACCGGATCGGACGGCGCGAGCGAGGCCGCGGTGAAGAGCGGCCCCCTGGCCGACTCCATGGCCTCCTGGAACGCCTGCACGCGCCGCGCCTGCACGGCCCGCGCCCTGACGTCCGGCTTGATCGTCCAGGCCTCCTCGACGCGGGTGCGCCCGAGCCAGAGCCAGAGATCGGGATTGGCCCGGTCGCGGGCCGTCAGCGCCTCGATGGCACGGCTGTGCCCGACGGCGGCCCTGGCCAGCGCCTCGACCCTGAGCGCCCGGCTCTCCGGGTCGCCGCGGGCCGCGCCGATCGCGATCGGGCCGGCCTCGAACATCTTCCGGCGCACCGCGGCGACCGCGTCGTCGAGCATCGCGTCCGCCCACGGACGATCGACGATCACCCGCAGCTCCCGGGCGCGAATCGTGTCAGCTTCGGCCACACCCATGAGGCGGCAGCCTAGAAATCCGTTTCACCCGGCGTGCTACCGACCCGTTACGACCGCGTTAACGACAAAGGGTCCGCACCGTACGGTGCGGACCCTTTGTCAGGAAAACCTCAGTCCAGGTAGTCGCGCAGCACCTGCGACCGGGACGGGTGGCGGAGCTTGGACATCGTCTTGGACTCGATCTGCCGGATGCGCTCGCGCGTCACCCCGTAGACCTTGCCGATCTCGTCCAGCGTCTTCGGCTGGCCGTCGGTCAGGCCGAAACGCATCGAGACCACGCCCGCCTCGCGCTCGGACAGCGTGTCCAGAACGGAGTGGAGCTGCTCCTGCAGAAGCGTGAAACTCACCGCGTCCGCGGGAACGATGGCCTCGGAGTCCTCGATGAGGTCACCGAACTCGCTGTCGCCCTCCTCACCCAGCGGGGTGTGCAGGGAGATCGGCTCTCGACCGTACTTCTGGACCTCGACGACCTTCTCGGGGGTCATGTCGAGCTCGCGCGCCAGCTCCTCCGGGGTGGGCTCGCGGCCCAGATCCTGGAGCATCTGCCGCTGGACGCGAGCCAGCTTGTTGATCACTTCGACCATGTGGACCGGGATGCGGATGGTCCGCGCCTGGTCGGCCATGGCGCGGGTGATCGCCTGCCGGATCCACCACGTGGCGTAGGTGGAGAACTTGTAACCCTTGGTGTAGTCGAACTTCTCGACCGCGCGGATCAGACCCAGGTTGCCCTCCTGGATCAGGTCCAGGAAGAGCATGCCTCGACCCGTGTAGCGCTTGGCCAGCGAGACCACCAGACGGAGGTTGGCCTCCAGCAGGTGGTTCTTGGCCCGCCGGCCGTCCTCGGCGATCCACTCCAGCTCGGCGCGGACGTCGACCGGGAGCTTCTCACCGTCGGTGCCGAGCTGCTCCTCGGCGAACAGGCCGGCCTCGATGCGCTTGGCGAGCTCGACCTCCTGCTCGGCGTTGAGCAGGGGAACCTTGCCGATCTGCTTGAGGTAGTCCTTGACCGGGTCGGCGGTGGCACCGGCGGCGGCGACCTGGGGCACCGGGGCGTCATCGTCGTCGTCGGTGAGGATGAGGACCTCGTCCTCGTTCACCTCGACGGCCTCGACCTTGGGCTCCTCCTCGGCCTCGGCCTCGGCCTCCACCTCGACCTCCGCCTCGGCTTCGACCTCCACCTCGACCTCGGTCACGGCCTCGAGGTCGAAGTCCTCGATCTCGACGTCCTCGAGATCGATGACCTCGTCGTCGTCACCGGTGACCGGCTTCGGCGCGGACGCCGGGGCCGGGGCGCCGGCCTCGGCCTTCTTCGGCGGCGGGGCGGGAACCGGCTTCTTGGCAGCCGGGGCGATCTTCTTGGCCGGGGCCGCCTTGGGCGGAGCCGCCGGCTTCCTGGCCGCGGTCGTGGCGGGCTCGGAGCCGCTGACGACCGCGGTGACGGTCTCCGGCTGCTCCTTGGCCGCCGCGGCGGTCTTGGTCTTCTTGACGGCGGCCGGCGCGGCCGGGGCAGTGCGGCGCTTGGCGGGAGTGCGGGGCTTCTTGGGAGCCGCGGAGTCCTCGGCGGTCAGTCGTACTGTGATGCCCTCTTTGCTGAGGCTTCGCAGGATTCCAGCGACCTGCGCCATCGGAATGTCCGCTTCCTCGACGGCCTTGCGGACATCCTCGGACTCGAGGAACCCCTGCGAGCGCCCCCGCTCCATCAGCTGCTGAATGACGGGCTCGTTCAGCTCGGATGGCTTCGAGCGAGTCGAACTTGCAGGCGACACGAACACCTCTCGAAGGAAAGCGTGACGAGAATGGACCCAGATGCCCAACTAGGGGCAGTTTTACCTCTAGTTGTGATTAGCGAGGCCGCGCGAACCGCGACGCACCTGTCCAGCATTGTGGCATGACACCGTGATCCATACGGCCGCCTCCTGGCGGTTGCCCTCCACCCTAGGCCGACCAAGAGAGTAGTGCGTACGGAAGCGAGGCACCGATACCCGAAAGCAACCGTTATGACTGTTTCATTCAGTCACTCTTCGTGGCGAGGGGCACGTGAATCGCGAGCACCGTGACGTCGTCGTCCTGCTCATATCCGGACAGCATGCGGTCGACAAGAAAATCTAGCAACATGTGGGGGCTTCCCACCACTTCGGCCGGCGCTTCGGTCACAACAGAGCAAAGATCGGCAAGTCCGGCATCCAGCCCACGCTTCCGGTTCTCCACCAGACCGTCCGAATACAGGACGGCGGTGTGGCCCGGCGGGACGCAGAACCTGAACTGCCTGCGGCTCGTGGGCCAGCCCAGCGGGGTGCCCGGCTCGCCGTCGCACAGCAGCGGCACGCCCTGCGGGGAGACCAGCAGGGGCGGCGGGTGACCGGCGAGCGCCAGCGTGCCCTCTCCGGTGCCCGGCTCGACGACCATGTAGGCGAGGGTCGTGACCTGCTCCTCCTCCTCGGTGGCCTCGAAGACCCTGTCGAGGCCGGTGAGCACCGCCGCGGGCGGCGGGTTGGTCAGCGCCAGGGCCCGCATCGCGTTGCGGATGCGGCCCATCCCGGCCGCGGCCTTGACGCCCTTGCCCATGACGTCGCCGACCACCGCCGCGACCCGGCCGTCCTGGAGGACGAACGCGTCGTACCAGTCGCCGCCGACCTGCACGTGGCGGCTTCCCGAGCGGAACCGCTGGGCCAGGACCAGGCCCCGGACCACCGGCAGGCGGTCGGGCAGCAGGCTGCGCTGGAGCGTCTCGGCCGTGCGGTGCTCGCGCTCGAACAGGGTGGCCCGCTCCACGGCGAGGGCGCACTGCCCCGCGAGAGCCTCCAGGAACACCCCGTCCTCCTGGGAGATCTTCTGCGGGCGGGTGAAGGAGAACCTCAGCGCGCCGAGCGCGCGGCCCGCGGCCAGCAGCGGCAGGCCCACCCAGGCCCGCTCGTCGCTGTGGGCGATGAACCCGGTGATGGCCTCGTTGTCGCCGCCCGCGTCGACCAGCTGGGACCGCAGGCTCTCCGGCGACTCGGCGAAGACCGGGCGCCGGCTGTTGACCTCCATGGTCATCACGCTGGAGTGCGACAGCGGGATCTCCTCGCCCGGCGCGCCGGGGACGTCGGGGATGCCGCCGCTGTTGACCAGCTTCAGCGCGGCCCGGTCGACGTCGAGCAGCGCCACGGCCGAGCGGTCGGCCGCCAGCGCGGTGCGGCCCACGTCGATGATGACCTGGACCACCTGCTCGACGGTGAGCGCCTCGGCGAGCATCGCCGTGGCGCCCTGCAGGCGCGCGGTCCGCAGGGCCGCGGCGCCGAGCTGGTCGGTCAGGCGGCCGCGCATCTCCTCGGCCTCGCGCTGCGGCGTGACGTCGGTGTTGGCGCCGACCCACTCGACGACCCGGTTGTGCCGGATGATCGGGACGGCGCGCACCTCGAAGTGCCGGTAGCCGCTGGCCCGGGTGCGGACCCGGTAGCTCCACTCGAACATGGTCCGGCCGCGCAGCGCCTCGCGCCACGCCTCCTCGGTGTGCGGGCGGTCGTCGGGGTGGACGGCCTCCAGCCAGCCGTGGGTGAGGTACTCCTCGAGCCCCTGGCCGGTGATGGCCCGCCACTGCGGCGCGTCCTCCTCCACGACGCCGTTGGGCGCGGTGATCCACACGAGCTGGGACTGGGCCTCGACCAGCGAGCGGTAGCGCTCCTCGCTGCGCCTGAGGTCCTCCTCGACCTGCCTGCTGTCGGTGATGTCGACGCCGACCAGGCAGATCGCCCGGAGCGTGCCCTTGTCGTCGTGGATCGGGGAGAAGGTCAGCGACCAGTGGTGGGTCTCGCCGTCGGCGGTGCGCACGCGGATCCGCTGGTCGCCCTCGACCTCGGCCCCCGCGACGATGCCCCGCACCGACCCCTCGATCAGGGCGGTCAGGTCGGCGGAGAGCAGCTCGCCGGGGGAACGGCCGACCAGGCGCTCGGCGGGCAGGCCGACCACGTCGGCGAAGACCTCGTCGACGCGCTCGAAGCGGCCGCCCGGATCGAAGAACGCGAAGGCGAACGGCGACTGTGACAGCAGGCCCTGCAACAGGCCGGAGTCTGAGATGTCCACACCCGACTCCCGGGGACGGGGCACGGAGGTTTCGGCGCTCATGGTCGGCACCTCCGTCGCGTGCCAGGGTCTCCCACGAGGCACATCTCCAAACTTGCGAATTGGCGTAGCGCGGCTCCGGGGGACCGGATCCTGGAGTACATCATCGGCGATGGGCAGGTGCGGACGGAAGCCCCGCCCAGGATGCGGTCCGCGCACCCCGGGAACCCTGGGAAAACCGCCGCTCCGACGACCGGAACCCTCGCGCCGGCGCGAGGGGGCTCCCGCACGGGCGCCGACCGGCCGGCGTTGCGCCTCCGAACGTTTGCGGCCAGGACCATAGCAGGATCGGGCCGGACCGTCCCGGCAACTGCCCACCTCATCTCCGTCGGGCTTGCAGGCGAGATCAGGCTACTGACTCGCCGTCAATTCGGCTCCCTGTTCGGGGACACTCACTTACTCCGCTGTTGCAGGATTCAGTCAAGACACGGGGCCAGCTTTCCATATCACGGCGCCGAGGGTTGACACTCCCGAGATAAGTTGTGGAATGAAAACGCACGTCCTCGCCGACACATCCGGGGGATGCCCCCCGGGAAACTCCGGAGGAATGCGACATCCATGCCCGTTCTCACCACCCGCTTCGCCGGGTCTTCCCCGACCTTCGCCGCGTCTTCGGCGCCCGCAGCGTCCCCGGCGTCCCCGGCGTCCTCGACGTCGGCGCGCCCCTCGGCGGTCCTCCACGAGCCGGTGACCTCTCACCTGGCCGCCGAGTTCCTGACGGTTCCCCTCGACACCGTCGACAGGTGCGTGGCCGATGTCTGCGCCTGTGCCGAGCATCTCGGCATCGAGGCGACGGCCGAGGTCGTCGAGCGCGTCGCCCGCGAGCATTTGCTCGCCCTCGTCAACTCCGCGCCGCCGCCCCGCGGTCCCCGGTAGCATCGGGGGCACCCGGCCGTCTTCTACGCACCGTTTGGACCGGGAATGCGAGAAGGTTGGGACGTGAGCGAGGGAAGCGAGCGGGCCAATCGACACGGCGGCGGCGTCCGCGATGGGCTCGCGCGCCCGACGGGGGAGGCTGCTTGAGCCGGCGACATCGTCGAGACCCCAGGGAGAGCCAGTCCCCCGAGGCCGTCTTCTCCGAGATGTTGCTCGCCGCTCGCGAGCTGCTCGCCGTGCGCAGCCCGCTGGACGCCGAGCTCATGGTCTCCGACATGGTCGGAGCCTGGTGGGGTCGCCGGCTGCGCCGCGGGGACGCCGAACAGGTCCTCGGCGAGGGCCTGGTCGACTACGCGGCCAAGGCGGGCTCGCCCGCCGCGCTCACCCTGCTGATCGCGCTGGCCTACCTCGGCACGGCCCGCCAGGCCGCCAAGGCGGAGGGAGCCGCGCTGGCGCTCATGGAGCGCGACGTGGCCAGGCCCCGCTGGGCCGACCGGCTGGGCGTGGTCAAGACGACCGGCTGCTTCGTCTCCCGCGACGCCTACGGCGACCAGGACACCGTGGTGTGCACCTTCGGCTACCGGGGCGCCGACAGCGTCGAGGACCGGCACGCGCTGGTGGTGATCGTCGACTACAACATGCGCGGCATCGCCCGCGACGCCTGGGTCTCCTCGCACGTCGACAAGCTGCTGGAGCAGGCCAGGGCCGAGGCCGAGGGCAACCCGATGCTCAGGTTCGGGGAGATCGAGCCGCAGCAGGCCAGGGCGCTGCTCGAATCGGCGATGAAGGCCACCGCCGAGTACGGCCAGCGCAGGACGTCCGCGCCGGTCAGCGACAGCTACAGCGCCTACCACGCCTTCGCCAGGTCCCGGATCAAGGCGCTGCCGCCCGGCAGGAAGCGGCCCGCCCCGCTGCACAGCGAGGCCCCCTACAGCCGTGACCGCCGGGCGATGCTGGCGGCCGAGTTCCTCTCCTCGGACGCGGCCGAACACCTGTCCGACCCCTCGGCGGCCTCCCGGTGCGCCGACCACATCATCGACTACGGCTGCGACCAGGACTTCGGCCGCCCGCTCCGGGTGAGCCCGACCAAGTGCGAGACGTTCCTCCTCGACTGGCTGCCGCGCAAGGTGATGCTCACCACCGCCGAGCAGGAGGCGGTGCCGCACGTGCTGGGCGCGTGGGCGCGTTTCGCCGCCGGCCGGACCGGGCTGCCCGACGAGGGGCTGCGGGCCACGCTCGACGCGGTCTGGGAGGCGACGGGCAAGTTCGCCGAGTCCTACCGCGACCCGACGACCTTCGGGCTCGACCGCGACCTGCTCGACCGGCTGCTGCCGGACGGCGACCTTTCGGCACTGGCCAGGCGGGTGTTCGCGTTCCCCTTCCTGCAGGGCACGCACGGCGAGATCAAGCTCAGCCTGCTCAACCCGGCCGACGACACCGACCGGCGGATCCTGCTGGGCATCGACCACGCCGGCGAGCTCAACCGGCGCGACTACGACGAGCACCTCGCCTGGCACGAGGAGATCGCCGCCCGGCTCTGGGAGGGCGACCCGCCGCAGCTCTGGGAGGCGGCGCAACGGCTGCTGGACCTGGGACACGACCGGCACGACGTGCTGCACGTGCTGATCGAGATCGCCGAGCGCATCGGGGACGACCCCGAGGAGCTGGCCATCGCCCTCGATGACATCGCGGACATCCCCGACGAACCCCCGGTGTAGGTGAGCCATGGTGATCGATCTCAACGCCGATCTGGGCGAGGGCTTCGGGATCTGGCGGCTGGGCGACGACGAGGCCCTGCTCGACGTCGTGACCAGCGCCAACGTCGCCTGCGGGTTCCACGCGGGTGACCCGCTGACCATCCGCCGCACGTGCGCGGCGGCGGTCGACCGGGGGGTGGCGATCGGCGCCCAGGTGTCCTACCGGGACCTGGCCGGGTTCGGCCGCCGCGAGATGGACGTCGCCCCCGAGGAGCTGTGCGCCGAGGTGCTCTACCAGCTGGGGGCGGTGGACGGCATCGCCAGGGCGATGGGCGGCCGGGTCTCCTACGTCAAGCCGCACGGCGCGCTGTACAACCGGATCTGCCGCGACCCCGAGCAGGCCGGGGCCGTCGTGGCGGCGGTCGCCGACTACGACCGGAGCCTGCCGCTGCTGACCCTGCCCGGTTCGGTCGTCCACGAGATCGCCGCCGGGGAGGGGGTCGCCACCGTCGTCGAGGCCTTCGCCGACCGCGCGTACACCGGCTCGGGCACGCTGGTCTCCCGCCGCTCCCCCGGCGCGGTGCTGCACGATCCCGGCACGGTCGCCGGCCGGGCCGTGCGGATGGCGACCGAGCGGGTGGTCGAGGCGGTGGACGGCTCGCGGGTCCCCGTCGAGGCGCGCTCGATCTGCGTGCACGGCGACACCCCCGGCGCCGTGCTGATGGCCCGCGCCGTCCGCGACGGCCTGGTGGACGCCGGGGTGACGCTGAGGTCCTTCACGTGAGGAACCGGGAGGTCCTTCACGTGAGCGTCCGGCGGGCCGGGGAGCACGCGCTGCTGGTGGAGACCGGCTCGCTGGAGGTCTCCCACCGGCTGGACGCCCTGCTGCGGGCCGACCTGCCCGCCGGGGTGGTCGAGATCGTGCCCGGCCCCGTCACGGTCCTCGTCAGCGCTCCGGGCGCCGACCCGGCGCGCCTGCGGGAGGAGCTCTCCCGCCTGCTGGACACGGCGTCCGCGGCGGACGCGACGGTGGCCGCCGACGCGCCCGAGGTGGTCCTTCCCGTCGTGTACGACGGCGCCGACCTCGACGACGTCGCCGCGCTGAGCGGGCTCTCCCCCGGGGAGGTGGTCGAGCGGCACACCGGGCGGGAGCTGGTGGTGGGCTGGCTGGGCTTCGCCCCCGGGTTCGCCTACCTCACCGGGCTGGACCCGGCGCTGCACGTCCCCCGGCTGGACACCCCGCGGACCTCGGTGCCCGCCGGGGCGGTGGCGGTCGCGGGCCCCTACTCGGCGGTCTACCCCTCGGCCTCCCCCGGCGGCTGGCGGCTGCTCGGCCGCTCCGCGACGGCGGTGTGGGACGTGGCCGCCGACCCGCCCGCCCTGCTCACACCGGGGACGCGGGTACGGTTCCTGGCGGTCGGCGAGCCATGATCGAGGTGATCGCACCGGGGCCGTACGCGACCGTGCAGGATCTCGGCCGGCCGGGGTACGCCCACCTCGGGGTGCCCCGCTCGGGCGCCGCCGACGAGCCGAGCCTGCGGCTGGCCAACCGCCTGGTCGGCAACCCCGAGAACGCCGCGGGGATCGAGCTGACCCTCGGCGGCGCCCGGCTGCGCTTCACCACCGGCGCCTGGGCCGCCGTCACGGGCGCCGCCTGTCCCCTGGAGCTCGTACGACCGCGCGCGGCGGTCCCCGGCGGGACGGCCCTGACCACCGTGGGCGGGGCGTCCGTGAGCGGGGGGTCCTCCGGCGAGGGCTCTCAGGGCGGGACGTCCACGGGCAGGGCTTCTTTGGACGGGACTTCTCCGGGGGGTGCGATCCGGTTTGTCACGGTCTCGCAGGGGATGTGCGCGCCCTTCTGGGTCCCGGCGGGCGGGGAGCTGCGGCTGGGCATGCCCGGGGGCGGCCTGCGCACCTACGTCGCCGTCCGGGGCGGCGTGGAGGCGCCCGTCACGATGGGCAGCCGCTCGACCGACTCGCTCTCCGGGCTCGGCCCCGCCCCGCTCGCCGCCGGGACGCTCCTGCCGGTGGGGCCGACCGGTGACCTGCCGCCGATCACCGTGGACGCGGCGCCGCTCCCGGGGCCCGGGGCGGGCCTCCTGCGGGTCCTGCCGGGCCCCAGGGACGACTGGTTCGTCTCCGGGGCCCTGGCCACCCTGTGCGCGGGGCCGTACGAGGTCAGCCAGGACAGCAACCGGGTGGGCGTGCGGATGCGCGGTACCCGCCTGGAGCGTGCCCGGGAGGGGGAGCTGCCCAGCGAGGGCATGGTGGCCGGGGCCGTGCAGGTGCCGCCCAGCGGCCAGCCGATCGTGTTCCTCGCCGACCATCCGCCGACCGGCGGCTACCCGGTCATCGCCGTCCTGACCCCGGCGAGTCTCGCCGGTGCCGCCCAGCTCCGCCCCGGCGACCGGGTGCGCTTCCGCCTCGCCTGACCCGGCCGGACGGCCCCCACCGGGCCGGCGTGCCTCCGGACCGCGTGTCATCGAGCCACATGTCACCGGACCGGAGACGATCGGGCCTCCTACGGGCGCCCCGCGCGTGACCGGGCCGAGGCGACCGATTATCGTCATCGCGACGATTGAGGAGATCACATGTCGCTCGCCGAGCTGATGGCGCCCCTCCTGCGACCGGCCTTCACCGTCGCGGGGACCCCGACCAGCTGGGCGGAGCTCCTGGGATTCGCCACCGGCGTCCTCACGGTCTGGCTGGTGGTCCGCCGGAACATCTGGAACTGGCCGATCGGGATCGCCAACGTGATCCTGCTCGGAGCCGTCTTCCTGACCGCCGGACTCTACGCGGACGCGGCGCTGCAGATCGTCTACGTCGCGCTGGGCCTGTACGGGTGGTGGCAGTGGCTGTACGGCGGAACCGGGCGGACCCCGCTGGCGATCCGCCGCACCGGAGGCGCCGAGTGGGCGGCGCTGGCCTGCTTCGGGGTCGTGGCCACCGCCGGGCTCACCCTCGCCCTCGCCACCTGGACCGACTCGACCGTGCCGGTCTGGGACGCCCTGACCACCGCCCTGTCCCTGGCGGCGACCTACGGGCAGAGCCGGAAGCTGGTCGAGTCGTGGTGGCTGTGGATCGCGGCCGACGTGATCTACATACCTCTCTACGCCTACAAGGGCCTTCACCTGACCGCCGCCCTGTATGTGATCTTCCTGGCGCTGTGCGTCGCGGGCCTGCGGGCCTGGCGCGCGGAGCTCGCGTCCCGTTCCGTCCCGGCGGCGGCGTGAGCGGGCGTCAGGGGCCGCGGGACGCGCCCGCGGGTGACGGGGCCTTCGCGCACGGGCTGGTGATCGGCAAGTTCTACCCGCCGCACGCGGGACACCACCACCTGATCGACACCGCCGCCGCGCGATGCGCCGGGGTGAGCGTCGTGGTCGCCGCGTCGACCGCGGAGAGCGTCCCGCTGGCGCTGCGCGCCGCCTGGCTGCGCGAGGCGCACCCGCAGGCCCACGTGACGATCGCCCCGGTGCTCGACGACGTCGAGATCGACTACGACGACCCGGAGATCTGGTCGGCGCACGTAGAGGTCTTCCGGCACGGCCTCGCCCAGGCGCACGGCCACGTACCGGAGATCGACGCGGTGTTCTCCTCCGAGGCGTACGGGCCCGAGCTGGCCCGCCGGTTCGGCGCCGCCCACGTCGACGTCGACGCGGGCCGGGAACGGTTCCCGGTCAGCGGGACGATGGTCAGGAACGACCCGGTGTCGTGCTGGGACCGTCTCTCCCCGCCCGTACGCGGCCACCTGGCACGGCGCGTGGTGGTGGTCGGCGCGGAGTCCAGCGGCACGACCACGCTGGCCAGGTCCCTGGCCGCCCACTACGCGGCTCGCGGCGGGCCGTGGGCGGCGACACGGTGGGTGCCCGAGTACGGCAGGACGTACTGCGAGGAGAAGCTCGCCCTGGCCCGCCGGCGGGCCAAGCTCGGCGGGCTGCCCGAGCCGTGGCTGGACGACCTGGGGTGGGAGTCCGCGGAGTTCGGCGTGATCGCCGAGCGGCAGCTCGCGTGGGAGGACGCCGCGGCCAGGACGGGGTCGCCGCTGCTGGTGTGCGACACCGACGCCTTCACCACCTCCCTGTGGCACGAGCGCTATCTCGGCGAGCTCTCCGGGGAGGTCACCGCCGTGCACCGCCGGGCCCGGCACGACCTGTGGATCCACACCTCGGTGGAGGGCGTGCCCTTCGAGCAGGACGGCTGGCGCGACGGGGAGGCGATCCGGCACCGGATGGACGCCCGTTTCCGCGAGGAGCTGCTCGCGGGCGGGCTGCCCCACCTGGTCGTCACCGGGCCGCCGGAGGTCCGGCTGTCGCGGGCCGTACGGGCGGTGGACGCCCTGCTGGAGCGGGGCTGGGAGTTCACGGCACCGCTGTAGGCCTCCCGGGCGAGCAGACCTTTCCGGGCGAGCAGACCTCCCCGGGCGAGCGGACGCCTCTTGCGGCGGCAGGGACCGAGGGCTCGCGGAACCCGCCGCAGGGCTCGTCCGGAGACCTCGCCCCGGCGGGCCCGGCGTCGTGCGCCTCGCCCGACGGGCCCGGGTCGGCGCGAGACTGCGGACCACCCGGCCCGGGTCAGCGCAGGAGCGCGGACACCCGTTCGATCTCGGCGGCGAGGGCGGCGGAGGGGACCTCCTCCAGGAGGTCGACCGCGATCTTCCCGTCCTTCGCCTCCCAGACCCCGGCCACCCGGCCCCGGTGGATCACGACCGGGGAGATCCAGCCGGCGGCCCGGCTGACCTTCGCCCTCGCCTCGGCGGGAAGGAGGGGCTCCAGGTCGCGCGGGGCGCCCAGGATGTACTGGTCGAAGCCGGGCAGGAGGTGGACCCCGGTGGCGGGCCGGGTCGCGGCCAGGTCGTCGAGGTGCTCGGCGAGCACGACCATCGGCCGGCCGTCCACCTCGACCTCGGCCAGCTCGGGGGTGAGGTCGCGGAACCAGCCGCGCAGCGTCGCCTTGCGGGTGGCCCCCCGGTAGAGCCAGCCGTCGAACGTCTCGGGGGCGCCGGGGCCGTGGGCGCCGAGGAAGGAGCGGAGCAGGCGCACCCCGCCCTCCTCCACCGAGGGAAGCTCGCGAGGCCAGCCGGGCACCCGGTCCCGGGGGGCGGCGAAGGTCACCCGGCCCTCGCGCGGCGGACCGTAGCAGAGCTCGCCGAGGAAGCTCAGCGGCTTGAGCAGGGCGCCCCAGCCGGAGGTGAGCGCCTCACGCAGGTGGGCGTCGCCGGTGACCTCGATGATGCCGTCGACCAGTTCCTCGCGGGTGAGGACGCGGCCCGCGAGCGCCTTGGGCGCGGCGTCGAGGATGGCGGCGACCTCGGCGGCGGTGACGCCGTGGCCGCGCTGCCAGGAGCCCTTGTCCCAGGTGCGGAACGAGCCGAGGACGGCCGCGTAGGAGGCCAGCTCGTCGGCGGGGACGAGGTGCAGGGTGCCGCGCGCCGTCCAGGTCTTGACCAGGCCGCGATCCCGCCACAGCGCGCGGTCGATCTCACCGGGATCCGGCCGCGCGCTCCGCACGGCCACCGCCAGCCCCGCGGAGGAGGCCACCTGCGCCTGCACCCCGGCGAGCCTCCGCACCACGGACACCGCGTCGGGCCCGTCGGCCGGATCGACGAACTGCCGCCTCAACCGCCAGGCGAGCACCTGCGGCCAGGACACGGAGATAGCCATGACCGACTTTCTACACTCCGCCGCCGACAGAACGCGGCCCGCCGGGGACCACCGCTCCGGCCTTCGGTCAGGGGGCGGCCCGGACCGAAGGCTCACGCCACTCGACGCTCCAGCCCTCGGACCGGCGGTGAGGGCCCGAAGCGGTCGACACGCCGCCGGAACGCGGACCCGACACCCCGCAGAGCCCGAGCCGCTCGACGTGCCCGGGAATTCCCGCCCCTGACAGGCGCGAGGCGGACGTCAACGGACGAAGCCGACGTCCTGGTATCTCAGGTCGTAGAAGCCCCGGGCACCGAAGTTGGCGAGAGCGCTCTTGACCGCGACGTTCTGCGGTCGCTGGTAGAGCGTCACCACGTTGACCGCCTGCCAGATGAGTTTGTCCGCCGCGTTGGTGTCGGCGATGGCCCTGGCGTCGTCGAGGTCGGCGGTCGCCTTGTTCATGGCGGCGTCGATCTGCCGCGAGCCGATGCGGCCGAGGTTGGCGTTCCACTGCCTGCCGCCGTCGGGGAGCCTGGCGGCGTCGGCGTACTGGCCGTAGGAGCTGGAGACGGGAAAGGGCGTGCCCACGTACGCGAACGCGGTGATGTCGTAGTTGCCGGGGATTATGTATTTGGTGAAGTAGTCGTCCCCGGGCACCGACTGCAGGGTGACCCCGACACCGATCCGGCCGAGCATGTCCTGGACGAGCTCGGCCTCGGACTTGGCGACCTGCAGGCCGGACGGCAGGACGAAGCGCAGTTTCAGCTCCCTGCCGTCCTTCCTGCGGGTCTGCCCCACCTGCTTCCAGCCCGCGGCGTCCAGCTCCTGCCCGGCCTTCCCGGGGTCGTACGTCCCGATCTCACCGGCGTTGTCCTGGTATCCCTCCTGGGTGTTCATGAAGAAGTGGTTGTTGAGCAGGACGATCGGCCAGTCGAGGCCCTGCAGGTCCGACTGGGCGATGGCCTGGCGGTTGATGCCCATCGCGACGGCCCTGCGGACCTTCGGGTCGGACAGGAGGGCGCTCTCGCCGTTCATCGTGATGTGCCGGAAGTCGGGCCCGGCCGCCTGCCGCACGATGGCGTCCGGGGTGCTCCTGGCCCGCGCGTAGTCGGGCGCCGACGGGCCGATGTCGAAGGTGTCGAGCTCGCCGTTGCTGAAGGCGCCGACCAGCGCGTCGCTCTCCAGGGAGCGGTAGATGATCCGGTCCAGCTTGGCGCGATCCCCCCACCAGCGGTCGTCCCTCGCGATGGTGAGGGTCTTGGCGGTCGGGTCGAACGCGACGAACCCGAACGGGCCCGCGGTGACCGGGACGCGGTTCAACCAGGCGGTGTTGAACGCCTCGGGGGTGGCGTTGGTGCTCCGGGGGTACAGCGGCCCGAACAGCGACTGCCAGTCGCCGAAGGGTTTGGCGAAGGTCACCACGACCTGGTGGTCGTCCCTGCCCCTGGCGACCTTCTCGATGTCCTGGTAGCCGGTGGTGCTCGCCACCCGGTAGCCGGAGTCACGGCCGCTCAGCGCCTGCCACTGGGCGCGGTAGTCCTCCCAGGTGATCGGGGTGCCGTCGGACCATCTGGCGCGCGGGTTGAGGGTCAGCGTGACGACCTGCCTGGGCTCGCGCGAGGTGACCCTGCCCTCGGACAGGTAGTCGGTGTTGGGGGAGATCTTCCCCTTGGCGTCGGAGCGGAAGGGGGAGGGCATGAGGGCGTCCATGACCCTCTTGACCGTCGCCAGGTTGCCGTCGATGTGGTTGAGGTTCCAGTTGGACGGGTACTCGTTGATCCCCCAGCGGAGCACGCCCCCGTCCGCGACCCGGTCTCTGGCGACCGGATTGATGTCGTAGGCCTTGACCGCCGGGGCGGGCCCGCCCGGCGTCCCGCCTCCCCCGCCTCCCCCGCTTCCGCACCCGGCGAGACCCGGCGCGACGGCCAGGGCCACGGCCAGCGCGACGGCGAGCGCGCCCACGCGCCGGATTGATTTCACGGTGTTCCTCCCGGGGCATACGAACGGGCGTACGGATGGACGTGCGGATGGACGTGCGGATGGACGTGCGAATGGACGTGCGAATGGACGTGCGAGTGCGTGCGTGGCTGCGCGTGCGGCCGGGTCATACGGCGTCGATCCTCTCGGCGAAGTGGCACGAGACGCCGTGGTCGTCCCCCAGCGGCCGCACCTGGGGCTCCTCCTCCACGCAGCGCCGCCTGACGGTCTCGTCGAGCGCCTTGAACAGGGGGCAGCGGGTGCGGAAGCGGCACCCCGAGGGAGGGTCGGCCGGACTGGGCAGGTCCCCCTCCAGCAGGACGCGCCTCCTGGAGCGTTCCAGCACCGGGTCCGGCAGCGGGATCGCCGACAGCAGGGCCCGCGTGTAGGGGTGCAGCGGGGTGTCGTAGACCCCGTCGGCCCGGCCGATCTCGGCGATCCTCCCCAGATACATGACCGCGACCCGGTCGGCGATGTGCCGGACCACGGCCAGGTCGTGCGCCACGAACAGGTACGACAGGCCCAGGCGGGCCCTCAGCTCCTCCAGCAGGTTGAGCACCCCCGCCTGGATGGACACGTCGAGCGCCGAGACCGGCTCGTCCAGCACGACCAGCCGGGGCTCCAGCGCGAGGGCGCGGGCGATGCCGACGCGCTGGCGCTGGCCCCCGGAGAAGTCCTGCGGGTAGCGGGCGGCGTGGCCGGGCTCCAGCCCGACCAGGCCGAGCAGCTCGCCGATCCTCGGCCCCGGGTCACGGCGGCCGTGCGCGCGCAGCGGCTCGGCGAGGATGTCGTAGACGGTCATCCTCGGGTCGAGCGAGGCCAGCGGGTCCTGGAAGACGACCTGCATGTCGCGCCGCACGGCCATCCGGTCGCGGGCGCTCATCCGCGAGGTGTCGCGGCCCAGCACCACGATCCTGCCGCGCTGCGGCGCCGCCAGTTCGAGGATCTCCATCAGGGTGGTCGTCTTGCCGCAGCCCGACTCGCCGACCAGACCGAGCGTCTCGCCCTCGCGGACGTCGAAGCCGACGCCGTCCACCGCGCGGACCGTGCCGACCCGCCGCCGCAGGAGCGTCCCCTTGACCAGCGGGTAGTGCTTGACCAGGTCCTCGACCGCCAGGACCACGTCACGCCCGTCGCGCGGGAGCGACGGCTCCCCGGCGGCGGGAGCGGCCGGTCCCGCGGTGCCCGCCGGGACCACGGGAACGGTCCGGTCGGCGGGGCCGGCCGGACCGGCGGGGGTGACCGGACCGGCGGGGGTGACCAGACCGGCGGGGGTGACTGAGCCGGTGAGGCCGGCCGGGGCGGCGGGGCCGACGGGCACCGCCGGGGCGGCGAGAGGGGCGGGAGCGACCGGGCGCCGGGCGGGACCGGCCGCGGGGTCGCGCACGCCGTAGACCTGGGCGGGTGTCCAGCCCGCCGCCTCGATCTCGCCCGAGCGCACGCACGCCACCAGGTGGCCGGGCGAGCCCACCGGCTCCGGCTCCGGCTCGGCCTCGGCGCACTCCGGGACGGCGATCGGGCAGCGCGGCTCGAACGGGCAGCCGGGCGGCAGCGCCGCCGGTGACGGCGGACTGCCCTCGATGGGCACCAGCGGCTGCTCCCGGCCCCGGTCGAGACGCGGGATCGAGCCGAGCAGGCCCATGGTGTACGGCATGCGGCTGCGGTAGTAGACCTCGTCCACCGAGCCGACCTCGACGGGACGCCCGGCGTACATGACGAGGACCCGGTCGGCGAACCCGGCCACCACCCCCAGGTCGTGGGTGATGACGACGATCGCCGCGCCGGTCTCGCGCTGCGCCGTCTTCAGCACCTCCAGCACCTGCGCCTGGATGGTCACGTCGAGCGCGGTGGTCGGCTCGTCGCAGAGGATCACGTCGGGGTCGTTGGCGATCGCCATCGCGATCACCGCGCGCTGGCGCATGCCGCCGGAGAACTCGTGCGGGAACGCCCTGGCCCGCTGGGCGGCGTTGGGGATGCCGACCAGGTCGAGCAGCTCGACGGCGCGCCTGGCGGCCTGGCCCGCGCTCACCCGCCGGTGGACGCGGATCGCCTCGGCGATCTGGTCGCCCACCCGGTAGACGGGGGTGAGCGCGGAGAGCGGGTCCTGGAAGACCATCGAGACCGTCTTGCCGCGGAACGCGGTGAGCGTCCGCTCCGGGGCGCCCAGGATCTCCCGCCCGAGCAGCCGCACCGAGCCGGTGACGCGGGCGTGCGCCGGGAGCAGGCCCATCACGGCCAGCGAGGTGACCGACTTGCCGGAGCCGGACTCCCCGACGACGCCGAGCACCTCGCCGGGACGGATCGCGTAACTCACGCCCCTGACCGCGCGGACCGCGCCGGGCCCCGAGCCGAAGGTGACGTCGAGGTCGCGTACCTCGAGCACGGGCGCGGCCGGGTCCGGCACGGACGCGTCACCACCGGTCCGGGACGTCGTTCCCGAGGGCCGCTCGTTCGTCACCGGTCACCCGCCCCGGTGGGACGTGGGGTCGAAGGCGTCGCGCAGCGAGTCGCCGACCAGGTTCACCGCGAGCACGGTGACGATCAGCAGGCCCGCGCAGAACCAGAACGTCCAGGGGGCGTAGAGGGCCGTCTGCGCGCCGTCGGCGATGAGGCTGCCCAGCGAGACGTCGGGCGGCTGGATGCCGAACCCGAAGTAGGACAGGGACGTCTCGGTGAGGATCGCGGCGCTGACGTTGAGCGTGGCGTCGACGACCAGCAGCGAGGACATGTTGGGGATCACGTGCCGGAAGATGATCCTCGTCGGGGGCACCCCCATGAACCTGGCCGCGTGGATGAACTCCCGCTCCTTGAGCGAGATGGTCATGCTCCGGACGATCTTCGAGGTGACCATCCAGAGGAAGAGCGCCAGCACTAGAACGAACACCGGCCACTGCCCCCCGGCGAAGAGCGGGGACATGATCGCCAGGATCAGGAAGGCCGGGAGCACCAGCAGCAGGTCGGTCAGCCAGGTCAGCGCGCGGTCGGTCCAGCCCCCGAAGTATCCGGCGAAGGCGCCCACCACGGCCGCGAGCGCGGTGCCGACCACCGCGGCGAGCAGGCCGACGAGCAGGGACCTCTGCAGGCCGCGCAGCGTGACCGCGTACACGTCGGCGCCGGTCTGCAGGGTGCCCCACCAGTGCTCGGGCGAGGGCGGCGCGAGGAAGGCCGTGTAGTCCTTCGAGGCGTACGTCCAGCGGGTGAGGTAGGGGCCGGCGAAGGCCAGCAGGAAGATCAGCGCAAGCAGCGCGAAGCCGGTCCTGCCCCGGCCCGAGCGCAGCAGGCGGCCCGCGACCACCCGCAGCCGCGAGGGCGCCTTGATCCTGTCGACGGACGCCCGCTGTTCGGCGAGCTCCTCGTCGGCGATGGTCATCTCCGGCTCACCCCACCCGGACGCGCGGGTCGAGGACGGCGTGCAGCACGTCGGAGGCGAGCGAGGCCAGCAGCACGGCCAGCGCGGCGAAGCAGCTGATCGCCGCGACGGTGTTGACGTCGTTGGTGGAGATCGAGTCGACCAGCTGCTCCCCCATGCCGTGCCAGCCGAAGATCTTCTCGGTGAAGGTGGTGCCGACCAGCAGCGACCCGAAGGTGAAGGCGAAGTAGGTGACCGCCGGGATCAGCGCGGTGCGCAGCGCGTGCCGGGTCAGCGCGGCGCGGCGGCTCAGCCCCTTGGCCATGGCCGTGCGGATGAAGTCGGCGCCGAGCACGTCGAGCATCATGTTGCGCTGGTAGCGGCTGTAGACGGCGACCAGCCCGAGCGACAGCGACAGCGTGGGCAGGATCAGGTGCCGGATCCGGTCGAGCGCGGCGGCGGCGAACCCTCCCGGCAGGCCCGGGGTCGCCTCGCCGCTGACGAGGAGGATCTGGGTCCCGGCCGCCTCGTTGAGCCGGATCGCGGCGATGATTAGGATGTTGGCCAGCACCACCGTGGGGACCGCGAGGACGACGAAGGACAGGCCGGTCGACAGCCGGTCGAAGAGGCCGTACTGCCTGACCGCGGCGTAGGCGCCGATGAGGACGCCGGTGACGCTGCCGAGGATCAGCCCGAGCGTGATCAGCCGCAGCGTGACGCCGATCCGGCGCCCGAGGTCGTCGCCGACCGAGCCTCCGGCCACCGTCTTGCCGAAGTCGCCGCGTACGAGGCCGGACGCCCAGGTCAGATAGCGGTCGAACAGCGGGGTGCGGTCGTTCAGGTTGAGGTCGCTGAGGCGCGCGTCGACGACGGCCGGGGGGATCGGGGGGTTGCGGCCCTCGTAGTTGGATCGCGGGTCGAGGGCGGAGGCGGCCAGCATGTAGGCCAGGCTGGTGGCCACGACGATCAGCACCAGGTAGTTGAGCAGCCTGCGGGCAAGGAATCCCGCCATCTTTCCTCCTCCGGAGCCCCGCCGCTGTCGGTGACCATCTTGCTACACTCCGCGACCGGCGGGCTGCACAGCGTACCGAATCGGAGGGATCTCGGTGAGAGATGGCGTCACCGGGCCCAGGAGCCGGTCGATCGGGCCCCCAGGTCAACGGGCCGGATCCGGGAAGGGGCCTGTCCGGCCCGGGAAGGGGGCCGTCGGGTCCGGGAAGAGGCTTGTCCGGTCCGGGAGGCGCCCGTCGGGTCCGGGATCACCTTCCGGGGAGCCGGGTCACTTCCCGGCGAGCTCGTCCACCGCGGCGCGCAGGTCGGCGCTGGTGATGGTGGTCAGGTCGGCGGCGCTGGCGGTGGCGCCGCCGAGGGCGGCCAGGCGGACGTCCCTGCGCATCGCGGCGCGTTCGAAGAGCGAGCGCGCGAACCTGCCGTTGCCGAGACCGTCGATCAGGCCCTCGTCGCAGACCCAGGTGAAGACCTCGGCCAGGTCGCGGCAGGCGGCGTCGTCGAACCGGTCGCCCGACTCGTCGGCGAGCAGCACCGCGATCTCGGTGAGCTCCCCGGGGGAGTACGAGGGAAACTGCACCCGCTGGTTGAACCTGCTGCCCAGGCCCGGGTTGGACGACAGGAAGGCGTTCATCTCCCGCTCGTACCCCGCCAGGATGATCACCAGCCGGTCGCGGTCGTCCTCGGCCCGCTTGAGCAGCGTCTGCACGGCCTCGGTGCCGAAGGCGTCGCCCCCGCTGTAGCCGGAGTTGACCAGGCTGTAGGCCTCGTCGACGAACAGCACCCCGCCGAGCGCCCGGTCGACCAGCTCGTTCGTCTTGATCGCGGTCGCCCCGAGGTGCTGGCCGACCAGGTCGGCCCGCTGGGCCTCGACCACGTCGGACTGGGCGAGCAGGCCCAGCGCGGCGAAGATGCGGCCCAGGATGCGGGCCACGGTGGTCTTGCCGGTGCCGGGCGGCCCGGCGAAGACGAAGTGCCGCATCTGCGGCGGGGTCGGCAGCCCTCGCTCCTGGCGCATCTTCGCCACCCTGAGCTGCGCGGCGATCGCGTGCACCTGCCGCTTGACGGGCTCCAGACCGGCCATGCGGTCGAGGTCGGCCAGCGCCTCCTCAAGGGAGGGGGCGGCCTGGTAGCCCCGGTAGCGGGCGGTGAGCTCGTCGAAGGCCTTGACGACGTCGCCCTCGACCGTGGTGACCAGGTCCTCGGTGGTGGGCGCGCCGCCCGCCCCGACCACGCGCACGTCCCTGGCCTGCGCGGCGGCCTCCACGAGGCTGCGGATGAAGCGGGCGTTGCCCAGCTCGTCGACGATCGCGCGACGGTGGATGTCCTCGAAGCGGGCGAGCAGGGCGGGCGCGGCCTCGGGCGCCATCCGGTCGCCCCGGCGCGCCTGCAGCAGCTCGGTGATCTGGAGCAGCTCCTCCGGGGCGTAGCTGGGGAAGCGGACCCTGCTGGAGAACCGGCTGGACAGGCCGGGGTTGGAGGCCAGGAAGGTGGCCATCTCCTTCTCGTATCCGGCCAGGATGACGATCAGCCGGTCGCGGTCGTCCTCGGCCCGCTTGAGCAGCGTCTGCACGGCCTCGGCGCCGAACCTGTCGGGCTGGCCGTCACCGGGGTTGATCAGGCTGTAGGCCTCGTCGACGAACAGCACCCCGCCGAGCGCCCGGTCGACCAGCTCGTTCGTCTTGATCGCGGTGGCCCCGAGGAACTCCCCCACCAGGTCGGCCCGCTGGGCCTCCACCACGTAGGGGGTCTCCAGCAGGCCGAAGGCGTAGAAGATCTTCGCGACGGTCCTGGCCACGCTGGTCTTGCCGGTGCCCGGCGGGCCGACGAACACGAAGTGCCGCATCGGCGGCTCGGTGGAGTATCCGGCCTCCTTGCGTAACCTGGCCGCCTCGATCGAGGCGGCGATCGAGCGGACCTGTTCCTTGACCGGGGCCAGGCCGATCATGGCGTCCAGCTCGCCGAGCGCCTCCTCCACCGAGATGGGCGGCGGCGCGTCCCGCTCGCCGCTCCCCTGGGCGGGGGAGAGGTGCCCGCCCTCGCGGACCGGGAGCCCGGCCTGGCGCCGCTCCCCCGCCTCCAGCGCGCCCCGCACCCGGCGGGCCTGCAGGAACCGGTGAACCAGCACCCCGGCCGCCACGGCGTAGGTGACCCAGATGGCCGGATACGGCCCGAAACCGGTGACGGCCACGCCGAGCAGGAGGGCCGTCATCCCGGCGGGTGCCAGCGCCATGACCGTGGTCATCCACGGAGGGACCCAGCGGATGAGGTGGGCGGCTCCGGCGACCAGGGGTCCGAGGAGCATCAGCGCCGTCGGGATCGGCGAGGCCGAGCCGAAGAGGACGGTCTGGAAGATCAGGATCGTCGCCAGCCAGCCGAGCACCACGAGCAGGGTGGCGGCGGCGCGGGGAAAGCTCAGGGTCAGCGCCGCGAAGCCGAGCAGCGTCAGCGTGACGAAGATCGTGCTGAGGACCGGCCAGCCGAGGGCCAGCGCCAGCCCGATCGCCCCGGCCAGCACCGCGACGTAGATCAGCCTGCGCAGCGGCGGCGAGAGCCGGAAGTAGCCCAGCCGCACCTGTTCGAACAGATCACGTGCCGCCGCGCGCCCCGCCGGACGGGCCCTGCTGGATTCCCGCATCACGCCTCCCCGGTCCGCCCCCGGTTATACCGCAACAAGGGGACGTTTGCGCGTGCCTGAGGGGCACGCCACGCCGTCGCGCGGGCACGATCAGATATCCGGATGAGAACGGATGAAACCAACGTTCGAGGCAGCAAGCTCGGCCCGCGCCGTCCCTCCGGCCCCACGCTTCCCTGTGCCGCCGCCGAGCCCCGCGCGCGGCGGCCCGCGCCCGCGTTCCCGGCGGGTGGTACGCCCAGGTCCCGGCCGCCCTCCGATGCCCGTCCGCGCGAAGGCGCGCGCCGGGGGACGGGCAGGGAAATGTCACTGCCCGGCAAGGCGGACTCACGGCCGCCGCGACCGCCCGGCCCGGCGGCCCGCGCCCTCGGCGGTCCGCGCCCCCGGTGGACGCCACGACCTCGGCCCCGCCCCCCTCCCCCTCACTCCGGCTCCGGCCTCGGCCTACGACCCGTACCCCGCGCCCCCAGGAGGACGGGCCGGTGCTCCGGCCGGGACGGGTCAGCCGCGGTGGGCCCGGCCCTGGTGGCGGCCGGGGTACTCGCCGACCACGACCTCCTTGGGGGTGATCCTCAGCAGGTCGGCCTCGGTGTCGCCGATGGCGATGCCGCGTACCTCGGCCCAGAAGCGGCGGTCGAGCGGATCGGCGACGAAGACCGCCACCCTGGGGTCGCGCTCGGCGGCCTCCCAGGCGTCGGAGGCGGCGATCAGGCGCAGCTCGCCGCCCGGGCCGACCGAGCTGACCGCGCCGACGGCCAGCGCGCGCGGGCCTCCGGCATCGGCGTAGGCGAGCACCACCCCCCGCGCGTAGGTGAAGGCCGCGCGCACCTCCCCGCTGAGCCCCACCGGCGGCCCGGCGTCGCCGGGAAGACGGCCCCCGCGGCCGTCGTACATGACCAGCGAGGCCCGCCACGGCCCGGGCGCGCCCCGCCACCACGCCCGAACCGACCTCGTGGCGAAGATCGCCATCGGTACGGCCAGCAGCGCGATCCCGGCCCGCCAGGCCCACTCCCCCGCCGTCTCTCCCACTGCGGCGAGCCCGAGGGCCGGCGCCGCCCCGGCCGCGCCGAGCAGCACCGACGCCGAGGCGGGCAGGGCCAGTGCCGTCGCCAGCCCCCGGTCGGCGGCCAGCGCGCGGGTGAGGACGGGGGCCGGGCCGGCCCGGCCGCGCGCCCAGCCGAGCGCGAGCGGCACGACGAGCGCGGCCGTCGCCCAGCTCCGCTCGTCCAGCACGACCACCGCCACCACGATCGCCACCGGTACCGACCAGGCCCGGCCCGCCACCAGCCAGAGGGTCACGTTCACGTCGCGCCTGGCCGTGCGCTCGTCGCCGGCGGCGGCGAAGTCGGCCAGCGCCCTGATCGGCCGCCCGCGCCACGCCTCGACGAGCACGCGCAGGACGAGCAGCACGGTCCCGTTGAGGAGCACCAGCCCCGCGAGGGCCGCCCAGACCATCCCTGGCGTGCCCGGCGGCGGGCCGGGCGGGAGCGGCGGGGCCCCGGCCGGAAGGGTGGCCGGGAGGGTGGCCACGGCGGCGACGTACGCGGCCACGGCGGCCAGGGTGATCGAGACCGACGCGCTGAGCCAGAGGTCGCGGGCGAGCATGCCGGGCACGTACGACCAGAGCCTGACCCGTTGCGCCTGCCTGAGGGTGATCGCCAGGACCGCGAGAGGCACCAGCCCGCCGCCGATCCTCGCCACGGAGGCCAGGCCGAGCCCGAACTCCGCCGCGCAGACCGCGACGAGGGCGACGGCCAGCAGGATCCGGATCTGCCGCGACCACCGCTCCAGTGCCCGCCTGGCCCGGCCCGTCTCGCGCGGGTCGACCGGCCAGGCGGGGTCGTGGTGGGCGCGCGGGCGCTCCCAGCGCAGCCGGGTCAGGCCGAGGTTGATCCTGGCGCCCGGGTGGCCGGGCAGGCGGCGCAGCGCCTCGCGGTAGGCGGTCTCCGCGAGGCCGTACTCACCGCGCAGCAGCGCGAGGTCGCCGGCGAGGACGTGCGGGTCCGGCTCCTCGGGCGCGTAGCGGACGGCCCTGTCCGCCTGTGCCCGCGACTCGCGCCAGCGTCCGGGCACCCGGCGCAGCGCGGCTCCCAGCCGCATCCGCGCGGCCCAGGAGCCCGGTGCGAGGCGTACGGCCTCCTCGGCCGCGGCCACGGCCTCCGCGTCGCGGCCGAGCCGCTCGAACGCGAGGCTGGCGAGGCGGTACCCCCAGTCGGTGCCCGACTCGGAGCGGGGGTCGAGGTCCAGCGCCCTGCGGGCGGCCTCGAGCGCCGCCTCGGGCCGGTCGCGGCCCAGCCACGCGGCGGCCACGGCGCACCACTGCCGGGGGTCGGACGGGTCCCTGGGCGGCGGTACGGGGGCCGGGGCGGGGTCGCGCCCGTGCCGGGGGTCGGCGGGATCGCGCGGCGGCGGGATCGGGGCGGGGCCGTCCCCGCCGGGCCCGTTCACCACGGCGGCTCACGGGCCTCGCGCTGACTCCCCACGATCGCCATGGTCGGTGCGAGATCACTTTTTGCCTAGACGACGGTATATGCCTGTATCTCTCTAGAGAGGTTGTCGAGAGCCGCGAAAGGCCTCGAATATCGACCAATCGAGGGTTCAAAACGGACATAACTATGCGAATCAATCGTCCAATGCCGCCCCGGACACTGCCCGACTTCGCCTAAGCTGCGACGCATGTTCGTCCAGGCCGACAGATTCTGAGCGGCCCATGACCACCGTCATGGCCAGGCGCGCGGACGGCGACCCTCGGGCATCCGGGGCCGGCCGATGGTCGGTCCTCGCCGTCCTCTGCTTCAGTCTGCTGCTGATCGCGGTGGACGCCACGGTGCTGCACATCGCGGTACCGGCGCTGACGGCCGCCCTCGAGCCCTCCTCCGTGGAGCTGCTGTGGATCATCGACGTCTACTCGCTGATGGTCGCGCCGCTGCTGCTGACCTTCGGCACCCTCGGTGACCGCTACGGGCGCAAACGCCTGGTGCTGGCCGGATACCTGGTCTTCGGCGTCGCCTCGGCCGCGGCGGCGTTCGCGCCGACCCCTCTCGCGCTGATCTCCGCACGCGCGCTGCTCGGCCTCGGCGGAGCGATGATCATGCCGGCCACGCTCTCGATCATCCGGCAGGTCTTCACCGACCGGCACGAGCGGGCGATCGCGCTGGGCGTGTGGAGCGCGGTGGCCGCGGCCGGGGCCGCGGTCGGCCCGATCGTCGGAGGGGTGCTCGTCGAGCACTTCTGGTGGGGCGCCGTCTTCCTGATCAACGTCCCCATCCTGATGGTCCTGCTGCCCGTCGCGGCCAGGATCCTTCCCGAGTCCCGCAGGCGCGCGGGCCGGCCCTGGGACGCCCTCAGCGCCCTGCTGTCGGTGCTGGGCATCCTCGGGGTGGCCTTCGGCCTGAAGGAGGCCGGGGCCGGGCATCCGGGCGGCCTGGCGGCGTTCCTGGCCGGGGTCTGGCTGCTGGTCTGGTTCGTCCGCAGGCAGCGGCGGCTGGCCTTCCCGCTGCTGGACCTGAGCCTGTTCCGGCGGCGGGCGTTCCGCGCCGGGGTGGGCGCCGTGCTGCTGACGGTCTTCGCCCTGGTCGGGCTGGAGCTCATGCTCGCCCAGTATCTCCAGCTGGTCCTCGGCGACAGCCCGCTCCAGGCGGCCGTACGGATGCTCCCCCTGATGATCGCCTCGATCGCGGGCGGCCTGGCCGGGGCCCGGCTGCTGCGCCGGTTCGGGCTGCGCGCCACGATGGGCGGCGGGCTGGCGCTGACCGCCCTCTCCCTCGCCCCCACCCTGACCTGGCACACCGAGGGGCATCCGGTGGCCCTGACGCTCTGCTTCGTCGGCATCGGCTTCGGCATCCAGGTCACCCTGCTGGCCGCCTCCGACACGATCATGTCGTCCACCCCGGAGTCCCACGCGGGCGGTGCCGCCGCGGTCGAGGAGACCGCCTACGAGCTGGGCGCGGGGCTCGGGGTCGCGGTGCTCGGCACGATCACCACGGCCGTGTACGCCCCCTCGCTCGCCCCGGTCCACGGCGTCGCGCCCGCGATGATGGACGAGGCCCGCCAGTCACTGGCCTCCGCCGCGCACGTGGCGCGGGAGATCGGCGGGGGCGTGGGAGACGTCCTGCTCGGCGCGGCCCGCGTCGCGTTCGTCTCCGGCCTGCACGCGACGGTGCTGGTGAGCGTGTTCCTGCTGGTCGCCACCGCGCTGGCCGTGACGCTGCTGGTGCCCCGCCGCCCCGGTGGACAGGGGAACGACCCCTCGTAAAGGGTTTGGAAGGTCTAAGCTCGGTCATTTATCGGTCAAGCATGGGCAAGAACGGGGAATCTAACCAGAATGAGGAACCGTGCGACAAACCCTTCATGATCTTGCCTCCCTGGCCGCCAGGCTGGGCGTGGGCGGGATCTTCTTCGCCAACGGCTGGCACAAGCTCGAAGCGGGCCTGAACGCCACCGCCGAGCAGTTCACGGCCCTGGGCGCCTCCGGCCCCTGGCCCGGCGTGTGGGCCGCCACCACCATGCTGACGGAGCTCATCGGCGGCGCGCTGCTGGTGGCCGGTCTCGCGGTGGCCGCGTGCGGGCTGCTGCTGTTCGCCGAGGCCCTCGCCGTGTTCATCCTGGCGAGCGGCGAGGTGGGCCTGCCGCTCACCGGCGGCGACGCCAAGCTGATCGTCGCACTCGGCGCCGCCTCCATCCTGCTGGCGGTCGGCGGCGCGGGCCGCCTGTCGGTCGACCACATGGTGGTGATCAAGCGTCGCGAGGCCGAGGCGGCCGAGGACTTCGCCGCCGAGGCCGAGGCCGACGACGTCATCGCCGCGCTGCGCGAGCCCGAGACCCACCACGCCCAGTCCGCCCAGTCCGCCCAGGGCAAGAGGCCCGCCACCCCGGACGAGCCCGCTCCGGCCGAATCCCCCTCGAAGAAGCCCGCGACGGGATCCGCCTCCGCCGGACCCACCCCTGAGGGCGCCACGGACACCGCGGAGTTCCCCGCCGCCCGTCCCCGTACGCGCACCCGCAAGCCCCCGTCCGGCGCCGCGACGTCCGCGTCTCCGCCGCCCCCGGCGACCCCCGCGACCACGCCCGCGCCGGTCACGACACCTTCGCCCGGCAAGCCCGGCGACACGCTCGTGGCCGGGAAGAAGGACCAGCCCCCCTCCGGGAGCTAATTATTTAAGCGGCATATCTCCCATCCGGCACAGAAGGTCTTTTTTCGGCTTTTATTGAGATTCGCGGGAGGGTGCCGTACCCGCACAATGATCGGATGCGTCTTCCCGGCTGGTTCGCGGAGCGGGCCGAACCCGCTCCGCCGGAGACCGAGCTCCGCGTCTCCACCCTCGAACTCTTCTTCGACCTGGTCTTCGTCTTCACCGTCACCCAGCTCACCGGCCTGATGGTGGACGGCCTGCAGGACGGCAGGCCCGCCGAGAGCGCGCTGCGGGGGCTGCTGGTCTTCGGCGCCATCTGGTGGATGTACGCCGGTTACGCCTGGCTGACCAACGCCGTCCCCCCGACGCGGCCCGCCCGCAGGGTGCTGATCCTGCTGGGCATGGCCGGATTCATGATCGTGGCCCTGTCGATCCCCTCGGCGTTCGACGGCGACGGCACGGCGTTCGCGATCGGGTACCTGCTGCTGATCGTCGTGCACGCCGGGCTCTACCTCCAGGTCACCTCGGCCTTCGCCCGGGTGCTGCCGTTCAACCTCGGCGGGGTCGCGCTCATCGGCCTGGCCGCCCTGGTCCCCGCGCCGTACAGCTACCTGCTGTGGGCGGGCGCGGTGGTGCTGCTGTGGGGCAGCCCGTACTTCATCGGGCAGAAGGGCTTCAACCTGCGGGCCGGGCACATCGTCGAGCGGCACGGCCTGCTGGTGATCGTGGCGCTCGGCGAGTCGATCGTGGCGATCGGCATCGGCGCCAAGGGGCTCCACGTCGGCCTCGCCCTCGGCCTGGCGGCGGTGCTCGGCCTCGCGCTGGCCGCCTGCCTGTGGTGGCTCTACTTCGGCGGCGACGACGAGACGCGCGCCGAGCACGTCCTGGAGGCGGCCGAGCCGGTGCGGCGCACCCGGCTGATCCTCGGAGCCTACTTCTACGCGCACATCCCGATGCTGCTGGGCATCGTCGCGGTCGCCGCGGGCGTCAAGAAGGCGATCGGCCACCCGGTCGACCCGCTGAAGTTCGGCGCGGCCCTGACGCTGGCCGCGGGGGTCGCCCTGTTCATGGCGGGCGACGCCTGGTTCCGGCGCGTCCTCGGCATCGCGGGCAACGGCCTGCGGATCGCCGGCGCCCTGGTCTCGCTCCTGACGGTCGCGCTCGGCCTCTGGTCGGCCCTCGCGCAGCTCACCGTGCTGACCGCGCTGGTGATCGCGGTCATCGTCCTGGAACGGCGCCGAACCGCCACCGTCCCCGTGCCGTAGCGCGTATAGCCCCAACCAACTCCCTTAAGCACTGAAATACGAAATAAGATTACAAAATTCGATATGGAGGGATCGGATACCTCGGCAAGTCCACCGGACCCGAACCCCTTTTCACGGAGAGTGCACACGCGGTGTTCGCATTGGGGCGAAAAGCCGACCATTGTTATGATCCCATAACAAAAACTGGCTATCGCATCACACCTCAAATGTGACGGGAAAAATGAGGGCCATGGCCGACTTCGGAGAACTCGACCGCCCCCGGAACCAGCCGATCGCCCGGCCGGGCTCGAACCTCCCCTCCCGGGGCCGGGAAGGGGGGATCGACCGGCCGCCGACATACCCCGCGGGCGACGTCCCCACCGCCCCGGACATGGCCGGCAGGGAACGCGCGTGGGAGATGCTCAATCCGGCCGTACGGCAGAAGATGCGGGCGCGTGCCGGCGAGGTGCTGGAATGGTGGGCCCACCAGTGGAACGCCGAGCAGATCTACGGGGCCGTCCTCGGTACCCACGCGCTCTGCGAGGCCACGCCGATCGTGTCGGCGGCCGGCCGCCGCCAGCACGAGATCACCTACCTGCCTCTCGACCCCGCGTCCTTCCGCTTCGAGGAGATCCACGACCGGACCCGTCCCACCGGCGCGGGCGGGGGCGGGACGCGGGCGGCGGGCGCGACGGCGACCGGCCGGGAGAGCATGTTCGGCCAGGAATTCCGGGACTTCCTCGGCCACCTGCCGCACCGCGCCCAGGTTCTCCTTCAGGAGCCTTTCGGCGGCGGTGAAAAGCCGAGAGCCTTCTGGTACTACGAGGATTCCGACAATCTCGTGAACTCCGGATGGAGCATCTGGTGTTACATCACCGACGGCCGCAAGGTGACGTTCGCGTCGGGAACGCGATCGCAACCGAGAGGGTACGCGGGGAGCCCTTTCACGTGGCGTCTCATCTGCCGGATCGCCCACGTGGCCAGAAGGCACTGAGGGAATGACGGACCGGCGGTTCGACTCTCTGGACGCTCACAACGCCTACGATGTCCTCAACCTCCCGCACGACGCGGACGCCCGCGACATCAGGGCGTCGTACCTGCGCCTGGCCCAGACCACCCACCCCGACAAGACGGGGACGAAGGACAGCCGGGCGTTCGATCTGGCGCGCCGCGCCTATGAGATCCTGTCGGACGCCGACACCAGAGCCGCCTACGACGCGTTCCTGACGGAACGTCTCACCGGACCGTCCGCAACGGCCACGGAACACCACCCCCACGCCCCTGACGCCTCTCCCGACGAAGACGCCACCTCAGGCGGCGAGTGGACCCGCGCCCGGTCCGGCTTCGGCCCGTCCGGGGATCAGACCGGGGCCGGTGGGAGCCACGGGTACGACGAGCCTGCCCACGGGACACAGTGGTGGGAGGCCCAACCGGGATTCGGGCGGCCTGATCGGCCTCAGCGGCCCGATCGGCGCTGGGAACCCGATCAGCACTGGGAGCCCGGACATCCGCAGGCCGACCATCACGGCCGGCCCGGCTACGGCCAACCCGGGTACGGGCAGCCCGGGTACGGCCGACCTGAATACGGCTGGCCCGGCTATGACCAACCCGGCTTCGGGCAGCCCGAACACGGTCGACAACCGTGGACGGACCGCCCCGGTCCATGGCCCGCGCCCCCGGCCCCGATTCCCGTCCTGGGAGCCCTGCCATTCGTGCTCGGCGTCATCGGCATGTTCGGCTGCTCGCCGCTCGGGATGACGGCGATCGTCTTCGGGGTCCTCGCCCACGTCGAGAAGGGCAAAGGCAACTACCGCGAGGCGGAGGTGATGCAGTATCGCGGGACCGTGTGCGGGTGGTCGGCCCTCGCACTGACCGTGATCATCATGTTCGTCGTGACCATCGCCCTCACCAGCGGCTCCTCCGCGTAGACCGGCCGGCTCAGGGACGGGCCGGCTCAGGGACGGGCCGCCGCCCTGGCGGCCAGGCTCTGCCCCGCCGCGCGGGCGGGCATCTGGGAGGAGGCCGCGGTCTTCGGCGAGGTGACACTGCCGGCCGTACGCGACCACGCCGTGACCGAGGTCCTGGAGGCCGCCGGAGCCGCCGGGGGGACGCGCGGCGAACGCGGCCCGGTCGGCGGAGTCGGGTGAACGGTGCCGGAGAGCGCCGCCTCCGGTGCCGGGCCCACGACGACGACGGTGCCGTCGCCGGTCGAGTACTCGCCCTCGGCGGCGGTCCGCGTGTCGACGGCCGCGATCCCACGCAATCTTCTGCTCACGTGTCCGGATGCCAGGCCGTGACCGTCTCACCGGCCGAACGGTTTTCCCGGTTACGCGACCTCTACCTCACCGCGGCTTCGGGGTTCATCGCGCGGCCCAGGGAAGGTCCTCACAGGTCGTACATCCGGTCGGGGACGATCGAGAGCCGCGGAACCCCTTTCGCCGGCCCCACGGCACCGGTGAGCGTCAGAGAAAGAAGATCACCAGAACGGTGAGGCCGAAGCCCAGCGCCACGAACCGGGGCGTTCTGGGGTGCCGGGCGGCCTCTCGCCGCGAGGAGATCACCAGTACGGCGCCCAGCCCCAGCGCCGTCAGCAGGTGCAGGCCGTACCACCAGGGAGTGGGCAGTTCTCCCAGGACGGTCCCGGACAGCAGGTCGTCGACGGCTCCGTAGCCGGAGAGCCCGGCGAGCAGGCTCAACCCCAGGCCGAGCAGTGCGAACACGTACCGGAACCCGCCGAGCAGGGTCCAGACGACGGCTCCCAGGACGAGCAGGATCGAGGAGGTGTGGTGTGCCTGCCGAATGAGCAGGCCGCCGCGCACCTCGAAGCTGATCTCCAGCGCCGACCGGTAGGCGGCACTCATGGGAACACCGCGCAGCGGCGTGTAGCCGCCGTCGTAGTACACGGTCTCACTGCCGGGCGTGTAGAAGAACGCCAGGAAGCCGCCGGTGAGCAGGACGATCGCGAAGCAGTAGATCAGCATCTCGCCCACCAGTTGCCTTGCTCTCTCCATTCGGCATATTTCATCACAAAGATCAGTTCAGGTCCGCCGCGTGTGAGCGTCGTCCCGGCCGACACGGCCACCCCGCGTCCTGATGAGGTGCCACGTCAGGCACCCCAGGAGGATCAGCGGCGCCGAGAAGCTCCCCGGACCGGCCCAGAAGGCGAGGTCGTTCCGGAGGGACTCCACCGTCTTACCGGCGCCCCCACCCGTGGGCACGAGCGGGACGGCCGCCCACAATCCTCCGGCCCACCCAGCCGGCGACGCCCTCCCCGGCGATGAGCGCCGCCGGGGACAGATGGCCCGCTCCCGGCACGAGGATGATCCCGCCCGCCCGGCGGAGCGGTCGTCTCCCGGATCTCGTCGTGACCGCCCTTCCTCATGCCCCGCCCCTGTGGGGGCATGAGGAAGGGCGGTCACGCCAGGCTCGTTCCCACTGGCGGGTCAGAGCCGGATAGACGACGAGGTATCGAAAAGGCGCGATGGCGGCCATGTAGAGCCGCCCGGACCATCCGTTGGGCTTGACGAGGACCGCCATCCGCAGCTCGTGGTCACCGTTCGCCCCCTGGACCCAGCCGAAGTGCATCACGCCGTGCACGGTCTTGTTCGCCAGCTCGCGTGCGGCCTCCGTGCCGAGCTCGTAGACCGGCTTGAGGGGCATCCTCTCGTCGTCCGGGCCGCGCGGAGCGTCGCGGAGGTCGGCGGGCAGGCGGTCGCGGAGCGAGGCGACCCGTCCCCCGACGCCCGCCGACGGTTCGTCCCAGCCGAGGAGCGCGCCGAGCTTCCACCGGACGGCGAACAGGAACCTCACCGGCCGGGGCTGCCTCGCGGATCCGGCCGCGGCCCGCAACGCCGCGAGCATCACCGGGAAGTCGCCGGGCCCGGCTCCGGGGGTGCGGAACGACCACACGTCCTCGACCGTGAAGTCACGCGTGAGCTCGTGGACGCGCCACGGCCGCTCGGTGTGGGCGGTCTCTGCGATTCGCGGCACGGTCCGGCCCTCCCGCGTATACGGTGCCGTATACTTTTTATGTACGGTACCGTACAACTTCGACGCGATCAATGGACGGAGCCGGATCACCGCCGTGGCACGCACACCGCGAACCCACTGGATAGAGGCGGGCCTCGAAGCCCTCGCCCAGGGAGGGCCCGACGCGGTCCGCGTCGAGACGCTCGCCACCCGGCTCGGCGTGACGAAGGGCGGGTTCTACGGATACTTCGACGGCCGTCCCGCGCTGCTCGATGAAATGCTCGACGAGTGGGAGCGCCGCTGCACCAAGGAGGTCCTCGCCCGGGTCGACGCCGCCGGCGGCGACGCCGCCGAGAGGATCCGGCTCGGCGGTCAGCTGACCTTCTCCAAGGACTTCCACCGGATCGACCTCGCGGTCCGGTCCTGGGCCCGCCACGACGAGGCCGTCGCGACGCGCCTGCGGCGTGTCGACAACGAGCGCATGGAGTTCCTGCGGAAGATGTTCGGCACGTTCGTCACCGACCCCGACGAGATCGAGGCGCGCAGCACCCTGGCGTTCACGCTCGCGATCGGCCGCCACTTCATCGTCGTGGACCACCCCGGGCACACCAAACGAGAGGCCGTCAGGCTCGCCGGGGAATACCTCCTGCGCCCGCGGCCGTGAACGCCCCGATCCGGGCAGGGATCAGAGTTCGAAGCGGGCCACCCGGCGGAGCTTGTTCGTGGCGTCCAGGGCGGCGACCTTGTAGGACTCGGCCAGGGTGGGGTAGTTGAAGACCGCGTCGACCAGATAGTCGACGGTGCCGCCGCAGCCCATGACGGCCTGGCCGATGTGCAGGAGTTCGGTGGCGCCGGTGCCGAAGACGTGCACGCCGAGCAGGGCGCGGGTCTCCGGGGAGACCAGGAGCTTCAGCATGCCGTAGGTGTCGCCGATGATCTGGCCCCTGGCCAGCTCGCGGTAGCGGGAGATGCCGACCTCGAAGGGAACGTGGGAGGCGGTCAGCTCGTCCTCGGTGGGACCGATGAAGCTGATCTCGGGGATCGTGTAGATGCCGATCGGCTGCAGGTGGTGGATGCCGCGCAGCGGCTCCCCGCAGGCGTGGTGGGCGGCGATGCGGCCCTGCTCCATGGAGGTGGCGGCCAGAGAGGGGAAACCGATGACGTCGCCGACGGCGTAGATGTGCGGCACGGCCGTGCGGTAGTGCTCGTCGACCTTGATGCGGCCCCGGGCGTCGGCGGCCAGCTCCGCGGCCTCCAGGGCGAGCTCGTCGGTCATGCCGTGGCGTCCGGCCGAGTACATCACCGTCTCGGCGGGGATCCGCTTGCCGCTCTCCAGCACGGTCAGCGCGCCCCGGGGACGGCGCTCCACGGCGGCGACGGTCTCGCCGAAGCGGAAGGTCACCGCCAGGTCGCGCAGGTGGTACTTGAGCGCCTCGACGATCTCCAGGTCGCAGAAGTCGAGCATCCGGTCGCGGCGCTCGACCACGGTCACCTTGGTCCCCAGCGCGGCGAACATGGAGGCGTACTCGATGCCGATCACCCCGGCGCCCACGACCACCATCGAGTCGGGGATGTCCTGCAGCTGCAGGATGCCGTCCGAGTCGATGATCGCGTGGTCGTCGAACTCCACGGTGTCGGGGCGGGCCGGCCGGGTGCCGGTGGCGATGACGATCTTGTCGGCGGTGACCTTGGTCTCGTGGCCGTGCTCGTCGACGACACCGATCGTGTGCGGGTCCACGAAGTGGCCGTGCCCGTTGAGCGTCGTCACGTGGTTGCGCGACAGCTGGCTGCGGATCACGTCGATCTCCCGGCCGATCACGTGCTGGGTGCGGATCCCCAGGTCGGCCGCGGTGATCTCGTCCTTCACGCGGTAGCTCTGGCCGTACATGCCGCGCTGGTTGAGGCCCGTCAGGTGCAGGACGGCCTCGCGCAGTGTCTTGGAGGGAATGGTGCCGGTGTTGATGCAGACCCCGCCGAGCATGTTGCGCCGCTCGACGAGCGCGACACGCCGTTCGAGTTTCGCCGCCGCGATCGCGGCCTTCTGCCCGCCCGGCCCGGACCCGAGAACGAGGACATCAAAATCCCACATAGGCCCCAGTGTGAAGGCAGGAGGCGATCTCAGCCAGACTCACGGAATACCGGATCGTGTCAGTCTCGTTAATACCGCCTCACGCCGTCGGGTGAGTTCACCATCCCCGGTTCACGGACGGCTCCCCGAGCCGTCAACGCGCGCCGGCCCGGGTCACGACTCCGGTGTCCCGCCCCTCCACGCTTTCACACCTGCGCGCTCACACCTGCGCGCCGACCCTGTCCACGATCGCGGTCGCCCCCTCCTTCCTCGCGCAGTGGGCGCAGCAGAACCAGCGCTGCCCGGCCTCCACGCCGTGCCCGACGATCCGGACCCCGCAGTGCTCGCAGATGGGCGCCATCCGCTGGATCGCGCACTCGAAGCTGTCGAAGACGTGCACCTTGCCCTGGGCGTGCACCTCGAAGCTCATGTCGTAGTCGTTACCGCACGTTTCACAGCTCGCCATGTTTCCCCCCAAAACCAATGGCATTTCCGGTGAGGGTTCTACCCAGGTATCCGCAGGTCAGACAATCCGCCCCGCTATGAGCACCCCGGCGACCATCACCAGTACCAATATCAGCGCGACCGGCAGCAGGGGAAGCAACCTGTCGAACCTGTCGCGCGCCGCGAGACGGGCGCGGTTGGCCTCGATCCACTCCCCCAGGCGCGGCCAGGCGTACGGGAGCGCCTGGTGGACCAGGCGCGCCCCGTCCCCCTCGTGCGCGACCAGCCCCGCGAAGCCGCGCAGGACGCGCTCGGACCCGGCGGGCACCCTGGCCTCGCGGGCGACCGGCTGTCCGTCGGGGGCGAGGGTGACGAGCCTCAGGAACACCGCGGGCGCGCGCTCCCGGTCCGCGGGGCCGAGGGCGGCGTACGCGGACTCGGCCAGCGCTCCCAGCCCGGGGTCGTCGCAGGCCGTACGGACTCCGGCGGCCACCTCGGTCCCCGCCCGCAGCAGCGCGGCCGTGCCGGGGTCCGGGGCACTCCCGGGGAGCAGGGCGATCAGCAGGTCACGGGCGGCGGGCCTGGCGCGGGGGTCCTTGGCGAGCGCGGCGGCGGCCAGCGGCCGCAGGAGGCCGGGCAGCGAGCCCAGGTCGGGGTCGAGCGAGAGGATCCGGTGCATCACCGCGCCCAGGCTGCCCGCCGCGAACGGGTCCTGGCCGGTCGCGGCGTACAGCACGATCCCGGCCCAGGCGAACACGTCGGCGGCCGGGCCCGCCGCGCCGCCGGTGAAGACCTCGGGCGCCGTGTACGACGGCACGCGCGTCCTGAGCTTGGTGGCGGTCAGCGACGTCATCCGCCCGGGGGCCATCCCGAACCCGGTGACCCTGGGACCGTCCCCGCCGAGGATCACGTTGTCGGGCGTGAGGTCACGGTGGACCACCCCGGCGTCGTGGAGGGCGGTCAGCGCGGTGGCGACCGCGGCCGCGAGACCGCGCAGGTCGTCGTCGCCGAAGACCCGCCCGGCCCTGCGCAGGCTGGGGCCCTCCACGTACTCGCTGACGATGTACGGCCTGGGCCCGTCGAGATCGGCGGCCAGCACGTTCGCCGTGCAGGACGAGGTGACGAGGCGGGCGGCGGCGGCCTCGGCCGGCGCGCCGGCCCCCGGGCGGCCGTGCAGGACCCTCACCGCGACCCGTCCCCCGCCCTGGTCGTACCCCTCGTAGACCACGCCCAGGGCGCCCGCCCCCAGCCGCCCGGCGAGACGGTAGCCGCCCAGCCGCCACGGGTCGCCCACGATCAACTCCTGCGCCACTCTCATGCGGTGTTTGATGCGACCCGGGGAAAGAATGTTTCCTCTGACGAGGACGAACGTCGACCGGGCGGAAGCGGGCAGGACCGGGCAGACCGAGACGTCGCCGCATACCGGATCGGCACGGTCACGGCCGCGGTCCCGGCGTGTTCCCCTCGTCACCCCTGTCGCCCCGGCGCCCTCGTCGCGGAAGCCGATCCTCCGGTGCGTCCCGTCGCACAGCGGCTTGTCGGAGGACCGGCCGCAGCGGCACAGGGTCACCCTGTCACGGGAGCGGGACCCCGCCGTACACGACGTACGGGTCGTCGCGAAGCACGACGATCCGTCGCCGGTCGCCGAGGCTCCGGCGGCGGAGCTCGGGTGCCACGTACTCGAAGGTGGGACCGGCCGTCCTGCCTCCCTCGTCGGGCATCCGCATCAGGGCCCGAGCCTGGGCCTTGAGCGCGTCCATGGTGCCGGTCGCGACCGCGAGCGTCTTCGGACTGCCGTTGAAGGCCTGTTCGAGCAGGTGCAGGACGGCGCAGTAGGTGTGGTTGAACTCCTCCTGGGCGATGCGGATCGCACTGCCCGGAGCGTGGTCGGCGAGACGCGGGTTGCGCCTCATCGGACGGACGCCGGCGAGGTCCATGGGGATCGCCGCGCCGGTGGGCCCGGACCGCGGGGTGTCACCACGCCGGTAGCGCCGGCCCACCCTGAGTTCCTCGAACCGGTAGTGGTGCGCGACCTCCTCCCGCCCGGGGTGGAAGACGTCCTGGTCGCCGTCCCAGACCTCGGCGTGAGCCATGCCCTCGCCCTGCTCGACGATCTCCTCCAGCGCCTCCAGCGCCGACGCCAGGTCGTTGACCACGATCAGCCTCCCGGCGCTGGGCCGGAAGTGCTCGGCGGTCACCTGGCGGGACGGGGCACCGCGGAAGACCTCCCGCTCGCCGAACCGGGCGCACAGGTGGCGCAGTCCTTCCTCGATCGCGCCGTAGAACTGCCCGATCGTCTCGTAGCCGTCGCTCTCCGCGGGGCCGCCGGGCGGCGCGGGCCGCTCGATCCTGAGGAACATCCCGAGCGCCTCCGCTCCGAACGGGACCAGTGACAGCTGCAGGGAGCGGTCCCCGTGGGGCAGCGGGCGGGGATGGGGCGGCAGCATCTGCGGGGTGTCCAGCAGCGGCCGCCCTCCGACGGCGTTGAGCAGGTTCGCGGCCAGCGCCAGGTGGAGCATCTCCTCGACGACGACGCCGCTCACCAGCTCGACCGCTTCGGGGTTCCGCTCCGGGTCGAGCGAGTAGAGGGCGTAGAGGTACGGCGGCAGGGTCGCGTGTTCCAGCTCGATCGCCCACTGGAGGTGTCCGCGCAGGCTTTCGAGCGTCTCGATCCGTGCCGGCGAGGGAGCAGCGGCTGTCTCCCGCGATTCTGAGGGATTCATCGGGTGTCTCGCTTCGGCTGTCGAAGAGTTGGGGTCCGCCGGCGCCGGGCCGGTACGGATGCCTCAGGAACGTCCGCCCATGGGCGCCGGGCCGGCTCGGGGCGGGTTCCTCAGGCGCATCCGTCCAGGGAAGGACCCTCGGGGCGGGTTCCTCAGGCGCATCCGTCCAGGGGAGGACCGTCGGGGTGGGAGCCGCCCTCCAGTGCCTCGACCGCGCCGAGAAGGCCGCGCAGGCCGATCTCGTCGCGCTGGGCGTCGGCCGGATCGAACAGCCACTCGGTGACCGGCAGGTCCGCGGCCTCCTCCGGGTGGCTCGACTCGACCAGGGTGAGTTCCGCCTCGACCTCCACCTCGAGCTCGTACAGGAAGCCGTTCTCGCCGTTCGGGGTGCTCATCTTCTCTCCTTCATGCTGGTTCGGGGGAATGTCCGCCCGGCCCTCCGGTCCCCCGGTGGCGGCGCCACGGCGGACGTCCGTTCGTGGTCAGGGTCTCCGGGGGGCACGGCGGTCCGCGCGCCGGGCGAGTTCCTCGTCGTCCACCAGGGTGAGCATCGGCTTGCCGGGTTCGCACAGCATCGTGACGGTGAAGCGGACCCGGACGTCGTCGCGGTTGTTGCCGTCCTGGTAGTGGATGACGTCGCCGCCCGGCTCCCAGAACACCTCCCCGGCCCGGATGACGCGCTCGGGCTCGCCTTCCAGCTCGAACAGCATCTCGCCCTCCAGCACGTAGCCGAACGCCGGGCCGGAGTGCCGGTGCGGCGGCGTGCCGGGGTCACCGGGCGGGTACTCGATGACCACGGTCATCGCGTGCGCCCCCTCGGGGACGAACGGCGGCTCCACCTCCTGCAGCGTGGTGAGCGCCGTCTGCCAGACGGTCGATCTCGGCCTCTGCCCGGTGTGCGTCGCGTCGTTGTCCGGCATGGGAAATACCTCCGTGACGAATGGAACGAATGGGTGACGGAGCCGGGCCGGTGCCCGGCGGTGACGCGCTACTTTCCGGTGGTGTTCCGGCTCTGCCAGTCGCCGTAGCGGATCTCGCCGAGCAGCGCGTCCTTGCTCAGCGGCACCAGGCTCGTCTCGCCCAGCTCGGCGCCGAAGTAGCGGGCGTGCGGGTCGGTGACGACCTCGCGCGGGTCGCCCCAGCCGGCCAGGGCGTCCAGGAAGAAGCCGTCCATCCGGAAGCGCTCGGGCCCGGCGACCTCGACCCTGCCGTTCAGCGGGGTGCCCACCGCGATCCTGCCGACCGTCCGGGCGACGTCGTCGCCCGCGATGGGCTGGAAGAACACCGGCGCCACCCGGACCGCGCCGCCGTCGGTGGCCGTGTCGGCGATGCTGCGGGCGAACTCGAAGAACTGCGTCGCGTGCACGATCGAGTACGGGATCGACGAGTTCTCGATCAGCTTCTCCTGGGCGATCTTCGCCCTGAAGTAGCCGCTCTCGGCCAGGCGCCCGGTGCCCACCACCGACAGCGCGACATGGTGGCCCACCCCCGCGGCGGCCTCGGCGGCGAGCAGGTTGCGGGTGGAGGTCTCGAAGAACTCCAGCACCGCGGCGGCCTCGAAGGAGGGGGAGTTCGACACGTCGATCACCACCTGCGCGCCGGCCAGCACCTCGGCCAGCCCTTCGCCGGTCAGGGTGTCGACCCCGGTGTTGGGCGAGGCCGCCACCGCCTCGTGACCGTGCTCGCCGAGCTTGGCCACGAGCTTGGACCCGATCAGGCCGGTACCGCCGATCACCACGATTTTCATGAGATGCCTTCCTGTCCCCCGAGGGCGTCCCTCGCCATCCGGTAACCAGCTAAGACAGGACAAACCCCGCACCTGTGACAGCTCTCCGGCAAAATCCCCCTGGTCGTGAAATTCCCGGTATAGAGGCGTCATAGGGCAGGCTTCCACCCAAGTAAGTCCAAAACCCGCGCCGGGACCACCGCGAAGGACGGACAGGCGAAACGGAACGCCCTCGCCCCGCCCGGCCCCGCCCGGTCCCATCCCGCCCTGCCCTGCCCCCTGCCCCGTCCCGCCCCGTCCCGCCCCGCGAAGACCGTTCAGGCCGGGCAGACGTCCCGGTAGGGCAGGTCCTCCAGGTAGGTGCGCCACTCCTCGCGCGACAGGGTGCGGCCCGCGCGCCCGCAGACCGCCCGCGCCACCGCCTCCGGCTCGACCGGATACTCGCTCAGGGTGCCCGCCGAGTCGACGGCGATCAGCCGGGTACCGTCGGGAGTGAACACCAGTGCCTTGAGGTCGCCGGTCTGGGCGGCGATCGGCGGGCCGAGGCGGCGGCCGGTCCCGACGTCCCAGATCCCCGCCGACCGCTCGGTCACCGCCGCGGCGATGATGTCGCCGCGGGGCGAGTACGTCAGGCCGACCCCGGTCCCCTCCTCGCCCCGGATCATCTCGCCCACCCGCTTCCTGCCCCGGGTCTCGAACACCGAGACCCGCCCCGCGTCGTCGGCGACGGCGAAGCGGGCACCGTCCGCGCCGAAGGCGAACGCGATCGCCGGGATGCGGACGGTGGACGAGCCGTAGGTGCCGCCGAACGGCTCGCCGGTGCCCGCGTCCAGCAGCCGGTGCTCGCCGCCCGCGACCGCGAGCGCCCCGCCGTCCGGGGTGAACGCCAGGTTCTCGACCCTCTCCTGGGGCCGCGACCAGCGCAGCCGTCCGCTGGGCACGTCCCAGACGTGGACCTCTCCCTCGGGCCGCGTCTCGGCGTCGAAGTAGCGGGTGTACGAGGCCACGGCGGTGCCGTCGGCGCTCATCGCCACGGCCTCCGCCGAACCGCTGCGGGTGGGGCCGACGGCGGTGACCCGCTTGGAGGTGGAGGTGTCCCAGACGGTGAGCCGGGGGTCGTCCATGCCGTTGTTGACCACCAGCCGCCCGCCGTCGGCGCTGAAGGCCATCTCGAAGTAGCCGTCGGCGCCCCCGGGCCCGATGTCCAGCGAGCCCACGCGCTCGCGTCGCCGCACGTCGCGGATCACGACCTCGCCCGCCCCGTCCGCCCTGGAGGCGAGGAACCGCCCGCCGGGGCTGAGGGCCGCCCAGGCGGTCCCCGGTCCCTTCAGCGTGACGGGCCTGGTCAGCGAGGAGACGTCGAGGCTCGTCACCGCGTCCTCCGTGAGGTAGCGCAGGGTGCGCCCGTCCGGGTCGAAGGCCACGACGGGGTCGTACGCGTCGATCCGCTGGGTGAGCAGCAGCCTGCCGTCCTGGACCCGCCAGAGCCGCAGGGCCGTGTTCGTCGCCGTGGCCAGGAAGCGCCCGTCGGGGCTGAAGACGAGTTCCTCGGTCGCGCCCTCCTCGAAGACGGTGTCCCGCTTCGCCCCGGTGAACGCGTCACGCAGCTCGATGTCCCTGCCCCTGCCGATGGCGACGGTCGCGCCGTCGGGGCTGTAGGCCGTCCTCGGCGCGCAGGTGGCGCAGCGGTTCCCCAGCGGGATCCTGCGCAGGCCGTCCAGGGTGAAGGCCGTCGCCTCGCCGTTGATGTCCCCGGTCGCGAGCCCGCGCCCGTCCGCCGAGACGTCGGTGCCGATGGCTCCCCCGACCGGGGAGCGCCTCTGGCCGGTCACGATGTTCCAGGCGATGAACCCCTCCCCCTGCCCGACCAGGAGCCAGTCCTCCGACTGCCCGAAGGCCGCGGTGGTGTCGCCGCCTCCGGTCAGGCCCTGGACCCGCATGACGGCGCCGGTCGGCCTGCCGGTCCGCATGTCCCAGATCCTCAGCCTCTCGCCGCTGATCACGGCGAGCCTTCCGCCCTTCGGGCTCAGCGCGATCCCGCGCAGCTCGCCGCCGATCCCGGTGAGGCCGCCGGCGCGCCTGCCGGTGCGCACGTCCCAGACACGCGCCTCGCCGTCGCTCGCGCTGACGAGGGTGCGCCCGTCGGCGCTCAGCGCCCTGAGGGGCTCCACCCCGGTGGCCGGGTCGTGGAAGGTGGCCGTCTCCCGCTGGGCCAGTGAACCGGCCAGGCTCGCCCTCGCCTCGACCACCGGCGACAACCGCCAGGCGGCCACGCTGAGCAGCATGGCCCTGACCGGCTCGGCGACCCGCAGCGTCTCGGCCGTCGCGGCGAGCCTGGCGGCCGTCGCCTGGTCGCGCTGGGAGGCGATGACGGCGCTGCGCGCGTCGGCCACCCTGCTCTGCTGCACGGCGAACGCCCCGGCGCCCACCGCGACGACCAGCAGCACGGCCAGCGTGCCGGAGAGCACCCTGCCCCTGCGGGCCCGGCGCCGGGTGAGGGCGGCGCCCGCCTCCAGGAAGTCGCGCTCGACCGGGCTGAGCGTGATGTTGCGCCGCCCGGTGGCCGCCCAGCGCATGGCGTTCTCCAGGCTGCCGCCCTGGAAGAGGTCCCCGTCCCTGCGCCCCTGGAGCTGCCAGCGCCGCGCGGCGGTGAGGATGCCCCGGTGCACGGCCAGGCCGTCCCGGTTGGCCTGGATCCACGCGCGCAGCCTGGGCCAGGCCTGCGGCAGCGCGGGCCGCGACAGCCACACCTCCCGGTCGTCGTGGGTGAGCAGGTACGCGAAGACCTCCACCAGGCGCCGTACCGCGGTGGCCTCGCCCTCCTGGCGCCCGTCGAGGAGCTCGGCCCACTGCGCCTGACGCATGATCAGCTGGCCGTCGTCGGTCACGGTGACCAGCCGCAGGAAGATCTCGGGGGCCAGCTCCCGCTCGGCGGGGCCGAGCGCGACGTAGGCGTCCTCGGCGAGGGTGCCGAGCGCGGGGTCGGACGAGGTCGCGCGGATCTGCGCCCCGGCGTCGCTGCCCGCCGCGAGCAGCCTCGGGGTGTCGACACCCCCGTCACCGCTGACCAGGGCGAGCAGCAGGTCCCTGGCGGCAGGCCTGGATGCGGGGTCCTTGGCGAGCGAGGCGGCGACGAACGGCCGCAGGTGCTCGGGGAGCATGTCCAGCTGGGGTTGCACCGACAGCACGCGGTGCATGATCCCGCCCAGGCTCTCGGCGCGGAACGGGTCGGCGCCCGTCGCGGCGAAGACCATGATCCCGCCCCAGGCGAACACGTCGACGGCCGCGGTCGCGCGCTGGCCCATGAAGATCTCGGGGGCCATGTAGGTCGGGGTGCCCGCCACCATGCCGGTCGCGGTCAGCGACATGTCCTCGGTGCGGGCGACCCCGAAGTCGATCACCCGTGGGCCGTCCGGGCCCAGCAGGACGTTGTCGGGCTTGAGGTCGCGGTGGATCACCCCGGCCTCGTGGACGGCGGTCAGCGCGGTGGCGATCGCGGTCGCGAGGCGGTGCAGGTCACCCCCGGTGAAGCGGCGGCCCTCCGCGACGGCCCGGCGCAGGCTGGGGCCCTCCACGTACTCGCTGACGATGTAGGGCCTGGGACCGTCGAGGTCGGCGTCCAGCACTCCCGCCGTGCAGAACGAGGCCACCCGGCGGGCGGCGGCGGCCTCGCGGCCGAACCTGTCGCGCAGCTCCGGGTCGGTCCCGGCGTCGCCGTGCAGGACCTTCACCGCGACCCGCGTGCCCTCGGCGTCGTACGCCTCGTAGACCACGCCCTGGCCGCCCGCGCCCAGCCGCCCGGCCAGCCAGTAGCCGCCCAGCCGCTGGGGATCACCGTCGATAAGTGTCGTACTCAACTCACGCTCCGTTCGCCGGTGGGTTGGACGCCCTGGAAGACGGCGAGGTTCGGGCGATGTCACACACTTGGAACATGTCTCGTCCTCCTTACGTGAACGGTGACGAAGCTCTCGCGGCGGAGTTCGCTGCCATCCGGCCACGGCTGGTCGGCGTGGCCTACGGCCTGCTCGGCAGCGTCCACGAGGCCGAGGACGTGGTCCAGGATGCCTGGTTCAGGCTGGGCAGGGCGGAGCGTTCGGAGATCGCGGACGTCACGGGCTGGCTGGTGGTCACAGTATCGAGACTCGCGCTGGACGTACTGCGTTCGGCGCGCGTACGGCGCGAGGAGTACGTCGGGCCGTGGCTGCCGGAGCCGGTGGTGGGCGAGGGCGACCCCGCCGACAGGGTGACCCTGGACGAGTCGATGAGCCTGGCGATGCTGGTGGTGCTGGAGTCGCTCAGCCCCGCCGAGCGCACCTCCTTCGTCCTGCACGACGTGTTCGGGCTGTCGTTCGGGGAGGTGGCGCGCGCGGTCGGGCGCTCCGCCGCCGCGTGCCGGCAGCTCGCCGCGCGCGCCCGCCGGCACGTCGCGGCGCGGGCGCCCCGCTTCGAGGTCGACGAGGCCGAGCACCGCAGGGTGGTCGAGGCCTTCGCGCGGATCATCCATGACAGCGGCGACGGCGACGGCGACGGCGACCTCGAAGCGCTGATGGCGCTGCTCGATCCGGACGTGGTGGTACGCAGCGACGGCGGCGGGGTGGTCGGCTCGGCCCGGAAGCCGGTCCGCGGCTCCGACCGGGTGGGCCGCTTCATGCTCGGGGTCATCAGGAAGTCGGGCGACACCGCGAGGCTGGCGGTGACCACGGTCAACGGCCGGGCCGGACTGCTGTGGGCGCGGGACCGCGGGGTCGTCGTCTACGGGCTCACCGTCTCCGAGGGCCGGATCACCGAGATCGACATCGTGATGAACCCGGAGAAACTCAGGAGTGTTCGATGAAAGAGCGGATGAACATCGCCGAGCTCGCCCCCGAGGCCTATCGGGCCATGCAGCTGCTGGAGAGGTACCTGGCCGGCAGCGGGCTGCCGTACGCCACGAAGGAGCTGGTCAAGCTGCGGGTCAGCCAGATCAACGGCTGCGGCTTCTGCGTCGACCTGCACTCCCACGACGCGAAGGCGGCCGGGGAGAGCGACGAGCGGCTGTTCGCGGTGGCGGCCTGGCGCGAGACGCCCTTCTTCAGTGACGCCGAGCGGGCGGCCCTCGCCCTGGCCGAGGAGGCCACCCGGCTCGGCGACCGCGGCGAGACGGTGCCGGACGCGGTGTGGGACGAGGCCGCCAGGCACTACGAGCCGGAGGTGCTGGCCGCGCTGGTCGTGACGATCTCGACGATCAACGCATGGAACCGGATCGCCGTCACCACCCGTATGGTCGCGGGAACCCTGCGTAGCCAAAACGGTTGATCGAGAGGGGCGGGGCGGACTAGGTTTGGCTCGCACGGGCGACCGTGCGGGCCGGGCGCCCGAGCGTCCGGCGAAGCGGCGTCATAGGACGCGGAGCACGGCGAGCCCTGGAAGGGGGAGGATCATGCGGCGACGCACCAGGATCACCCGGCGGCGGAGACCGCACCGCCGCGACCGCGCCTCCGGCCTGGACCTGCGTTCCCCCTCGGGGCGCCCGCTCCCCTACTGACCTGGTCTTTACGGCAGTCTTATGCGGCGATCTGTAGATACTTCTTATAACGGAACCATCACGCCGGGGGGCTCAATGAGGAGACTTGTGGTCGTGCCACCATATGTCGCACGGCTCAAGATCAGGGACATTCGTTCCGCGACACGCCGAGGGGCGACCGGTGACGCCAAGGTCGTCGACCTCAGCGCCTACACGGGCCGCAACGTCCTCCGCTTTCCACGGACGAGCGGCCCCACCTCCGCCGCCTGAGCCTCCTCCGGCCTCCTCGCGAAAGACCCGCCACGGCGGGTCTTTCTCCGTTCGGGCCACGGGTTCGCCGTAGATCCTCCCGCGACGGCCCGGACCGGTGACGTCCGGGTGATGTCCGGGTTACGTCTGGGTTGTGCGAGGCATCCGGACCCCGAGGTCACCTGGTTGAATACTGCCCCATGAGCGAATTGTCCGCGACCGAGCGCACCCGGCACCGGCGCCTGCGGCACAAGGGCCGTACCGATCGTGCCGCCCTGTACGAAGTGCTGGGCGCCGGGTTCGTCTGCCACCTGGGAGTGATCTCGGAAGGCGTGCCCATGGTGGTCCCCACGGTCTACGGCTTCGACACCGACCACCTCTACGTGCACGGCTCGGTGACCAGCAGGAGCCTGACCGGCCGGGTGCCCGCGCGGCGGTCCGCCGGGTCCGGGCCCGAATCCGGGGACGCGGACACCGGCACCGACGCGGGTGCGGACGGATCAGGGGCCGCGGCGGGCGAGGGGCTGGGAACGGTCTGCGTGACCGTCACCCACGTGGACGGCCTCGTCCTGGCCAGGTCGGTGTTCGAGCACGGCGTCAACTACCGCTCCGCGATGGTCTACGGCGTGCCCAGGGTCCTGGAGGGCGAGGAGAAACTGTCCGCGCTGCGGATCCTGACCGAGCACGCCGCCCCCGGCCAGTGGGACTACGCCAGGCGGCCCAGCCGCAAGGAGCTCGCCGCGACGACGATCCTCGCGATCTCCCTGGCCGAGGCGTCGGTCAAGGTGAGCTCGGGACCGCCGGACGACGGCGAGGGGCCCGACGCCGAGCTGGGGCTCTGGGCGGGCCGGCTGCCCCTGGCCACCACCTGGCTGGCCCCGGTCGCCGACCCCCTGCTCCCGGCCGGGATCGCCCCTCCCGACCACATCGCCGCCCGGACGGGCACCCGGGCCACCTGACCCGGCCGGGTGGGACGGCTCCGGGGTCAGCGCCCCCGCGCCCTGGGCCCGTACCCGCTCCGGCCCGAGGTCGCCGACACGAAGTCCGCGAACGTCCCGCGCCCGCCGGGGTGGTCCGGCGCGAGGTGGGCGTCCCCCCGGAAGGCGGCGCCCACCCGGCCCGGCAGGGGCAGCCGCACAACGGGCCTGCGCCGGCCGGTGAGGCGCAGGTAGGTCCGCGCGAGCCCGTCGACGCTCACGATCTCGGGGCCGCCCATGTCGGGCACCCTCCCGGCGGGCGCGCCCAGCGCCAGCCCCACCAGCCGCTCCGCGACCTCCTCGACCTCCACCGGCTGGAGTCTCGTCCCGGCGGGGACGAGCATGACCGGCGCCTTCGCCAGCGTCTCCAGCGCGAACAGGACCAGGTTGTGGAACTGCGTCGCGCGCAGGACGGTGTACGGCAGCCCCGACTCCTCGACGATCCTCTCGGCCTCGTACTTGCGCCGGTAGTACGAGTACGGGTGCCGCTCGACGCCGACGATGGAGATGTAGACCAGATGGGTGCCCGGGGGCGCCGCGGCGATCAGCCGGCGGGTGCCCTCGACGTCCACCGAGGGGCCGCGCGGGTCGGTGGCGAGGTGGACGACCGTGCCGACACCGTCGAGGGCGGCGGCGAGCCCCTCCCCCGTCCTCAGGTCTCCGACGTGGGATCCGCGCGTGCGGCTCAGCACGCGGACGGGGTGGCCGGCCGCGTCGAGCCGGTTCACGACATGGCGGCCGAGAGAGCCCGTACCGCCGGTGACAAGGATGTTTTCCGTCATACCCCTACGAACCGGTGAGCCCCCGCAGATGTGACAGCTTCTCCGGGTTGAGCACGGTGCGCACCCCGACGATCAGCCCGCCGGAGACCTCGAGCACGAAGACCGCGATGAGCTCTCCCCCGCGCCAGGCGATGATCGCCTCCTGGCCGTTGACGTCGGCGCGGCCGAACTCCACGCCCACCCCGAACTTGACGGCGACCCCGGCGAGGTAGCGGACGACCCGCTCCCGGCCCTCGACCGGCCGCAGCGCGGCGTTCACCCTGCCACCGCCGTCGGCCCAGGAGACCACGTCCTCGGCGAGCAGCCGCTCCAGCCCGGCCAGGTCGCCGCTCGTGGCGGCCGTCAGGAACCGTTCCACGATCCTGCGCCGCTGCTCGCCGGGGGCGTCGAACCGCGGAGCCTCGCCGACCCTGCGCCGGGCCCTGCCGTACAGCTGGCGGCAGTTGGCCTCGGACAGGTCGAGCACGTCGGCGATCTCGCGGTACCCGTACGAGAAGGCCTCGCGCAGCACGAACACGGCCCGCTCGGCGGGGGTGAGCCGTTCCAGCAGGAGCATGAAGGCCATGGACACCGCGTCGCGCCGCTCGGCGCTCTCCAGCGGGCCGAGCTCTCCGGTCGGCGCGGGCTCGGGGAGCCAGAAGCCGACGTAGCGCTCACGGGTGGCGCGGGCGGCGGTCAGCCGGTTGAGGCAGAGGTTGGTGACCACCTTGGCCAGCCAGGCCCCGGGCGAGACGATGCTCGCGCGCTCGGCGCCGCTCCAGCGCAGGTAGGCGTCCTGGACGACGTCCTCGGCCTCGCCGGCCGACCCGAGCATCCGGTACGCCAGGCCGAACATCTTCGGCCGCTCCGCCTCGAACTCCTCGATCACCCGACCAGGGTGCCAGAAGGGCGCGAACAGGTCGCACGCCCATCGCGGGATAAACGGATGAGCGGATGAGCGGGATGCGCGGGATGAGCGATGCGCTCGCGACGGCGGGTCGCGAGGGAACAGGTCCCTCCGGCAGGATCGGATCATGACGATCGAGACGAACGACGCCGACGGCCGGGGATCGCTGGCGGGGCGCGTCGCGGTGGTGACCGGGGTGAGCAGGCGGGCCGGGATCGGTTTCGCGATCGCCCGCGAGCTGCTCGCCTCGGGGGCGAGCGTGCTGGCGCACTCGTGGACGCCGCACGACGCCGACCAGCCGTGGGGCGCCGACCCCGCCGGTATGCGGGGACTCCTTGAGGAGCTCGGCGGCGAGGGCGGGCGCCTGCGGCACGTGGAGGCCGACTTCGCCGACCCGGAGACGCCCGCGTCGGTGATCGAGCTGGCGCAGCGCTCCTTCGGCCATGTCGACGTGGTGGTCGCCAACCACGCCCGCAGCGCCCTGGGAACGCTCGACGAGATCACCGCGGCCGAGCTCGACCTCTCCTGGGCGGTGAACGCCCGGGGAAGCGTGCTGCTGACACAGGCCTTCGCCTCCCGGCACGACGACCGGCGGCCCGGCGGGCGGGTGATCCTGTTCACCTCCGGACAGCACCTCGCCCCGATGAGCCAGGAGCTGCCGTACGCCATCAGCAAGGGCGCGATCCACCAGATGACGCTCAGCCTCGCCGACGCCCTCGCCGACCGGGGGATCACCGTGAACGCGATCAACCCGGGGCCGGTCGACACCGGCTGGGCCGATCCCGACATCACCCGCGAGGTGGGCCGCGCGCTGCCCACGGGCCGGTGGGGGAAGCCGGAGGACGTCGCCCGGCTGGTCCGCTGGCTCGTCTCCGACGACGGCGCCTGGATCACCGGCCAGGTGATCAACTCCGAGGGCGGCTTCCGCCGCTGGGCGATGTGACGCCCCGGCCGGCGAGCCGTCCGGGGTTCGTGACGACCTCGTGACGCCTCGGGGCGCCTGCCGTCCGGAGGCGAGCGCGTGACGCCTCAGCCCGGCTGTCGCCCGAAGGCGACCTCGTGGAGCCGGGCGGCGAGCTGTCCGTGGGCCATCTCATTGGGCCATCTCATGAAGACCGTCTGCCGTCCGGAGGCGACCTCGTGACGATCGCGCGACGTCTCGGACGGCGAGCTGCCCGGAGGTGACCTCCGGGCAGCCGCGACCGTCACTTGTCGTCGGTCTTCTCCGGCGTCTGCGACAGCGCGCTGGCCGCGGCGGACTTCTCCGTGTCGCCCTGGTCCGGGTCCGACAGGGTCCTGGACGAGGCCGAGGCCGCCTCCGAGCCGGTCTCCCCGTGGCTCTCCGGGGCCTGCGACAGCGCGCTGGCCGCGGCGGACTTCTCCTCCTCGGTCGCGTTGGGGTCGGCCAGCGTCTTGGCCGCGGCCGTCGCCGCCTCGGAACCGGTCTGTCCAGAGTTGCTCGTCACGATCTCACCCTTCCTCGAAACGTGTCCGCGTCCCTCGCCTCCCGGTCCCGGCGGTGAGGTCGTACGGGCTCCCGCGCCCGTACGATCTCGCCGTCCGTGCCGCGGCGGGCGCCGGCCCCTCACAAGGATCGGGCACCCGCCGTTCCGGCCGGTGATGACGACAGCCCAGCCCGGCTACCCCGGTGATCGGGTTCCAACCGTGATTCGGCCGGGGTTCAGCCGGCGGCGGTGTCGCGGATCCGGCCGTGGGCGTCGTGCGGCAGGTCGGCGTAGTGCCACTGGTGGTCGCGGGCGTGCTTGCAGGCCGTCTCCAGGTCGCCGCGCTCGATCACCGCCAGCAGCTCGGCGTGGTCGCGGGCGATGTCGTGGAGGTCCACGCCGGTGGCGAGCATCGTGACCGACGTGCGCGCCTCGATCTGCAGGCCCTCCCAGGAGAGCCTGAGCAGCTCGTTGCGGGCGGCCTCGACGATGCGCCGGTGGAAGGACACGCTCGCCCGCATGGACGCCTCGCCGTCGCCCTCGGCGGCCGCGGCCCGCATCGCCGCCACGTCCGACCCGAGCGCCTCCAGCGGGACGGTCCCGGCGAGCAGGGCCAGCCGGATGGCCGTCTCCTCCAGCGCGGCCCGCACGACGTAGCTCTCCCTGAGCGTCTCGTGGACGAACGGGCGCACGAACGTGCCCCTGCGCGGCAGGATCTCCACCAGCCGCATGACCTCCAGCTCGCGCAGCGCCTCGCGGACGGGTGCCTGGCTCGTGCCGTACGTCGCCGCGAGACGTGTCTCCACCAGCCGCTCACCGGGCCTGAACTGGCCGGAGACGATCCGGCTGACCAGCGAGTCGCGGATCTGCCGCGACAGCGTCAGCCGCGGCAGCATGGAGGGCTCCCCCGTCATCTCCCCGGTCGTCCCCCCGGCCATCTCCTCGGTCATGGAGCGCATCCTACCGAGTATCGATTCTCGTTCATCGATCTCCTCTTGACCTCCCCTTGACTCCGGGACAACCCACAGCCTACGGTTCCGATAATCAATTATCGATAGTTAACCCGCTTGTAACGCAGGGGGTCCGGACATGATGATCCAGGCGGTCCACGTGCCAGAGTCCGCCGAGGCCGTGGCGGTCCACTCGGCGAGGGGCGGCCAGATCATGGGCGGCGGCACCGTCGTGATGCCGCTGGTCAGCGGCGGAGCCGCGACGGGCGGCGAGCTGATCAGCCTGCGAAGGGCCGGGCTGGCCGGGATCGAGGTCCGCGACGACGTGGCCAGGATCGGCGCGGCGGCTCCCCTGTCCTCCGTCGAGGAGCATCCCGGCCTCGCCTTCCTGCGACCGGCGGTGCGCACCATCGCCTCCCCGACGATCCGCAACCTGGCGACGGTGGGCGGCAACCTGTTCGTCGCGCAGCCGTACGGCGACCTGGCGGTCTGCCTGCTCGCCCTCGACGCGGTGTGCGAGATCGCCGGGCCGGGCGGGCGGCGCGACGCCCCGGTGGCCGAGGTGCTCGCCTCGGGGATCGGCGCGGGCGAGTTCGTCACGGCGGTGACGGCGGCCCTGCCCGAACCGGGGACCTGGTACTACCACAAGGCCATGCGCCGCAGGCTGAACTCGGCCTCCATCGTGACCGTCGCCTCCGTGACGCGCGTCGAGGACGGCGTGGTGGCCTCGACCAGGATCGCCCTCGGCGGCGTCGCCCCGCGCCCGGTGCGCGCGGTGTCGGCCGAGCGGCTGCTGGCGGGCCGCCCGCTGAGCCCCGAGGTCCTGACCGAGGCCGGGGAGGCGGCCCGCTCCGACACCGCGCCCTTCGACGACGCCTACGCCAGCGCCTGGTACCGGGCACGCGTCCTGCCCGTGCACCTGCGCCGGGCCTTCACCTCCTAGCCGCCCCCGTACACGCGCCCATCCCCCAGAAAGGGCCGGACAATGTCGTCACAGATCGTCTCGCTCGTCGTCAACGGCGAACCCCGGGAGTTCATCGCCAGGCCGGGGACCACCCTCCTGGCGGCCCTGCGCGACTCGCTGGGGCTCACCGCGGCCAAGCGCGGCTGCTCGCAGGGCAGCTGCGGCACCTGCACCGTGCTGGTCGACGACCGGCCCGTGACGGCGTGCCTGGTCGCCGTGGAAACGGTCTCGGACTGCTCGGTCCGCACCCTGGAGGGGGTGGCCTCGGGCGGGGACCTCGACGAGGTGCAGAGCGCCTTCGTCGACAACTTCGCCACCCAGTGCGGGTTCTGCACGGCAGGCATGATCATGGTCGCCGAGGCCCTGCTGGACCGCGTCCCCGACCCGACCAAGGAGGACGTGGCCGAGGCGATATCGGGCAACGTCTGCCGGTGCACCGGCTACCAGCCCATCATGATCGCCATCCTGGACGCGGCCAGGCGCAGGCGCGAGGCGGGCACGGCACAGGAACGGCCCGTGGAAGGGACGGTCTCGCGATGACCTACCGGCTCGCCCCCATCGACAAGGGCTCCTTCGCCACCGAGCGCGAGGACGACGACTTCACCGTCATCGGCTCGGTCGTCCAGCGCTCCGACGCGCTGGGGCACGTCACCGGCAGGACCGAGTTCTTCGAGGACGTCGCCCCCCGGGGCATGCTGCACCTGAAGATGCACCGCTCGGCCCGCCACCACGCCAGGATCAAGGCCGTCGACCTGACCGGCGCCCTGGAGGTGCCCGGCGTCACGCGCGTCCTCACCCACGCCGACATCCCGAACAACATCTACACCCCGCTCAAGCTGATCGGCGTCGGACCGGACGACGAGCCGATCCTGGCCGTGGACAAGGTCCGCTACCTCGGCGAGCCGATCTGCGCGGTGGTCGCCGAGACCGAGGCGGCGGCCCTGGAGGGCGCGGCCAGGATCAGGGTCGACTACGAGGACCTGCCGCCGGTCTTCGACGTCGAGGAGGCCCTGGCGGAGGGCGCGCCGATCGTCAACGAGTACCACGGCCGCAACTACTTCACCTACGAGGGACACCACTGCCGGCGGATCCGGTTCGGCGACGTGGAGAAGGCGTTCGGGGAGGCCGACCACGTCTTCGAGTGGCGCTACGAGTCCGCGCCGATCGAGCAGGCGCCCACCGAGACCACCGGCTGCGTGGTGGTCCCGCAGCCCGACGGCCGGTTGCGCATCCACTCCGACACCCAGGCGTGCTTCTTCACCCTCGACAACACCGCGCTGATCCTCCAGACCCCGTTCAACAAGCTGCGCGTCGTCGGCGGGACGGTCGGCGGGGGCTTCGGCGGCAAGGTCGACGTCGTGGTCGAGCCGGTCGCCTGCGTGGCCGCCATGGTGACCGACCGCCCGGTCAAGTTCGTCTACAGCAGGTACGAGGAGATGCAGGTCTCCTCCCCGCGCGCGGCCGAGCGCATCTACATCAAGGACGCCGTGATGGCCGACGGCCGGATCATCGGCCGCAAGGTCACGCTGTACGTCGACTCCGGCGCCTACGCCCGGCACACCCCGTACGGCACCACCAAGGCCGCCGCCCATCTGCCGGGCCCGTACTCGATCCCGAACGTGTGGGCCGACTGCCACTGCGTGTTCACCAACCGCACGCCGTCCAGCGCGATGCGCGGGTTCGGCGTGACCATCGGCGACTTCGCGCTGGAGTCGCAGATGGACCGGGTCGCCAGGGCCCTGTCCATGGACCCGCTGCAGCTGCGCCTCATCAACGCCTACCGCGACGGGGACCTCAAGGCCCACCGCAAGGTCGCCGAGGGCACCGCGCTGGTCGAAGTGATCCAGAAGGCCGCGGAGATGTCCGGGCACGAGCTGCCCGAGGCGTACCGCCGGATGTCGTCGACGACGCGAGAGGGGCTGTAGGCCATGGCCAGGCTGCGCGGGCGCGGATACGCGTCGGTGAACTACCCGACCGGCATGAACCTCGGCGGCGACCCCTCACAGGCGCTGATCCACGCCACGACCACGGGCACGTTCGTGATCACGCTGTCCTCGGTGGACCTCGGCCAGGGCATCAAGACGATCGCCGCGCAGTGCGCCGCCGAGACCCTCGGCCTGCCGATCGAGAACGTCCTGGTCAACACCGCCGACACCGACACCGGGCCGCACTGCATGGGGACCTTCGCCAGCCGGGGCACCCACCGCGTCGGCAACGCCGTCATCATGGCGGCGGCCGAGGCGCGCGGCGTGATGCTGGAGGTCGCCGCCGAGGAGCTGGAGGTCGACGCCGGGGACCTGGAGACCGACGGCACCGGCCTCATCAAGCTCAAGGGCTCGGACCAGCCGAGCATCCACATCACCGACCTGGCCCTGGCCGCGCACTTCAAGCACGGCCGCACGATCTCCGGGCGCGGCATCTTCCTCAAGGAGCCGAGCACGCCGGTGCCCGAGACGGGAGAGATGGACCCCGACTCCTGCCAGGCGCACGCGTGCACGGTCGCCGTCGTCGAGGTGGACGACGAGACCGGGACGGTCGAGGTGCTGGAGCTGTACAACGCCTATGAGATCGGCCGGGCGCTCAACCCGGCGATGGCGACCCAGCAGGTCGAGGGCGGGGCCTGGATGGGCATGTCGCACGCCCTGTTCGAGACCACCGAGCCCTACTACCCCCGGCGCGACCACGGGCCCCGCGACTTCGCCGACTACCTCATGCCGGGACCGGCCGACATCCCCGTACAGCACAGCCTGTTTTTGGAACGCCCGGCGGGCAACGGCCCCTACGGCGCCAAGGGCATCGGCGAGATGACCGCCAACGCGCCGATCCCGGCCATCGCCAACGCCATCTTCGACGCCTGCGGCGTACGCATCACGGCGATGCCTTTCACCCCCGAACGCGTCCTGCGCGGGCTGGACGCCCTGCGTGAGGACGCCCCGCGCGAGGTGTCCTCGCGCGGGAACGCCTGAGAACCAGCACACCCATCCGATCCGGAGGAACCGATACCCATGCTGAAAGTCGTCTCGCTGCTCAAGCGCGCGGAGAACCTGTCCCACGAGGAGTTCGCGAAGTGGGTCGTGGAGGACCACGTCGAGTTCGCCAGGAAGCTTCCCGGGCTGCGCAAGTACACGGTGAGCGTCAGCAACGGCGAGGACGCCGCGTTCGACTCGGTGAACGAGCTCTACTTCGACGACGACGCCGCCCGCGTGGCCGCGTTCGGCTCCGAGCACGGCAAGGCCGCCGCGGCCGACGCCGCCGCGCACACCACCCAGCGGATCCACCTGCTCACGACCGAGCACGCACAACTGTGACACCCGTCGGGGCCTCCCCGGTGCCCGGCGGGCTCCCCCCGGCACCCGGCGGATCCTTCCCCCCTCCCGGCGAGCCCCCGGCCGGCGCGTCTCCGGTGGCCGACAGGCTCTCCGCGTCCGGCGAGCCCTCGGCGGCCGGCAGGTTCTCCGCGTCCGGCGGATCCCCGGCGGGCGCCAAGGCCTCCTCGGCGACCGGCGGGGGTTCCTCGCTGGGCCGCCTCCTGGACGAGCGCGCGCTCGCGTCGGCGCTCGAACGGGAGGGGTACTTCGCCGACGAGGGCCTCTGCACGGCCGTCCACCTGGCGCTGCGGCTGGGCCGGCCGCTGCTGCTCGAAGGGGAACCCGGCGTCGGGAAGACCGAGATCGCCAGGGTGCTCTCGCGCGTCGTCGGCCGCGAGCTCATCCGGCTCCAGTGCTTCGAGGGGCTGGACTCCGGACAGGCGCTGTACGAGTGGGACTATCCCAAGCAGCTCCTGCAGGTCCGGGTGGCCGAGAGCCGGGGCCAGGAGGTCGGCGACCTCTACCGCGAGGAGTTCCTGCTGCGGCGACCGCTGCTGCGCGCCCTGGAGGCCGATCGCGGCGCGGTCCTGCTGATCGACGAGATCGACCGCGCCGACAGCGAGTTCGAGGCGTTCCTGCTGGAGTTCCTGGGCGACTTCCAGATCACCGTCCCGGAACTGGGCACCATCGCGGCGCGCACGCCGCCGGTCGTGGTGCTGACCTCCAACCGGACCCGCGAGCTGCACGACGCCCTCAAGCGGCGATGCCTCTACCACTGGATCGCCTTCCCCGAGGTCGACCGCGAGCGGGCGATCCTGCGCGCGGCCGTACCCGGCCTGGAGGAGCGGGCCGCGGAGGGGCTGGTACGCGCCGTCCAGCGGGTGCGCGGCCTGCCGCTGCTCAAACGGCCCGGCATCGCCGAGTCCGTGGAGTGGGCGAGGGGCGCGGTGGCCCTGGCCGAGGGCGGCAGCCCCTGGCCCGTGGCGCTGCGGCGTGCCCTCGGCCTGCTCATCAAGGACGAGGAGGACACCCGGCTGCTCCTCGGGCACGCGGAGGAGCTGTTCGGCGATGCCTGACCCCGCCCCCTTCGCGGGGGAGCCGTCCGGCGGCGCTCTCCCGGTGGAGCCGTCCGGCGGCACCCTCCCGGGGAGGCCGTCCGGCGGCGCCGAGCCCGTCACCCTCGCGGCCGGGCACGTGTGGGGGTTCCTGTCCTCTCTGCGCGCCGCGGGCGTGACCACCGCGCTGCCGAAACAGGCCGACCTGCTGCGGGTCGTCGGCGAGTCGCCGCCGCGCGACCTGACCGCCCTGTACTGGTACGCCCGGATCACCCTGCTGCACGACGTCGAGGAACTCGCCGCGTTCGACCGGGTCTTCACCGCCTGGTTCCGGCAGGGCGGCCCTCGGGACGACGTACCCCCACCGCCCGCCGGGGAGAGCGAGGCCCCCTCCCCCCAGGGGCCGGGCGAGGACGACCCCGCCCCGCGAGAGGTGCGGCCCGGCGACGGTGTCGAGGCCAGCACGCTCGGCACGTACGGCAGGCGGGACTTCGACGCGGCGGGCGACCGGTGGCGCTCGGTCGTCCGGGCCCTGGAGGCCGCCTGGCCCGCCGTGCTGCCCTCGACCCCGTCGAGGCGGCGGCGACCCGCGCGGACCGGCGACCGGCTGGACGTGCGGCACGCCTGGCGGCGGGCGCACCGCCACGACGGGGAGATCATCGAGCTGCGCCGGCGTGCCCGGCCCCCGCGCCCGCGCCGCCTGCTCATCCTGGTCGACGTCTCCGGCTCGCTGCGGCGCCACACCCCCGACCTGCTCCGCCTCGCGCACACGGCGCTGCGCGCGGCACCGGCCCGCACCGAGGTCTTCACCTTCGGCACCCGGCTCACCAGGATCACCTCCGCGCTGTCGCACCCCCACACCGGGCGGGCGCTGCGCGCGGTGTCCGAGCGGGTGACGGACGCCGACGGCGGCACCGCGATCGGGGCGGCGCTGCAGGAGTTCCTGGACGTCCCGCGGTTCGTGGCGCTCGCGAGGGGCGCGCTGGTGATCGTGCTGTCCGACGGGCTCGAACGCGGCGACTGCGTCCCCATGGTCCGTGCGACCGCCCGCCTGTCCCGGCTGGGCCACCGGCTCGTCTGGTGGTCGCCGCTGGCGTGCTCCCCCGGCTACAGCCCGGTCACCCGCGCCATGGCCGCCCAGCTCCCCCACCTCGACCACCTCGGCGGCGTGCGCGACCTGTCCACCGCCCTCGCGGAGGTCCGCCGCCTCCCGGCGGTGCTGTCCGGCCCCCGGCGCGCGGCGGCCAGGCGGTGGGCCGCCCCCTCCGCCCCACGCCCCGCGGGAGCCCGCTCATGACGTCCCCCGCGAACAAGCTCCTCCCCGGGGTCGAGACCGGGGGCATCCACGCCGGAGGTACCCGATGAACGACACCACCGCCCGCCCGGCTCCCGCCGGGATCGTCGACGCCCACCACCACATCTGGCGCGCCGCCGACCTGCCCTGGCTCCAGGGCGAGATGATCCCGCGCATCTTCGGCCCCTACGAACCGATCCGCCGCGACTACCCGGTGACGGAGTACGTCGAGGAGGCCACCGCCTGCGGCATCACCTCCGCGGTCTACGTGCAGGCCAACTGGTCACTCGACCGCGCCCTGGACGAGGTGCGCTGGCTGCGCGAGACGCACGAGGAGACCGGCTGGCCGACGGCCGTGATCGGTTCCGCGGACCTCTTCGACGAGGGCGCGGCCGACGTGATGCGCCGCCAGGCCGCGCTCACCCCGCTCATGCGGGGCACCCGGCTGCAGCTGCACTGGCACGAGCGGCCGGAGTTCCGGTTCGCCTCCGGCCCCGACCGCATGAAGGACCCCGTCTTCCGCCGCAACATCGCCTCGCTCGCCGACCTCGGCTGGCTGTTCGAGCTCCAGGTGTTCGCCGGCCAGATGGCCGACGCGGCGAGCTTCGTCGACGACTTCCCCGACGTCACGTTCGTGCTGGTCCACGCGGGGATGCTCGACAGCTCCGAGGCGTCCCGGGTGGCGGAGTGGAAACGCGGCATGAGGCTGCTGGCCGAGCGGCCCAACGTCGTGGTGAAGCTCACCGGCCAGGGCACGTTCGTGCACCGCGTGGACCGCCCGCTGATCGAGACGGTCGCGGACACCTGCCTGGAGGCCTTCGGCTCGCACCGCTGCATGTGGGGGAGCAACTTCCCGATCGAGAAGCTCTGGACCGACTTCCCCACCCTGGTCTCCACCTGGCAGGAGGTTCTCTCCAGCCGGTCCGCCCAGGTCGTCCAGAACGTGTTCGCCGCCACCGCCCGCCGGGTCTACCGCCTGTAGAGCCGGACGGGGCCGGTACCGATGCCGAGTTCGAGGGCGGCGCCCGATCCCGCCAGATCGGCGAGGAAGGCGACGGCCGGGTCGAACAGTTCAGGTCACTTGGCCTCGTAGGTCTCCGCTGTCCGCTCGTCGAAGTTGTTCTCCGGCACGGATCCACTGTGACCGCGGCCCTTTGGTGGCCGCCACCCATTGACCCCGGCCGGCCGCAGCGCCACGCGTGCCCGTCCGCACGGCCCGGCTCCTCAGGAACCGGCCGGGCAGAACTCGGCGGCGAGCGCGTCGGTGAAGACGCTGAGCGGGGCCCAGTCGCCGTTGGCCTGGGTGGTGAGGCGGTGCTCGCCGTCGCGGGTGCCCATGGTGTAGCTCCAGGAGCCGTAGGTGGCGCCGGCGTTGCCCCAGACGCTGGTGCCGCAGGGCAGCTCCTGTTCGAAGACGCCCAGGCCGTAGCGGGTGCCCGGAATCCAGTTCGCTCCTTCGGTGGGGACGGTGGTGAGCATCTCGCGCAACTGTTCGGCCGGCAGGACGCGCCCGCCGAACAGGGCGGCGAAGAACCGGTTGAGATCGGTGGTGGTGGAGATGACGCCGCCGGCCGACCAGGCGAAGGACTGGTTCATCCCGGTGGCGTCGTAGATGGTGGGCCGGGGGTCGCGGGAGAACAGGGTGGAGTAGTGCACCGGGTGCGGGCCGCGGATCCCGGGGTCGGTGCGGGGCAGGGAGGTGCCGGTCAGGCGCAGGGGGCGGATGACGTTGCGGATGAGTTCCTGTTCGAACGTCCTGCCCGTCGCCTTTTCGACGATCATCGCGGCGAGGATGTAGTTGGTGTTGGAGTATCTGAAACGCTGACCCGGCTCGCCGGTGGGCGGGTGGGCGAGGGCGATCCTCACCAGCTTTTCGGGGGTGTGGGTGTCGTAGCGGTGCTTGAACCACTCGGGACCGACGCCCATGGCGAAGAACGCCGGGTCGTCGGAGTAGGCGTAGATGCCGCTGGTCTGGTTGAGCAGCTGCCTGATGGTGATCTCGCCGGGCTTGTAGGCGCTGCCGTCGAACAGATCCGGAAGATACTCGTCCAGGGTGTCGTCGAGGCTCAACCTGCCTTCGGCCGCGAGCTTGAGCACCACGGTGGCGGTGAAGGCCTTGGAGGCGCTGCCGATGCGGAAGCGCTCGTTCCGCCGGCGCTCGCGTCCGGTTTCGGTGTCGGACACCCCCGCCGAGCCGAACCAGGAGCGGCGGCCGTCACGGACGTCGGCGACCATGCCGGGAGCGAGCTTGGCGGCCACCGTCCGGTCAAGCACCCGCTGCACCCCGGGATGTCCAGGAGCGGACGACGCGGTGGCGGGCAGGGCCGTGGCGGCCAGGTTGGCGGACAGGGTGGCGGACAGGGTGGCGGCGGCGAGCAGCGCCGCCTTGACGGACTGCGATGCGATCACATCGGCTCCTTTTCGAGGGGTGGGTGGGGCGAGTCGAGGCCGGCGGACCACCGGGTGGCCGTGAACCTCGCCTTTCGCGTTGCCCGCGCACGCCCGTCCCCCGAGAGTGCCGCCGGAAACGACGGCGGGACGGTGCCGGGACTTGGTGGGGATTCCCGTCGGGGGTGCGGGGGGCCGCGAAACTCGATCTTCGCAATATATAAAAAGCTAACTTGCATTCGTAAAACTGTCAACGCTTCTATCGGCTTTCATCAGGCATTTCATCGAACTTGCAATGGCAATGACCGTGAACGCAAGCGAGCGAACTTGCAATGAGATGGATGCGAATGCAAGACTGCACCCGTCCGCGCGCGGATGACCAGGAAGCGCGTATGACCAGGAAGGTGCCGCCCGTGCCCGGAGGCAGGCTGACCCACCAGGACCGCCGGCAGATCGCCGACGGCCTGACCGAAGGGCTCACCCACACCGAGATCGCCGCCCGCCTGAACCGGCCGCTGTCCACCGTCTCGCGAGAGGTGGCCCGCAACGGCGGTCCCGACGCCTACCAGGCCGACCAGGCGCACCAGGCCACCCGGGAGCGCGCCCGCAGACGCCCGCCGGCCCCTGACGACCGTGACCGTGAGACAGCCGGCGATCTGGAGGAGCGGTTCACCGCGGTCATGATCAACACCGGGTTGTCGCGGATGACCGCCCGCGTCCTCGCCGTCCTCTACCTCACCGACAGCGGCAGCCTCACCGCGGCCGAGCTCGCCCGCAGGCTGCGGGTCAGTCCCGCCTCCATCTCCAAGGCCGTCGGCGAACTCGAACGGCAGGAACTCATCCGCCGCGAACGCGACCCCCGCCGGCGGCGCGACCGCTACGTCATCGACGCCGACGCCTGGTTCCGCGGCTGGATGGCCAGCGCCCGCCAGAACACGCTGCTGGCCGACGTCGCCCGCCAGGGAGCGGCGACGCTCGGAGCCACCTCGCCCGCCGGGATCCGGCTACGGGACATCGGCGACTTCTTCGACCACGTCGGCCACGCGATGTCACAGGCGGCCGAACAGTGGCGCCGGGCCCACAGCGCCAAGTGAACACCCGTCGTGCCCGAGCAGTCGCGTTCGAGGAAGGCTCGCCATCGGAGCTCGGAGCCGGCGAACCGCCGCGCCGTCACAGCCGGCCGGAAGTCCGAGACCCGGGTGGCCCGGGACCGGGTGTCGTGCTCACCGGATTCACCTCGTCGGCATGGTCGACGGGGATCATCCTCAGGGTTCCCTTGGTCACCATGAGCATCCTCCCCGCTCCAAGGTCTCGCAACGCGACCACCCTGGTGGCCGACGAGGACCGCTCCAGGATGTGTCCGTCAGACCGCAGGCGGAAGAGCACACCGCCCGCGCCGGCCACCACGAACCCCTCGCCGTCCCGAAGCACCCCACTGACGAGCGGCTGCCCGACGTCCACGTTCCACAGCACCGATCCGTCTTCGGGATCGACGGCGAGGTAACCGGCCCCTCGCTCTCGCAACCACACCACACCGCCGGTGAACTCGGCGGCCGAGGACAAGAGGTCGGCATCATGATGGAAGAACCGCTCGACGAGACCCGAGGACAGTCGAATGCTCGCGACGGATCGCGGGCCGCACGGCACCAGGCACCGGTCAGGGCCGATCATGGTGAACGCCGGACGATCGTCGGTTTCGGCCAATGGCTCCGGCAGCCGCCAGCGGTTCAGTTCCGCGCCATCTCGTGGATCCAGCGACCACGCTTCCGGGCCGTCTCCCAGCAGCATGCCGCCGTTCCAGACCAGAGGACGCACCGTGGCCGTGCGCCGCCGGGTCCGCCACAGAAGCCGCCCGTCCTTCAGGTCGAAGGCGAACACGGGCGTGTAACCCCGCCAGCCGCCGACGACGACCGTCTCCGCGGTGGCCACGACGTGCCCGGAGCAATGCGGCAACCCGGCACGCCACACCACGGATCCCGTCGTGAGATCGAGACAGAACAGCTGGTCGGCGTCCTGCGGCAGAACCAGGCAACGATCGCCGGCGACCACGACGGCACGCGGCCGGGTTCCGATCGGAACGTCCCAGCGGACCGAGCAGTCGTGGCGGTCCAGGCAGACAAGCCGGGTGTGGCGCTCATGGACGACGACGAGGTCCTCCGTCACCGCCGGCGCCGAAGCGGAACCCCTCTGATGAAGCCGCCGCTCCCACAGCGTCTTTCCGATCATCTGCCGATTCCACCAGGCGGGCACCGGCGACATCAATCACATTGATCCGGAAGGTCATACCGGCCGAAGCGATGCACAGAACTCAGCGGACCTCGTTCGGCCAGCATTTCGTTTCCCGGCGGCGTCCAGGCTCCCCGGCGCCGGTTCGTGCCGGCAGGCGTGAAGGCGAAACCGTCGGTGAAGCCTTCAGTGAAGCCGGAACCCCCGCACCCCCGTGGAGAGAAAAGCCCCTCGAGCCTGGAGGGAGTCTCGTTCCTCGCTCCAGGCCTGTTCACGATCTTCCGCGAACGCCATCGCGTCGAAGTGAACCCTGAGGGCGATCTCTCCGCCGAACATGCCGGGCCGGCGGAGAGCCGCGTTGATCTCAGCGAGCAGGTACTCGCGCACCTGATCGCCCGTCCGCGCTTCCCTCCGGCCGTCCGCATCGGTCATCGACCGCCCTCTCTTCCGCTGTCCTGAGCTCCCGCGAACGCCGGAAGGGGGCCGGAGTCGGCTCCGGCCCCCTTCGTCACCAGGCACTACGCAGGCGCTGCCTTTCCGCCCTGGATACCGGGGCAGTGCACTTGTTAGGAGGGTGCGGTATCCGGCGTCACCGGCCGGGTACCGCCACATAGCGCGAGGGCGATGGGCGCGTCCGCGGGAAAGTATGCCTCGACGATGTCCCCTTCAAGCGTGATGTCCAAAAGCGGCGCCGAACGGGTGGTCGTCTGAAGATTTCGAAGCCTCGACGAAGTGCGACGAAAGGGCGAGGTCTAGCGCCCCCCTCCGGTTCGGCCAAGCAACTCGCTGGCGGTCGTTGACCGGACATCGTCGGTGGTGGCGAGTAGTTCCGCCTCGGTCACGACGAGACTGCTGATCTGGAGCAGCACATCTCCGTGTCTGGCGAACAGGGCCACGGGCCTGTCATCAATGACCCACAGGACGCGACCATCGGGCAGCGGTCGGCAGGTGTCGCTGACGCTGACGCGAAAAGCCCAGGCGGGTTTCAGATACCGCGTGGCTTTCAGATACCGTGCGGCGCACGCTTGGCCGGGGGTAGCCGCCGTGGCACGGATGAACACCTGCATCTCCCACTCCTCCCGCAGATTGAAGCTGGGTTTGTAGAAGCGATGGATGATGGTGCGGGGGGTGTCCAGGCGATAGGAGAGCTCGACTGCCGGGCCTCCATCCTCTGGACCGAGCCGCCACAAACCCGCCACGTACCGACGGCCGGGGATGTCCAGGGAGACCAGCGGCACTCCCATCGTGCCCAGGTCCCAGACCCGGTGCCAGTGCCGTACGCGATCCGAGACCTGGGCGGCACCGACCGGAAAGGCGATCATCGCTCCCGCGAGGAGGATCCGCGGCAGGGCGGTACGCGACATGACCATCCAGGCCGCCGCGACGTACCCCGTGACACCGGCCAGGAGAAAGATGATTCCGAAGAGCGATTCGGGCAGGCCATAGGCCGTCCTGTGGGAAGGGATGAGCGCGAACAATCCCGAGGTCAGCGCCCCGAAGGCGGCGGATCCGGCGAGTGCCGTCAGCCACCACCGGGAGATCTTGGCCGACCGCGCCAAGATCCCGCTGAGCAGGATCGGGACCACGATGATCGCGATGCCGTTGATGACGCCGCCCAGTCCTTCGGAGGACGCCGGCTCGTTGGGCCAGACGGCACTGACGACGAAGCGGCCCAGCCCTCTGCGGCCCACTACGTCGTCGGTCCAGATGACGGCGACCACCACACCGACGACGAGCCCTACCAGAGCGCTCTTGGTCAGGGAGGTGCGACCCGATAATTCGCTCATGGTCGGAACTATCGACCATGCCTGGCAGTTCGCCAACCCGACGAGATAGGTCGCCGGAGCGCAACGGTCCGCCCGCCACATCGCGGGCGGGGATCCCGCTTTTGGCGATACGCCGACGAGTCGACCTGCTCGCCGGAAGAACTCCGGCTCCTCCCGGTCAGCGGACAGTTCACTGCCGCGAAAACACCGCAAGGGGGCCGGACGTGGTTCCGGCCCCCTTCATTGCCAGGGATTACGCAGATTCGACCTTTACATCCAATACTGCTTTTCTGCCCGGAATCAGCTGCAGCCGCTGGTGGAGCCGCAGCCCTCGCAGACGTAGCAGCTGCCGGCGGGGCGCATCTTGGTGCCGCAGGTCATGCAGAGCGGCGCGTCGGCGGTGCGGCCCTGGTGGGACTCCAGGGAGCCGCCCCGCTTCGGGGTCTCCACGGGGGTCGCCTCGGGCCGGGACTGCGGCTCCTCGACGGGGGCCGCCGACTCGATGGGGGCCGAGGTGGCGAGCTCGGCGATGACCTCGTCGGCGGTGTGGATCGGGGCCGGGTCCTCACCACGCTGCTGGGCGGCGCGCTCGGAGGCGGAGAAGATCCCGAGAGCGGCGCGGTCGTCGTAGGGCAGGTGGTCCAGGGCCAGGCGGCGGAAGATGTAGTCCATCACCGAGGCGGCGATGCGGACGTCCGGGTCGTCGGTCATGCCGGCCGGGTCGAAGCGCATGTTGACGAACTTGCCGACGTACGTCTCCAGCGGCACCCCGTACTGCAGGCCGATGGAGATGGCCACCGAGAACGCGTCCATGACGCCCGCGAGGGTCGAGCCCTGCTTGGACATCTTCAGGAAGACCTCACCGAGACCGTCGTCGGGGTAGGACGAGGCGGTCATGTAGCCCTTGGCGCCTCCCACGGTGAAGCGGGTGGTGGTGCTGGGGCGCTGGTTCGGCATCCGGCGCCGGGTCGGGCGGCTGATCTCCACGACCTGGATCTCCGGCTCGGCGGGCGCCGCCTTCTCCTCGGTCTTCTTGCCCGAGCCCGAGACCGAGAGGGGCTGGCCGACCTTGCAGTTGTCGCGGTAGACGGCCAGGGCCTTCAGGCCGAGCTTCCAGCCCTCCATGTAGACCTGCTCGATGTCCTCGATCGTCGCGGACTCGGGAAGGTTGACCGTCTTGGAGATGGCCCCGGACAGGAACGGCTGGGCCGCGGCCATCATGCGGACGTGGCCCATCGGGGCGATCGCGCGCTCGCCCATGGCGCAGTCGAACACCTCGTAGTGCTCGCGCCGCAGCCCGGGGGCGTCGACGACGTGGCCGTTCTCGGCGATGAACTCGACGATCGCCTCGACCTGCTCCTCCTGGTAGCCCAGCCGCCGCAGCGCGCGGGGGATCGTCTGGTTGACGATCTGCATGGAGCCGCCGCCGACGAGCTTCTTGAACTTGACCAGGGCGAGGTCGGGCTCGATGCCGGTGGTGTCGCAGTCCATCATCAGGCCGATGGTGCCGGTCGGGGCGAGGAGCGAGGCCTGGGCGTTGCGGTAGCCGTTCCGGTCACCGAGCCGCAGGCACTCGACCCACTGCCTGGAGGCCTCGCGGTGGATGGCCCCGTCGATCTCGTCGAACGTGCGCAGGGCGTCGTTCGCGTCGTTGTGCTTGCGCATGACCCGCTTGTGCGCGTCGGCGTTGCGGGCGTAGCCGTCGTACGGGCCCACGACCGCGGCCAGCTCGGCGCTGCGGCGGTAGGAGACGCCGGTCATCAGCGAGGTGATGGCCCCGGCGACCGCACGGCCGCCGTCGGAGTCGTAGGCGTGGCCGGTGGCCATGAGCAGCGCGCCGAGGTTGGCGTAGCCGATGCCCAGCTGGCGGTAGGCGCGGGTGGTCTCGTCGATCTTCTCGGTCGGGAAGTCGGCGAAGGTGATGGAGACGTCCATCGCGGTGATGACCAGCTCGGTGATCTTCACGAAGTTCGCGATGTCGAAGCTGTCGTCGTCCTTCAGGAACTTCAGCAGGTTGATGCTCGCCAGGTTGCACGAGGAGTTGTCCAGGTGCAGGTACTCCGAGCAGGGGTTGCTCGCGGTGATGCGGCCCGTCTCCGGGCTGGTGTGCCAGTCGTTGATCGTGTCGTCGTACTGGACACCGGGGTCGGCGCACTCCCAGGCGGCCTTGCCCATCTTGCGGAACAGCTCCCTGGCGTCGATCTTCTCGATGACCTCGCCGGTGAGGCGGGCGCGCAGGCCGAACTCCTCGCCGTTCTCCACCGCGCGCATGAACTCGTCGGAGACGCGCACGGAGTTGTTGGCGTTCTGGTACTGGACGGAGACGATGTCCTTGCCGCCCAGGTCCATGTCGAACCCGGCGTCGCGGAGGGCGCGGACCTTGTCCTCCTCGCGCGCCTTGGTCTCGACGAACTCCTCGATGTCGGGGTGGTCGACGTCGAGGACGACCATCTTGGCCGCGCGGCGGGTGGCGCCCCCGGACTTGATGGTGCCGGCGGAGGCGTCGGCGCCGCGCATGAAGGAGACCGGGCCGCTGGCGGTGCCGCCGCTGGAGAGCAGCTCCTTGGAGGAGCGGATCCGGGAGAGGTTGACGCCGGAGCCCGAACCCCCCTTGAAGATCACGCCCTCTTCCTTGTACCAGTCGAGGATCGACTCCATCTGGTCGTCGACGGCCAGGATGAAGCAGGCGCTGACCTGCTGCGGCGACGCGGTGCCGACGTTGAACCAGACGGGTGAGTTGAAGCTGAAGACCTGGTTGACCAGAGCGTGCTTGAGCTCGTGGTCGAAGATCTCGGCGTCCTCGTCGGTGGCGAAGTAGCCGTGCTCGACCGCCGTGCGGGTGTAGACGCCCACCACCCGGTCGACCAGCTGCTTGAGGCTCCACTCACGCTGCGGGGTGCCGACCGCGCCGCGGAAGTACTTGGTGGTCACGATGTTGGCGGCGTTGACCGACCACGACCGGGGGAACTCGACGCCGCGCTGCTCGAAGTTGATCGAGCCGTCGCGCCAGTTGGTCATGACGACGTCACGGCGCTCCCAGGTCAGCTCGTCATAGGGATGCACGCCTGGCGTGGTGAAGATGCGCTTCATCTTCAGGCCCTTACGCGGCCTCTTGCCCCCACGTGCCACCGCGCCGACAGTCTCCGTCATGACTTCCCCCTCCTGGGGCTCCGTAGAGCCCTCGAATCGGACCACACCAACGCGCCGCCTCAACCCCCGGCGCCCGGGGTCTGCATCAGTCCTGCTTGGTGGAGCGCTCCGCCCGGAGCCGCTCGATCTCCGCCTCGAAGTCGGCCAGGGTCTCGAACCCCCGGTAGACGGAGGCGAACCGCAGGTACGCCACCTCGTCCAGCTCTCGGAGCGGGCCCAGGATGGCCAGCCCGACCTCGTGGGCCGCGATCTCGGCGCATCCGGTGGCCCGGATGCTCTCCTCGACCCGCTGGCCCAGCTGCGCCAGGGAGTCCTCGCTGACGGCACGTCCCTGACAGGCCCGCCGGACTCCGGCGATCACCTTTTCCCTGAAGAACGGCTCCGTCACACCGCTGCGCTTGCTCACCATGAGCAGGACGGTCTCCTGCGTGGTGAACCTGCGCCCGCATTCCGAGCACGTGCGCCTGCGGCGGATGGCCCCGCCGTCCTCGGTGGCACGGCTGTCGATGACGCGCGTGTCCAGGTGGCGACAGAACGGACAGTGCACGTGTGTCGCCTCCTTGGACCAACGGATCGGCCGACCCACCTCACCTACCCACGGCGCGTATGAACAGACGTCCGCGCACATATCTTCGAATAGTCGAGATGCGGTAATGGAACCACAAGCTGTGGTGATGAGTTGCGATGCAGCCACTAGATGTTGTGGTCCAACCGTAGAAGTGCGCGACCATGAACGCAAGTTGAAACGACCTTGCGGGATGAAGTCGCTGATCAGCCCTCACATCGCGGCGTGTCGCCGCCGGGCGGGACCCCTCTCTCCCCGGGCGTCCCTTCCCTCACACACGCCCCGGGCGATCTGTCAGGTGGGACACCCCGTCACACCTCTCCCCCACCCGCCGCCCACCCTCCCGAACCCTTCCTCCACGTACGCCACCGCCCCGGCCCCGCCACGGGGGACAGGGTTCGCGACCCCGGCCCCCTGGTCCCGCCCGGGGACGAGGCCCTCGGGCCCCGGCCTCCTTCAGCGGACAAGGCCCTCGGGGAGGTAGAGCCGGGTCCCCGGCCGGACCTCCGGGCCGGAGAGCCCGTTGAGGTCCATGACGCGACGGACCATCGGGCCGGTGCCGGCCTCCTCCGTCAACGCGTCCGCGATCTCCCACAGCGTGTCGCCCGCGTGCACCGTGATCCGGGGCAGGCCCTCAAGGTCGGGCCGCCCGCCCGCGGAGGCCATGTCGATGCGCCCGCCGATCCAGAGCACCCCAAGGGTGAACAGCGCGAGCACCGTCACCGCCACAATCCTTCCACGCCTGGTGAGCCGGAGTGGCCGTCGGACGGCCGCCGGACGGGCGGCGCCGGAACGGCGAGCCCGCGCCACGGGGACCACCGCCGCCCCCCGCGCCCCTCCCGACCCGGATCCACGCCCGGATTCGCGCACGGATTCGCGCACGGATTCGCGCACTGCCCCTCGCCGCGGCTCACGGCCCGGCTCGCGGCCGGCTCCCCGGCCCGGCTCCCGACCGGGTCGCCGTCCTCGCTCACGCCCGGACGTCCGGCCCGGCTCACGCCTGGCGCCCTGCCCCGGCTCGCGCCCCGGCTCCCGCCTCAGCTCACTCCCGGAGGCCCGCTCGGCCCCCCGGCCGGCCCCTCGCCCGGGTGCCCGCCTCGACCCCTGCTCGCCCCCCTGCCCCGGCCCCGCCTCGGAGCCCCGCGTGGTCTCCCGCCTCAGCCCCGCCTCGGAGCCCCGTGTGGGCTCCGGCGCGGGGCCCGACTCCGACTCCGGCTCCGGTCGCGGAGGCGGCACGAGTCGCAGGCGTGGCGCCTCCGGTGATCGCCGCGCCGTCCGGGATCTCGGCGCGGTCCTGGATCGCGGTGTCGTCGTGGTCGGTTTCATGGTGACCCCCATCCCCTCGACCTGGCCGAACACATGTCGAAGAAAGATCGGCGAATCGAACACGATGTCGATCGAACTCCCGTACGATGTTGTACACCACGGCGTCGCCGATTTCGAGGACATTCGAACAATTGTTTGAATATGATCTTCGGCCGAGGTATGGTCGCTGTGTGCGACGTGTCAGATACAGACCGGGAGGCGAGGAGTTCGTATGAGCCAGCACAACGAGAACGGTTCGGCCGCCAGCGACCTGGCGGTTCGAAGGCGTGACTCCCTTGGCCTCACCCCCAGGCAGCGGAAGATCCTTGAGGTTATCCGCGATTCCGTGCAGCAGCGCGGTTATCCGCCGTCCATGCGGGAGATCGGCGAGGCGGTGCAGCTCACCAGCACCTCCAGCGTGTCGCACCAGCTGACGGCGTTGCAGCGCAAGGGCTACCTGCGGCGTGATCCGCACCGCCCCCGCGCCCTGGAGGTCCGCCTTCCCGGCGAGCCCGTGCTGTGGGTGGATCCCGACTCCGGTGAGGACGAGGCCCCGGTCAGCCGCCCGACCGCCGCCTACGTCCCCCTGGTCGGCCGGATCGCCGCCGGTGGTCCCATCCTCGCCGAGGAGAGCATCGAGGACGTCTTCGCCCTGCCCAAGCAGCTTGTCGGCGAGGGCACCCTCTTCCTCCTCCAGGTGACCGGCGACTCGATGATCGAGGCCGCCATCGCCAACGGCGACTGGGTGGTCGTACGCCAGCAGCCGGTCGCCGACAACGGCGACGTGGTCGCGGCGATGATCGACGGCGAGGCCACGGTCAAGACCTTCAAGCGCAGGGACGGCCATGTCTGGCTGGTCCCGCACAACCCCAACTACGACCCGATCCCGGGTGACGAGGCCACCGTGCTGGGCAAGGTCGTCGCGGTCCTCCGCAAGCTCTGAGCCACGGCCGCAGGCTCTCCTGAGTCACGGCCCTGCGCGGGCTCCGACGCGGGCGTTCCCGCGTGCTCCGGGCCGTTCCCCTCCCCGCTTGAGCGAGCGGTGAGTGGGGAGCGGCGCACTCCGGGGCACTCCTGGGCACGCCGTCCTGACGCGAGTTCCACACCCGCGCCTCCGGCCTCCACGCGACACGCCGGATGGGTGGTGTCCCGACATCGGGACACCACCCATCCGGCGTTCTCAGGTCTTCCGGCCGCCTACGGGACGATGTTGACCAGCTTGGGCGCGCGGACGATCACCTTGCGCGGCGCGCCGGACAGGAAGGGCCTGACCTTCTCCGACTCCAGGGCCAATGCCTCCAGGTCCGTCTCGGAGATCTCCGGGGAGACCTCCAGCCGGTCGCGCACCTTGCCCGCGACCTGGACGACGCAGATGACCGACTCCTGGACCAGCAGCGCCGGGTCGGCCACCGGCCAGCCCGCGGTGGCGACCGAGGCGGAGTGTCCCAGCCGCTCCCAGCCCTCCTCCGCCACGTACGGCGCGACCAGGGACAGCATGACCGCCAGGGCCTCGGCGGCCTCCCTGACCGCCGGGTCGGCCGCGCCCGGGCCGGAGTCGATGGCCTTGCGGGTCGCGCTCGTCAGCTCCATCATGCGGGCCACCGCGACGTTGAAGCGGTGGGAGTCGACCAGCGTGGTGACCTCGTCGACGGTGTGGTGGACGACCTTGCGCAGGTTCAGGTCTCCGGCGGTGACGTCCGCGCCGGGCGCCGAGGCCGCGCCGGCCTCGGCCATCACGCGGAACGCGCGGGCCAGGAACTTCTGCGACGCGGCCGGGGAGACGTCGGCCCAGTCGATGTCGTCCTCGGGCGGCCCGGCGAAGACGACGGTCAGCCTGACCGCGTCGACACCGTAGGCGTCGATCTGCTGACCCAGGTCGACGCCGTTGCCCAGCGACTTGGACATCGCCTTGCCCTGGTTGATGACCTGCCCCTGGTTCAGCAGGCGGGTGAAGGGCTCGACGAAGTCGATCATCCCCATGTCGTGCAGGACCTTGGTGAAGAACCTGGCGTACAGCAGGTGCAGCACGGCGTGCTCGACGCCGCCGACGTACTGGTCGATCGGGCCCCACCTGCGGACGCGCTCGACGTCGAACGGGCCGTTCTCGTACGCCGGGTCGACGTAGCGCAGGAAGTACCACGAGGAGTCGACGAAGGTGTCCATCGTGTCGGTGTCGCGCCTGGCCGGGCCGCCGCACTTGGGACAGGAGACGTTGACCCAGTCCTCGGCCGAGGCCAGCGGGGAGACGCCCTTGGGTGCCAGTGCCTCGCCGCGCATGTCGGGCAGGGTGACGGGCAGCTGGTCGTCGGGGACGGGGACCTCGCCGCAGTCGGCGCAGTGGATGATCGGGATCGGGCAGCCCCAGAAGCGCTGGCGGGACAGCAGCCAGTCGCGCAGCCGGAAGTTGACCGTGAACCGCCCGGTGCCCCGCTCGCCGAGCACCTCGATGATCTTCCGGATCGCCTCGGCCTTGGCCAGGCCGTCCAGCGGGCCGGAGTTGACCATCGCGCCGTCACCGGAGGTGGCGACACCGGTCTCGCCCGGATCGGCCAGGCCGGTGTGCACGACCACCCGTACCGGCAGGTCGAAGGCACGGGCGAAGTCCAGGTCGCGCTGGTCGTGCGCGGGCACGGCCATGATGGCGCCGTGGCCGTAGTCGGACAGCACGTAGTCGGCCGCCCATACCGGCATGCGCTCGCCGCTGACCGGGTTGACGGCGTACCGGCCCAGGAAGACGCCGGTCTTCTCCTTCTCGGTGGACAGCCGGTCGATGTCCGACAACTTCGACACGCTGGTCCGGTACGCCTCGAAGGCCTCGCGCCGGTCGTCGGTGACGATCTCCTCGGCCAGCGCCGCGTCCGGGGCGACCACGAAGAAGGTCGCGCCGTACAGGGTGTCGGGGCGGGTGGTGTAGACGGTGACCGGCTCGTCGCGGCCCTCGATCACGAAGTCGACGTCGGCGCCCTCCGAGCGGCCGATCCAGTTGCGCTGCATGGCCAGCACGCGCTCGGGCCAGTTGCCCTCCAGCTGGGCCATGTCGTCCAGCAGCCGGTCGGCGTATTCAGTGATCTTGAAATACCACTGCGTCAGCTCCCGGCGGACGACCTCGGTCCCGCAGCGCTCACACCTGCCGTCCTTGACCTGCTCGTTGGCCAGCACGGTCTGGTCGTTCGGGCACCAGTTGACCAGGCCGCCCTTGCGATAGGCCAGGCCGCGCTCGAAGAAGCGGTTGAACAGCCACTGGGTCCACCTGTAGTACGAGGTGTCGCTGGTGTGCAGGCGGCGGGACCAGTCGAAGGAGATCCCGTAGCGCCTGTAGGAGCCGGCCTGGGTCTCGATGTTGGCGTAGGTCCACTCCGCCGGGTGCGCGTTGCGCTTGATCGCGGCGTTCTCGGCGGGCAGGCCGAAGGAGTCCCAGCCGACGGGGTGCAGCACGTTGTAGCCGCGCTGGACCCAGTAGCGGGAGATGACGTCGCCCAGGGCGAACGCCTCGGCGTGCCCCATGTGCAGGTCACCCGAGGGGTAGGAGAACATGTCGAGCATGTAGCGCCGCTCACGCGGGTCGGCGGGGTCGTCGGAGGCCCGGAAGGGGTCCAGTTCCTCCCACCTGCGCTGCCACTTGACCTGCAGGGCCTGCGGGTCATAGTGCTGCTCGTCGCTCTGCATGTCGGCTCGCTCGCTCACGTCGGTTTCCTCGGGGTGTGTCTGCGTGGATGGTCTGAACCCGTCCGGCCCAATGCAAAAACCCCCCGCTCACGCGGAGGGCAGCCGCATCGGCAGGGCGCTCAGGGACGGGGACGCCGATGCGGCCCGATAAGCAGGGTCGCGGCACGCATAGACCAAGACTATCGCAGCCCGCAAGCCGTATTCATGGCCAGGGAAAACGAGGCCGATCATGACAACCCGGGGACAGGATCAGGTCAGGTCGGCAGAATGGGGGTTTGCGCACCGGCCGGGACAACGAGACTCGATGGCTATACGCCTGTTGTGACCTCGTATGTCTCTCGCGTTTACTCTTTTAACCGTGGCACATTCAGCAGAGCCGGGGCAGGGCCCGGATCCGATGGAGGTCGGCCTGCCCATGCAGGATCCACCGACCGACCCCACCGGACTCCAGTTCAGGGGGGCGTTCTCCGGTTTCCCTGCGAGCCCCCCCGTCTCACGTGAGACCATGCCCAATACGCCTAATTCGGGCACCCGCGCGGGAGGTAAGGAAAGCATGGCCTCGGAGCAGTCCAGCCAGTCCCACCTGCCTTCGGCATGGCCGGAGGCTGCCGAGCCGTCGCCCTCGTGGCCGAACGACCCCCTCGGCGCCGGTGCCCGGCCGCCCCGCCCGCAGGACGAGCCGCAGGGCGGCAACGGCTCCCCGTGGCAGACCTCACCCGGCGGCGAGGGCCAGCGCCCCTCCCCCGGCGGCAGGCCCCAGAGCCCCCAGCCCCACGACGACGGCCACGCGCGGAGCCGGCAGGCCGACGGCTGGACCCAGGCGACCGGTCCGCAGAACAACGGCTGGGCGCAGGCGTCCAGCCCCCGGAGCGACAGCTGGTCGGAGGCCTTCAGCCCGCGCAACGACAGCTGGGCGCGGGCGTCGAACCCCCAGGGCGACGGCTGGTCCCAGGCATCCGGCGCCCAGGGCTCCGCGCAGGGGCCCGGTTCACAGGGGTCCGCGCAGGGGCCCGGTTCACAGGGTGACGGCTGGGCGCAGGCATCGGGTTCGCAGGGGTCCGGCTCCCAGGGTGACGGCTGGGCGCAGGCATCGGGTCCGCAGGCGTCCGGCTCCCAGGACGCCGACAACCGGCACCAGACCTCCCCCGGCAACGGATGGCCGCAGCCCGCCCCCTCCCAGGACGGCTGGGCGCAGGCCGCCGCACCGTCCAACGACGCCCGGCCCGGCGCCACGCCTCCCGACGGAGGCCGTACGCAGAGCCCGCAGGCCGACGGCTGGGCGCAGGCGTCCAACCCGCGCGACGACGGCTGGGCGCAGGCGTCGAACCCTCAGGCTGACGGCTGGGCACAGGCATCCGGCTCCCAGGGCGACGGCTGGGCACAGGCCTCCGGCCCGCAGGGGGCCGGTTCACAGGGTGACGGCTGGGCGCAGGCATCGGGTCCACAGGCGTCCGGCTCCCAGGACGCCGACAACCGGCACCAGACCTCCCCCGGCAACGGATGGCCGCAGCCCGCCCCCTCCCAGGACGGCTGGGCGCAGGCCTCCGGCCCGCAGGCCGACGGCTCCCCGTCCTCCCCGAACAACGGATGGCCGCAGGCCACCCCGTCACAGGACGGCGACACCCGGCACGCCCCCACCCCGCAGGCCGACTCCTCCAACGGCTGGGCCCAGGCCACCGCGTCGCCCAACGCCGGCTGGCCCAGCACCACGCCCCACGACGACGGCCGTACGCAGAGCCCGCAGGCCGACGGCTGGGCCCAGGCGACCGGCCCGCAGAACAACAGCTGGGCACAGGCGTCCAACCCACAGGGGTCCGGCCCGCAGGGGTCCGGCCCGCAGGCCTCCACCCCGCAGGGGGACGCGCACCGGCAGGGCTCCGGTGCGGCGGCGGGCGAGACCTGGCAGGCCACCGGAGCGGGGCACGACGCCCCCGCCTGGCCCCCGGCACAGGCGGCGGAGAACAGCGGGTGGCCGCCGCCCTCACCCGCGCAGGCGGAGAACCACTGGCCGCCCACGTCCCCGGCGGGCGGGAACGCGTGGCCTCCGGCCTCCTCCCCGGGGAACGGGAGTCCCGCCGATGCGCAGACCTCGGCGTTCACCCCCTCGTGGACGGGCGCCGACGCCCCGGCGGCTCCCTTCGGGGGTGCTAACCCGGGCCCCGCCCAGGGAAGTGCTCAAGGCGCTCCTTCCGGCGTCACCCCCGGCGGCCCCCCTTTCGCGGGCGCCTCACCCGACGGCGGCCCGGACGACGGGAACGGGCGGCGCAGCTACGGCGTGCCGGACACCCCCGCCATGTGGGCCCTGGCGGCGAACGCGGCGGCCACCGGCGCGTCCTCGCCCCAGACAGCCCCCGTCCACCCCGGGGCGGCCGGCTCCCCGCCGCCGCCCCAGCCCGGCCACGCGGGTCAGCCGGGTCAGCCGGGTCAGCCGAACCACCTCGGCCAGCCCGGACAGCCTGGGCACCCCGGTCAGCCCGGTCAGCCCGGCCATCACCTGAGCCGCGACCCGTCCGACCCGAACAAGCCGTTCGTCACCGCGGGCCAGATCAGCGGCCCGAAGACGCCCCCGCCCGAGCGCCAGCAGGAGCTGTGGAACACGGTCTTCGGCGACAACTACCAGGCCATCGAGGACGAGGACGAGCTCGGGGAGCAGGGGCGGCCGGTCTGGATCTTCGCGCTGGCCGGGTCCGTGGCCATCGCGCTGCTCGGCGCGGTGCTCTGGGCGTTCCTGGCCGGGCCGCTGGCCGGCGGCGAGGAGATCGCCTCCGACCCCAAGCCCTCGGCGACGGCCACCAAGAAGCCGGCCAAGCCCGCCGCCGTCGGCCGCCTGCCGCGCTTCACCGGCGACGCGTCGCCGGTGGCCGGCACGCTCACCGACCAGCAGGCGGGCATCACCCTGGCACAGCTCGGCGCCCCCTGGCGGCAGGACCAGCGGCCCGGTATGCCCGCCACCTACGGCTTCACGACCCGCCAGTACCTCCCGGCGGGTACGGACTCCACGGGCAAGACCCAGTTCGCGCAGCTGATGTCGGGCCCGCTCTCCCCGCGCCTGAAGAGCAAGTACACCTCGCCGGAGAACCTCGCACCGGTGATCAACGCGGTGGCCTCCAGCGGGCGCAACAAGTTCTTCCCCGAGGACAACACCGCTCGCAAGACCGCCCAGCAGACCCTGTCGGTGAACGGCCTGCCCGGTCAGCTCGCCGCGTACGAGATCACCTCGGGCGACTCCAAGACGACCATGGTCGTGGCGGCGGTGAGCACCGGCGCCGACCTGCCCTCGATCGTCTACATGTCGGTGCCGGACAGCAAGAAGGAGCTGCTCCCCGACATCAACACCGTCTTCAAGTCGATCCGGGCGGCGGGGTAGCCACACCCCGCGGGCCGCGCGGCGGGGTGGTGGCCACCGCGGGCCCGGCGGGCTCCGGAAGACCCTGAGGGCCGCGGAGAGCTCAGAAGGTGCACTCCATCCGCTTGATCCCGTTGATGAAGCTGGAGTGGAGCCGTTCGGGAGAGCCCCCCTCGATCGTCGGGACGCGGCGGAGCAGCTCGCGGAACATGACCGTGATCTCGCGGCGGGCCAGGTGGGCGCCGAGGCAGAAGTGCGGTCCCGGGCCGCCGAAGCCGATGTGGGGGTTGGGGTCGCGGGTGATGTCGAAGCGGAGCGGGTCGGTGAAGACGCTCTCGTCGCGGTTGGCGGCCCAGTAGTAGAACACCACCTTCTCCCCGGCGCGATAGAGGTGGCCGTTCATCTCGTGGTCGCGGGTGAGCTTGCGGCGCATGTAGTTGACCGGTGAGGCGAGGCGGACGATCTCCTCGACGGCACCGGGCAGGCGCCCGTCGAGGTCCTGCAGCAGCAGCTCCCGCTGGCCGGGGTTCTCGGTGAACAGGCGCAGGCCGTGGGAGATGGCGTTGCGGGTGGTCTCGTTGCCCGCCACCACCAGCAGGATGAAGAACGAGCCGAGCTCCTGCATCGTCAGCTTCTCACCGTCGATGTTGGCGTTGACCAGCGATGAGGTGAGGTCGCTCGTGGGGTGTTCCGCCCGGTGCGCGGCGAGGTCCTGGACGAGTTGCTGGAGCTCCATCCCCGCGGTCAGCAGCCTCTCCGCGACGGTGTTCATGTCGGCGCCGACGTACTCGGGGTCGAAGCCGCCGAGGATGACGTTGGACCTGTCGAAGACCGTGCGGTAGTCCTTCTCCGGTATCCCCATCATGTCGCAGATGATCTTCAGGGGCAGCTTGGCGGCCACCTCGGTCACGAAGTCGCAGCCGGGCCCCTTCGCGATCAGGTCGTCCACGATCCGCGCGGCCGCGGTGTCGACGTCGGCCTCGAACTGCTTGATCATCTTCGGCGTGAACGCCCGGGAGACGATCCTGCGCAGCCTCGCGTGCCGGGGATCGTCCATGTTGATCATCGAACCGAAGTACTCGGCGAACTCGGCGGGCATGTCGAGGATGTTGGTGGCCCCGCCGTCCCCCGAGCAGAACACCTCGGGGTTGCGGCTGGCCTCCAGGATGTCGGCGTGTTTGACCAGCGCGTGGTAGCCGACCCCTCGCGGGATCAGCGAGACCTCCATCTCCTGGTAGAAGACGGGACGCTCCAGCTCCCGCAGGAGCCGGAAGGCGTGCTCCCGGTCCCGCATGGGCCTGGCCCAGAAGTCGGAGTCCGACAGGTCGAAGTCGTCGGCGGAGACGATCGGCTTCCGCTCTACTGGCGTCACGCTCATGGCGCCCATCATTTGGGAAAGCAAACGCTTGCGTCAATGAGGCGTCCCCCGGCCGCTTCGGGAGGAGACCCCCTGGCCGCCCTCAGAAGTCGCAGTCGAGGTGCTTGATCCCGTTGATGAAGCTGGAACGCAGACGGTCGGGCTCCCCCGCGGAACGGATGCCGGGCAGGCGGGTGAACAGCTCGCGGAACATCACGGTGATCTCGCGGCGGGCCAGGTGGGCGCCCAGGCAGAAGTGCGGCCCCGGACCACCGAAACCGACGTGCGGCCCCTCGGTGCGCCGGATGTCGAAGCGGTACGGGTCGGTGAAGATGTTCTCGTCGCGGTTGGCCGCCCAGTAGTACAGCAGGACCTTGTCGCCCGCGCGGTAGAGGTGGCCGTTCATCTCGTGGTCGCGGGTGAGGCTGCGGCGCATCCAGGCGACGGGCGACGCGAGGCGGACGATCTCCTCGACGGCACCGGGCAGGCGCCCGTCGAGGTCCTGCAGCAGCAGCTCCCGCTGGTCGGGGTTCTCGGTGAACAGGTGCAGGCCGTGGGAGATGGCGTTGCGGGTGGTCTCGTTGCCCGCCACCACCAGCAGGATGAAGAACGAGCCGAGCTCCTGCATCGTCAGCTTCTCACCGTCGATGTTGGCGCTGGTCAGGGCGGTGATGAGGTTGTCCCCGCCCTCGGCGGCCAAGGAGATGACGAGGTCCTGGAGCCCCTGCCCGGCGCCGAGGAGCAGCTCGGCCGCGCGGCTGACGTCGGCGATGAACTCGGGGTCGCCGCCCGACAGGATGATGCTCGTGGCGTCGAAGACCGCCTGGTAGTGCTCGGGGCCGATGCCCATCATGTCGCAGATGATCTTCAGGGGCAGCTTGGCGGCCACCTCGGTCACGAAGTCGCAGCCGGGCCCCTTCGCGATCAGGTCGTCCACGATCCGCACGGCCGCGGCGTCGACGTCGGCCTCGAACTGCTTGATCATCTTCGGCGTGAACGCCCGGGACACGATCCTGCGCAACCTCGCGTGCCGGGGATCGTCCATATTGATCATCGAACCGAAGTACTCGCCGAACTCGGGGCCGAGGTCCTGGATGGAGGTCGCCCCCCGGCCCGAGGAGAAGATGTCGGGGTGGCGGCTGGCCTCGATGATGTCCGCGTGCCGCACCAGGGCGTAGTAGCCGGGGCCGGGCGGGGCGAAGGGGATCTCGGGCTCGGCGAAGAGGAGGGGGCCCGGCTGCGCGCGGAGCACCGCGAAGGCGGCCTCCCGCTCGGCCATCGGCCGCTCCCAGAAGGAGATGTCCGACAGATCGATGTCCGCGAGTGAAACCGTCATGCCAGCCTCCACTAGAACCGCATTCTGTTTTATGGATCCTGCCACAGGACCCTCGGCTCAACCAGGCCCGGAACGAGATCGTCGATCTTCCCGGAGCGCTCCCGATGCGGGAAGCGCCCGGCCTGGGAACATGCTCCCCCCTGGAGCCCGGCGAAAGGAAGGCCATGGCCTGACCGAGCTGGTCCGTCCACGCGGGCCCGTACCGGAGACGTCCCGCCGGCGGGCCTCTCAGCGGCTCCGGCCGCATGGCGACGTGGCCCGATGGCCGGCGAGCCTGGCGGTCAGCGGGCCGGCGGTGACGGGGACGGGGACGGGGGCTCAGCGGTCGGCGGTGATGAGATCGGCGGCCCTTTCGGCGATCATGACGGTGGGCGCGTGGGTGTGTCCCCGGGTGATGAGCGGCATGATCGAGGCGTCGGCCACCCGCAGGCCGGCGATCCCCCGGACCCGCAGGGCCGGGTCCACCACCGACCCTGGATCGTCGCCCATCCGGCAGGTGCCGACCGGATGGTAGAGGGTCTCGCTGCGCTCGCGGATCCAGCGGACGAGCTCCTCCTCGCTCCTCGGGTCCCAGTACGGGTCCATCGGCGGCCCCGCGAGCGGCCGGAGCGCCTCGGTGCCGAACAGCTCCCGAGCCTTCCGCAGCCCGGCCACCTGCCTTTGGACGTCCGCCTCCGCCGTCAGGTAGCCGGGATCGATCACGACGTCCCGGCCGTCCAGCGAGAGGCGCCCGCGGCTCTCCGGCCGGAGCAGGATCGAGGCGATGGTCAGGCCGTGGCCGGGCGGCGGGGTGAGGCCGTGGTTGACGAAGGCACCGGGGGCGAAGACCAGCTCGATGTCGGGGGCGGGCTCCTCCTCGGAGGTGCGGATGAACGCCACGGCCTCGCCGACGTTGGAGGTGAGCATGCCCCGGCCGCCGGTCAGGAAGCGGAGCAGGTTCGCGACCGACTCGGCCCCCGCGAGGGTGATGGGCTTGAGGCAGTGCAGGAAGACACCCGACGCGAGGTGGTCCTGGAGGTTGGCGCCGACCTCCGGCAGCTCGTGGACCGGCTCCACACCCGCGGCCCGCAGCTCGTCGGCCGGGCCGACGCCCGACAGCATCAGCAGGTGCGGCGAGCCGATCGTCCCGGCCGACAGGACGACCTCCCGGCGCGCCCGCGCCACCACCGTGCCTCCGCCGCCTCCACCGCCGCCGTTGCCGTCACCGCCGTACTCCACCCCGGTCGCGCGCCCGTTCTCGACGAGCACCCGGTGCACGCGCGAGGAGGTCAGCACGGTGAGGTTGGGCCGCCTGGCCGCGGGGGCGAGGTAGGCGTCCGCGGAGCTCCAGCGGCGGCCCCTGCGCTGGGTGACGGGTGTCGGGGAGCAGCCCTCGTTGGAGGGGCCGTTGAGCTCCTCCAGGCGGGCGATGCCCAGTTCCTCGCAGGCCCGCAGGAAGAGCTCGGTGGCGGGGTTCGGGGAGCGCAGCTCCGAGATGTGGACCGGGCCCTCCGTGCCGTACACGCCGCCGCGGTTGGAGCCGGTGCGGCGCTCGATCCCGCGGAAGTACGGAAGGACCTCCTCGTAGGACCAGCCCGGCACGTTCCACCCGTCGTAGTCGGCGCGGTGCCCGCGCACCCACATCTGGGCGTTCATCGAGGAGGAGCCGCCGAGCATCCGGCCGCGCGGCCAGTAGAGCTCCCTGCCCGACAGCTCGGGCTGCCTGACGGTGGTGAAGTCCCAGTCGCACTCGGTCTTGAACAGCTTGGAGAAGCCGGCGGGCATCCGGACCTCCAGCCTCCGGTCGGAACCGCCCGCCTCGATGAGGGCGACCCTCGTTGCGGGGTCGGCGGAGAGACGGTTGGCCAGGACGCATCCCGCCGACCCCGCACCCACGATGACGTAGTCGTACTCCACGCTCACCGACCTTTCATCGCACAACCAGCCGGCTCGCCTCCCCGTAAGCGTGCTCTTATTTACTTACGTCCCCGCGCTTTGCCCGTCAATTTGTCATCGTGTTACCTACCGGTCAGTATCTCGGGCTGCCAGTATGAGCGGGTCAGAGCTTGCTCGGAGGAGGACGCACGATGCTCAACCTGTCGATCGCACTGGAGGACAGCGCCAGGGAGGCCCCCGACCGCACCGCACTGGTCTTCGGTGACCTGCGGCTGCCGTACTCCCTGGTCAACACCATCGCGAACCAGGTTGCCAACCTACTGGTCTCCCGCGGGATCGGTAAGGGCGACAAGGTGGCGCTGGCCTGCCCCAACCTGCCCTACTTCCCGTTCGTCTACTACGGGATCCTCAAGACGGGCGCCACGGTCGTACCGCTCAACGTGCTGCTGCAGTCCAGAGAGATCGCCTACCACCTGGAGGACTCGCACGCCAAGGCGCTGTTCTGCTTCGAGGGCACCCCCGAGCTGCCGCTGGGCGAGCGGGGCAGGGCGGGCTTCGAGGGTTCCTCGGCCGAACACCTCTTCGTCCTGCCCGCCGCCGCGTTCGCCACCGAGTCCGAGTACGGGGAGACGTTGTGGGCCGCGCTGGAGGGTGTCTCCGGCGAGTTCGAGACCGTGCAGACCTCGCCCGACGACACCGCGGTGATCCTGTACACCAGCGGCACCACGGGCCAGCCCAAGGGCGCGGAGCTCAGCCACCAGAACATGCTGCTCAACGCCATGGTCTCCGACGGGATGTTCCCCCGCACCGAGGGCGGCGACGCCTACCTGGCGGTGCTGCCGCTGTTCCACTCCTTCGGGCAGACCGTCGTCATGAACGCCGGGTTCCTGCGCCGGGCGACCGTCGTGCTCGTGCCGCGCTTCGAGCCGGGACCGGCCCTGGAGCTGATGCGCGCCGAGAACATCACGCTGTTCGCGGGCGTGCCGACCATGTACTGGGCCATGCTGACGAAGATCCACGCCGACGGCGACGAGGTGCCCACCTCGCTGCGGATCGCGGCCGCCGGTGGCGCCTCCTCCCCCGTCGAGGTGCTCAAGGACTTCGAGAAGACCTTCGGGGTCGGCATCCTGGAGGGGTACGGCCTGTCGGAGACCTCCCCGGTGGCCAGCTTCAACCAGCTCGGCAAACCCACCAAGCCCGGCACGATCGGCACGCCGATCTGGGGCGTGGAGATGAAGCTGATCGACGGCGACTGGAAGACGATCGAGGGCGAGGGGCCCGGCGAGATCGCGATCCGCGGCCACAACATCATGAAGGGCTACTACAACCGGCCCGAGGCGACCGCCGAGGTCATGCGGGACGGCTGGTTCCGCACCGGTGACATCGCCACCCGCGACGCCGACGGCTACTACTCCATCATCGACCGGGCCAAGGACATGATCATCCGGGGTGGCTTCAACGTCTACCCGCGCGAGCTCGAAGAGGTCCTGATCACCCATCCCGACGTCTCCCTCGCGGCGGTGGTCGGGGTCGCCCACGACTCGCACGGCGAGGAGGTCAAGGCGTACATCATCCGCACCCCCGGCGCGACGATCACCGAGGAGGAGCTCATCGCCTGGGGCAAGGAGAACATGGCGGGGTACAAGTACCCGCGGATCATCGAGTTCCGCGACGCGCTGCCGATGACCGCGACCGGGAAGATCCTCAAGCGCGAGCTGCGCTGACGGCGGGACCCGGCCGGGCGGCGTCCGCCCACTCCTTCCGGCCGGGACACACTCCGCACGCGGGACGCCGCACGCGGGACCGCCCAATAGGGCGATCCCGCCGGGCGGCGTCCCTCACATGCCGGGACGCACCCGGCACACCGGACGCCGTACGCGAGAGACCGCCCAACGCGGCGATTCCCCGTGTACCGGGACACGGCCGACACGCGGGACGCCGTGCGCGGGAGGCCGGCCCCTCGGACAGGCCCGGCGCGGACAGCGCGACGCGCGTACGCGCGGGCGGGCGGGCGGGCGGTGGCGCGCGCGCACGCGGGTGGCGCGTGCGCGCGCAGGTGGCGGCGCGCGCACGTGCGGGTGACGGCGCACACGGGTGACAGCGCGCACGGGTGACAGCGAACCCCATGCGACGACCCGGGGAGCACCGCGCCTGGCCCGCCGCGCGGCCCCCGTCAGGGTGTCGATGACGACATGTTCCAATGTGCCGGCCGTGGAGTACACCGGCCCGGCGGCGCGGGGCCGGCGGAGAGCCCGCGAGGTCGGCCCCCTCGCCGGGGCTGCGGAAGGTGGTCGTTCGAAGCCGCGCCGTCACCGGGTTCGAGCGGTTCTCGATCCAAGCTCGAGCCGTCCTTGCCAATCTCGACCGTACGGCGGGGCCCACCGAGGCCACACGGGGAAACGCTGAGGAGCACCGCCGAGGACGATCGAGCAGGGAACGGAGATCCCGTCCCCGTTCGAGACCCCTTCACTGTTCGAGCCGCCGCCGCAGTTAGCTCACCTGCCGGTTTCGGCTCCACCTCAGGATCGGGGAGAAGGCCACTCCCCGACGGGCGGCACCGGTCTCGCCGGCTGCCGACCCTTCCTCAGTGACCAGGACACCATGCTCCAGCGTGTGGGAAGAAACGTGGAAGCTCATCCGCGTTTCGTGACAAAACCACATGCTCTGGACGAAAAAACGGGGCGGTTCCCATCGGCGTTCCGCTCATCCGCCCTGTCAGGGGCTGACCTTTCTTAGCGAAAGCGCGGGGTAATCTCATGTCAAACAGGCCAGTTTTTCTGCTACCCGGACAAGGCGGATATACAGCCGGGCTCTCGGCACGCGTGCTGCGCGAATTCGACGGCGCGGACGAGGTCTTCCGCATCGTCGGCGAGGTCGCGGCGCAGGACGCCGGGGTGTCGATCGAGCACCTGCTCACCGACGAGACGCAGGACGCCTCCGCTCTGGCAGGCACGGCCCCCGAGGCCTTGCAGTTCCTGATCTACGCCGCGTCCGTCGCCGTGGCACGGGCGCTTCGCAAGATCGGCATCGTGCCGGCCGCCTTCGCCGGGCACAGCTTCGGCGAGATCAGCGCCCTGGCCGCGGCCGAGGCGTGTTCGATCGAGGACGGAGCCAGGATCGTCGCCCGTCGCGTCCAGGCGCTGGCGGCCGTGCGCGGGGCGGGCGGCCACATGCTCGCCGCCGCGTTGGACCGCGCCAGGGCGCAGGCGCTGCTCGCCTACCTGGACGTGCCCGACGTGACCCTGGCGGGGCGCAACGAGACCCAGCAGGTCGTGTTCTCCGGTTCCGACGCCTCGATGGGCAAGGTCCGCGCGGCGGTGCAGGCGGCCGACGTGACGGCGGTACGGCTGGCTTCGCCGTATCCCTTCCACAGCTCGATCCTGGAACCGGCCGTGGCCCCGTTCCGTGAGGCGATCGGCTCGGTCGCGTGGGCGCGGCCCTCCGCACCCGTCTACTCGGCGGTGCTCGGCCGCGTCTACTCCGACGAGGACGACATGGCCGCCGCGCTGGCCGGCCACCTGACGGCGCCGTTCGACTTCCTGTCCACGCTGGAGGCCCTGCGCGCGGACGGGCTGAACGTCTTCATCGAGTGCGGCGGCGGCGGGGCCCTCACCGGGATCGTCAAGCGCGTGCTCGCCGCGGACTCGGGCTGGACCGCGCACGCCACGGACTCGGCGGTCAAGTCGTGGACGCCGCCGGACCGGATCTTCTCCCTGGTCTCAGGGGCGGACGAGGGGCTGCGCGGGCAGTTGCGGTCCCTGCTCAACCCGGTGCCGCCGCAGGCGGAGTTCGACCGCTACTGGGCGGCGGAGAGCTTCACCGTGATGGAGGCGATCCAGCGCTCCTACGAGCGCTTCTGCGAGTCGTCCGCACAGCCGGTGGCGACCGCACCGGCGCCGACCACCGTATCGACGCTGACGACCGTGTCGACGCTGACGGCCGTACCGGCGCCGCCCGCCCCGGTTGCCGAGGCGCGGACTCCCGTGGACAGGGAGGAGGTCCTGCGCGAGCTCGTCGAGCTGTACTGCGAGGCGCTGGAGTACCCGGCCGAGGTGTTCGCCGAGGACATCGAGCTGGAGGCGGAGCTGGGCGTGGACTCGGTCAAGCAGACCGACCTGCTGGGCCGGGTGGCCAGGAAGTACGGCCTGCCGACCGAGCTGGCCGAATCCCGTACCGCAGGGCTGCGCACACTGGGCGACATCGTCGACGTGGTGACTGCCGGCCTCGCGATGGCGAAGTCCTGAGGGGCCCGGTCGAGATGCGCAGATTCGCGGGAAAGATCGCGTTGGTCACAGGCGGTGCCAGAGGAATCGGCCGGGTCATCAGTACGCGGCTGGCCGAAGAGGGCGCCCGGGTCGTGATCAACTGTTTGCACTCCTACGACGACGCCAAGGAGCTGCGCGCCGAGCTGACCGCCAGAGGGCTCGCCGCGGACGTCATTCGCGCGTCCGTGGCCAGGCCGGCGCAGCTCGACCGGATGTTCGCCGAGATCGAGAGCGGCTTCGGCGGACTGGACATCCTGGTGAACAACGCCGCGGACGGTGCTTTCGCCTCGGCCCTGGAGACGCGGGAGGAGCAGCTCGACCGGGCGCTCGACACGAATTTCAAGGGCGCGCTGTGGTGCGCCCAGCGTGCCCACCCCCTCCTGGTCAGGCGCGGGGGCGGTGCCGTGGTCAACCTGTCCTCCATCGGCGCGGGCACCGTCGTGGGCAACTACCTGCCGGTCGGCACGGCCAAGGCGGCGCTGGAGTCGCTGACCCGCTACCTGGCCGCCGAGTGGGCGCCCGACGGCATCCGGGTCAACGCCGCCTCGGGCGGGCTGATCGAAGGCCGCGTGGCCGGGCTGTTCCCCGACGCCGAGGCCGTCCGCGAGCTCTCCGTGCGCAACACCCCGCTCGGCCGGCTGGGCAAGGAGGAGGAGCTGGCCGACCTGGTGCTGTTCCTCCTGTCCGACGCGGCGCGCTGGGTGACGGGGCAGACGGTCGTCGCCGACGGCGGACTGTCCCTGGGCGGCGCCCTGCTCACCGTACGGAAGCCGGAAGCCGCACTGAAGCCGGAAGCCGTACGGGAACCGGAAGCCGCACAGGAACCGGAAGCCGCACGGGAACCGGAAGCAGTGCAGCAACCGGAAGCAGTGCGGACGGCAAGCGTCGTGGAGCCGGTCGCCGTGCCCGCACCCCCGTCGGGTGACCTTCCCCATGCGGTGGCGGTGGTGGGCACGGGACTGGTGGTCCCGGGGGCCTCCAACGTCGAGGAGTTCTGGCAGGCCTGCCTGGACGGCCCCGAGCTGCTGGACAGCATCAGGTCCGACCGTTTCCACATCGAGAACTTCTACTCGCCCGACAGGTCGGCGGCGGACAAGACCTATCAGACCAAGTCGGGCTACTGCGACGAGTACCGCCCGCATCCGTGGCTGGCGGAGGAGCTCGGCCCCGACCGGCGCGACGTCGAGTACACCACCCAGTGGTTCAGGCACGCGCTCCACGACGCGATCCGGAACGTGCGCGGCCTGGAGTCCGCGCGGGTGCACTGTGCCATCGGATACACCGCGGACGGCAACCAGCACCTGGAAGAGGCGATCGTCGTCGAAGGGCTGCTGGAGGAGCTCGACGTCGCGGCCGGGCGGGCGGGGTGGTCCCCCGCGCGCCGCGCGGCCCTGCGGGATCAGGCCGGCGCGCTGCTGCGTGAACGCTATCCGCTGTCGCGCGTGCCCTACCGCGAGCTGCTGCCGCACCAGGTGGGCGAGAACGCCGTGCGCGGGCTGTTGCCGCCCGGCACCCCCCTGACCATGGTGGACACCGCGTGCTCGTCCTCCCTCTACGCCCTCGACATGGGCGTCAAGGCGATCATGGAAGGGGCGTGCGACGTCGCCGTCTGCGGCGGCAGCTTCGCGGTGGGCCCGCGCAACGCGGTGCTCTTCGCCAAGCTGCACGGCCTGTCCACGACCGGTCACGTGCGGCCGCTCGACAGCGCGTGCGACGGCGTGATCTTCTCCGACGGCGCCGCCGCGATCACGCTGAAGCGGGCCGACCTGGCCCTGCGCGACGGAGACGAGATCCTCGGCTACATCGGGCCGATCGGGACCTCCTCCGACGGCAAGGGCAAGGCCATCTACGCCCCCAACGTCGTCGGCCAGCGGATGGCCGTCGAACGCGCCCTCGCCCGGCCGGGCGGCGGCCGGCCGGACTGGATCATCGCGCACGCGACGGGCACGCCCGCCGGCGACCTGTGCGAGGTCACCAGCCTCAGGGAGACCCTGGCGGGCGAGGAGAGCGGCGACCTCCGGCTCACCTCCAACAAGTCCCTGGTCGGGCACACGGGATGGGCGGCCGGCGCCGTCTCGATCATCCAGGCGCTGGAGGGGCTCAGGCACGATCGCATCTCCCCGCAGCACCGCTTCGACCAGGCGCCCGAGGAGTACGGCCTGGCCGGGGCCGGCATCGAGATCCCCACGGGAATCCGGCCGTGGCCGCGGCGCGAGGACGGACCGCGTACGGCGTCCGTGTCGGGGTTCGGCTTCGGCGGCACCAACGCGCACGTGATGGTGGCCGACCGGCCCATGCCGCAGCCGGCGCCCGGCGACGACGAGATCGTGATCGTCTCCTGGTCGGCGCACGTGCCGGGGCTGGAGAGCGCCGGAGACGTCCAGCGGTGGCTCACCGGCAGTGGTGAGGAGCCCGCCGCCTCGTTCGGCCCCACCTACGACGCCTCCAAGCTCAAACTCCGCATGCCACCCAAGACGGTCAGGACGCTCGACCGCTGCCAGCTCATGATGCTCCGCTGTGCCGAAGACGTCCGCACGGAGCTCGGTGAGGTGTGGAACGCCCACCGGCGGACCATCGGCACCTTCATCGGGCACATGGGCCCCACCCGTCACGCCGTCGAGTACGGCAAACGCTGCCACGTGGACAACGCGCTGGAGGCACTCGCGACGCTCGGCCTGGACGAGGAGCTGATCCGGGAGTTCAGGCAGGCCGTCGGCTCCAACGTGCCCGCGTCCAACGAGGACTCCTTCCCCGGCATCATGCCCAACGTCATCTCGGCCAGGGTCTCCAACCACTACGACCTCAACGGGCCCAACATGGTGCTGGACCTGGGTCACGGCTCGGTCCTGAGCGCCTTCGACGTGGCGGCGCGCTATCTCCGCGCGGGCGACGTGGACCTGGCCCTGGTCGGCGGCGTCAACGGCAACACCACCACGGCCATGGCCAAGGTGGTGCGCGACCTGGCCGGTGAGGCGGGGCGTACGGACCCGGCCGAGGGCGCGGTGCTGTTCGCCGTGGCGCGGCGGAGCACCGCGGAGCTGCACGGCCTGCCCGTGCTCGCGTCGGTCGGCCCCGTGACCTACCGCGCCGCCGCGGCCGCCTCGGCGGCCGAGCCCGCCCGCCCCGGGCGCGACCGCGTGACCTGCGGCCCGCACGGCGACGACGACGCGGGCCGCTACCTGGGGGCGGAGGCGGGCTTCGCCGTGCTCCGCGCCCTGTGCCGCGGGACGCGCGACGTCGAGATCGCGGCGGCCGACACCCATGAGGGCCCGATCGTCTCGCTGGGCCTGCGTACCCACGGCACCCCGGCCCCGTCGTCGGACCTGCTTCTGGACAGGTACGTGGCGCGGTGGCAGCCGGCCGTGAACGACGGTGTCAGGCCCGCGGCGGCGACGACCCCGGCCGACGCCGTGATCGTGACCGCCACCCCGGAGTCGCTGGGCGACCTCGGCACCAGGCCGGACGATCCGCTCGTGCTGTCGGTCGTGCCGACCGGCGGGGTCAGGCGGCGCTGGCTCGCCGACCTGTCGCCGCACGCGGTACGCGCGGCGCTCGGGGACGCGGCGGTGAGCCAGGTCCGGGTCTTCACCGACCTCGGCGCGCTCGCACCGGCGCACGGGGCGCTCGACGGCGACCCCGACGTCGTCTTCCGCCTCCAGGACGCCGTCTTCCTCGTGCTCCAGACGTGCGAGAGCGCCATACGCGAACGGCAGGGCACCGTGCTCGGCCTGTTCACCGGCGCCGAGGACAGCGGCGTGCTCCACCCCTACTCGGGCCTGTTCACCGGCCTGCTGAAGAGCGTCGCGCTGGAGTTGCGCCCCTGGCTGGTCGCCGGGGTGTTCACCGACACCCGCGACTTCGCCACCGGCCTGGAGGAGCTGCGCCAGGAGAGCCGCGCCACCCAGTTCCTCCCCGTCGCACGCTACCGCGACGGCGTCAGGCACGTCCTGATGGCCGAGGTGGAGCCGGTCGTGCCGGGCACGGACGACGGGCTGGGCGCCGACAGCGTCTTGGTGGCGGTCGGCGGCGCCCGCGGCATCACTCCCGAGCTGCTCAAGGAGCTGGCGCGGCGGCACCGGCCGACCGTGTACGCGATCGGCTCGCAGCCGCTGGAGGACCTGCGGCGGGAGCTGGAGGCGTCCGGCGGCCCCGAGGCCCTGCGTGACAAGGCGGCCTTCATCCGCGCGGTCATGTCCACGCGGGACGGGAAGTCGGCCAAGGACGCCATCGCCGCCCACGAAAGGCTCTCGCGGGCCGCGGAGTCGCTGGCCAACCTGGCGGAGATCGAACGGTGGTGCGGTCAGGGCCGCGTGCACTACCGCCGGGCCGACGTCACCGACCTCGGCGCGTTGCGCGCGGTCATGGACGAGATCCATGCCGCCCACGGGCGCATCGACCTGCTCCTCCACGCCGCGGGCGTCAACCGGGCGGGAGCGCTCGGCACCAAACCGATCGAGCACTTCAGGCAGGTCCGCGACATCAAGGTGGGGGGCTACTTCAACCTGCGCTCGGCGCTCCGCGGCCGGCTCCCCCGCCGCTGGTGCAGCTTCTCGTCGCTGATCGGCCTCACCGGGCAGCTGGGTGAGACCGACTACGCGGCGGCCAACGACTTCCTCGCCTCGGCGGCCACGTACACGTCGGTGACCGGCGAGGTGGACGAGCTGTCGATCGGCTGGACGCTGTGGAAGGAGACCGGCATGGCCTCCAGCCCCGTCCACCATTCGTTCTTCGCGGGCGCGCAGGCCGACACGCTCACCCAGATGCCGACCGCCGAAGGCGTGCACCACTTCATGGCCGAGCTCGAAGCGGCCGGCTCCGGCGGCGCGACGTTCCACATGGGGGCCATCGAGCGCGCCGCGGTGGAGCGGATGATGCCCGGCTACTGGCAGCCCAGGACGCCGCCGCGCAGGGGACGGTTCTACGTCGACCAGGCGTCTCCGGGCGCGGCCGGCGAGCTGACGGTGGAGCGGCTGTTCACCGAGCAGCGGGACGGCTACCTGAGCCACCACCTCGTCGCCGGCGCGCCGACCCTGCCCGGCTGCTTCGTGACCGAGCTGATCGCGGAGGCCGCGCTGCTCCACACGCCGGGCTGGCGGGTGATCGGTTTCCGCGACATCGTGTTCCACCATTTCCTCAAGCTCGGCGGATCCACCGCGCGCTCGCCCAAGAGGACCAGGGCGAGGCTGGTGCGCCGCGACAGCCGCAGCGCCCTGGTCGAGGTCGAGGTGGTGGGTGACGTGATGTCGCCCGCCGGCACGGTGCTGGTCAAGGACAAGCTGCACTTCCGCGGGAAGGCGCTGCTCGCTCCCGGCTACCCTCCGTCGCCCAGGATCGAGGCGTGGCCCGCCGGGCGCGAGGAGGCGATCGTCGACCCGTACCACGCGAAGCACGCGCCCGTGGCGTTGAGCGGCCCGTTCGTCACCACCACGGCCACCCGCCTGCACGAGTTCGGCAAGCGGGCGCTGTACACGGCACCGGTCGGTCCCGGCAGCGTGTTCGAGGACTTCCTCGTCCCCGTGCTCCTGCTCGACGGGCTGGCCAGGCTCGCGGTGCTCGAGGTGGTCGACGACCACTACGTGCCGCTGGCCGCGCCGACCGCCATCAGGCGCATCGACATCTACCACCCCGACAACGACGTGGACCTGAACGTCCGCGGAGTGCCGATCGAGCTGTCCGTGACACCGCGTGGCCTGCTCTACACCAGCGAGGGCGAGGGCAGCCGGTTCACCGCGACGCTTCCCGACGGCCGGGTCCTGCTGCAGATGAAGGACGTCGCCGGGGTCATGCAGGGCTACGTCGACGTGCGGACCGGCGAGGCCGTGCGGCGGACCGACTTCGACAAGGTGGCCGCTCATGGCTGAGACCATCGCCATCGCACCGGGGCCGACGGCCCGCGGACCGCTGGGCAGCCTGGTGGCCTACCGCCGCGACCCGGCCGAGTTCCTGCTGACCATGCAACGCGACCACGGCGAGGTGGTGCGGCTCAAGCTGGGCCCCTACCTGGTCCACCTGGTGACCGATCCCGACGCCGTACGCCGGGTGCTCATCGACAACCACGCCAACTACCAGCGCGGCAAGCTCTACGACCAGTTCAAGCTCGTGATGGGTGACGGGCTGCTCACCACGGACGGTGAGCGCTGGCGGGCGCACCGGCGGGCCGTCCAGCCCGCCTTCGCCCGCAGGGCGGTCGAGAACGTCGCGCCCTTCGTGGTGGCGGCCGGCGAGGAGATGCTGGCCAGATGGGACGCGGCCGAGCGCGCGGGCGAGCCCGTCGACCTGGTGGGCGACTCCCTGTGGGTGACCCTGGTGACGCTGAGCTCCTCGTTGTTCCGCTACGACATCAGGCCGCACACCGCCCGCCTGCGGCAGGTCGTGGACGACAGCATCGAGGTGATGTTCCCGCACGGGTACCTCAAGGAGATGCTGCCGCGATGGCTGCCCACCAGGCGCAACCGGCTGATCAGGACCAACGGCAGGTTCCTGCACGAGGTGATCCGCCAGGTGCGCGTGGAAGGCGGCGGCGCCGGCACGCTCACGGACCTGGCGGAGGCCGCCCGCGACCCGGTGACCGGCCGGCCCTGGACGGACGACGAGATCAGGGACGAGTTGCTCACCATCTACCTCGCCGGGCACGAGACCACCGCGGCGGCGCTGTGCTGGACGCTGCACTCCATCGCCCAGCATCCCGAGATCGCGCACCGGGTCCGTGCCGAGGTGGACGCGGTCCTGGGCGGGCGCCCGCCGACCGCGGCCGACCTCGACGCCCTCCCCCAGGTCGGCATGGTGGTCCAGGAGGCGTTGCGGCTGTATCCCCCGATCTGGCTCTACCCGCGCGACGCCGTGGAGGACGACGAGCTGGCCGGGTACCACATTCCCGCGGGTTCCTCGATCCTGCTGTCGCCGTTCGTGTCCCATCGCAATCCGCGGGTCTGGGACAGCCCCGAGGCGTTCGCCCCGGAGCGGTTCGCTCCCGCCGCACAGGCGGCCAGGCCGCGGGTGTCCTACTTCCCGTTCGGCGGCGGCCCGCGGCAGTGCGTCGGCAACATGATGGCGCTGCTCGAACTCCGGCTGCTGGTCGCCATGGTCGTCCAGCGCTACCGGTTCGAGCTCGTGCCCGGCGCGTTCGTGCGCTACGGCGACTCCACGATCTCGATGCGCCCCAGCGGCGGCATGCTGCTCCGTTTGCACCGGCACAACGCCGGAGAGGAGTGAATCGATGGAGACGTCTCTTCTCAGGCACACCCTGCGCCTGGTGAAACTGCCGCCGCTCCCCGATCCCGGCCCCGACCCGCTCGCCGGCTGCTCCGTGCTGGTGTTCAACGGGGTCCCCCGCGCACGGCACAGGGTCGCCGAAGCCGTCAAGGCGGCGGGCGGCGCCGTGTGGGTGTGGGACGGCGACCCGGAGGCGCTCGACGGCGAACCCTGCCCTGACGCGATCGTGGACCTCGGCCCGCCGTGCGCGATGTCGGCCGTGTCGGCGGACGCCTGGCGTGCGCCGATGAGCAGGACCGTCGAGGTGTTGCGCCACGTCTACCCGGTCTGGGGGGCGGAGACGCGGATGGGCAGGCTGCGCTACCTCGCCGTCACCGGCATGGGCGGCTCGATGGGGATGCGCTCCTGGTCCGCCGCCCAGCCGCTCGGCGGGCTGTGGGCGGGACTGACCAAGACCCTGCCCCGCGAGTTCCCCGCCAGCCACCCCCGCGTCCTGGACCTGGATCCCAGGGACCTCGACCGGCTCGGTCCCGCCGTCGTCGCCGAGCTGTGCGCGGACCCGCTGCTGGAGGTCGGCAGGGTCGGGGACGAGCGGGTGACCCTGATGGCGCGGGAGGCGCCGGTCGACGGCGCCACCGTCGACCTCGGCCCCTCCGACACGCTGCTGTTCACCGGCGGCGCCCGGGGCATCGGGTTCGAGATCGCCCTGGAGATGGCGGTCGCGTACGGCTGCACCGTCGTCGTCACGGGCCGCGACGAGCTCCCCGAGCCTGGCAACGTCTGGCTGTCGGCCGGGGAGAAGGAGCTGGAGGCCAGGGAACGTGACCTGTACGCCCGGCGCGGAGACAAGCCGGTCAAGCAGGTCCGGCGCGAGATCCGGCGCATGCGCCAGGCCAGGGAGGTGTGGCGCAACCTGTGCAGGGCCGGGGAGGCGGGCGCGCGCGTGAGCTACCGCGTCTGCGACGTCACGAGACGGGACGACGTGGCGCGGCTGCTGGCCGAGCTCGGCGACGGCCTGTCGGTGGTCGTGCACAACGCCGGCGTGGACAATCCCGCCCGGCTGGCGCGCAAGACCACCGAGGACTTCCTCGGCGTCATCTCCGTCAAGATCGACGGCTTGTTCAACCTCCTGGACGGGCTCGGCGAACGGCCTCTGAAGATGCTCTGCCTCGTCGGCTCGCAGACCGGCCGCTACGGCGGCATGCCGGGGCAGTTCGACTACGCCGCGGCCAACGACGGCCTGGCCAGGATGGGAGCCTGGCTGGGACACCGCCTGTCGTACCCGGTGAAGACGATCGCCTGGCCGACCTGGGAGAGTCTGGGGCTCATCACGAACCTCGGCGCCGCCTCGCGCTACATGCGCCCCATCCCGGTCCGGGACGGGGTGCGCGCGTGGCGTGCGGAGCTGACCAGGGGCGGCAGCGGCGAGATCGGATACATGGGAGAGATCGGCGAGGTGGCGCCGCAGTACCTCAACGGGATCTCGGTGCCGCCTGGCTGGTCCGGCCGCGCGGGCATGCTGACCAAACGTTTCCTCCTGGGCGACGTGACCGTGTACGCGCCGGGGCGCGAGCTGGAGTCCGTTCATCTCCTGCACGCGGACTGGGCGACCTGCCTGAGCGAGACCCGGGTCGACGGCGGCCTCGCGGTTCCGGTCTCGCTCCTGCTCGAATACATGTACTCGGCCGCCTGGTGGCTCGCTCCCCATGGTGACGACGCTCCGCCGCGCCGCGGTCTTCGTGCCGTCACGGTCCGCCCTCGCGCGGCGCGCCTGGCCAATGCCGAGGCGCTGCTGGTCAGAAAGGCCAGGGCGGGATGGCGGCAGACCGCTCAGGGTACCGCCGAGTGGGTCATCGACGTCCGGATCTTCCACGGCCGCGAGTGCGCGGCGCAGGGGGAGATCGTTCACGCCGACGGCGCGCTCGTCACGAGCGGCGTGCCCCGCACCTCGCGGCCGGCCGCCGAGGGACCGCCGGTCGCCGGGCGTGCCGGATATCGCTGGGAACCCGCCTGGTGCACCGGCGACCTGTGGGAGCACACCGCGGACGGCTGGACGACGCGGGTGGCCCCGATCCGCGCCACCGACCTGTTCACCCTGCGGGACGCGCCCGTGCCGGAGCTGCCGTCGGCTCACCTGGAGTCGATCGTCCGCTTCTCGCCGGGAGCGCCCCGTGACGTGTGGGGCTTCGAGCACGCCTCCTTCGCCGAAGCACCCGAGGCGGCTCTCTCGGCGTCCGCCGTTGTCTTCCGCCCCGGTCTGCGACAGGCTGCGGTCCTGACGGCGGACGGCGACGAGGTGGCCGTCCTGCACGGACCCCGATGGAGCACAGAGGAGAGGGAACCATGACCTTGACAGACACCCACTCGCGATCGCGTTCCCGCCGCGCCCTCCAAGTGGTCGTCGCCGTGCTGGCGCTGGTGCCCATCGCCACCGGCCTGATGGACATCGTGGCCGGTGCGGCGGTGTTGCCCGGCAATCCGCCCGTGACGCCCGAGCTGGACAGCAACTACCGGTTCTTCGCCACGATCTGGTTCGGCGCCGGCCTGGTCCTCGCCTGGATCGTGCCCCGCGTGGAACGCGCGACGACACCGCTGCGCGCCGTGTGCGGCGTGGTCTTCCTCGGCGGTCTGGCCAGGTGCCTGTCGATCGTGCTGCAGGGGATGCCCGCGCCGATGTTCGTCGCCTTCACCGTGCTGGAACTGGTGGCGCCGCCGATCCTGATCCTCTGGCAGAGCAGGATCAGAACGGATGTATGACGCGATCGTCGTCGGTGCGCGCTGCGCGGGCGCCCCCACCGCGATGCTGCTGGCCCGCGCCGGCCACCGGGTCCTGCTCGTGGACCGGGCGACCTTCCCCAGCGACAAACCGATGTCGACCCACCTGGTGCATCCACCCGCCATCCTGCGGCTGCGCGAGTGGGGGCTGCTGGACAAGGTCGTGGCCAGCGGCTGCCCGCCCATCCACGACTACGGCTTCGCCGAGGGGCCGCTCGACTTCATGGCCCCGCTGCCGCCGATCGAGGATGTCGGGGTCGCCTACGCCCCGCGGCGTCACGTGCTCGACCCCATCCTGCTCCAGGGCGCGCTGGAGGCGGGCGTCGAGTTCGCCGAAGGCGTGTCGGTCCGCGAACTGGTGTGGGACGACGACCGGGTCGCCGGGGTGCGGATCCGTGACGCGCGGGGCACCGGCGAGCTGCGCTCGAAGATCGTCGTCGGCGCCGACGGCACCAACTCCCTGGTCGCGCGGTCGGTGGGCGCCCCGGACTACCGCGCCCGCGCCCCGCTGACCCAGGGCCTGTGGACGTACTGGAGCGGCCTGCCCGTGCCCAACGTGCCCACCTTCAGGGCGAACGGGGTGTACGTGTTCGCCTGGCCGACCAACGACGGCCAGACACTCGTCGGCGTCGCGTGGCGCGCCGGGGAGTTCCCGCCGCAGGAGCCGGAGGAGGCGTACTTCACCGCTCTGCACGCCGTCGCGCCCGCCTTCGCCGAGCAGGTGCGCGCCGCCGAGCGCGCGGAGCGCTGGATACGCGGCTCCATCCCGAACTTCTTCCGCAAGCCGTACGGGCCCGGCTGGGCGCTGGTGGGTGACTCGTCCTACAGCAAGGACCCGTGCACCGCGCAGGGCATCACCGATGCCCTGCGCGACTCGCAGTCGCTCGCGTCGGCCATCGACGAGGGCCTGTCGGGGCGGCGGCGAATGGCGGAGGCCCTGGCCGGCCACCAACGCGGGCGGGACGCCCACGCGATCCCCTACTACGAGTACACCTGCGACTTCGCCACGCTCGACCCCTACCCGCCCGAGGTGCTCGAGCTGCTGCGCCTGGCCGCGGAACGGGACGTCTCCGTGGCCAGCGGCCTCGTCGGGATGTTCGCGCAGACCGTCTCGCCGGCCGATTTCTTCTCCAGCGCCGGCATGAGGAACCTGTTCAGCACGCTGGGCCGTCCGCGTCACCTGAGCATGAAGATGCGCCTGGTCCAGTCCCTGCTCGTGGGGCCCGGCGGCCGCAGCCGGACACTGGGCCACCTCGCGGAGCGGCTCATCGCCCCCAAGCTCGGCGCGATGCGGCAGTTCCTGCACCCCGCCCCCGGCCCGGCCCTCCAGCTCGCCGATCCGCCCCTCCGACCGCCTTCCTGAGGAGGCAACCATGGCGTCCGTGCTCATCACCAGCTCACCGCTGCTCGGCCACGTCTCACCGTGTTTGACGGTGGCGCGGGAACTGCTCGGCCGAGGTCACCGGGTGAGGATGCTCACCGGCTCGCGGCACAGGGAACGCGTGGAGGCGGCGGGGGTCACCTTCCTGCCGCTGCCCGAGGCGGCGGACTACGACGACAGGGACATGGCGGCCGCCTTTCCGCAGGTGGCCGGGCTCACCGGCATCAAAGGGCTGAGCGCGGCCGTGCTCGAGGTGTTCTCCAAGCCGATCGACGCCCAGTTCGCGGCCGTGACGCACGCGCTGTCCACCGAGCTCACCCACGTGATCCTCTCCGAGATGCTGTTCGCTGGCGTCTACCCCATCACGTTGCTGCCCAGGGCCGTCCGGCCCGCGGTCGGCATTCTCGGCATCAGCCCGATGACGCTCAGGGCCCCCGGCCTGCCGCCGTACGGAATGGGCCTGCTTCCCGCCGCCGGGCCGGTGGAGGCCGTACGCAACAGGCTGCTGCACGTCGCCGCCAACCAGGCCGTGCTGCGGCCCGCCCAGCGCCATCTGGCGGAGGCGATGAAACGCCTGGTGGGCAGACGGCTTCCGGTGCCCTTCTTCGAGATGCCCGGACTGGGCGACGCCCTGCTGCACCTCGGCATCGAGGGCTTCGAGTATCCGAGACCCAACCCCCGGACCAAGCTGATCTTCGTGGGCCCGCTGATCTCGACCGCGGCGGGCGCCCCGCTGCCGGACTGGCACCGCGATCTCGACGGCAAGCGCGTCGTGCACGTCACCCAGGGCACCGTCGCCAACGGCGACTTCTCCACGCTGGTGGTCCCGGCCGTGTCCGCCCTGTCAGGGCGTGACGACCACATCGTCGTCATCACCGGAGGAGGGCGGCCGGAATCGGAGGTGGAGGCGGCGCTGGTCGGCGCGCTCGGCGAGGTGCCGGCGAACGTGCGGATCGGCGCGTTCCTCGACTACACGTGGCTGTTCCCCAAACTGGACCTGCTGATCACCAACGGCGGCTACGGCGCGGTGAGCATGGCGCTGCGGCACGGCGTGCCGTTGATCGTCGCGGGCAACACCGAGGAGAAGCCCGAGGTGGGAGCGCGTGTGCAGTGGTCCGGGGCGGGCCTGCGGATCCTGAAGGCCGAACCCACCACGGACGAGATCGCCCGCGCGGTCGCCACCGTCATGGGGGATCCCCGATTCCAGGAGAAGGCCGCCAAGCTGGGCGCGGAGGTCGCCGCCGCGCCGGGCATCGACGCCGTCGAGCGGTTCGTCCTGGCGGCCGTCCCCGCTCCTCAGGCTCCGGAGGAGCCCGCCGCTCCTCCCGCCCCTCCGGTCGTCTCGGCCGTCCCACCGGCTCCTCGCCTTTCCGCGGTTCCCGCGGTTCCCGCCGGGCAAAGGGGTGACGATGACTGAGCAGGACCCGCGGCGGTTCGTCCTGCCCCTGGTCGTGGGCTCCGGGGCGGCGTTCATCGCGGGACTGGACAACCTCGTCGTCACCACGGCGCTGGTGCGGATCCAGGAGAGCCTGGGGACCGACCTGGCCGGGCTCACCTGGACGATCAACTCCTACACGCTCACGTTCGCCGTGCTGATGCTGGGCGCCGCGGCGCTCGGTGACCGGATCGGCCGGCGCAGGGTCTTTCGCTGGGGGGTGCTGCTGTTCACCGTGGCGTCGGCGGCCATCGCGCTCTCCCCCAGCCTGGCCTTCCTGAACGTGTTCCGCGGCGTCCAGGGCCTCGGCGCGGCCGTCCTGGTGCCGCTCTCCCTCATCCTGGTGGTCGACTCGGTGCCCCAGCGGAAGCGGACCATGGCCGTGGCGATCTGGTCGGCGGCCCAGGGGCTCGCGGTGTCCGTCGGCCCGCTGGTCGGCGGGCTCATCGTGGGGTTCCTCGACTGGCAGTGGATCTTCTGGGTCAACGTCCCGATCGGGCTCGTGGTGGTCGCGACCGCGTCGGTCTTCCGTGACGACGCGCCCCGCACCGGGGGGCGGTTCGACGTGCCGGGCCTCGTCCTGCTGACCGCCGCGCTCCTCGGCCTCGTGCTCGGCCTGATCAACGGCGTCGGCCACGGATGGGGCGCGGCGCCGACCCTCCTGCCGCTGGCCGCGGGCGTGCTGGGGGCGATGGCCTTCCTCGCGTGGGAGCGGCGTGCCACGCGGCCGATCCTGCCTCTCGGCCTGTTCGCCGAGCGCGGTTTCACCCTGACCAACCTGAACGCGCTGCTGCTCACCGCGGGCGTCTTCGGCTCGGTGTTCCTGCTCATGCAGTACCTGCAGAAGGTCCTCGCCTACACGCCCGTCGAAGCGGGCGTGCGCACACTGCCGTGGACGCTGCTTCCCGCGGTGGCCGCCCCGATCTCCGGGGCTCTGGCCGAGCGCCACGGCACCAGGCCGATCATGATCGCCGGCTCCCTGCTCCAGGGCGCGGCGCTCGCCTGGTTCGCCCTGGTCGTCGACGAGGGCACCTCCTACCTGGCGTTGCTCCCCGGCATGGTGGCCGCGGGCGCGGGCATGGGCGCGTTCTTCGCCGTGGTCGCCACACAGTCGATGGCCTTCGCGCCACCCGGCCGGGAGGGGATCGCCTCGGGCGTGACGAACGCCGTACGGGAGATCGGGGTCCTGGCGGGGGTCGCGGCGCTGGCGACTGTCTTCCTCGGCGCGGGGGGACGGGACACCCCGGACGGCTTCGTCTCCGGCCTGCCGGCCGCGCTGTGGGTGGGCGCCGCCGGGCTGGCGCTGGCGAGCCTGCTGGCCTTCCTCACGCCTCGCCCGTCGCCCACGGGCCCGCGGGAGGAGACGCCGTCGCCGAGCGTGGAACATGTCTGAGAAACGGGAACCGCCGGCCTGTGGCGTGAGCCGCCGTACGGCGTCCCGTCACGAATCCGGTGACAGGACGCCGTGCGGTACGGCGTGGACGCTCTCCCCGGGAGCGCGCTCCCACGGGCGTGCGAACGGGAACCCCCGGAGCGGACCCCGCGGGGTCCGTCCCGTACCCGCGCGTGAACGCGCCCGAGGCGTCCGGGGCCGGTCGGGCTCAGGGCCAGTCGAGCGAGGGGCGGAGCGGGAGCCCGGCCGTGCCGTCGGCGTCGAGTTTCACGCCGAGGACCTGGTGGAGCTGGATCTTGTTGCGTTCGAAGCCGACCACGCAGGCCGCCATGTAGAGGCGCCAGACCCGCGCCGTCCCCTCGCCGACCTCCTGGACCGCCTCGTCCCAGTGCTCGTCGAGGTTGGCGCACCAGAAGCGGAGGGTCTGCGCGTAGTGCTCGCGCAGGTTCTCCTCGTGGCGGATCTCGAAACCGGTGTCCTCGATCTGGCGGGCCAGGTAACCGACCGACTCCAGCTCCCCGTCGGGGAAGACGTAGCGGTTGATGAAGCCGCCGGCGTTGAGGGTCTTCTCCGTGCCCGTCGGGCGGGTGATGCAGTGGTTGAGCAGCCGCCCGCCGGGGACGAGCTTGTCGTACAGGAAGCGGAAGTAGAAGGGCAGCTGGTCCTTGCCGATGTGCTCGGTCAGGCCGATCGAGCTGACGGCGTCGAAGCCGGTCTCCGGCACGTCGCGGTAGTCCATGTGGCGGACCTCGGCGAGCTCGCCGAGCCCGGCCTCGGCGATGGCCTTCTGCGCCCACTCGGCCTGCTGGCGCGAGAGGGTGACCCCCAGCGCCTTCACGCCGTACTCGCGGGCGGCGTGGATGACCATCCCGCCCCAGCCGCAGCCGACGTCCAGCAGCCTCATGCCGGGTTTGAGACCCAGCTTGCGGGCGACGAGCTCGAACTTGGCGAGCTGCGCCTCCTCCAGCGTGGACTCCTGCTCGGGGAAGACCGCGCAGGTGTAGGCCATGGAGGGGCCGAGCACCCACGAGTAGAACCTGTTGGAGACGTCGTAGTGGTGGTGGATGGCCTCGGCGTCGCGCTGCTTGGCGTGCCTGCTGCCCATCCGGGCGAGCATGCTGCGCCGCACCTCCTGCGGAGGCGGCGGCATCCGCGTGAGCAGCGGGCGGACGCCGAGGGCTCGGACGGCCGAGAGCTTCTGCCCGACCGGGATGTCGTTGACCGTGAGCGACCACATTCGGGACAGCAGGGTGTACATGTCCCCGTCGACGTCGAGGTGGCCGGACACGTACGCCCTGGCCAGACCCAGCTCTCCGGGGGCCTGCGCCAGGTACGCGACGGCCGCCGGGGTCTTCACCTCGACACTGATGTCGGCGCCGGCCGGCCCGGCCTTGCTTCCGTCGTAGGCGACGAAGCGCACGTCCGCCTCGGGCCCCATGACCTTCTCGAAGATCTCTGCGAGCAACACAGAATCAGCCTCTCTTAACGCCCCCGAACACACTTGTCGTAGAGGTCGAGCAACCGGCCACCCCCGTCGTATGCCCGCTTGACCGGCCAGTAGGCGGTTCCGTTATAAAACCGCCAGAATTCATCCTCCGGGTAGAACGAAGTGGAGTACAGCGATTTATGCCCCTCCAACTCGTGAACACGGTTCTCGATCAGACGGTTGTGGTAACCGTCGAACTGCCCTCTGGGGAGTGGGACCGTTCCCCAGAAGCCGAAATTGACGTAGAGCCGTCCCGGCTCCAGCGGGTAGAGGGGCCACTCGCCGGTGGACCTCAGCGGGCACATCCAGACCGGGGCCATGCCGACCTTGTCGTGGAAGAACTCCAGGAACTCGGCGCCGCGCTCGACGGGCACCTCGATGTCCTGGATGACCGACTCCTGCACGGGCAGGTCGCGCCAGCGGTCGACCCTGGCGATCACGCCGTACTTGCGGTCGAGGCCGACGAGCCTGCGGTAGACGTCCGAGCGCATCCACTTGCGCGGCATCAGGGAGCGCACCAGCGCGGTCTGCACGCCGAAGGCGCGCGAGCACCAGAACCAGTCGGTGTCCCAGCGCCACAGGTAGTCGCGGACGGTGAGCCAGTCTCGGGTCCTGGTCTGGATCGACCGGTAGTAGATGCGCATCCCGGTGTAGTCGGAGAGATACGGGGCGCGCTCGGCGAAGCGGCCCACCGTGATGTAGAGCTCGCCGGGGCCGAAGAACGTGCCGTCGACGAAGTCGACGCGCTCGCCGTCGTACTCGCCGCGCTCGCAGATCTCGCGCATCGCGAGCATGCACTTGTCTGCGTCGCCGAACGGGATGTGGGTCAGCCTCACGTACGGCTGGACGGGTTTCAGCTTGATGCGGATCCGCAGGGCGTAGCCGAGCGTGCCGTAGGAGTTGGGGAACGCGCGGAACAGGTCGCGGTGCTCGTTGTCGTCGCGGGCCACCACGATCCTGCCGTCGCCGGTGAGGATCTCCATCTCCTCCACCGACTCGTGCGGCAGCCCGTCCCTGAAGCTGGTGGACTCGATGCCGAGCCCCGTCACCGCCCCGCCCAGCGTGATCGTCTTCAGCTGCGGCACGACGTACGGCATGAACCCGTGGGCGAGCGTGGCGTCCACCAGGTTCTCGTAGGTCGTCATCCCCTGGACCTCGGCGGTCATCGCCACCGGGTCGACCTCGATCACCTGGTCCAGATCCCTGGCCGACAGCTTCGCCGACCGGGCGCCGTCCCTGAACCGGAACAGGTTGGTGGTGGCCTTGGAGAGCCGGGGCACCGCGTCTCCCGGGAGGGCGGCGTAGGACTCCCTGATCTGCTCCACCGCCTGACGGTGCGCCGACATCCCCGTCATCTGTCGCACGGTGATCACCCCCATGACCTCGTTGGAAAGATCGCCCCTAGGCACGTTATAACTCGGATGTCTCCAGAGCCAGGTAGGGCGCGTTAAACACGGGAAAACTCTACGACCGTCCTTCTCACGATCTTCGACCGACCACCGCGTCGACCCCGTTGACCACGTTCACGACGGGGCGGCCCTCGATCGCGGCCTGCAGGTTGTCCAGCACGCACCGAATCAGGCGGCCGGTCGACTGGGGGGTCACCCCGGCCACGTGCGGCGAGAGCAGGACCCTCGGGCTGTCGCGCAGCGGGTCGTCCTGCGGCAGCGGCTCGGTGTCGAAGACGTCGAGCGCGGCGCCGCCCAGGTGCCCCGACTCCAGGGCCGACAGCAGCGCCGCCGAGTCGACCACCTGCCCCCGCGCCGCGTTGACGAGCAGCGAGCCGGCGGGCATCAGGGAGGGGTCGACCAGCCTTCTGGTCTCCTCCGTCAGCGGGACGACCAGGACGAGGACGTGGGAGCTCGCGACCAGCTCGCCGAGCTCACGGTAGGTGTAGGGCACCTCGCGCGGCGTGCGGGTCCAGTAGGAGACCTCGCATCCGTGGGCGGCGAACATCCGGGCGGCGGCCTCGCCGATCGGGCCGAACCCGACGATGCCGACGCGCGAGCCGTACAGCTCGGCCGGCCCGAGGTCCAGCTGCGGCCAGCGTCCCGCGCGGACCGCGGCGTCGGCGTCGAGCAGCCGCCGCGACAGCGCGAGCGCGGCGGCGAGACACCACTCGGCCACCCCGATCGCGCTCACCCCCGCGGTGTTGGCCAGCGGCACGCCCGCCTCGGTGAGCGCGGCGAGGTCGTGGCCGTCCACGCCGACGGAGGGCTGCTGCACGAACGCCAGGTTCGGCGCGGCCCGGACGGCCTCGGCGTCCAGGGCGAGCCCGCCGCTCCAGTCGCCGACCACGATCTCGGCCTCGCCGAGGGCGGCCAGCAGCGACTCCCGGTCGCGGGTCGCGGGGACCGACACGGCGACCCGGTCGCCGAGCGAGCCGAGCAGGTTGCGTACCGCCTCCTCGGGGAGCGGCGGCAGTGCGAGCACCCTCCAGGGCGCGTCGCCCGCCGCCTCGGGGCGAAGGCCGCCGGGCGTGCTCTGGGTCATGTGACTCGTCTCCAGGGGAAGGAACGGGGAGCTCCGGGACCTCGGGGAGGACCTCGGGGGGGAACAGGGGAGCTCGGGAGGGGCAGGCCGTCAGGCGCGGGCGCGGGGCCCCCGCCCTCCGGGGCGGGTCACTCGCCGCCGCGAGGGTGGAAGCTGTCGAACACGCGGGTCATCAGGGCCTGCTGGGCGACCCACTCGTCGTCGTGGGTGGTCCAGCTGAGCACCATGACCGAGTCGCCCACCTCGATGAAGCGCCGCACCTCGCGGTAGGTCACCCCGGCGACGGCCCACGGGGCTCCCCCGTTGTCCTTCATGCTCCAGGTGAACTCCCACTGGAGCCCGGCACCGTAGGAGAGGGGGATCTTGGCCGTGTCCTCGGAGTGGATGTCGCTCCACTGGAGCACGTTCTCCTTGACGATCTCCTGGAGCGACTCCAGGCCGTCGACGCCTCCCTCCAGCGGTTCCACCGACATGTGGGCGGCACCGTCGCGGCGCAGCCACTGGGTGTAGCCCGTCTCGGCCGCCCAGTCGCCGTTCCAGCCTGCCGGGTAGCCGATGGACCAGTTCTCCGGGGGACGGGCCCGCCACGTCTTCAGCCCTCCGGCCGGCACCGCCTCCGCCCTGGTCCTGCTGGGTTTGGGAGTGGGGGTCGGGGTGAGGGTCTCCGACGCGCTCTCCGCGGGCTCCGGCGTGGACTCGACGACGGTGGGCGCCGAGCGCGCCACCGTCCGCTGCTCGGGCTGCGACATCGCCACGGCCGCCGCGGCGCCCCCGGCCGCCAGGAGCACGACGGCCCCCACGACCAGCGGGAGCCGCCCTCCCCTTCGGCGTCCGGACACGGCCGAGTTCCTGGTCTCGTGCCCGTCCCACCCTCCGGTGTGGTGGGAGGCCTTGCCGATGCGGCTGAAGTTCTCCTGCGTGCCGCTCGGGATCCCTCCCGCACGGTGGCCCCCGGTCCCTCCCGCGCGGCGGACGGCGGTCTCCCCGGTGCGGCGGGCCGCGGTCGAGGGGTCGTTGATGACCTCGGCCAGCATGGCGTCGGCCTGCTGCGCGGTCAGCCGGTGGGCGGGCTCCCGCTGGAGCATGCCGGTGAGCACCGCCCGCATCTCCGGGGGCACCACGCCGAAGTCGGGCTCCTCGGTGAGGAGCGCTCCGAGGGTGGAGATGGCGTCGCGGCGCTCGAAGGGCCCGTGGCCGACCAGGGCCGCGTAGAGGGTGGCGCCGAGAGCCCACAGGTCGGACCAGGGGCCGGCGTCGACGCCGGTGGCGCGCTCGGGCGGCAGGAAGCTCGGCGAGCCCGTCACCATGCCGGTCTGGGTGAGCGAGGTGTCGCCCTCGATGACGGCGATGCCGAAGTCGGAGAGCACGGCGCGGCCCTCGGCGTCCAGCAGGATGTTGCTCGGCTTGACGTCGCGGTGCAGGATCCCGGCCTCGTGGGCCGCGCGCAGGGCCGACAGCACCTGGCGGCCGATGTCGGCGACCTGGTGCACCGGCAGCAGGCCGACCTCGTCCAGCCCGCGGGCCCTGACCAGCTCCATGACGATCCAGGGGCGGCCGTCCTGCTCCGCCACGTCGTAGATCGCCACGATGCCGCGGTGGTTGAGCCTGGCCGCCGTCCTGGCCTCGCGGGAGGTGCGGGTCAGCTGGACCTGGTGCTCGGCCGGAGAGAGGTTGGGCGGCAGGAGCACCTCCTTCACGGCGACCGAGCGGTTGAGGAGGGTGTCGTAGCCCTCCCACACGACGCCCATGCCGCCCCTGCCGAGCTCTCGTAGCAATCGATAGCGCCCAGCGACCACCCGTTCACTGTGCGGATATGTCATCGCAAAACCCCTAGGTCCCATTCGGAGAGGGCGCAAGTTTCCCATACACGCGCGGGCGCCACGCGACTCCTCGTGATGTGTCTTGCCATGGAAAGCCGAATGTTGTTCTACTTGGGCGGGAGGGACGGCCGCGATCAAGACCGGTCGATCGCCTGTTCACGCCGTACCCGACGAGAGCCGGAACGCAGCCGAGGAGAATGTCGATGGAGCACGTGACCAGGAAGGGCCCGCTGGCCGGAGTCCGCGTGCTCGAACTGGCGGGGCTGGCCCCCGGGCCTTTCGCCGGGATGATGCTGGCCGACCACGGGGCCGAGGTGCTGCGCGTCGATCGCGTGAGCGCCGTCGCCAGGACCGGCGACAGGCCGCGCCCCGACGTGATGGACCGGGGCAAACGGACGGTCGGCCTGGACCTGAAGTCCCCCGAGGGGGTGGCCGCGTTCAAGGAGCTGGCCCGCCACGCCGACGTGGTCGTCGAGGTCTTCCGGCCGGGGGTCGCCGAGCGCCTCGGTATCGGCCCGGCCGACCTGCACGCGGTCAACCCGCGCCTGATCTACGGGCGGATGACCGGCTGGGGCCAGGACGGCCCGCTCGCGCCCGCCGCCGGGCACGACATCGACTACATCGCCGTCTCCGGCGTGCTGTCGATGCTGGGCCGCGAGGGCGAGCGCCCCACCCCGCCGATCAACATCCTCGGCGACTTCGCCGGGGGCGGCCTCATGCTCGCGTACGGCGTGCTGCTGGCGTTGATCGAGCGGGAGCGCACCGGCGAGGGCCGGGTGATCGACGCCGCCATGGTGGACGGCGCGGCGACGCTGTTCGCGATGTTCCACCACGGCGTGCAGACCGGCGGCTGGGGCCCGCGCGGCACGAACCTGCTCGACACCGGCGCGCCGATGTACGACACCTACGAGACCGCCGACGGCCGTTACGTGGCCGTCGGGGCGCTGGAGCCGCAGTTCTGGACCGAGATGGTCACCCTGATGGGCCTTGCGGACCTGCCCGACCGCGGCGACAGGGCACAGTGGCCCGCGCTCCGCGAGCGGCTGGCCGAGGCGTTCCGGTCCAGGACCCGCGCCGAGTGGGAGGCGGTGTTCGACGGCTCCGACGCCTGCGTCTTCCCGGTGCTGGAGGGGGACGAGGCCGCCGACCACCCGCACAACAAGGCCAGGGGCACGTTCGTCGAGATCGGCGGGGTCAGGCAGCCCGTGCCCGCGCCGCGCCTGCTCGGCGTGCCCGAGCAGGACCTCTCCCCCTCCACCCGGCTGGCGGACCTGTCCCCCTGGGGACTGCCCGACGAGACCGCGACGCGGCTGCGCGAAGCGGGGGTGCTGGCCTGACGGGCGGCGAGGCGGGCAGGGAGAGCGCGGACGACGGTCCCGCGAACACGAAGACCGAGACGACGAAGGACATCGAAGGCGTGGAAGGCACTGAGGGCGTGAAGGACATGAGCACCGAAGGTTCGCAGAAGATGGATGTTTTCGAGGCCCTCTACACGACCAGGGCGATGCGCAGGGTCAAGCCGGACCCGATCCCCGAGGAGGTCCAGCGGAGCATCCTTGACGCCGCCGTCCGCGCGCCCAGCGGCGGCAACGTGCAGAGCTGGCGTTTCCTGCTGGTCGACGACCTCGCGGTGAAGGAGCGGCTGGGGCCGCTCTACCGGGACGCCCTCGGGCGGCTCTTCGAGGGGCACTACAAGCCGATGCGCGAGAAGGCCGAGGCCGAGGGCGACACCCGGACGCTCAACGTGCTGAAGTCGGCCAAGCACCTGGCCGACCACTTCGAGGGCTACCCGCTGCTGCTGTTCGCGTTCGTCCGCAACGACCCGTCCGGCGGCTCGATCTTCCCCTCGGTGTGGAGCGCGCAGCTGGCCGCCCGCGCCCACGGGGTGGGCAGCGCGCTGACCAGCGTGCTCGGCATCTTCTACCCCGAGGAGACGCTGCGGGCGCTCGGCGTGCCCGAGGGCAAGGGCTGGAGCCTGGCCTGCACGGTCACCTTCGGCTATCCCACCGGCCGCTGGGGCGTCGCGCCCCGCCGCCCGGCGCACGAGGTGAGCTACCGCAACCAGTGGGGCCAGGACGTGGGCTTCGAGGTTCCCGAGCCCCTGTGGAAGCCGGAGAGCTGAACCCGCCTCCCGTGGTGCTTCCCCTGTGAGTGGAAGCCGGAGAGCCGAACCCGCCTCCCGTGGTGCTTCCCCTGTGATCTGACGGAACAGCTCCCCACCCGGGGCACCGGCGCGCCCGATCGGGCCGCCCGGCCGGACGCGCCGACGCGCCCCGGCCGGGCGGCCCGACTCCTTTTACCGGCCCGACTCCTTCACCGGCCCGACTCCTTCACCGGCCCGACTCCTTTACCGGCCCGACTCCTCTCCCGGCCCGACTCCTCTCCCCGGGCCGATCTCCCGCGTTCCCGGGCCGATCTCCCGCCTTCCTGGGCCGGCCCTCCGCGCCCCGTCGGCCTCTCCCGCCAGTCGGCCGACCGGCTCGCTCACGCCCTTCCGGCCGGATCGGTCCTCGCCCTTTCCTGCCTGATCAGCCCCCGATCGGGTCCTTCCGTGTGATCGGTTTCTCCGCTTCGAGCGGCCCGTTTTCCGCGGGCTACGCCCACCGCAGTCGTACATCTCTTCGTTGTAGGTGTTGATTCGAATGTAGTAGGTGTACTACATTCATTCACATGAGTACTGCATCACGCATCCGCACCCCGTCGCCAGTCATGCGGCTCCACTGAGCGGGGAGGGGTGCCGGAATGTCAGCGGAAGACGTCTACAACCGGATCTCGGTGCTGAGAGCCGAGCGCGGGATCTCGCGTAAGGATCTGGCGGCCGCGCTGGGAGTCCACTACCAGACGATCGGCTATCTGGAGCGCGGCGAATACAGCCCGAGCCTGTTCCTCGCCATGCGGATCGCCGAGCACTTCGAGGTGCCGCTGGAAGTCGTGTTCTCCCTCAAACCGTTCCCCCGCCTCGGCAGCGGTCAGACCAGTTGATCTCCCCGGCCGGAAAGCCGGGTCACCCTTGGAGATATTGATGAACACGTGGAAAGAAAGCCCGCACCAGACCCGTCCCGACGCCCTGGATCGCGACGACCTGCCCGGCTGGTACGCCACCCGGGGCCGCAGGCGGCTGATCGCCTCGGCGGTGGCCCTCTCGCTGGTGCTCCTGTGGGCGGACGTCCCCGTCTCCTGGGCCGGCGCGCCGAGTGACGGCGCCGACCTGTCCGACTTCGCGCTCCTGGCGCTCAGCATGGTGATCTACTTCCCCGCCGTCACCCTGCTCAGCATCGCCACCCGCGGTGTCGTCAACCTGGCCGAGCGCCACCTGGACGAGCGCCAGCTGGCCGAGCGCCTGCGGAACGTCGCCATCTCCCACCGGGGCACGACGGGCATCCTGGTCGCCCTCTTCGCCACGGCCATCGCGCTGGGCGTCGCCCAGGGCCGCGACTACTCCATGCCGGGGGACGCGTTCTTCTCCCTGGCGCTCGCCCTGGCGCTGACGCACTTCGTGCTTCCGCTGGTCGTCTCCGGATGGCGGCTGCCCGACCCGCCCGGCGACGACGACTGAACGCCCGCCCCGATGGGCGAACCGGCCGGGAGCGGCCCCGGCGGCAGGATCCCGGCACGACAGCGCACGACGGGGAGGTCCGGTGTGGCCACGGGGGCCGCACCGGGCCTCCCCGTTCGGTTCGCCGGGAGCGTTCCCGGGAGCGGGACCGTTCAGCGCATCGGGGACAGGACCGCCGCGTAGATGTCGGCGCCCCCCGGGTGGTGCACCTCCACGTCGGTGGTGAAGGACCTCGGCGGGGTGCCTCCCGACTCGGTGTGCTTCCACAGCTGCTGCCAGGCCTCCAGCAGGACGCCCGGCATCGGCCCGCGGGCCTCGATCTTCAACGACGGCACCCCGGGCACCCGTACCGCCACCATGCCCTCGGGCAGCGCCGCGGCGCTGCGCACGGCGACCCCGACGATCTGGGTGTAGGCACCGTGGTGATCACTCTCGTAGTCGGTGAGCACCGCGTAGATGTTCTCGTCGACCCGTCCCGGCACGTGGGCGAAGGCACCCGGGGATCCCGCCCGCGCCCAGAGCGCGCCGAGCCTCCCCCGGCCCGGCTCCGCCTCGTCGGCGTTCGACGTCCGTACGGCATGACCTACGACGAGCATCTCGGGCCGATCAACCACGATCACAATGCCTCCTCATGGCCATCCACTTATTCACGCAAACCGGATCTTAGCCTTCGGCCCGACCTGCCCGGTCCTCTTCGGAGGCCCGGAAAAGGGGAACGCTCATCTCTGGCAAATCACGGGATAAGGTGGATCAACGTGAGATTTCTCAATGAGATGGCACCGGCTTACGACCTGACCTACAGCGACGTTTTCATGGTCCCGTCGCTCTCCTCCGTCGGCTCGCGACTCGCCGTCGACCTCTCCAGCCGAGACGGCACCGGAACCACCATCCCCATCGTGGTCGCCAACATGACGGCGGTGGCGGGACGGCGGATGGCCGAGACCGTCGCGCGGCGGGGCGGGATCACCGTGATTCCGCAGGACATCCCGATCGACGTGGTCGCCGACGTCGTCGACTGGGTCAAGAAACGCGACCTGGTCCACGACACGCCACTGACGCTCACCCCGCACGACACCGTCGGCGAGGCGCTCAACCTGCTGCCCAAGCGGGCCCACGGCGCGATCATCATCGTCGACTGGGACAACCGCCCGACCGGCGTGGTCACCGAGAGCGACTGTTCCGGTGTGGACATGTACACCCAGCTCTCCCAGGTGATGTCCGACCACCTTCTCACGCTGCCCGCCGGGCTCGACCCGCGCGAGGCCTTCGACCGCCTCCACGGGGGCCGCCACCGGCTCGCCCCGGTCGTGGACGAGGAAGGCCGGCTGGTCGGCATCCTGACCAGGACCGGCGCGCTGCGCGCCACCCTGTACCGGCCCGCCGTCGACGACTCGGGCAAACTCCGCGTCGCGGCGGCCGTCGGGGTCAACGGCGACGTGGCCGCCAAGGCCAAGGAGATCCTCGACGCCGGGGTGGACTGCCTGGTCGTGGACACCGCCCACGGCCACCAGGAGAAGATGATCAGTGCCCTGAGGGCGGTCCGCGCGCTCGGCCCGGACGTGCCCGTCGCGGCGGGCAACGTCGTCACCGCCGAGGGTGTACGGGACCTCGTCGAGGCGGGGGCGGACATCCTGAAGGTCGGCGTCGGCCCGGGGGCCATGTGCACCACCCGGATGATGACCGGCGTGGGCCGCCCGCAGTTCTCCGCCGTGCTGGAGTGCGCCGCCGAGGCCCGCAGGCTGGGCCGCCACGTGTGGGCCGACGGCGGTGTCCGCCATCCCCGCGACGTGGCCCTGGCCCTGGCCGCGGGGGCGTCCAACGTGATGATCGGCTCGTGGTTCGCGGGCACCTACGAGTCGCCCGGCGACACCCGCACCTCGGCCGACGGGCGCAAGTACAAGGAGAACTTCGGCATGGCCTCGGCCCGCGCGGTGCGGCTGCGCACGGCCGAGGACTCCCCCTTCGACCGGGCACGCAAGGCGTTGTTCGAGGAGGGCATCTCCACCTCCAGGATGTATCTCGACCCGGCCATGCCGAGCGTCGAGGACCAGATCGACGCCATCGTGGCCGGTCTGCGCTCCTCGTGCACCTACGCGGGCGCCGCCACCCTGGAGGAGTTCCACGAGCGGGCGGTGGTCGGCGTGCAGAGCTCGTCCGGCTACACCGAGGGCATGCCGCTCCACCAGAGCTGGTGATCCACCCGTGGGAGCGCGGCCGCGGGGGCTCGGGGTCGCCGCTCCCCGCGGCGGATCAATCCGTGGGAGCGCGGCGCCGCCGTACACGTGGCGCCCGCTCTCGCCGGTCTCCCTTCCGCGGGCTTTCTCCCAAAAGCCCTTTCCCGGGGGCCACCTCTCGCGGGTCACCTCCTGCGGGTCACCTCCCGCGGATCTTCGGCGCCCGGTCGTCGGGGTCGGCGCGGGTGCCGGAGGCGCGGCGCTCCTCCAGCGGCAGCGGTCTGCTCCGGTAGCGGGTGAGCCTGTACACCGCGGCGAAGGCCGCGAGTACCAACGCCACCTCCACTATCACGATGAACACGATCATTTCCGATTCCTTCGTGACCTCGGCGCCGGTGCCCTGTCTCCCGCCCTCACTGACGCCGTCTTGCAGGAACCCTAAGGGTAAGCCCTTACCAATGTCCAAAATGTCCGGATTTCTTTCCCAATTAATGGGGTGCCCCACTCACGGCTTCCGGGGGTCACCATTCACGGCAAGATCCCGGCAGGGGACGCGCATCGTCCCAGAGCCACGGGGTAGTCGGCCCGTCGAGCCATCTCCCACCCCCGAAAGGCGAGCAGACATGAATGGAACGCCCACCGGCCTGGACACGCAGGTCGTCGTGGACCGGAGGGTCCTGGCAGGCTACGACAACTACCTCGCGGCGCAGCGAACCGTCGACGGGCTCTCCGACGCGGGTTTTCCCGTCGAGAACGTGGCGATCGTCGGTAGCGACCTGAAGCTCGAGGAGACCGTCACCGGCAGGATGACCAACGGGCGGGCCGCGCTCACCGGAGCCGGAAGCGGCGCGGCCTTCGGCGTCGTCGTGGGAATGTTCCTCGGCCTGTTCACCTCGACCACGCTGTCGTTCTTCGTGCTCGTGCTCTGGGCGGCCCTGTGGGGTGCGGTGATGGGCGCCGCGTTCGGTTTCATCAACCACCTGTTCACCGGCGGCAAGCGGGACTTCGCCTCGCGCAGCGCGATCGTCGCCGGTCGCTACGACGTGCTGGTCGCGGCCTCGCACATGGACCACGCGCGCGCCATCCTGGAGTCGACTCCCGGCCCGGCCGACACCATGGTGGTCGAGGTTCCCCCGTCCGCCGGCCTGTACGACCCGGCCGCCGCGGGGAGCACCACCCCGAGCAACCCCGTCCCGCCGCGGACGCTCACGACCGACGTCCCCCCGCAGCCGACCGCCCCCGACCTCTCGGGCCGCCCGGTCACCTCCCCCCTCCCCCCGCAGCCGGTCACCCCCGACTTCACCCCGCGACCGGCCACCTCCGACCTTCCCGCGGACGCCCCGTCCGCCCCGTCCGCCCCGCGCGCGGACGCCCCGGCCGGGCCCGCCACCGAGGCCACCCCGGCCCCCGTGTCGCCGAGCGTCTCGCAGAGCACCTCCCCGAGCGCCCCCTCGGTCACCTCGCCGAGCACCTCGCCGGACACCGAGGAGAGCCCCGTCCCCGCACGGCCCGACACCGCCGAGCACCAGATCCCCGCTCAGCCCACCTCCCCCGACCGCTCCACCGCCTCGGCCGCCAAGGAGCGCCCCGGCTCCTGAGACAGGCGGGAAAATTCGGCGGGCGCCCTGGCCAGGGCGCCCGCCGGACCTGTTCCGGAGCTCGGGCACTGTTCCCACCCGACTCTCACCCCGGTCGCTTACACCCGTCGGGGTGGCGGCACCCCGCTCCTTGCCGGATCGGCAGGCGGACAGGAGGAGGAAGGCCGGCTACTCGTCCGCGTCCCAAGCGCCCAGGAAGAAGAACTCCAGGGTGATCTCCAGGCTCGGCCAGGGGCCGTCCTCCTCGGTGCTCCCGGGTCACGTCCGAAAAACCCGGAGGGCGCCCCGGGACCGGGGCGCCCTCCGGGTGGTGGACGAGAGAGAGGGACAGGTCAGCCCTTGACGCTGCCCGCCAGCAGGCCGCGGACGAAGTAGCGCTGCATCGACAGGAAGACGATCAGCGGGATGATCAGCGAGACGAACGCCCCCGAGGTCAGGCGTTGCCACTCGTTACCTCTGGTACCGGCCATCTGTGCCAGCCGTACCGTCATCGGGGCGCTCTCCGGGGTGCCCCCGGCGAAGATCAGGGCCACCAGCAGGTCGTTCCAGACCCAGAGGAACTGGAAGATCGCGAAGGTGGCGAGCGCGGGTACGACCAGCGGGAGGACGATCGTGCGCAGGACCTTCCCGTGGCTGGCCCCGTCGACCCTGGCCGCCTCCATCAGCTCGCCGGGAAGCTCGGACATGAAGTTGTGCAGCAGGAAGACGCCCAGCGGCAGCGCGAAGCAGGTGTGGGCGAACCAGACCTGGATGAACCGGGCCGGGCCCTCCAGGTCCCAGGCGGGCATCAGCTGGAGGCCGAAGACGGACACGCCCTCGGAGAAGAACGACAGCAGCGGGACGAGCGCCATCTGCAGCGGCACGATCTGCAGCGCGAAGATGCCGATGTAGATCCACTCGCGCCCGCGGAACGGCAACCAGGCCAGCGCGTACGCGGCGAAGGTGGCCAGGGCCAGCGGGAAGAGCACCGACGGGATCGTGATGACGATCGAGTTGATCAGGAAGCTCATCATCTGGCCGGAGGACGAGGAGGTGCCGAACAGGACCTCCTGGTAGTTCTCCAGCGTGAGCTGCGGGCTGGAGAAGAACGTCCACCAGCCGGTGGTCTTGACCTGGTCCTCCGGGCGCAGCGAGGAGAGCAGCAGGCCGAAGGTCGGGGTGGTCCACAGGACGGCGATGACGATCGCGACGAGGCTGGCGATCCGGCCGCTCAGCCTCCGCCGTACCCGCTGCGGCGCGGTCGTCGTCTCGGGCCGCACCACGGTCTGGGTCAACGTGGCCATGTGGACTCCTTCGCCCGCCGCGTGCTCGCGGCGCCTGGCCGGCCTGCTCGCCCGGTCACCTGACGGCCTCTCTGCGCTGGCGGATCTGGTAGATCACGATCGGGGTCACCAGGACGAACAGGAAGACCGCGAGGGCCGCGCCCTTGCCCGTCTCGCCGTACCGGAACGCCTGGTTGTACATCTCGTTGGCGATGACGCTGGTGTCGAACTGGCCGCCGGTCATGGTGCGGACGATGTCGAACAGCTTGAGCGTGCCGATCGACTGCGTGACCAGCACCACGATCACGGCCGTGCGGATCGACGGCAGCGTCACCCGGAAGAACATCTGCAGCGGGGTCGCCCCGTCCAGCTTGGCGGCCTCGATGATCTCGGCGGGGATTCCCTTGATCGCGGCGGAGAGCACCACGGTGGCGAACCCCGCCTGGATCCAGACCATGACCACGATCAGGAACAGCGTGTTGAGCGGTGCCTCCTGGAGCCACTGCTGCGGCTCGCCGCCGAGGGCGACCGTGATCTGGTTGAGCAGGCCGATCTGGTCCTGCTCCTCGGAGCGGTAGGCGTAGACGAAGCGCCAGATGATGCCCGCGCCGACGAAGGAGATCGCCATCGGCAGGAAGACCAGCGACTTGGCGAGCGACTCGAAGCGGGTGCGGTCGACCAGGACGGCGTAGACCAGCCCGATCGCGGTCACCAGCAGGGGGACGAGCAGCACCCAGACGAGGGTGTTGCGCAGGACGGTCACCGCCTCGGGCTGGGTGAACATCCAGGAGTAGTTCTCCAGGCCGACCCACTGCTTGCCGTCACCGCTCATGAACGACAGCAGGGTGGTCCGCACGGCCGGTACGACCAGGCCGATGGCGAGGAGCAGGAGCGCGGGCAGAAGAAGGATCGTGGCGTGGGGCCACGCGCGCCGCCGCATCGGAGCGCGGTCGACCAGCACAAGGATCACCGCGACCACTACGAGGAACGCGGCGACGCCGATCAGCAGCTGGACGAGTTTGGGCAGTTCGGCGGCGAAGTCGAAGTCCATCGGAGGATCTCCCGGAAGGATCGGGCCGGGCGGGCGACGGGCCGGCCCCGCGTCACCGCGGGGCCGGACCCACCGGGATGGGTCAGGACTTGGGCCAGGAGGCTTCGATGTAGTCGAGGACCGTCTTGGTGTCCTTGCCGTTGATCCAGTCGGTCATGCCCTTCCAGAACGTGCCCGCGCCGACCGCGGCCGGCATCAGGTCCGAGCCGTCGAAGCGGAAGACCGTGCTCGGGTCCTGCAGCATCTCCATGGAGAGCTTGTCGATCGGGTTCTGGGCGTTGGCCGGGTCGACGCCCTTGCGCGCGGTGACGTAGGTCGCCAGCTTCATGCGGGTGGTGGGGAACTCAGGGCCGGCGAGGTAGGCCTGGACGGCCTGGACCTCGGGACGGTCGGCGAAGGCCGCCACGAACTCGCCCGCGCCGAGCACCGGCTTCTTGGCCGGGTCGTTGCCCGGCAGGTAGAAGGCGAACACGTCGCCGTCCTCGGCGACCTTGGTGCCCTCGGGCCAGAAGTTGGCGTAGAAGGACGCCTGGCGGTGCAGGGCGCACTTGCCCTCGGTGATCGGGACGCCGCCCTCCTGGAAGGCGGTGCTGGCGATCGACTTGACCGGGCCGTAGCCGCCGTTGACGAACTTCTCGTTCTTGAGGATCGCGCCGACCTTGTCGACCGCCGCGGTGACCTTGGGGTCGTTGAACGGGGTCTTGTGGCTCACCCAGTCGTCGTATCCCTCGGGACCGGCCTCACGCAGCATGAGGTCCTCGATCCAGTCGGTGGCCGGCCAGCCGGTCGCGTCACCGGACTCGATGCCCGCGCACCACGGCTTGACGCCGGTGCCGGCGATCGTGTTGGTGAGCGTCATGAGCTCGTCCCAGGTCTTGGGGATCGCCCAGCCCTTCTCGGTGAACATCTTCGGGGAGTACCAGACGAAGGACTTCACGCTGGCGCCCAGCGGGGCGCCGTAGAAGGTGCCGTCGACGGTGGAGTACTTGGCCCAGTCCTCCGACCAGCCCTCGGCGGTGAGCTTCTTGACCTCCTCGGAGGCGGGCTTGAGCTTTCCTGCCTTGGCGAAGCGCTCCAGGAGACCCGGCTGGGGGAAGAAGGCGATGTCGGGGGGGTTGCCGCCGTCCGCGCGGACCTGGATCTGGGCCTCGAACTCGCCGGTGCCCTCATAGGTGATCTTCATTCCGACGCAGTCGGCGAACGGTTTCCACGCCTGCTCGAAGAGGTCGGCCTCCGTGTCACGGATCGGCGAGTAGATGCTGACGGTCTTGCCCTCGTGCTTGCCGTACTGGCTGAAGGCAGCGCATGCGGGATCGGCGCTGGCGGCGCCGCTCGCCGATGGCGCGGGGTCCGTGGATCCACAGGCGGTGACGACCAACGCCAGCCCTATGCTGCCCGCCACAAGGGCGGTGCGGCGGGACCGAGAGAGGAGCGACATGGAACCTTCCTCCATATACACAATTGCCGGGGAGTGTGAGAGCGCTCTCTGGAAGAATTGTCTGCCCACAACGCGATGTCAAGAACTGTGATATTACGGTTACGGTCTCAATTTTCTTGACACGATCAGTGCGATACCGTGATGCTCCAGAGAGCGCTCTCACGTGACATCCGAACAGAATGGGGCGGTGAGGACATGACCATGTCCGCCGAAAAGTCCTACGACCTTCAGGACTCCGGCGTGCTGAGGTTTCCCGAGGGCTTCGTCTGGGGCGCGGCCACCGCGGCCTACCAGATCGAGGGCGCCGCCCGGGACGACGGCAGGGGCCCCTCCATCTGGGACACCTTCTCCCGGACCCCCGGCAAGGTCCACGCGGGCCACACGGGTGACGTCGCGTGCGACCACTACCACCGCTATCCCGAGGACGTCGCGGTCATGCGCGACCTCGGCCTGCACGCCTACCGCTTCTCCATCTCCTGGCCCCGCGTGCAGCCCGACGGATCCGGCCCGGCCAACCCGCGCGGCCTGGACTTCTACGACCGACTCGTCGACGAGCTCCTCGGCAACGGCATCACCCCCATCGTGACGCTCTACCACTGGGACCTGCCGCAGACCCTGGAGGACCGGGGCGGCTGGACCAACCGGGAGGTCGCGGCGCACTTCGCCGACTACGCCGCGATCGCGCACGGCAGGCTGGGCGACCGGGTCGAGACGTGGACCACCCTGAACGAGCCCTGGTGCTCGGCCTTCCTCGGCTACGCGTCGGGCATCCACGCCCCCGGTCTCGCCGATCCCGCGCTGGGCTTCGCCGCCGCCCACCACCTGCTGCTCGGCCACGGCCTGGCCGTCCAGGCGCTGCGCGCCTCCGGCGCCGCCACCGTCGGCATCACGCTCAACCTCTCCCCCGTGATCGGCGACGACACCCCGGCCGCCGAGCTCGTCGACGGCCTGCAGAACCGGATCTTCCTGGACCCGCTGCTGCGCGGGGAGTATCCCGCCGACGTCGTCGAGCGGGCCCGCCGCTTCACCGACTGGTCCTTCGTCCACGACGGGGACCTGGAGATCATCAGCGAGCCGATCGACCTGCTGGGCGTGAACTACTACCACCCGCAGACCGTGACCGCCCGCAGCGGCGAGCCCGCCAACCCGGTCTACCCGGGCAGCGAGGGCATCGCCTTCGGCGGGGCCGACGCGCCGCAGACCGCGATGGGATGGCCGGTCCAGCCGTTCGGCCTGACCGATCTGCTCCTGCGGCTGTCGCGCGACTATCCGGGCACCCCACTGATCATCACCGAGAACGGCGCCGCCTTCGACGACGTCGTCGAGGACGGCGAGGTGCACGACGTCGGCCGTCTCTCCTACCTCGACGGGCACCTGCGCGCGGCGCACGCGGCCATCGAGGGCGGCGCCGACCTGCGCGGTTACCTCGTCTGGTCACTCCTGGACAACTTCGAGTGGGCCGAAGGCTACCGCAAGCGGTTCGGTGTCGTACATGTCGACTATGCGACGCAACGCCGCACTCCCAAGGACAGCGCCCTGTGGTACAGCGAGGTCGTACGCCGGAACGGGTTGTGAGGGCCCGTCCAACCCTGGAGAAGGTGGCCGCCCGGGCCGGTGTGTCCCGGGCGACCGCCTCGCGCGTGGTCAACGGCTCCACGCGCGTTGCACCGCAGATCCGTGACGCGGTCAACCGCGCCGTGGAGGAGCTGGGCTACGTGCCCAACCAGGCGGCGCGGAGCCTGGTCACCCAGCGGGCCGACTCCGTGGCGCTCGTCTTCCCCGAGCCGGCGACCCGCGTCTTCTCCGACGACCCGACCTTCGCCGGGATCATCCGCGGGGTCAGCATGGAGATCGAGGAGGCCGACAAGCAGCTCGTGCTGATGCTCACCGGCATGGCGGGCGGCTACCAGCGGGTCGAGCGCTACGCCACCAACGGCCACGTCGACGGCGTGATCATCGCGTCGATGCACGGCACCGACCCGCTGCCGGGCATCCTCGCCAGGCGCGGGGTGCCGGTGGTGTGCAGCGGCCGGCCGACCGTGCCCAGCAGCCTGCCGTACGTGGACATGGACAACGCCGGCGGCGCCGAGCGCGCGGTGCGGCACCTGATGGAGCGGGGCAGGCGGCGCATCGCCACCATCGCCGGGCCGCAGGACATGATCGCCGGGATCGACCGGCTCAACGGCTACCGCGCCGTGCTGCGCGACTCCGACCGCCGCTCCATCGTGGCGGTCGGCGACTTCACCCGCGACTCGGGGACGTCGGCGATGCGGCAGCTGCTCGCCGACGACCCGGAGATCGACGCGGTGTTCGTGGCCAACGACCTGATGGCGCTGGGCGCGCTTCCGGCCCTGCGCCAGGCGGGCCGGCGGGTTCCCGACGACGTCGCGGTGGTCGGCTTCGACGACATCCCGGCCGCGTCCTACACCGAGCCCCCGCTGAGCACGGTCAGGCAGCCGACCGTCGAGATGGGGCGGAGGCTCGCCCGCATGGTCCTGGACCTGGAGGAGAAGGCGCAGGTGATGCTGCCCACCGAGCTGGTCGTGCGGGGATCCACCGCGCCCTGAACACCGGCGGTCCCCCTGCCGGGGACTACGACGACGCCCGGACGACCAGTTCCGTGGACACGATCACCGGCTCGGCGGGGCCGCCCTCGAAGAGGGAGAGCAGCAGGCGGACCATCTCCGCGGCCTGCTCGGCGTGCGGCGTGTGGACGGTCGTCAGCGGCGGGTCGGTGTAGCGGGCCGCCTCGATGTCGTCGTAGCCCACGATGGCGACCTCCTCGGGAATGCGCCGGCCCGCCTGGCGGAGCGCGTGCATCGCCCCGATCGCCATCAGGTCGTTGGCGGCGAAGACCGCGTCGATCTCCGGGTCGTCGGCGAGCAGCTGCCGCATCGCGACCGCCCCCGACTCCCGGGTGAAGTCGCCGACCGCGATGATGGAGCGGCGGTCGGAGTCGCGGAGCACCTCGCGGTACCCGGCCAGCCGGTCCTGCCCGCCGATCATGTCCAGCGGCCCGGCGATGGTGGCGATGCGCCGCCTGCCCCGTTCCAGCAGATGCCGCACGGCCGTGGCGGCGCCCTCGACGTTGTCGTTGTCGACGTACGGCATCGCGACCGGCACGGCGGGCCTGCCGTAGGAGACGACCGGGACGCGCAGCCGGGTGAGCGCGACCGGCAGCGGGTCGGCGCCGTGGCTGGACACGAGCATGACGCCGTCGACGTGGCCGCCGGCGATGTAGTGCTCCACCCGGGCGTGGCTCTCCGGCGACCCGGCCAGCAGCAGCACGACCTGCTTGTTGACGGCCTCCAGCTCCAGGCTGGCCGAGCGGATGACGGTGGAGAACATCGGGTCGTCGGAGAACACCCGGTTCGGCGACTCCGAGACGACCAGCGCGACCGAGTTGGTCGTCTGGGTCACCAGGTTCCTCGCCGCCCCGTTGGGGACGTAGCCGAGCTCGTTCACCGCGCGCATGACCAGGTCCCGGATGTCGGCGGTGACCGTGGTCTGGCCGTTCACCACCCGGGAGACGGTCGACCGGGAGACCCCGGCACGGGCGGCGACCGCCTCCAGGGTGGGTCGTCTCATCGTCTTCTTCCCCTACGGTCGGTTACAGTCCGTTACGCGTGATGACATCGCGGTACCAGAGCGCGCTGTCCTTGAGCAGACGCCGCTGGGTGGCGAAGTCGACGTGCACGATCCCGAACCTACGCCGATACCCTTCGGCCCACTCGAAATTATCCAGCAGCGACCAGACCAGATAACCCCGCACGTCCGCGCCGTCGGCGATCGCGGCGTGCACGGCGCGCAGGTGGCCGTCCAGATACTCGGTCCTGCGGGTGTCGTGGACGTGGCCGTCCTCCACCACGTCGTCGAAGGCCGCGCCGTTCTCGGTGATGAGCAGGCCGACCTCCGGGTAGTCGTCGGAGAGCCGCACCAGCAGGCGGGAGAGGCCGTTCGGCACGATCGGCCAGCCCATCGCGGTGGCGGGCACGCCGTCCGCGGGACAGAACCTGACGTCCTCGCTGCCCGGCCACGCCGCGTCGGCCGCCTCGCCGGGCCCCGCCTCCACGACGCACGGGTTGTAGTAGTTGATGCCCACCAGGTCGATCGGCTGGTTGATGGTCGCCAGGTCGCCGTCCAAGATGTGGCCGGTGCCTCCGTTGCGCCCGACGACATCGAGGAACCCCTGGGGATACTCCCCGCGCAGCGCCGGGTCGAGGAACTGTCTGACCAGCATGGTGTCGATCCGGGTGACCGCCTCCGCGTCCGCCTCGGAGGTCTCGGCCCCCGGGTCGCTCACCTGGGCGGGGGTGATCACCGGTGACAGGTTCAGGACCAGCGAGATCTCCTCCGCGCCGCCCTCGCGCAGCACCCGCGCCGCCATCCCGTGCCCCAGCAGCAGGTGGTGGGCCGCGCGCAGGGCCGCCGCGGCGTCGGTCCTGCCGGGCGCGTGCACCCCGTTGCCGTAGCCGAGGAAGGCGGCCACCCACGGCTCGTTGAGGGTCGCCCAGTTGCGGACCCGGTCTCCCAGCCGCGCGTGCACGGCCGCCGCGTACTCCTCGAAGCGGTGGGCGGTGTCGCGCTCGGGCCAGCCGCCCGCGTCCTCCAGCGCCTGCGGGAGGTCCCAGTGGTAGAGGGTGGCGTACGGCGTGATGCCCGCCTCCAGCAGCCTGTCCACCAGGCGGCTGTAGAAGTCGAGGCCTCGCGTGTTGACGGCCCCCTTGCCGTACGGCTGGACCCGGGGCCAGGCGATCGAGAACCGGTAGGCGGCCAGGTTCAGCTCGGTCATCAGCCGGATGTCGTCGGCGTGGCGGAAGTAGTGGTCGCAGGCCACGTCGCCGGTGTCACCCCCGGCGACCTTGCCCGGCGTGCGAGAGAAGGTGTCCCAGATCGAGGGCTCGCGGCCGTCCTCCTTCACGGCTCCCTCGATCTGGTAGGACGCGGTGGCCGCGCCCCAGACGAAACCGGTGGGGAAGTCCGCACGCCCTTCCGTAAGGGTGGCCCCCCGAGTGCCGACGACGGTCATCGAACCTCCTTGAGTGTGGAGTCCCCGAGTTCTGACTCTGGGGCGGAAACGCGGCGCGGTGTCACGCGGATCGGTAGGGTGTTCGACGGTGGCGACAACCAAGCCGCCGATGTATGACGTGCAGTAACCTCGCCGCCGGGCCGGCGGAGAGGTGAAACGCCTGTGGAGGCGACGTAGGACCCGATCGGCGCGAGCCGGGAGGGCGGTTGCCGATGAATCAGGAAGCCCGACCCGCGAGGGTCGGAATCCCCCGGCTTCGGCTGCGGGGAGGAGGTCAACCCTTCACCGCTCCCTGCATGATTCCTCCGATGATCTGTTTGCCGAGTAGAGCGAACACGATGACCAGCGGCAGCGTGCCGAGCGTGGTACCCGCCAGGCCGAGCACGTAGTCGTTGACGTATCCGCTGGCAAGTGTGGACAGGGCGACCTGGACCGTCGGATCCTCCGGGGTCAGGACGACCAGCGGCCAGAAGTAGTCGTTCCAGACCGACATGAAGGTGAGCATGCCGAGCACGGCCGCCGCCGGGCGGGCGGCCGGGAGCACGACGTGCCAGAACAGGCCCCAGGTGGTGCAGCCGTCGACCCGCCCCGCCTCGAGCAGCTCGGTCGGCAGCGCCCGGGAGAGGTACTGGGTCATGAAGAACACGCCGAACGCGTTGACGAGCGCAGGCACGATCAGCGCGTACATGGTGCCGGTCCACTCCAGCTTCACCATCAGCATGTACAGCGGGATGATGCCGAGCTGGGTCGGCACCATCATCGTCGCCACGGTGAGCAGGAGCAGGGCGTTGCGGCCGCGGAAGCGCAGCTTGGCGAAGGCGAACCCGGCCAGCGTGGAGAAGAACATCACCGCGATCGCGACGGAGCCGGAGACGATGACGGAGTTGAGCATCGCCAGCGCGAAGGGGACCGTGTCGAAGACGCGGGCGACGTTGGCGAAGAAGTTGCCTCCGGGGACCAGCGGCGGCGGCACGTCGGCCAGGGCGGCGTTGTCGCGGGAGGCGACCACGACGCTGTAGTAGAGCGGCAGCATGGAGAAGAACGCCACCGCGATCAGCGTCAGGTAGGTGAGCCTGCGGGCGGCGCCGCCGGAGCGCCGCCGGACCGCGGAGACGGCGGTGTGAGCGCTCACGACAGCCCTCCCTTCCCGCGACGGGTGAGCAGGTAGTTGACGCCGGCGACCACCACGATGAAGACGAACATCATCCAGGAGATGGCCGAGGCGTAGCCGAAGTCAAGCTTGGTGAAGTTCTCGTAGATGAAGAGTGAGAGCGTCTGGTACTGCCGGTCCACCCCGCCGGTGATGATGTAGGAGCTGAACAGCAGCGGCTCGGCGAGGATCTGCATCGCGCCGATCGTCGAGGTGATGACGACGAAGATGATCGTGGGTTTGATCATCGGGATGGTGATCTTGCGGAGCTGGGTCATCCCGCTCGCGCCGTCGATGGTGGCCGCCTCGTACAGCTCGCGCGGTACGGCCTGCATCGCCGCCAGGAAGATCAGGGCGTTGTAGCCCGTCCACCTCCACATGATCATGGTGGAGATGGCGAAGTGGGAGCTCAGCACGCCCTCGTTCCAGGCGACGCCGTCCACGCCGACCAGCGAGAACACCCAGTTGATCATGCCGAAGTCCCGGCCGAACAGCTGGCTGAAGATGACCACCACCGCGACCACGCTGGTCACGTTGGGCAGCAGCAGCGTGATGCGGAAGAAGGTCTGCGCCCGCAGCGGCCGGTTGAGCAGGTGGGCCAGCCAGATGGCGAGCAGCAGCTGCGGCGCGGTGGACAGCACCCCGATGGACAGGGTGTTGAAGGTGGCGTTCCAGAAGTAGTCGTCGGCGAGCAGCGTCCTGAAGTTCTCCAGGCCGACGAAGGTCTGCTCGTCCTGGAGCAGCGTCCACTCGTGCAGGCTCACCCAGGCGGTGTAGGCCAGGGGGAACAGCCCGAACGCGGAGAACAGCAGGAAGAAGGGGGCCACGTAGGCGTACGGCGAGCCCTTGACGTCGAGTTGGTGGACCAGGTGGCGGCGGAGGCGGGGAGGTCGCTTCGGCCGGTCGGGTGGGACCGCCGCCAGGCGATCGGGCGCGCGGGTGGCCATGGCAGCTCCTTTCGGCGATTCGTTGGACGGCGGGAGGCGTGCGGCTCGCGGGGACGGCCGGAGGGGTGCCCCTCACGGGGGCGGGAGACGCGCCCTTGGCGGGGACGACGTGCGGCGGGCCGCTCGCGGGGACGGCGGGAGGTCGTGCGCGGGGACGGCGAGAGGTCGTGCGCGGGGACGCGCGGCGGGCCGCTCGCGGGGACGGCGGGAGGGCGCAAGCAGGTGGCCGACCGGTGCGAGACCAGTCGGCCGGGGGCGACTACTTGATCCTGCCGACGTCCTTGAGCGCCTGAGCCCAGGCCTCCTCCGCGTTCTGCTTGCCCTGGTCGACCCGCTGGAGGCCGTTGCCGATCGCCTGCAGCACGTCACCGGCCTTGGGACCCACCGGCTGCGGCTTGAGCGCCTTGGCGGCGTCGGTGAAGATCTTGCCGATCGGCGCGTTGCCGAAGTACGGGTTGACGTAGTCCTTCACCGCCGGGTCGTCGTACAGGGCGGGCAGCGAGGGCAGCGCGCTGGCCTCCTTGAAGAGCTTGATCTGGCTCTCCTTGTTGGTCAGCAGGTCGATCAGCGCCGCGGCCTCCTTCGGGTGCTTGCCCTGCTTGGGCAGCATCAGGTGGGTGCCGCCCTGGTTGCCGCCGCCACCGGGCACCGCGGCGATGTCCCAGGTGCCCTCACCGGGCTTCTGGTCCTTGATCGTGCCGGTCTTCCAGGCCGGACAGACCATGGTGGCGAAGGTGCCCTTGGCGATGCCGGTGTTCCACGGCGGCGAGAAGGCGGCGAGGTTGGCCGAGAGACCGTCGTTGATCATCTTCACGCCCGTGTCGTACGCCTGGCGCACGGCCGGGTTGGTGGCGGCGACGATGTTGTACTGGGCGTCGTAGAAGCCGATGGGGGCCTGCTCGACCATGGCGCGGAAGTGTTCGCCGGGGCCGTCGGTGAACTTGGCGCCCTCGACCTTGCCCGCGACGAACTTCTTGCCCGTCTCGATGTAGGCGTCCCACGTGGGCCAGAGCGCCGAGACCTCGTCGCGGTCGGTGGGCAGCCCGGCCTTCTTGAACAGGTCGGGGCGGTAGCACATGGCCAGGCCGCCGACGTCGGTGCCGAGGCCCAGGAGGGCGGAGCCGTCGCGGGAGACGCCCAGATTCCACTTCCAGTCGAGGTACTCGCTCTGGCGCTTGTCCAGGCCGTACTCCTTGAGGTTGTGGAACTTGTCCGGCACCGGGGTGAAGGCGCCGATGTAACCGCCCTCGACGGCGACCACGTCCGCGGCGCCCGCGCCGGTGGTCAGCTGGGTGATGAGGTTGGTGTGGTGGTCGTTGAACTGCGCGCGGCGCTCCACGATCTCCACGTTGGGGTGGGTCTTCTTGAACTCCTCGTACAGCGGCGCGAAGTGGAAGTCGCTGAACAGCCCGACGGTCAGCTTGATCTTCTCGGCCGGCGCGGAGGCCGCCCCGCCGCTCCCCGCGGTCTCGGCGCCACCGCCGCCGCAGGCGGTCAGGCCCAGGGCCAGGGCGGAAACGGCGACCATCGGGGCGAGGAACCGCTGGCGTGACTTACGCATGGAACCCTCCTAGGGTCCTCATAAGTGATCATGGAGAGAGCGCTCCCTGAGCAGATTGATGCCAAGCGGGTTACGTGTCAACGGCCCCCCCGACGTCGATCGGAGCTCGGCGATCAGCTTTTCATGGAGAGCGCTCTCCCAAGCCATTGGGCATTTCCGCAGGTCAGAAAGGTTTCTAGGTTAAATTTTCTCGTGGATGGAGCGTTCCCACGATGAAAGGTCACATTAAGGTCGCGTTTCCGCCATGTTCCACGACGCCGTGCCGAGTCCTTGACACTCCTTGAGGAGCGGGTCACTCTCTTTCTCAGAGAGCGCTCCCCAGTGACTCTTCCCGTGGCTCCACGCGCCGCCGGACACCCGCGGCGCCGATGGACGCCGCCCGTGCGCGAAGTGCTGCCCCATGACCCGCCGCGCCCGGTGACCGCCGTCCGCGGGCCGGACGCTCCCGGCAAGGGCGACGCGGAGGGCGTCCCGGCCCCCATGGCTCTCGTGGCGACGCCGGAACCCGTAGAGTCGTTCGGCCGGTCGGAAATCGACCGGCGCGTATCCAACCAAGGAGAACCACGTGGCACTGGAGAAGCCGGAGATCGACTTTCCGGAAGGCGCCCCGCCCTCGGAGCTGGAGATCGTCGACATCGTCGTAGGGGACGGCCCGGAGGCCAAGCCGGGGCACCAGGTCACCGTGCACTACGTCGGCGTGGCCTTCTCGACGGGCGAGGAGTTCGACGCGTCGTGGAACCGCGGCGACGCCTTCCAGTTCCCGCTGGGCGGGGGCCGGGTCATCGCGGGCTGGGACCAGGGCGTCGCGGGCATGAAGGTCGGCGGCCGCCGCCGTCTCACCATCCCGCCGCACCTCGGCTACGGCAGCGCCGGTGCGGGCAACCGCATCAAGCCGGGCGAGACGCTCATCTTCGTCGTGGACCTGATCGGCGTGAGCTGACGCCCAAGGCGAGACGGCACGGGCGGGCGGGCCTCACCGGCGACGGGAGGCCCGCCCGGCGTGTTCCCCGGGTCCGTTCACTCCGGGTCCGTTTGTCCGGCGCGCCCGTTCGCCCCGCGCACCCGTTCGCCCCGCGCGCCCGCTTGTCCCGCGCGCCCGTTCGCCCCGCGCGCCCGTTCGTCCCGTGCGTCCACCGTGTCCTGGGCGTCCGTCACGTCCCCTGTGTCCGGCACCGTCCCCCGCGTACCTCAACCGGGCGGTCATCTCGTGTTCAGGGGATTCGAGGAGAGGGTTCACCCGCCCGGAAACGCGACGACTCCGAAAAGCAGCGCCGCACCTCACCGAAATGCCACGTGCAGCTCTTAAGCTGACCATTGTGTTGTTGATCGACCTCGCGCGCACCTCGGCGGCCGTGACCGCCAGCTCCGCCCGGCTGGCGAAGACCGCCCACCTCGCGGAGCTGCTCGGCAGGATCGAGCCGGACGAGGCGGAGATCGCCATCGCCTACCTCTCCGGAGAGCTGCCGCAGCGCAACGTCGGCGTGGGCTGGACGAGCCTGCAGGACCCGCCCGAACCCCGGCTGGCCGCCACCGCCACCCTGCGCGGGGTCCACGACCTGCTCGACCGGATCAAGGCCCTGGCCGGTCCCGGCTCGCAGAGCGCGCGCAGAACGCTGGTCGCCGAGCTGTTCGGCTCCCTCACCCGCCAGGAGCAGGTCTTCCTGTCTCGCCTGCTCCGGGGCGAGCTGCGCCAGGGCGCGCTCGAGGGAGTGATGATCGAGGCCGTGGCGAAGGCGGCCGGGGTGCCCGCCGCCGAGGTCAGGCGGGCGCTGACGCTGCGCGGCTGGCTTCCCGCCGTCGGCGCCGCCGCCCTCGGCGGCGGGGTCGAGGCACTGCGCGCCTTCCACCTGGAGGTCGGCCGCCCGGTGTCGCCGATGCTCGCCCAGAGCGCCACCTCCATCGCGGCCGCGTTCGGCAAGCTCGGCGGGCCGGCCGCCGTCGAGTGGAAGCTCGACGGCGTCAGGGTCCAGGCGCACCGCTCGGGTGACCGGGTCGCCGTCTTCACCCGTGCCCTTGAGGACATCACCGCGCAGGTGCCCGAGCTGGTCGAGGCGATGAGCGCCCTGCCCTCCCGCGACCTGGTCCTCGACGGCGAGGTCATCGCGCTGCGCGCCGACGGCCGGCCCGAGCCCTTCCAGGTCACCTCGGGCCGCGTGTCCAGCCGTACCGACGTGCCGCGTGCCAGGGAGAGGACCCCGCTGAGCGTCTTCTTCTTCGACGCGCTGCGGGTCGACGGCGCCGACCTGCTCGACCTGCCGGGTGAGGCGCGCCACGCGGCCCTGGCCGCCGCCGTGCCACCGGAGCTGGTGACCCCCCGCCTGGTCACCGGCGACGTCGCGGACGGCGAGGCGTTCTTCAAGGACGTGATCAGGAGCGGCCACGAGGGCGTGGTGGTCAAGTCACTCCTGACGCCCTACGCGGCCGGGCGGCGCGGCGCGGGCTGGATCAAGGTGAAGCCCCGGCACACGCTCGACCTCGTCGTCCTGGCCGCCGAATGGGGCAGCGGCCGCCGCGAGGGCAAGCTCTCCAACCTGCACCTGGGCGCCCGCGACCCGCTGACCGGCGGGTTCGTCATGCTCGGCAAGACCTTCAAGGGCCTCACCGACGAGCTGCTCGCCTGGCAGACCGACCGCTTCCTCGGCATCGCCGAGGGCCCCACCGACGGCTGGACGGTCACCGTGCGCCCCGAGACGGTCGTCGAGATCGCCTTCGACGGCGTGCAGCAGTCGAGCCGCTACCCCGGCGGCATGGCGCTGCGCTTCGCCAGGGTCATCCGCTACCGCACGGACAAGACCGCGGACCAGGCCGACACCGTCGAGATGGTCCGCTCCCTCATGCTCTGACGTCCCTCATGCTCTGACGTCCCTCATGCTCTGACGTCTCCCATGCTCTGACATTCCGCCGCGCGGTCACCGGCTCCCGTACGCGTGGCCTCCCGCGGCCGCCGGTTCACGGGACGCCGCGGGTGTCATTTCACGAGACGCAGGGTCAAGGGGTACCGGAAGTCGCCGTCGCCCGCCGCGGCCACGGCGCCGACCACCGACAGGACCACGCCGCCGATCCACAGCAGGGGCGTCAGGACGAAGCCGATGAACGTGATCGCCAGCACGATGGTGGCCGCGAGCATCGTCAGCTGGAAGTTGAGGGCCTCCACCGAGTGGGCCCGGACGTAGGGCGAGGTCTTGCCCGCGGTGAGCATCATGACCGCCGGGCCGATGACCGGAAGGCCGATCAGCGGGAGCAGGTGGGAGGCCATCGCGCCCAGACGCTCGGCTCCGGTGTCACCTCGCCCGGCGGGACGGACGTGATGCCCCTGACCCATGACGGGCGGGTAGGGCACGGGCCGGGCCGGATGCGTGCCGTACAGCTCCCGCATGATCGGGACGAGATCACCGTGGACGCGGGCCGTCATCGCCCGCTCCAGCCTGTCGTCGAACTCGATCTTGTCGAGCCTTCCCTCCGCGTAGGCGGCCTGGACGTGCTCGACCACCCGTTCACGGTCCTGGTTGCTGACCCGAAGCTCCGCGTGACCGGGCTGGGACCCCGTCGCCGGCACTCCCCCGTACCCCGGGCCTGCTGGTGTCGCTGTGCCTGCCATGAGACCGATACCCTTTCGTCGCCGCTTCGACCTCAATGCTCGTTCAGATTGTCGGCCCGGTACATCAGGATGAACCCCCATAAGTCCCTGAGACCCATCCCTGGCCTTCCGCCATGGGACGAGCAGGAGAGGTATACAAGGAAATATGAGATGGCGAGATCGCTATGGGTTGAGGCGCCTGCGCGGGCCGAAGATCGCCAAGTACGACCGCGCCACGACCGACGCCGACATCGAGGCGCTCATCGCCTTCGCGAAGTCGCGCCGGGGCGTCGAGTTCTACGTCGAGCCCGAGACCTTCGCGACGAACACCACCGCGGTGGCCGTCGCCGACGACGGTGAGTGGACCCGGCGCCGGGTCGGCTCCCCCGCGGTGATCCGCAAGGTGGCCCGCGACCTGGCCCTGCCCGTCTACGACGTGCAGCTGACCGGTTATCCGCCCCGGATGAGGGCCTACAACGAGCGTCAGAAGCGCGCGGAGGGCTGAGCCGGGAGACCGGCCGCACACCTCGTCACCGGAACATCACCTGACCTGATCGAGTTCACCCGGCTCGTCGGGACGTCACCGGCATCGGGGAGACCCCGATCCTCCGGTGACGCGGGAACACGAAGGACCGGCGGCCGCCTCGTGGCCGGGGCCGCCGGACTCCTCCGCCCGCCGGACTCCTCCGCCCGCCCGGCCCGTGCGCCTCAGGTCCGTGCCACCGCGCCCCGCCCGCCCGGTCTGCGCGTCCAGGCCCATGCCGTTGCGCGGTCTTCCCACCATGCGGGATTCCCCTGGTTGGAGCGGCCGGCGAGAGGCGATCTCGATACGTGCCGAGCAATGTCGTACTGGAGTGCGAGTGGCCGGGGGGTCGGCCGCGTAATCTTTTTCTTCCCTTCAGGTGAGTACCCTCCGAAGGTTGCAGCCCGCGATCATGAGTCGCTATGTAAAACAGGATTTATGCGTATTTGTACGTTTCATGTTGGTGCATGGTATGCGCTGAAGAGTGATGCCGATGGATTTCAAGATTCTTGGACCGATCGAAGTGCGCACGGCCAATGGGCAGACGATCGCCCTCGGACGGCGCAAACAACGAGTGTTGCTCGCCGCCCTGCTGCTCAATGCGGGCAAGGCGATCCCCACCCATCGGATGCTCGACTGGTTGTGGGGTGAACAGGCTCCCGCCAACGCCGAGTCGAACCTCTACACCTATATCTCCGCGCTACGCCGGGCACTCGGTTCGCCTTCCCGGATCGAGGCGGGCTCCAACGGCTACGTGCTCCGGGTCGCCCCCGGCGAAATAGACGTGAGATTGTTCGAGGAACTCGCCGCTCAAGGCCGCCTGATGTTATCCGAAGGGCGAAATGACGTCGCGCTCGAACGGTGCACGAGGGCCCTGGGCCTCTGGCGCGCCGAGTCGGTCCTGGAGGGGCTGTCCCTGCCCGAGCCGTTGCGAGGCGAGGCGGCGCGGCTGGAGCGGCTGAGGACCACCGTCGTGGACGCCTCGCTGGAGGCCCGTCTGGCGCTGGGCCAGCACGGCGAGGTGCTTCCGGACCTGGAGGCGTTGACGCGCAGGGATCCGCTGAACGAACGGCTCCGGGCCCAGCTCATGCTCGCCCTGTACCGTTCCGGCCGCCGGGCCGACGCGCTCGCGGTGTACCAGCGCGCGCGGGAGATGCTCGCCGCGGAGCTGGGCGTCGACCCCGGCCCGGACCTGATCCGGATGCACCAGCAGATCCTCGTCGACGACTCCGCGCTGGCGGCGCCGTCACCGTCGGTCATCGCCCGCAGGGTCTTCGCCCCCGCCGAGCTCCCGATCGACTCGGCCGCCTTCACCGGGCGTGCCGCCGAGGTCTCACGGCTGCGGACGGCGCTGGTCTCCGCGGCCCCCGGCCAGCTCGTCGTCTCCGCGGTCGCCGGAGCCGCCGGGATCGGCAAGTCGGCGTTCGCCGTGCACGTGGCCCACCAGATCGCGGACCGGTTCCCCGACGGGCAGCTCTACGTGAACCTGCACGGCTCCACCCCCAACGTCAAGCCGCTGCACCCGGCCGAGGTCCTCGCCCGCCTGTTACGCTCCCTCGGCGGCGACGACGCGGCCGTGCCGACCGAGGTGGACGAGGCCGCCGCGCGATTTCGCTCGCTGACCGACGGCAGGCGCCTGCTGTTCCTGTTCGACAACGCCCGGGACGCCGCGCAGGTACGGCCGTTGCTGCCGGCCAGCCCTGCCTGCTGCGTGCTGATCACCTCCCGCAGGATGCTGACCTCCCTGGACGCCGCCGCGCACCTGCGCCTCGACGTCATGGCCGACGACGAGATGACCACCCTGCTGAGCCGCCTGATCGGCGAGGAGCGCGTCGCCGCCGACCCCCGGGCCGCGCGCGCGATCGTACGGCTCTGCGGCGGCCTGCCGCTGGCGATCAGGATCGCCGCCGCCCGGCTGATCGCCCGGCCCGGCCTGTCGCTGCGCGGCCTCGCCGCCCGCCTCGCGGTCGAGGATCACCGCCTGTCCGAGCTGCAGGCCGACGACCGGGCGGTCCGGGCCTGCTTCATGGTGAGTTACCGCAACCTGGAGGCCGAGCACTCCCGCATGTTCCGGCTGCTGAGCCTGCTCGGCGGGTCCGACATCAGCGTCCCGGTCGCCGCGGCGCTGGCCGACCGCCCGGAGGAACAGACCGCCGATCTCCTGGACCAGCTCGCGGACGCCCAGCTCCTCGAGGTCCGCGACGCGGACCGGTACCGCATGCACGACCTGCTCTGCCTGTTCGCCCGCGAGCGGACCCGGCTGGAGGAGACCGAGGAGGAGCAGGTGCGGGCCGTACGGCGGGCGCTGCACAGCTCTCTCGTCATCGCCTGCACTCTCGGTGACGTGTGCAACCGGCGGACCAGGCGGGACGCCAAGTTCGGCCACCTGGCGCTCGGCCGCTTCGGCATGCCTCACGAGGGCTGCACGGCCGACCCCCGATGGCTCAACGCGAAGATGGCCGACCTGATCTCCACCGCGCGCCAGGGGTCCGGCGTGGCGGGGGACGGCGGCGGCCTCCCGATCGCCCACGGCCCCGCCCGGCACCGGTCGTCGTACGGGTGGGGCGGCTAGGGACACCCCGAGGCTCCCCGGGACGTCCAGTGTGCGCGGCGGGCGCGGCCACCGCGCCCGCCGCGCACACCGTGCCCGCCACGCCGGCCGGCCCGCCCCTCACCGCCCGCCGGATGGGAGCGCTCCCCCTCATCGACGGCGACAGGAAATGAGCGATCCAAACCAGCGGGGAACGTGAACATGCTGAAAATAATTTCAGCGAACAACAGCCGAAATCACGGGGATTTACACGCTTGAAATATTCTCACGTACTCTCGCCGTAATCGCCGGATCCGGCATGCCCGAAATCATCGCCACACGCGACTGCCGTGACCACGGGATCCGCGAAAGACGAACCGGCGAGTTCGCGCGCCGCGCCCCCCTTTTCCGCTCAGGGTTCATCGCGCGGGCGTCAACCTATACAGACTTGTATGGTGCGAGGTATAGCAGCATTTAACACCATTAGCGAGTTATCTCTTGTCTTCTCATACCTCTAGAGAGAAGGCCGGCACCTCGCACAGGAAGACCCAGGGGCTGACCGGTGACAGCGGCGGTAGTGCCGCAGGAGCCCGACGGGCACCCACCTCGCGACGATTGCCATCCTCGGACCAAACTCATCTGTCACGCCAAAAGCTGAAAAATCGCGGGAAAACGCCAGGAAAGGGCGGACGTGTCTGAGTTAATCGGCATCGATGAGTGTGAAAACCTTACCGTGAAGCAGGTTCAGAACCTGTACGGGAAGTACGTCAGCCGCAGCCAGGTCAACCTCATGACCTCGTTCGGCTTCGGCCGCGAGCTCGCCGAGCGGGCCGAGGGCGCCTGGATCTGGACCCGTGACGGCCGCCGGATCCTCGACGTCACCGGCGGGGTGGGCGTCCTCAACCACGGCCACAACCACCCGCGCATCCTGGCGGCCCGGCGCCGCTTCGCCGAGGCGAAGCGCATGGAGGTCCACAAGGCGTTCTTCTCGCCGTACGTGGCCGCGCTGAGCCACAACGTGGCCACCCTGCTGCCCGGCGACCTGAACATCTCCTACTTCCCGAACTCGGGTGCCGAGGCCAACGAGGGCGCCATCAAGATGGCGTACAAGTATCACGGCGGGCGGCGCAACACCATCCTGCGGTCCGACATCAGCTTCCACGGCAAGACCCTGGGGGCCGGGAGCCTGACCGGGTCGTCGGAGAACTCGTTCCGCTTCCCCGGGCTCCCGAACATCGTCGTCCACCCGTACGGCGACCTGGAGGCCGTACGGGCTGCGGTCGACGCCGCGCGCACCCCCGACGGGAAGTGCGACGTCTACGCGATCATGGTCGAGCCGTTCAGCGCGTCGAGCATGCGCTCCTGGCCGGAGTCGGACCTTCGCGAGCTGCGGCGGCTCTGCGACGAGCGCGACATCATCATGATCTTCGACGAGGTGTACACCGGCTGGGGCAAGACCGGCAGCCTCTTCTACTTCATGCGCTATCCGGACCTGCTGCCCGACATCCTCGTCTACTCCAAGTCGCTGGGCGGCGGGAAGGCGTCGATCGCCGGGTACACCGCGCGGGAGCCCATCTTCCGCAAGGCCTACGACCGGCTCTCCGACGTCATCCTGCACAGCACGACCTACTACGGGTTCGGCGAGGAGACCGTCACCGCGATCGAGGCGATCAACGTGATCGTCGAGGACGACTACCCCGCGCGGGCACGGCAGATCGAGCGCATCCTGAAACCCGGGCTGGAGAATATCCAGAAGCGCCACCCGGACGTCGTCGGCCAGGTGACCGGCACCGGGGCGCTGTGGGGGGTGTTCCTGACCGGCGGTCCCAAGGTGCTCGACCTGGCCGGCAAGCTGGTGCCCGGCTTCTCCAGCGACCCGCACTTCCGCACCAAGCTGATCACCCTCTCGGTGATCGCCGACCTCTACAGCGAGCACGACATCGTGTCGTACTACAGCCCGAACGTCGAGAACCCCCTCGTCGTCGCGCCGACCCTCGCCATCGAACCCGACGACGTCGAGTACTTCGTGCAGAGCCTCGACAAGACCCTGTCCAAGGGCCTGCCCCGGTTGCTCGCCCGGTTCGTGCGGGAGAAGGTGGGATCGCGGTGGCCTCTCGGGTCGTAGTGACCGGCAGCGCCGGGATGCTCGGCGGCAACCTGGTGCGGCGGCTCGTGCTCGACGGCCACGAGGTGGTCGGCGTGGACCTGCGCCCGCCGTCCGACCCGGACCCGGGATGGAGCCACCGGGTCGGCGACGTGCGCGACGTCTCGCTGATGGCCGAGGCGATGGCCGGGGCGGACGCGGTCGTGCACTGCGCGGGCGCGCTGCCCAGCTATCCGGCGGAGCAGATCCAGAGCCTGATCGTCGGGGGCACGCACAGCGTGCTGGAGGCCGCGCGCCGGGCCGGGGTGGAGCGGACCGTCCACATCTCCTCCACCGCCGTGTACGGGCTCCCCAAGCTGGTGCCCACTCCTGAGGAGCATCCGCGCGAGCCGGTCGACCCCTACACCAGGGCGAAGACCGAGGCGGAGGAGCTGGCCGACAAGTACCGGGCCGGCGGGATGTGCGTGCCGATCCTGCGCCCCAAGACCTTCCTCGGCCCCGGCCGGATGGGCCTGTTCGCGATGCTCTTCGAGTGGGCCGAGGAGGGCCGGAACTTCCCGGTCCTCGGCCGCGGGGACGTCCGCATCCAGATGCTCGCCATCGAGGACCTGGTGGACGCCGTGGCCGGCGTCCTGACGGCACCGGCGGACGTCGCGAACGACACCTACAACCTCGCGGCCGCGGAGTTCGGCACGCTGCGGGAGGACTTCCAGGCGGTGCTCGACACCGCCGGTCACGGCAAACGTGTCGTGTCGCTGCCCGTCCGGCCGGCCCTGGCCGGGCTGCGGCTGCTGGAGCGGACCCGCCTGTCCCCGGTGTACGGGCGGCTGGTGCACAAGCTGCTCGCCGACTCCTACGTCAGCATCGACAAGGCCGGGGAACGGCTCGGCTTCCGGCCCCGGCTGTCCAACAGGGACGCGATCCTCCGCACGTACGCCTGGTGGCGGGAGCGTCGCGACGCGGGCCCGGCGCGGGGCGCCGGCCAGACCAGCCGCGACGCGTGGCGGCAGGGCGCGCTGTCACTGGCGAAAGTCTTCTTCTGAAGTGACGGGGAAAGCATGTACGTCGTCGAATCGGCAGACATTCCAGAACTCCCGCGGCCCAGGGGACCTGCCTCGGACCAGGAAACGAAGGCCCGGCCACGCCTGGTCACGGACCTCTTCAGGCTGATCCGGCCCTCGCACGCGGCCAAGGCGATCCTCCTCGTCCCGCTCGCGCTCATCGACACCTCCCTGTGGACCCTCTCCAACGTGGTCGAGGTCGTCCTGGCCACGGTCGCGTTCATCCTGGCCTCCTCCGCCGTCTACGTCGGCAACGACATCGCCGACCGGCACCGTGACGTGCACCACCCCGTGAAGCGCCACCGTCCCGTCGCCGCCGGCCGCGTGGGGATCAGGGTCGCGTACGCCTACTGCGCCAGCCTGCTCGCGCTGCTCAGTGCCGTCATCCTCCTCACCCCGGGGCCGTACTGGCCCATCGTGGTGTACCTCCTGATCAACATCGCGTACAGCCGCCGTCTCAAGCACATACCGCTGGTCGACGTGGGCACGGTGGCGATCTGTTTCGTGCTGCGGGTCGTCCAGGGCTACGAGGTGGCCGGGGGGCGGGCGGCCACCTGGTTGCTGGTCGCGGTGTTCTCGATGTCCCTGCTGCTCCTCATCGGCAAGCGGCGCCAGGAGCTGAAGACCGGTGCCGCGCACCGGCCCGCGCTGCACGGCTACTCGATGGAGCTGACCAACTGGCTGCTGCAGATCGCCTCGGTGCTCGCCCTCGTCTCCGGCCTGATGTACCTGCGCGACGAGGGCCCGTTCGGCCCCCAGTACGGCCAGACGGCGATGCTGCTGTCCACGCCCTTCGCGCTGTTCGCCCTCTTCCGCTACCTGCAGATCCAACTGATGGACGAAGGCGGTGGTGACCCGGTCCGGATCCTGCTGCGCGACCGTGTCATGGTCGCCAACTCGATGTTGTGGGCCGCCACCCTGGGCGTGACGCTCGTGCTCGCCCAGCATCCCGTCCCGTTGTGAGAGCGACACGGAAGGACAGAATGGAAGTCCGCATACTGGGTCCGGTCGAGGTGACCGTCGACGGCCGTCGCGTTCCCCTGGGGCCACCGCAACGACGTGCGGTACTGGCCGCCCTGGCGGTCGACGTCAACCATCCCGTACCACTTCAGATGTTGATCGACCGGGTCTGGAACCTCCCGCCGGACCGGGCGACGGATTCGCTGTACGCCCACATCGCGCGCCTGCGGCAGGCACTGACGGGAACCGCGGGAACCACCGTCTCCATCGAGCGCCGCGGCGGAGGCTACGTGCTGGAGGCCGACCCCGACCGGGTGGACGCCCACCGCTTCCACCGGCTGGCGAAACAAGCGCAGACCCACGCCGGCGACGACTCCACCCGGGCCGCGCTGCTGGCCGAGGCGATGGAGCTGTGGCGCGGCTCGCCGCTGACCGACATCTCCGGAGACTGGGCCTCCCGGATGCGCTACAGCATCGAGCAGCAGTTCGTCGGCGCCGTGGTCACCTGGGCGCAGGCGCACCTGCGGCTGGGGCGGCCCGACGCGGTGGTCACCGAGCTCACCCCCCTCGTCCCCCGCTACCCGCTCGTGGAGCCGCTCGCGAGCATGCTGATGCGCGCTCTCTGCGCCCTGGGCCGCACCGCGGAGGCGGTGGCCCAGTACGCGCGGCTGCGCGGGTATCTCGCCGACCACCTGGGCATCGAGCCGGGGCCGGAGCTGCGGGCGCTGCACCAGGAGATCCTGCGCGGCGACCACGACCGGCCGACCTGGGTGGCCGAGGAGGTGGTCCTGGCCGGCGCCCAGCACGCCGTCTCCGGCTGGGCGCCACTCGGGCAGCCGCCACGCGCCGAGCCGCTGAGCTGGACCCGCCCGGCGGCCCACGTGCCCGGCCGGGTGCTGTCCCGGCCCTGACCTTCTCCCCCGGCTCCCCCGGCTCCCCGGGCTCCCCCGGCCCCTGGGAGCGCCTTCGCCGGACCTTCCCCGGATGACCCGCTCACCGGCTCCTCCCCGGACCATCCACTCACCGGGCTTTCTCTCCGGGTCATCCACTCGTCGAGATGACCAGGTGCTGCCCGCTGTGGTCGGAGAGGCCCCCCGACCGCACCAGCCCGTACCGGTGCACGGTGACGTCCGGCGTGGTGAACGCCCAGTCGATCCGCCACAGCGGCCACCGGTCGTCCCAGGAGGTGGGGTAGAGCGATCCGAGCACCGGGGTGGCGTCGACCAGCCGGTCCGGCAGCAGGCGCAGGATGCCCATCGCCGGTGAGGCGTTGAAGTCCCCGGCCAGCACGACCGGGTGCGGATTCCTCTCCACGTCGGCCGCGATCGCGCGGAGGTTGGCCTGCCGCCGCTCGTGCTGGGTCCGGTTGAGGCGGCGGGGGTCCGGGCCCTTCGGGAACGCGTGGACGGGGGAGTTGATGTGCGTGTTGTAGAACGAGACGGTCTTCCCGCCGTCCCCGCCGACCTGGATGTCGGTGCGCAGCGTCTTCACCGCGGAGAAGCCGGGCAGGCCCGGGTCGGGGGGCAGGACCGCGTCCTGTTTCTCCGACACCCACGGGCGGAGGTCGAGCCCCCGCTCCGAGACGATCGGGAACCGGGAGAGCGTCACCATCTCGCTCGCCACCGCGACGTGGTAGCCGGGAAACTCCCGGCGCAGCCTGGCCAGGTCGTCCACCCGGATCGCCTTGGAGTCCGGGCCGAAGTAGACGTACTCCTGCAGGAGATACACGTCCGCCTTCTGCGCGTGCAGATACCGGTAGAAGTCGTCGACGTCGCGCGACGGCGTGCCGGTGGGCGGGGGCATCGTCACCTCGCCCACCACCATGTCCCAGTACAGCGTGTTCCAGGAGAACACCGTGATCGCGTCCGGCGGCGCGGGCGGGGGGCGGTGCCACAGGGCGGCGAGGTTGAGCCCGCTCGCGCCCCCGCCGAGCACCAGGGAGGCGAGCGTCACCGCCGCGATCCACCCCCGGGCCGTGCGTGCGGGCAGGGCCACCGCGAGCAGCAGGACCGGCAGGACCGCGAAGGCGAGCGGCGGGACGAGCTCCGGGGCCTGCCACCACCACACCCGGCCGGACAGCGCGCGGTGGAGCGCCACGAACACCAGCCAGGCGACCGGCGCGGACAGCAGCGGCCAGGTCCGCCAGCGCGACCGCCGGGCGGGCGGGGGCCCGGCGGTCGCGGTCACGACACGCGTGTCGGTCATCGGCGGCGGCCGGATCCGGGACGCGCGTGCGGCGCGGGCGGGCGGGGACGGGCCATCACGCCGCCACCCGTCACGCCATCCGTCATGCCACTCGGCATGTCGTCACCCGTCGCGCCGCCCGGCACGTCGCCGCCCCTCGCGCCGCCACGCGTCACGTCGCCGCCTCCCCGGCGGCCGAGGGGCGCACGAGCAGGTCCGAGTCGTAGAGCCCGCGGAACCTGGCGGAGCAGAACCACTGCGCGACACCGGCCGCCACCCCGGCCGCGATGGTGACGTTCACCACGAAATGCACCGCGCCATAGTAGAGCAGGAAGATCGGGCCGCGCCTGCGCAGCACGAACCGGTACATGCCGAGGTCCGCCAGGATCGACACGGCCAGGGCGAGGCCGGGCAGGGCCGCGCCGGCCGGGCCGAACAGCGCCACCGCCGGGAGCGTGGCCAGCGCCGCCAGCGCGGCGAGGCTTCCTCCGGCCCGGTTCGAGGTCTCGAACCCCCGGGCGAAGCGCTTGCGCCGCGCGTACAGCGGCACCCGGGCGCGTCCCCGCTTGAACAGCTTGCGCAGCAGCTTGAACAGCTCGTCGTCGTGGTCGTGCCGGGAGCGCACCTTCGAGGTGAGCACCATGTCGTAGCGCTGGGTGAGGCGGTGGCCGTAGTCGACCTCCTCGGTCTCGCGCAACCGGGTGTTGAACGGCCCGACCTCGTCGTACACGTGGCGGGGCATCGCGACCATCGCCGGGAAGAGGAACGAGATGGGCCCCTCGGAACTCGCCGTCCAGTAGTAGTACTGCAGCGCCCGGTACTCCTCGACGAGACTGTCGCGGATCAGCGGCTCCGGGTCGTGGATGCTGCACACCGCCCCGAGCCGCGGGTCGGCCGCGAGCATGCCCACCGCCACCTCGACGGAGTCGGGATAGACGGCCACGTCAGAGTCGACGAACACCAAGATCTCGCCACGGGCGTGGGTGATGCCGAGGTTGCGCGCGCCGGCCACGCCCATGTTGCGCTCGGTGTGGACGACCCTGACGCCGAGCCGCTCGGCGACCGCGACGGAGTCGTCGGTGCTGCCGTCGTCCACCATGATCAGCTCGATGGGCCGGTACGTCTGCTCCTGCAGGGCGCGCAGGCACAGCTCCAGCGAGGTCGCGTAGTTGTAGTTGGGTACGACCACCGATACCAGCGGGCCGGTCATCGCTCACGCCCCCATCGCCGGCGCGGACGCCTCCGGCATGTCGTAGGTGCGCCGGAACTTGCTGGACAGCACGCACTGCGCGGCGCCGACGAACACCGCCACCCCCACGGTGACGTTCACCAGGAAGTGGACCGCGGTGAAGTAGACGGTGAACGCCGGACCGGCGTAACCCCATACGAAGCGGTACATCCCCAGGTCGGAGGCGACGAAGCCGGCCAGCAGCACGAGCGGCACGAGCAGCCAGACCGGGCCGAGCAGGACCGGCAGCGCCAGGGCGACCACCGCGAACAGGGCTGCGAGCGAGCCCCAGCCGCGGCTGCTGTTGGTCGGGCCGCCGTTGAAGTCCGGCCTGCGCAGGTACAGCGGGATGTGCAGGCGCGCGCGGTGGAAGAACTTCGACAGCACCACGCTCAGCCTGTCGTCGTGGTCGTGCGCGCCCCTGATCCTGGTGTCCAGCACGATCCGGTAGCGCTGGGTGATCCGGTGGCCGTAGTCGGCGTTCTCGCTGTGGCGCAGCGCCGGGTTGAGCGGGCCGATCTCGTGGAAGACCCTGGTCCACATCGCGAAGATCGCCGAGTAGATCGTGGTGATGTCGCCCGCGTCACCGGAGATCCAGTAGTGCAGCTGGAGGCTGCGGTAGCGCTCCACGCGGCTGTCGGGGATGAGCGGCTCCGGCTCGTACGTGCCGCACACCACGCCCAGCGTGGGGTCGGCGGTGAGCAGCTCCACCGCGTTGCCGACCGTGTCGGGGGTGAGCGCCACGTCCGAGTCGAGGAAGAACAGCACCTCCCCGCGCGCGTGCTCGACGCCGAGGTTGCGCGCCGCGGGCGCCCCGATGTTGGTGTCGGTGACCAGCACCCGCACCCCGTGCCGGTGCGCGATCTCCACCGAGTCGTCGGTGCTGCGGTCGTCGACGACGATCACTTCGATGCGCGGGTAGTCCTGCCGCTCCAGCGCGCTCAGGCACAGGTCCAGCGTACGGGCGTAGTTGTAGTTGGGAATGATGACCGAGACCAGTGGCCGCTGCTCATCCATGGTCGAAGACCCCTTCGGGTTGGCGGGCGCCCGCCGGCCGGGAGGGGATCCTCCCGGCGGACGCTCGCACGCGTTGGTCTGTTCCGATGCTCGACATGGCTACTTGTCTCCCGCCGGAGCCGGCTCAGGTTCCGCCGCCTGTCGCGGCTCCGGTTCTGGCGCGGGCACCGGGGCGGGAGCACGCCGCAGGACGGTCGGAGCCGGTTCCGGTTCCGGCGCGGGCACCGGGGCGGGAGCACGTCGCAGGACGACCTCCGCCACCGCCAGCGCCGCCGCTCCCAGCGCCACCTCGCCGACCGTAGAGACCAGCCGGCTGGCCACCGCCACCACCGCGGCCGCCGGCGCGGGCAGCACCACCGTCAGGGCGGCGGTCAGCACCGCCTCGCGGACGCCGATCCCGTCGGGCAGCACGACCGTCAGCATCCCGACCGTCGTGGCCAGGGTGAACGCGCCCACGCACAGTCCCAGGGAGGGCAGCGGGTCGGCCCCCATCGCGACCGCGAGCAGCCACAGGTGCAGGCCGGTGACCAGCCAGGACACCGCCTGCGCGACGACCGCCAGCCGTATCCCCCGCGACGAGGCCGTCCTGGCCGGGTCCGGGCGGCGCAGCAGCCGCAGCAGCAGGCGCGCGCCGTGGTTGACCAGCTGCGGCCGCACCAGCACGACCACGACCAGCATCGTCGCCGCCGCCACCAGCCACGCCACCTGGGTGCCGAGCATGTGCACGCCCGCGAGCAGCCCGATCGTGAGCCCGGTCAGCAGGACCAGGCTCATGCTCAGCGCCGCCGTGCCCATCAACCGCCCGAAACCGACGCCGTTGGCCGTGGCCACCTTGGTCGCGGCGATCAGGCCGGGCACCTTCCCCGGCACGTACTTGCTCAGGAACGTCACGAAGAAGACGCGTGCCACCCGCGGTTCGCCGACCGGCGGGCCGAGCTCCAGCAGCACCGCCCGCCAGGCCAGGTAGCCGAACCCCAGGCCGGCCATGCTGATCAGCAGCGCGCCGGCCAGCAGGAGGCCGATCCGCCCGCCGTCGCTCCTGGCGAGCATGACGGAGACCACGCTCCAGTCCTGCCCGGCCAGTGCCACCGCCACCGCGCCCACCAGGACCAGCGCGAACGCCGCGACCAGGGCGCGCACGAGCGCGCGCGGCGGGCGCCACGACGGCAGGCGCCACGTCGGGCGCCACGGCCGGCTCTCGGTCACTCGGGCGCGCCGGCCGAGGAGACCCGGGTCAGACCGGTCTCGGCCGGGTGTCCCTGGCGGCGGAGCAGCTCGTAGACGAGCCTCGGCAGCCCCGCACCGGCCCCGAGGAAGAACGCCGTGTGGTAGCAGAACTGCATCGAGGCCATCAGCAGCGCGAAGCCCGCGCCCCGGTAGCGGTAGGAGTATCGGAGGAAGTCACGGTTCACCGTCACGAACGCCGCCAGCAGCAGCGCGAGCACCACCAGCAGCCACGGCGCGAAGAAGACGAACGGCAGCGTGAACAGGCTCAGCGCCGCCGAGACGGAGGAGATCCGCGGCGGCAGGCGGCGGGTGCGGGGATCCGGCCCGATCATGTCCAGCCGGAACCCGATCGTGTCGTCGTCGTACAGCCGCCGCGCCCGCAACATGATCACCGGCAGGGTGCTGGCCCTGACGAACCGCTCCCACATGCACTCCCAGAACCGGTCGACGTCGTCGGCCCTGGTGACCACGGTCGCGGTCACCACCAGCCGGTACCTGGACGGCACCCGGTTGCCGAACTCGAAGTCCTCGCCGTCGCGCAGCCGCTCGTCCAGCCCGCCCGCCTCGCGGTAGACCGTACGCGGGATCAGCGAGTTGGACAGGAACGTGGACACCGCCCGCTGGCGGTCGAAGTGCTCGGAGAAGACGCGGTATCTCTCCACCGGGCCGTCGTCGTACAGCGGCTCCTTGTCGTAGATCCCCTGGACCATGCCGCAGTCGGGCGTCTCCTCGTAGGCCCGCACCGCGTTCTGTATGGCGTCCGGGGCGAGCGCGGTGTCGGAGTCCACGAAGAAGAGCAGGGGCGCGGTGCTGGAGTCGACCCCGGTGTTGCGCGCCCCCGACGGTCCCTGGTTGGTCGGCAGCTCGACGATCGTGCACGGGAACTCCCGCGCGATGTCCAGCGAGCCGTCCGTGCTGCGGTCGTCGACCACGATCACCTCGGCCGGGGGGTACGTCTGCGCGTACACCGCCTCCAGGCAGGCGCGGAGGGTCTTCTTCTTGTTGTAGTTCGGCACGATGACCGCGACATCCTCGGGTCGCGCGGTCGCCGGTTCCGTCATGTGCGTTCCTTCCGCGGCTCAGTGGCCAACCGATAGAACCGTTTGCTGAGGACGGTGGTCGGACAGTCCGTCGGCACCGGGCATCTCGTAGCGGTGCACGGTGACGTCCGGCGTGGTGAACACCCAGTCGATCCGCCAGAGCTCAAGGGTTCCGGTGGTGTACGTGACCGGATAGAGGGACGGCAGCGCCTCGGTGTGGTCGACCAGCTTCTCCGGCAGCAGCCGGAGCATCCCCATCGCCGGGGTGGTGTTCAGGTCGCCGGCGAGCACCACCGGGTGGTCGTTGGCCTCGATGTCGGCGCGAAGCGCCCGGTAGCTCGCCTCCCGCCGGGCGTGGGCGTACTGATTGGAGTCGCGGGTCTCGCCGTCGTACAGCCGCCATCCGGTCGGGGGCTGGTTGATCTGCGTGTTGTAGAAGGAGACGACCTCGCCGTCCACCCGGATGTCGGTGCGCAGCGTCTCGACCGTGTAGGAGGTCGGCCAGTCGCGCATCACCTCCGGGATCGTCTTCTGGTCCGCGGGCAGCCACGGGGTCATGTCGATCCCGCGCCGCCCGACGACGGGGAGCCGGGAGAGCGTGATCAGCTCCCCGGAGGTCGCGACCTCGTATCCCGGGAACTCGCGTCGCAGCTCCGCCGTCTTGTCGATGCGGAGCGCCATGTCGGCGGTCCACTTCGTCGTCATCATGTCCCCTGCCGAGGTGTCGACGTAGAGGTACTCCGCGAGCAGGTAGACGTCCGCGTCCATCTCGCGCAGGTAGTCGTAGAAGCCGGGCGAGTAGCCGTTCCCGTCGGAGGTGCGCCAGTCCTGGTCCCAGAACTCGGTGTTCCAGGTGACCACCTTGACGGCCCCGGGTGGCGCGGGCGGCGGGGTGTACCAGAGGGTCGCCACGTTGATCCCGCTCTGTCCCGCGCCGAGCACCAGGGTGAACGCCAGGACCGAGATGACCCGCCAGCGGACCGGGCGCGCCAGCGGCGCCACCACCAGCACCAGTGACGGCACCACCACGAACACGAACGGCGGCATCAGGTCGAGCGGTGCCCACAGCGAGGTGCGGCCGCTCGCCAGCAGGTGCGCGACCAGGAACAGCAGCCACCCCGCGGTGGCGGTCACCACCAGCCGGGTGCCCAGGCACCACCGCCGCCGCGGCCGGACGAACCGGCCGGCGCGAGCCCACAGGCCGACCGGCCTCTCCGGCTTCTCCGGAGGGACCTCCGTGGGCGGATCCTCGGTCACGTCCTCGGTCATGATGTCCCGGTCGCCCATCAGCACACCACCTCGGCACATAGGTCAGGCCGGCGACAGCCATTGACGATCCGCGATCACTTCCAGCGGTCCTCAACGTACTGACCGGTTCTTGTCGCTTCCTTGTCGTCCGCGCCGCGGGCCGCGCGGGGCTCGGCCCTGGACCACACAAGCCGCACGGAATCGGAACCGTACGACATGGCGGACCGCGCGACAAGAATGAGACAAGCCGTCGAGGCTAGCGTGGGCGGGAAGCAAGGCGGTCGGAGGTCGGGCGACGAGCCAGGACCGCTTGACCGAGGACCCACCTGGGCGGCCCCGCCCTGATCATCGGCCAACACCCGGCGGTTCGGAAAGAGCGGCCTTCAGCCAACGGAGCGACCTGTGAATCGAGAACGCCCGCTAGTCTCGGTCATCATCCCCAGCTTCAACCGATCCCACGTGTTACGCCTGTGCCTGAGCGCGCTGGAGAAGCAGACCTACTCGCCCATCGAGGTCATCGTGGTGGACGACTGCGGCACCGAGGACGCGGCGGAGGTGGCGAGGTCGATGGGCGTCACCGTGCTGCGCACCGAGGTCAACAGCGGCGCGTCGACCGCGCGCAACCTCGGCGCCGAGCACGCCCACGGCGAGATCCTGCTCTTCCAGGACGGCGACATCGCCCTCGACCCGGACGCCGTGGAGAACGCGGTGAACATCCTCCAGGCCGAGACCGGGCTGGGTGCCCTGGGCGGCATCCTGCACCCCGAGCCGCTGGCGGCCAACACCCTCCCCGCGCAGTATCGCGCGCTGCAGATGTACCACTGGTGGATGCCGACCGACCGGCCGACCCTTGAGCTGCACGCGGCCGTGCTCGCCGTAACGGCCAAGGTGTTCAAGGAGATCGGCCCCTTCAACCCGCATCTGAGCGACACGGTGTCCGCGGACTACCGCTCCCGGCTGATGCGGAAGGGCTACGAGGTGCGCATCACCGACGCCGTCCGCGGCCGGGCCGACCACGACTCCACGATGCGGATGATCGTGAACAAGGTGTTCCGGCGCGCGCGGGTGAGCGCGCGGGAGTGGACCCGGGGCGAGACGCCGGGCGACTCCGTGCCGCGCGCGTTCGGCGGTGTCCTGCTGGTCGTCGCCGTGCCCGCGGCCCTGCTGCCGCTGCTGACCGGCCGCGTCGGCGCCCTCGTGTCGCCGCTGCTCGTCGCCGCCGCCATCGTCCTCGACGGCAGCACCTACCGGCGGGTGTTCGCCCGCCGAGGCATCCCCTTCGGCCTCTACTTCAGTGCCGTCCACCTCCTGGTCACCCTCGTGGGAGCGACCGGGGCGGGGGTCGGCGTCCTGCAGCGCGTCCTGCAGGGCGGCCCACCGAAGGTCGTCTGGGTCCCCCGGACCGGTGACCTGAACAATCAATGACGCGTCGGCGTGGCGGCCTCCTCGCGTCCGGGGCCGCCCGCCTCCTCCAGCAGCGCGGCCATCGGGAGCAGCCAGGCCATCCGGGGACTGCCCATCTCCTGGTCGAGCTCCTCGGGGCTGGGCATCCTGTCGTCGAGCACATGGGGCGGGACCAGATGATGGATCGCGTGCGCGAGCAGGTGGGCCATCGAGTATCCGGGGTCGGCCTCGTGCGCCCGGGTGAGGGCGACGCCCGCCAGCGCGGAGTCTCCCCGCCTCCAGGCGACCAGGCCGAGTAACGAGGCCACCGGAGGCACGAACCTCGGCTCCAGCCTCCGGGTGAGGTCGTGCCAGAGCTTGAGGTGCGCGTCGTGGCTCTCGTCGGTGAGCAGCGCCCAGGCCTCGTCACGAATCCTGATCACCGCCAGGTCGAGCCCCAGCCTGGCCGCCTGATCCTCGCCGAGCCGCCCTCCGGAGGCGTAGGTGACGATCGCCTCGCGGACCCTGGCCATGCCGTCCGCGACGAACTCCGCCGCGAACCCGTCCGCGTCGCGGCATCCGGCGAGCCTGCCGCGCATCTCCTCCGTGAGGCGGCCCGTCGCCTCACGCATGGCCTCCCGCGCGGGCCCGGTGACCGGGTCGAGCGAGCGCTCCAGGGTCTGCCTGTCCGGCAGCGCGACCAGCCCGTGCAGGACCGCCTCGGCCGCGACCGCACCGGCCCGCCGCTCGTACGGCATGCCGTCGGCCGGGCAGCAGTCGGTCCGCGAGCACCCGTACGACCAGTAGCGGCCGTCCTGCACCCGGAGCGCGTCGACGACGACGAGCCCGCTCCGGCGGAACAGCGCCAGCGCCTCGTCCACGGCCGGGGTCACCAGCGGGCCGGCACCGTAACCGACCACGACGACCTGGCCGACATCCTCCTTCCCGAAGAGCGGGACGATCTGGCCGAGACCGTCGGGCCCCAGGGGCAGGTCCCACCGGACGGTGAGGTGCAGCCTGCTCCTGGGCGGGCTGCCCGTGAGGCCGATGACGACCAGGCTGTCGGCGGGGTGGAACCCCAGCAGGTAGGGGACGGCTCCCAGAACGTCCTCCGTGGAGCCGAGCAGGAGCCTGGGCTGCGCAGGCTGCGCAACGGGCGGAGACGGCGGGAGCGACGGACCGGGCGAAAGCGGGGGCTGAGGGGACGAGGGGCCGGGCGAGGCCGGGGTGTCGGGTGTCATGCCCCGAAGCCTCGCCGGAACCGGGCCCCCCTTTCCGCGCCGAACCCCTTTCTGTGGAAAGTCCCTTCGGCTGTCCACAGCCGACCTGCCGAGGGGGCGTGGGGACTACTCCTCAGACACCCCTGTCGACGCGCGGGCTCCCGTCCGTCCTTCCCACCGGGAGGACGGGCGGCGCCAGGCGGTTGCGGACCATGATGGCCGCGCCGGCCACGGCGGCGGGCATCGCGATCACCGCGACGAACGGGATGAGGAAGAGCAGGAAGAGCAGGACCCCGAAGCCGAGCGCGGGGGCCTTGTTCCCCCTGAGCAGGCCGAAGCGTCGCTTGCGCGCCAGTCCCCTGCGTTCGAGGGCCAGCGTGGTCAGCTCGATCGTGAGGAAGAAGCCCGAGACCAGGGCGCCCAGGACCGGGACCACCGTCTGCCCGATCACCGGCACGAAACCGAGGAAGAACAGCGGGATCGTGAACAGCAACAGCCATCCGAGGGTGACCAGGCTGTCCCTGATGGAGCGGGGGATCGACTTCCACAGCGGGAGCTCGTGGCCGGTCGGCACCTCCCCGTAGGTCTCCTCCACCTTCTCGGAGAGCTTCTCGTAGAAGGGGTCGCCCAGGATGAGGGTGATCGCCGTGAAGGTCACCACGGACAGGACCAGCGCCGCGCCGAAGAGCGCCAGCCCGACCACCGCCCGCAGCGCGGTCCGCGTCGCCTCGCTCCACCCGTCGGCGAACGGCGTGCCCCACGCGGCGATGTCCAGCGCGTTCGTGCCGAGGAAGTAGAGGCCTGTCGCGTAGAGGGCGAACGCGATCAGAGCCGGGACCAACCCGAACAGCCACCAGCGCGGGTATCGCGCGACCCAGCGCAGTCCCTGGAAGAAGAACCCGATGCCGTCCAGAAACGAGCGGAAATGACCCATGGCGGAAGATTATCGGGATCGTTCATCCCTCGGGAGGGCGCGCCCCGGCGCTCCACCTGACGTACGGGACGAGAGGCCGCTCAGGAACGCTGCCAGAGGCCGGGAACGGAGATCCCGAGGGCGCTGAAGAGGCGGCGGAGCAGGGGCAGGGAGATGCCCAGGACGTTGCCGTGGTCGCCCTCGATGCCGTCGACGAACCAGCCGCCGTGGCCGTCCAGCGTGAAGGCCCCGGCGACGTGGAGAGGCTCGCCGGTGGCGACGTAGGCGGCGATCTCGTCGTCTCCGGGGGTGCCGAAGCGCACGACCGTCGCGCCCACCTCCGCCACCTCGCGCCCGTCCGCGGCGTCGATGACGCAGTGACCGGTGAGCAGGCGGCCCTCGCGTCCGCGCATGCCGCGCCAGCGGGCGACGGCCTCCTCGGGTGAGGACGGCTTGCCGTAGGCCCGGCCGTCGAGTTCGAGCATCGAGTCGCAGCCGATGACCAGCCCGCCGGTCAGGCCACCGGCGACCACGGTCGCCTTCGCGCGGGCCAGCGCGAGGCAGAGCTCGCTCGGGCTGTCGGCGGTGACGGCGTCCTCGTCCACACCGCTGACGATCACCTTGGGATCGAGTCCGGCGCTGCGGAGCAGGGCGAGGCGGGCGGGAGAGGCGGAGGCGAGCACGATCTGGGTCACGGCGACCGAGCCTAGCGCGGCCCCGATGCACGACGAACGTCCAGTCGGCGACGGGCACCCGGCCCGTGGCGGACGCCCGGCCCACGGCAGGCATCCGCTCCGCGAGAGACGCCCGGTCCGCAACAGACGCCCGCTCCGCGACGGATGCTCGGCCCACAACGGACATCCGATCCATGCAAGACGCCCGATCCACGAAAGACGCCCGGAAGTCAGGCGTGCGGCGGGGGCGGGAGCTGCGGAGGCGGTTCCGTGGGGGGAAGCTCGGGGGCGGTGTTCACCGGGAGCCCGGCGGCGGCGTAGGCCTCCGCCTCGGCCAGGGTCTCGTTCTCCAGCAGGGCCTCGGCGATGCCGTCCAGGCGGCTCCGGTTCCGCTCCAGGACGGACCGGGCGACCTCGTAGCACTCGTCCACGATGCGCCGTACCTCCTGGTCCACCGTGGCGAGGGTGTCCGGGGCGGCGGCGGGCCGGCCGTCGGCGGTGGCGGGCAGGACGGTCAGCGGGCCGATCCTGGCGGACATGCCCCAGCGGCCGACCATGCCGCGGGCGATCACGGTGACCTGTTCCAGGTCGTTCTCCGAGCCGGTGGTGACCACGCCGTAGACGACCTGCTCGGCCGCCATGCCTCCGAGGGCTCCGACGATCCGGTCGCGCAGGTACTTCTCGTCGTAGGCGTACCGGTCGGTGTCGGGCGTGGAGAGCGTGACGCCGAGCGCCCGCCCGCGCGGGATGATCGAGACCTTCCTGACTGGGTCGGCGCCCGGCTGGATCATGCCGAGCAGCGCGTGGCCCGCCTCGTGGTACGCGGTGCGCCTCCGCTCGTCCTGCGGGATCACGACGGCACGGGCCGCGCCGAGCAGGATCTTCTCCAGCGCGTCGGCGAGATCGGCGGCCTGGACCCTGTCGTTGCCCCGCTTGGCGGCGAGCAGCGCGGCCTCGTTGATCAGGTTGGCCAGATCGGCGCCCGTCATGCCGGGGGTGGTCCTGGCGAGCCGTTCCATGTCCACGTCGTCGGCGAGCGGCACGCCCCGGCTGTGGACGCGCAGGATCGCCAGCCGCCCCTCGGCGTCCGGCGCGGACACCACGACGGTACGGTCGAAGCGGCCGGGACGCAGCAGCGCCGGGTCGAGGACCTCCGCCCGGTTGGAGGCGGCGATCACGATGACCCCCTCGGAGCCGGTGAAGCCGTCCATCTCGGTGAGGATCTGGTTCAGGGTCTGCTCGCGCTCGTCGTGGCCGCCGATGGTGCTGCCGCCCCTCACCCTGCCGATCGCGTCGATCTCGTCGATGAAGATGATCGACGGCGCGACCTTGCGGGCCTCGTCGAACAGCTCGCGCACCCGCGAGGCCCCGACCCCGACGATCATCTCGATGAACTCCGAGGCGCTCGCCGAGAAGAAGGGCACGTCGGCCTCCCCCGCCACGGCGCGGGCCAGGAGGGTCTTGCCGGTGCCGGGCGGCCCGGCGAGCAGCACGCCCTTGGGCAGTCTCGCCCCCAGCCTCCGGTACTTGTCGGGGTCCTTGAGGTAGTCGACCACCTCGGCGACCTCGTTCTCGACCTCGTCGATGCCCGCGACGTCGTCGAAGTCGACCCGCACCTTGGCCGGTTCCACCGGCTTGGCCGCCTTGGACCTGCCGAGGCCGCCGAGACCTCCGAGGCCGCCCATCCCGCCGCCCATCGCGCCGGACGCCGCTCGCCGTACGAGCCAGATCCACAGGCCGGCCAGCAGCAGGACCGGGACCAGGGACAGCAGGAGGTTCGACAGGAGGTTCCCGCCGACGGGCTCGGCCCTGATGTTCACCTTCGTCGCGAGAAGCTGCTGGTAGAGCCCTGTCCGGTCGGCGAAGACCGGAAGTTCCGTGGAGAACTTGTCGTACGTGACGTTGCCGCTGTCGGGGTCGCGGGCGGGCTTCCTGAGGGTGCCCTCGATCGACGTGCCCTTGGCGTAGACCTCCTTGACGTTCCCCGCCCGGACCTGCTCGGTGAACTGGGTGTAGGAGACCGGCTCGGTGGGCTCCTCGAAGAACGAGGAGACGATGAAGAAGGTCGCGTAGACGACGGCCATGGTCATCAGGAAGCGCACCCAGTTGAACCTCGGGCGCCGCGGGGCGGGCGTCCCGCCGCCGTCGGGCAGGCCCTCGGACCGCCAGGGCTTGGAACCGCCCCCGTTGCCGGGCGTGTCGGGGCCGGTCCCCTCGCGGTCCCGGGACGCCGGTCGGTTCACTGCTCCCCCTCGACGACTCGGGGGATTCCGCCTGGACGGGCGTCCCGGAGGCGCGTCCGGGACGCCCGGCTCAGTCCGGGCCCTCAAACCGGGGCCGCCCCCGCGAAAGAGCTTGACCCCGCGCCCGGCGAGCGGGCGGGAGGTCGCGCGCGTGCGGCGGCGGAGTGTCCGGCTGTGAAATTCCCCCGAGTTTCACCAGGTCACACGGACAAGGCGATTCCTGCCCAGGTGGGGCTCACTTCAATCTGTCACTTCACCTTGACGGAGGAGACCGCGGTGTTGATGGCGCGCCAGTACTTGCGCTGGACGTCGGGGATCGTCGCGAAGAGCATCGCGGGCTTGGCGCCGGGGACCTCGGTCACGGCGACGGCGGCCATGGAGGAGCGCGCCTTGCCCTTCACCTTGTACTTCACCTTGTAGGCGAGCAGCCAGCCGTTCTTGATCGGCTGCGAGGCGGTCCAGGTGATCTTGCCGCCCTTGGGGTGGTGGTTGAGCGTCCACCGGGCGGCCAGCACCGCGGTGTCCTTGGACTCCTTCTGCACCAGGATCGGCACCGGGCAGCTCACGAGCATCGCCCGGTGAGCGGCCCCCTTCGCCTTCGGCAGCACCTGCTTGGTGGAGAACGGCGACGCGCCGAAGACCTTCCAGGGCTTGCCCAGGCGGACCAGCGACACGCCGGACTTGCCGTCCTGTACGCGTCGCTTGCTCTTGTCGGCCTTGCCGGAAAGGCGGCCGAGCCGCCTGTCACGCGGCAGGTTCGGCACCCGGGGATCGGCGAGGGCCGCGATGACGGCGCTGCGGTCGGGCGCCGGCTCCGAGCCGTCGGGCGCCGAGGAGGGAGCGGCCGTCTCGTCGGGGTCCTCCGAGGAGGACGCCGACGCGGAGGGGATCTCCGAGGGGGACGCCTGCGCCGACGCCGAGGCGGCCGGCTCCGTCGCCGAAGTCTCGGAAGTCTCGGAAGTGTCAGGAGTCGCCGGGACGGACGGTTCCGCCGACCCTGGACCGGGCGAGGGTGGCGCGGCAGATGGCGCGGCGATCTGCCCCGTCTTTCCCTCGCCCGGTTGATCTGGGGAGCCCGAGGAGACGAAGCCGACGACCGCCGCGACCGCGGCCAGGACCACCGCGAGGCCCACGGCCAGGAAGCGGTAGATGACACGCATCGGCAGGTCGCCGATGCGGGACCGCTTCACGGGGGAGTCCAGTGGCTTCGGGGGGCTCTCCGCCACGATTCTCGGCATCTCCGACGTGGCCGCCTCCGCGGTCACGTATGTCGGTTCGGGGCCCGTCTCCCGGGTCCCCTGAGTCCCACCCAACCCATCGAGCACGATCGGGAGCGTACGACAAATCCGGTTTTCCCGTGCGGGATCCCCATCACACTTCGGGAACGAGTACCTTCCTCACTCTTGTGCGGAATACCCTGCGATGATTCCAGGATGTTCGTGGAACGCCAGGTGGAGCTCAGGTTCGACGTCTCCTCACGCGAGGCGAGGACGCACACCAACCTGTCGGCCGTACGCACCGACGCCCTGGGCCTCTGGCTGGCCGGTGACGAGACCGCCACCGTCGAGCATCTGGCGTTCCGCGCCGGGCGCTTCGACGACCAGCGCACCTTCCACCTCGCCGACTTCGTGGACCTGCCCGCCGGGCGCGACGAGGAGGCCGACATCGAGGGCCTGGGCCGGGCGGACGGCTGGCTCTGGGCGATCGGGTCGCACAGCCTCAAGCGCAGGCGGGTCAAGAAGGGGCACACGCCGCACAAGGCCCGCCGCCGCCTCGGCAGCGTGGTGCGCGAGGAGAACCGCTACATCCTCGTACGGCTGCCGCTCGTAGGCACCACCCCGGTCCGCGAGGACGGCTCCCGCAGGGCGGAGATCCTGGCGGGTCCCGGCCGGAACCTGGCCGACCTGCTGGCGGACGACCCGCACCTCGCCCCCTTCGTCTCGATTCCCAGCAAGGACAACGGGCTGGACATCGAGGGCATCGCCATGCTCGACGGCCGCCTGTTCGTCGGCCTGCGCGGCCCGGTGCTGCGCGGCTGGGCCGCGATGCTGGAGATCCGGCCGGAGAGCGACCCCCGGCGTCCCGGCAGCCTGAGGCTCGCCCCCATCGACGGCAGGCCCTACCGGACGCACTTCCTGAACCTCGGCGGGCTCGGCGTCCGCGACATGTGCCCGCACCGGGGCGGGCTGCTGATCCTCGCCGGGCCGACCATGAACCTGGACGGCCCGGTCCGGGTGCTGCGCTGGGAGCCGGAGGACGAGCCGTCGGTACGGCACGAACTGGACCTCGTCGGCGACCTGCCGCACGGGAACGGGAACGACCACCCGGAGGGGATCACCGTCCTCGACGGCGAGCGCCTCCTGGTGGTCCACGACAGCCCCTCGGAGGCGCGTCTCACCCCCGAGGGCGGCGTGCTCGCCGACATCGTCAGAATGTCCGGCTGACCGCTCACCCCCGGAACCCGGTCAACGCCCCGCTGACCGCTCGCCTCCGGAACCCGGCCATCGGCCGTTCCCGTGACCGCTCGCCCCCGGAAATGGGGCCACCGGCCGTTCCCGGGTGACCGCCGGCACCCTCACGCCGGTCACCCGGGAACGGCCCCGCCGGTCACCCGCCGATCGGCCCCGCCGGTCAGCCGCCGATCACCGGCCGCCCCCGCGCAGCCACGGGACGTCCGCGACGACCGTGCGGGAGCCGGGCTCGATCTCGGTGAACCCGGCGTCCCTGACCACCGGCAGGCCCGAGGCGACCAGCCCGGCCCACGCGGCGGGATCGGCGGTCCTCACCGAGACCGCCAGGCCCTTGTCCCGCCACGCCCGCCTGGCGTCGTCCCCGCTCGCGTGCCAGGCCAGCTGGACGGCGTGCCCCGCCTGGGCCATGGCCTTGCCCGCCGACATCGTCAGCCCCGGGTTGAGCCACAGCACCACGTCCCCCGGCGCTCCGGGCTCGCGGGAGTCGGCGAGCTCGGTGCCGGACACCTGGAGCCTGGAGAGCTCCTTGGGCCAGCCGTCCAGCGGTACCGGCGGGTGGACGCGGACCTCGGCGGTGCCCGAGGTGACGGTGACGCCGGGCAGGTCGAGCACCCGGCGCCACTCCGCCCCGCGCGCCCGCCGGACGACCTTCCTGAACCGGCTGCCGTCCCAGGCCCCCACGGCCTCGGCCCACTCGCCGCCTTCGAGGGCGCGCGGGTCGTCGAGCAGTGCCAGCACGGCCAGGGCCGCCGCCTCCAGGGCGTCGGTCCGCTCGGGCGGCGCGGAGCGCTCGATCCGCACCACGAGCGGGAGGACCCTCCTGTCCAGGTCCCCGCCCCCGCCGCCCCCGCCGTCCCCGCCGCCCGCGCTCCCCTCGGGGACCGGCCCGCGTGCCACGCCCGGCCCCGTTCCGGCGACGGCCGCCGTCCCGTGAGCCGTCCCGTACGCCGCCCCCGCCGCGGTCCCTGTCTCGGTCCCTGTCTCGGTCCCTGTCTCGGTCCCTGTCTCGGTCCCTGTCGCGTCGTCTCCCGCGCCGGTCATGCGATCTCCCCCGGCCGCCGCGCGTCGGATCCGGTTCCGTGTCCCGCGGCTCGCCCGCCTCGTTCTCTCACGCCTTCAAGGATGCCTGCTCCTTCGCGGTGGCCTCCCCGGGGCCGGACCTCAGGGTGACGGGCCTCCTGGCGATGACGATCGACATGACGGCCGCGGCGAGGCACAGGAAGCCCGCGGCGTACCAGGCGAGGTCGTAGGCGCCGAAGTGGTCGCGGGTGACCCCCGCGGCGACCGCGGCGACCGCGGCGCCGACCTGGTGGGAGGCGAAGACCCAGCCGAACACCACGGCCCCGTCCGGACCGTAGATCTGGCGGCACAGGGCGACGGTCGGCGGGACCGTGGCCACCCAGTCGAGGCCGTAGAAGATGATGAAGACGAGCATGCTGGGCTCGGCGGTGGCCCCGAACAGGCCGGGCAGCGCCATCAGCGACAGGCCGCGCAGCGCGTAGTAGGCGCCGAGGAGGACGCGCGAGTCGACCTTGTCGCTCAGCCAGCCGGACGCGACGGTGCCGACCACGTCGAAGATCCCGATCAGGGCGAGCAGCCCCGCGGCGACCGGCTCGGCCATGCCGTGGTCGTGGGCCGCGGGGATGAAGTGGGTGCCCACCAGGCCGTTGGTGCTCATCCCGCAGATCGCGAACCCGCCGGCGAGCAGCCAGAAGGGACGCGTACGCGCCGCGCTCCACAACACGCCGAGGGCCCGGGAGGCGGCGCCCCCGGCCCGCGCCGGACGGACGGCCGGGGGCGCGGCGGGGTCGGCGCCCAGGGCGGTGGTGCCCACGTCCTCGGGCCGGTCGCGCAGCAGGAACCAGACCAGGGGGACCACGACGAGGGCGGCGACGGCGACCGTGACGGCCGCCGACCGCCAGCCGCTGTCCGCCGCCAGGTGGGCGAGGACGGGCAGGAAGACGAGCTGCCCGGTGGCGCCGCCCGCCGTGAGCACGCCGGTGACGAGGCCGCGGTGGCGGACGAACCAGCGTTCGGTGAGGGTGGCGGCGAAGACCAGGGCCATCGAGCCGGTGCCGAGACCGACCAGCACGCCCCAGCAGAGGATGAGCTGCCAGGGGGCGTTCATCAGGATGGTCAACCCGCTGCCCGCGGCGACCAGCAGCAGGGCGTACGTCACCACCCTGCGCATGCCGAAGCGGTCCATGAGGGCGGCGGCGAAGGGCGCGGTCAGCCCGTAGAGCATGAGGTTGACCGAGACGGCCAGCGAGATCGTGCCCCGGGACCAGCCGAACTCCTCCTGGAGCGGTGTGATCAGCACGCCGGGCGTCGCCCGGAACCCTGCCGCCCCGAGAATGGCCACGAACGCGACACCCGCCACGATCCAGGCGCGGTGCAGCTTGCGTTCGGGCTGCCGAGGGGTCGTTGTCATGGGCTCCATAATCGAGGGGCGGCGCTCCGGCCGACGAGCGGCCCGAGTGCCAATAACCGCAAGGATCAGGCCAGGGCCGTGCCGTTCCCGGACACGCCCGTGACTCGGACTCGCGAGACGGCCATCTCACATACTGGGTGAATTCGCTCATACGTTGTGTTTTTTCTATTCTCCTCATTTGAGGGGCTCGCATCCGGCATGGTCACGGGAGACGCGACGCCCGTCCGGGTACCGCCCGGCCGGCACGGGGGCAGGCTGGGGGCCGGGTGACCGAAGGGGTGGTGCCGTGTTCCACGCACGAAGGCCGGGAAGGTTCCTCGCGCTGCTCGCGAGCGGCGCGCTCCTGCTTGGCGCCTGCGCGGACACCGGCCCGGCGGACGGCCCCACGGCCTCCGGCTCGGAGTCGGCCCCGCCGAGCGAGACCATCACCTACGCGTACGAGCAGGAGTTCCACTCCTACAACAACAACACCACCGCGGAGAACGCCACCCGCAACGCCGCCCCCCTGCAGCGGGTGCTGACGGGCTTCTGGTTCTACGGCGACAAGGGCGCGATCACCCCCGACAAGGACTTCGGGACGTACGAGAAGGTCTCCGACGACCCGCTGAGCGTCCGGTACACCATCAGCGACAAGGCGGTCTGGTCGGACGGCGTCCCGATCGACTGCGACGACGTGATGCTGTGGTGGGCCTTCCGGTCCGGCAAGGTCAGGGGCTTCGCCTCCGCCGACACCACCGGCCTGCGGGACACCCGGGTTCCCGACTGCGAGAGGGGCGGCAGGCAGTTCACCCTGGTCTACGACAAGCCGTTCGCGGACTGGGTGGCCGGGGGTCCGGGCGCGACCGAGATGATGCCCGCCCATGTGATCGCCAAGCAGGACGGCCTGTCCGAGGAGGAGTTCATCTCGGCGGTCAAGAGGGGCGACTCCAAGCGGATCGAGAAGGGCATCACGTTCTTCAACGACGGCTGGGTCTCCGAGGGCAGGCTGCCCGACCCCGAGCTGATCCCGTCCTCGGGGCCGTACAAGCTCTCCAAGCTGGACGCCGGGCAGCGGCTCACCCTGGTCGCCAACGACAGGTGGTGGGGCACCCCGGCCGCGACCCCGACGATCGTCGAGCGCTTCATCACCCTCGACGAGCAGGCCCAGGCGCTGCAGAACCGCGAGGTCCAGATCGTCGAGCCGCAGCCGGGGCCCGACGTGCTCAGGCAGCTGCAGTCGCTGCGGGGCGTGGAGGTCGGCGTCTTCGAGAAGTACACCTACGAGCACCTGGACTTCAACTTCGACTCCAGCCCGTTCAGGGACAGGAGGCTGCGCGAGGCGTTCGCCAGGTGCGTGCCCAGGCAGCTCATCGTCAACACCTTGATCGGGCCCGTCTCGCCCTCGGCCAAGCCCCTGCAGGTCCGTACCGTGGCCCCCTTCCAGGCCAACAGCGCGGCGGTCGTCGCGGCCAGCGGCGGCGCGGACGCGTACACGCGGCAGGACATCGCGGGCGCCAGGGCGCTGCTGCGCGAGGCGGGCAAGACGGGCCTGGAGATCAGCATCGGCTACCAGACCCCGAACCCGCGCCGCACCGCGGCGGTGCAGCTCATCATCGACGCCTGCAACAAGGCCGGTTTCAAGGTCGTCGACAAGGGTTCCGAGGACTTCCTCGGCACCGTGATGCCGGCCAACGGCTACGACGTGGCCCTGTTCGCCTGGTCGGGGTCCGCCCTGGTCAGCAACTGGGCCGCCAACTTCACCTCGCCGGGAAAGTGCGACGCCCGGAACAAGGGCAACAACAACGGCTGCTACTCCAGCAGGCAGGTCGACCGCCTCATCGCGAAGCTGAACTCGACGGTGGACCTGGCGGCCCAGGACCCGATCATCGGCGCGATCGAGAAGCGGCTCTGGAGCGACCTGGCCACCATCCCGCTGTTCCAGCACCCGGGCCTCAGCGCGTGGGACGAGACGCTCCAGAACGTCATCCCCAACCCCGCGCAGTCGACCATCACCTGGAACATGGACAAGTGGAGCCTCTCGTAGGGATCCGTATCTGACATCAGGTGACAGGTACGGTCGCCAGGATGGGCGCAAGACCCCGGAATTCCCCAAGGGAGCCCGCATGCCTCGCGCCACCGGAACCTTCAACATCGACAGCTGGGACCCACAGCCCTACGACGAGGCCGAAGGAGCCACGCTCACCCGCGTCCACATCGTCAAGACCTTCCACGGCGACCTGGCCGGCACCAGCACCACCGACATCATCACCGCGATCCCCCAGGTCGAGACGTCGGCGGCCTACGCGGGCTTCGAGCGCTTCACCGGCACCGCGCACGGCCGCAAGGGCACCTTCGTGCTCCACCACACGGCCACGAGCCACGCCGGCGAGTCGGCGCTGAGCTGGACGATCCTTCCCGACTCTGGTACCGGCGAGCTGCTGGGCATCCGGGGCGGCGGGCAGATCGTCAACGACGACGGCGCCCACTCCTTCCACCTCGACTACGAACTGGGCTGAGACGACCGCCCCGCGCGCCGACGACCGACGGGCGACGCGCGCGGGGCGCCAGTCCCTTCCCGCCCCTGAGCCACCGGGCCGGCTGGCCGGCGGTCCGGCGGTCCGGCATTCGAGACCGGTGTCCACAACCCGGCGCTCGCTCCCGGCCCGCACCGCCATCCCGCGTCCCGCACCCCGCCCGGCGCCCGCAGACCGGTGTCCACAACCCGGCGCTCACTCCCGGCCCGCACCGACAACCCGCGGCAGGCACGACGAGGGACCGGTGTCCACCCCCCGTATCCGCGCCCCTCACGCTCACGGGTCGGCGCCGACAGCCCGCGCCCTCACCCCCGCACCCGTCAGGCCGGTGTCCACCCCCGGCCCCCGGGCATCCGCGGTCCCGCTTTCACGACCGTTTTGACCCCTTGTCACATCTCCCGTCGAACCGGTTGAGAAAGCTGCTTCCAAGCCGTTGACGTGCCCGTAGCACGTATGTAACATTTGGCCAACGTCATGCAAGAAAATTGCAATCTATTGTTCATTTTCTTGCTACTCCTCGCAACTCTCCAGGGATGCACTGCGTCGTGCACCTGCCCCCCATTTACGTGTGCGGTGAAGGCGCAGCCTTCACGCCTCGGCCCTGCCGTGCCTGACGAGAGAAGAAGAGCGCGAATGAGAATGCTGTACAGACCGTTACGGCTGGTGGCGACCATGGTCGCCACCGCCGGCCTGCTCCTGGTGGGGTCGGTCGTCCCGGCCTCCGCCGCGGCCGGACCCAATCTGTCGCCGGGCAAGGCGACCCTGGCGAGCAGCTCCACGGGCGGGCAAGCGGTGTCCGCCATCAACGACGGGAACCAGTCCACCTACTGGGAGAGCGCCAACAACAGCTTCCCGCAGTGGGCACGGGTCGACCTCGGCACCGCCACGAGCGTCAACCAGATCGTCCTGAAGCTACCCCCGCCGACCGTCTGGGAGACCCGCACCCAGACGCTCTCGGTCCAGGGCGGCTCGGACGGCAACACCTTCAGCACGGTCGTGGCATCGGCCGGCTACACGTTCAACCCGGCGACCGGCAACACGGTCACGATCAACTTCGGCGCCGCGACCCACCGCTACTGGCGCGTCAACATCACCGCCAACACCGGCTGGCCCGCCGCGCAGATCTCCGAGTTCGAGATCTACGGTGCCACCACCGGCGGTGACACCCAGAACCCGTCGGCCCCCGGCAACCTCGCCTACACCCAGCCGGCCACCGGCCAGGTCAGGCTGGCCTGGAACGCCTCCACGGACAACGTGGGCGTCACCGGCTACGACATCTACGCCAACAACCAGCTGCGGGGCAGCGTCGGCAACGTGCTGACCTACACCGACAACCAGCCGGCGTCGGCGACCGTGACGTACTTCGTGCGGGCCAAGGACGCGGCGGGCAACCAGTCGGCCAACAGCAACTCCGTGACCCGCAACGGCACCGGCGACCCCGGCACGAACCTGGCGATCGGCAAGGAGCTGGTCGCGTCCGGCCACGTGCACTCGTTCGTCGCCTCCAACGCGAACGACAACAACCTGGCCACCTACTGGGAGGCCAACTCCGGCGCGTTCCCGAACACGCTGACCGCCAGGCTCGGCGCCAACGCGGGCGTCACCTCGGTCGTGGTGAAGCTCAACCCCGACTCCGCGTGGGGCACCCGCACGCAGAACATCCAGGTCCTGGGCCGTGAGCAGAACGCCACGGGCTACACCAACCTGGTGTCGGCGCAGAACTACACGTTCAACCCGGCCTCCGGCAACTCGGCGACGATCACCTTCGGCGCCACCGTCGCCGACGTCCAGCTGCGGTTCACCGGCAACAGCGGCGCGCCCGGCGGCCAGGTCGCCGAGTTCCAGGTCATCGGCGTCCCCGCGCCGAACCCCGACCTCACGGTCACGAACCTCTCGTGGACCCCGGCGTCCCCGAGCGAGGCCAGCGCGATCACGCTGTCGGCCACGGTCAGGAACGCGGGCAACGCCGCCTCCCCGGCGGACAGCGTCAACCTCAACCTCGACGGCACCCTCGTCGGCACCGTCGCCGTCCCCGCCCTGGCCGCCGGCGCCACGGCCACGGTGACCCACAGCATCGGCACCCGCGGCGAGGGCAGCTACACGGTCAGCGCCAGGGTCGACGCGGACAACACGGTCTTCGAGCAGAACGAGGGCAACAACACCCTCACCGCCTCGTCGCCGCTGGTGGTCGCGCAGGCTCCCGGCCCCGACCTGCAGGTCCTCGGCGTCACCTCCAGCCCGCAGAACCCGGCCGTCGGCGCGGCGGTCACGTTCACCGTGGCCGTGAAGAACCGGGGAACCTCCGCGACGGGCGCGACCACGGTCACCCGGGTCGTGGTGGGCGGCACCACGCTCAACGGCAACACCGTGTCGATCGCGGCGGGCGCGACGGCCAACGTGGCCGTCAGCGGGAGCTGGACCGCCACCAGCGGCGGCGCCACCATCACCGCCACCGCCGACGCGACCAACACCGTCACCGAGACGAACGAGAACAACAACACGTTCTCGCAGTCGATCGTGGTCGGGCGCGGCGCGGCCGTCCCGTACGTCGAGTACGAGGCCGAGGCCGCCACCTACCAGGGCACCCTGCTGGAGACCGACGCGCTGCGCACCTTCGGGCACACCAACTTCGCCACCGAGTCCTCGGGCCGCAAGTCGGTGCGGCTGAACAGCACCGGGCAGTTCGTCGAGTTCACCTCGACCAGCGCCGCCAACTCGATCGTGGTCCGCAACTCCATCCCGGACGCGGCGGGCGGCGGCGGCATCGAGGCCACCATCAGCCTCTACATCAACGGCACCTTCTCCAGGAAGCTGACCCTCTCGTCGCGCCACAGCTGGCTGTACGGGAACACCGACGGCCCCGAGGCGCTGTCGAACACCCCCCAGGCCGACGCCCGGAGGTTGTTCGACGAGTCGAACGCGCTGCTCTCGCAGAGCTACCCGGCCGGCACCAAGTTCAAGCTGCAGCGTGACGCGGGCGACACGGCCTCGTTCTACGTCATCGACCTGATCGACCTGGAGCAGGTGGCGCCGCCGACGAGCCAGCCGGCCGGCTGCACCTCGATCACGAACTACGGCGCGGTGCCCAACGACGGCCTCGACGACACGGCCGCCATCCAGCGGGCGGTGACGGACGACCAGAACGGCGTCATCAGCTGCGTGTGGATCCCGGCGGGCCAGTGGCGCCAGGAGCAGAAGATCCTCACCGACGACCCGCTGAACCGGGGTCAGTGGAACCAGGTGGGCATCAGCAACGTCAACATCCGTGGCGCGGGCATGTGGCACTCCCAGCTGTACACCCTGACCGAGCCGCAGGACGTGGTGGGCGGCATCAACCACCCGCACGAGGGCAACTTCGGCTTCGACATCGACAGCAACACCCAGATCTCCGACATCGCCATCTTCGGCTCGGGACGCATCCGCGGCGGAGACGGCAACGACGAGGGCGGCGTGGGCCTGAACGGCCGGTTCGGCGAGAACACCAGGATCACCAACGTGTGGATCGAGCACGCCAACGTGGGCGCCTGGGTCGGCCGCGACTACGACAACATCCCGGCCCTGTGGGGTCCCGGCGACAACCTGCTGTTCAGCGGCATGCGCATCCGCAACACCTACGCCGACGGCATCAACTTCACCAACGGCACGCGGAACTCGCGGGTGTTCAACTCCTCGTTCCGCAACACCGGTGACGACGCCCTGGCGATCTGGGCCAACCAGGCGGTGAAGGACCGGGTCGTCGACAACACGCACGACAACCACTTCGTCAACAACACCATCCAGCTGCCCTGGCGGGCGAACGGCATCGCGATCTACGGCGGTTACGACAACTCCGCCGAGAACAACCTGATCTACGACACCATGAACTACCCGGGCATCATGCTGGCGACCGACCACAGCCCCCTGCCCTTCTCGGGGACCACGCTGCTCGCCAACAACGGGCTGTACCGCACGGGTGGCGCCTTCTGGAACGAGGACCAGGAGTTCGGCGCGATCACGTTGTTCCCGCAGGGCAGTGACATCACCGGTGTCACCATCCGCGACACCGACATCTCCGACTCGACCTACGACGGCATCCAGTTCAAGACGGGCGGCGGCAACATGCCGAACGTCACGATCACCAACGTGAAGATCGACAAGTCCAACAACGGGGCCGGGATCCTGGCAATGAGCGGCGCCCGCGGCAACGCGGTCCTGTCGAACGTGACCATCACGAACTCGGCCGACGGCAACATCGTGCGGCAGCCGGGGACGAGCTTCGTGATCACCGGCCAATGATCCTTCCGGCGGGTGCCCCGGCCTGACCCCGACCTGGTCCAGGCACCTGAGAAACGACCGGCCATGTGGCGTGCTCTCCCGCGAAAGCACCGGGGAGCACGCTCATGGCCGGTCTCGTCGTTCCCGGTGGACCCCACCGAGCGCCGCGCTCCCCGCTCCTCCCGGCGTGTCCCTTCTCAGGTGACCGACGGCCCCGGAAAAGCCCGCGTGGGGCGGCGGGAGCGGTGGCTGGCCGTCACCTCACGGGCTGGACGATCTCCGTCTCCCACGTCGCCGGGTCCGGACGCTCCCCCGGATCGGTCAGGTACGTCTCCCAAGGCGCTCCCGCCGCGGACAGGCCCTGGTCGCGCATCCACCTCTCGATCTGCTGGTAGGACTCGGGCAGGCTGTCGTAGGGTCCGCGATGGATGGTCGTCACCGCCCGGCCCGGCGGGATGACGATCGCCTCGATCCCGTCGGGGAGTGCCGCCTGCGGGGGGCCGGCGATGGTTATGCCGCCCTCGATGACGAGCGATCCCATCCCGACCTCCGGATAGCGGGCGAACGGCGGCCCGGCGATGGCCAGTCCGTGCCGCTGGGCGTAGTCGAACACCGTCGGCAGACTCTCGGCGAGCGCGGTCGCGATCTCGTCGCGAGTGACCCGGCGGCGCATCACGAGGGCGTGGACGGTGGGCAGGTCACGAACCGAGATGTCCAGGGGCACAGCGGGTTTCCTCTCGGTGATGCTGATGCGGTAGAGGCTGATGCAAGGTGCCGCCGAACTCACCGTCGAGGCGTGCACGGCGGCGACGCGCCGGCCGGCCACGTGCAACCCACGGGCGCGGTAGCTCCGCGGGCTGCGACCGAGGTGGCGGGTGAAGGTCCGGGTGAAGACCTCATGACTGCCGAATCCGTGGTCGAACGCGATCGCCGACACTCGACGGTCGCCGGCCACCAGTTCGCCCGCGGCGCGGGCCAGCCGGACCCGCGTCGTGTACGCCTTCGGCGTCTGGCCCGTCAGCCGCCGGAGCAGGCGGTGCAGATCGAAACGCGACCGCTTCGCCCATCCCGCCAGGGCTGTCAGCGAGACATCCTCACTCAGCCGGGAGTTGACGAGGGCGAGGAGCTGGAGCAGCTCGCGGGTTCGCAACGACACAGTCGGACGGTACCAATCAGGTGACACCACCGCTTGACGGTTCTTGCGCCCCCGTCACGGCCCTGAACGCCGCCCCGGGGACCCGGCACGGGTACCGAGACAAAAACGGCCGGGCCGACGATGTCGGCCCGGCCGGCGGCTCTGCCCCGGTCAGGGGTTTGAGCAAGCCTTTTGTGTGGAGCTATGGGGATTCGAACCCCAGACCTCCTCCATGCCATGGAGGCGCGCTACCAGCTGCGCCATAGCCCCTCGGGTGTAACCGATGTCCCCGGGCGGGCCCGGCGACTACGTCAGTGTATAGGAAATCACCCCGCACCCTGTAACCGCCGCGACGCCGACCAAGATCCGGCCACCGGACGGAAAGGAGGGCGCGGCTCGGCTTCCCGGCCCGCTCCGCCGCCCCGCGCCCAAGATCCGGCCACCGGACCGAACCCTCGGCGCGGGCCGCCCACGGGGCCGGTCCGCGGGGACCGGCCCACCGGGCCACGGCACGTACGGGGAACCTACCTGAGCGACGCGGCCCTCTCGATCAGCCCGGCGAGCTCGGTCACCGCCGGGTCCTCGGTGGAGGCGGCCAGGCGGGTGGCGTGGGCGGCGAGGTCGCCGGGCTCGGCTCCGGCGATGCCCTCCCCGGTGCGGAGGTACTCCGCGAAGCCCGCGGCCACCACGTCGACCTGGAACCTCGGCGTGGGCCCCTCCCACGGCGAGGCCGCCAGGTCGCCCGCCTCCAGGGAACGGGCGGCCTCCGAGGGGTCGCGGGTGTCGGGGTCCTGCCAGCGCACGGTGGCGGTGGCCAGCTGCCCCGACGCCCCGCCGCGCAGCCGGACCTCGTACAGTGCCGTCACCGAGTGGCCGGGGCCGATCTCGCCGCCGTCCTTGCTGTCGTCGCGGAAGTCCTCGGTCGCGATCTGCCGGTTCTCGTAGCCGATCAGGCGGTAGGACTCCACCACCGAGGGGTTGAACACGACCTGCGCCTTGGCGTCGCGGGCGCGCAGGTCGAGGTTGGTGGCGAGCTGCTCGACGAAGACCTTGCGCGCGTCGTCGACGGAGCTGACGTAGACCGCGGCACCGTCGCCGTTGTCGGCGAGCTGCTCCATCAGCTCGTCGCCGTAGTCGCGGCCGACGCCGACACACAGCAGGGTGATCTTCTTGCCCGCGGCCTCCGCGACCCGGTCGAGGATGCCCTGCCAGGTGGTGTCCCCGGTGTTGGCCAGGCCGTCGGAGAGCAGGATGACACGGTTGACGGCCACCGGCCTGAAGCCCGTCGCGGCCTCGGCGTAGCCGCTGGTCAGCCCCGCCTCCAGGTTCGTCGACTGCTGGATGGCGAGGCGTTCGACGGCGGCGTGGAGTCTCGCCTTGTCGGTCGCCGGGGTCATGGAGAGGACGACGTCCGCCTCGTCGCTGAAGGCCACCAGGGATACGTGGTCGCCGGGTCCGAGCTGGTCGACGAGCTTGTGCAGGGCCTCCCTGACCAGGTCGAGCCTGCCGGCTTCGTCCATCGAGCCGGACACGTCCACCACGAAGGTGAGGTTCGCCGGGCGCCGCGCCTCCGCGCTCGCCCCGCGGGTCTGCAGGCCCACGCGGAGCAGCGCGGTGCCGTTCCCCGGCGTGCGGGCGCCGTCCATGTGCACGGTGAAACCGTCGTCCCTGGGCTCGGCGTAGTCCTGCTTGAAGGAGTTGACGAACTCCTCCGGCCTGACCTGGCCCGCCTCCGGCAGCCTGCCCTCGTTGAGGATCCGTTTGCTGTAGCCGTACGAGGCGGTGTCCACGTCGAGGGCGAAGGTGGAGATCTGCTCGGCGGAGGTGTCGCGCCGCCGGGTGGCCTCTTCTTCCGGCGCCTCGTTCCCGGTGGTGGCGCGGGCCCGGGCCTCGGTCTCGGCGGTGTCCTCCCCGGCCTCGGGCGGGCGACCGTCCGGGGGCATGGACGGGACCGCCTTCCCGGACTCGGGCATCGGCTGGCTGGAGGAGGATTCCCCCGAACCGCCGCAGGCGGCGGTGAACATCAGGGCGAGAAGGGCGAGCACGGCTAGGGCAATGGCGAGCGGGCGTGACTTCATATCGCCTCCTGGGGATGCGTGTCATCCCCTACGACGACTCCTCCCCCCGGTCCGCCGGGAGCTTGACCCAAGCGAGCGCAAACCGTGTTCGGCGCGTGATCGGGGTTTCAGCGTCTCCAGGCCGGGTCCCGCCCGCTGAGCCCGAGCGCCCTCTCGAACGGCGGGGCGTCCGCCGCCACGGGCACCTCCTCCCCGAAGACCCCCATTTGTCGTCCCTGCGGCGCCATCCCCGCGACGAAGGCGGCCACGGCCTCGCCGGTCGCGGCGTCCACCGCGTAGTCCTGGCCGGTGGCCCTGGCGAGGTCCCAGCCGTGGATCGCCATGTCGCCCAGCACCATCTGGAGCACCAGGGCCATGGGCATCCCCAACGTGGGACTGTCTCCCTCGGTCACCCCGGGTGCGGACCAGGCGGCGAGCACCGCGTCGGCCCGGTCCGCGAAGGGAACGTGATCGGCGTCCTGCGGCGGCGGCTGCTCGCGGCGGGCCAGCGCCTCGAACATCGCGGCCGTCCAGGCCAGGTGGCCGAGCAGCTCCCCGACGTCGAAGCCGTCGCAGGGGGTGGGCAGGCCCAGCTGGTCGTCGCGGACGCCGCGGGCGACGGCCGCCGCACCGGTGACGGCGCGTGACAGCATCTCGTTCATGACGGCCATGCTGTCGAGCCGGGCTCACAGCTGTCTTGAAAAAACGCGACATATGATCCTGCACCATGCGCGTGTACCTCGGCCTCGCGGCCAAACATCCGGGAACCGGTGTACCGGAGGCGATGCTGCACACCGTCAGGGGCGCCATCGACACCGCGTTCCCCGTACCTCCCGAGGTCATCAGGTCCCGGGAGTGGCACCGGCCGGGCGTCTCCGTGTTCGCCTGGACCAACGAGCCCGACGACTCCCGGCAGCCTCCCCTGCTGGAGACCGGGCACGACCGGGTGACCGGGGTGAACGGCTACCTGGCCGCGCCCGGGGACGTGAACCTGCTGGCGGCCATGCCGACCCTGGACACCGAGGCGGTCGGCGGGTGTTTCTCGGCGTTCCGGGCGACCGAGGACGAGCTGTCGGCCGCCACCGCGATCCACCGGGTCTGCCCGGTCTACTACGCCGAGACCCCCGACGTGCACGTGATCGGCAGCCGGGCGCTGCTGGTCCACCTCGCGGGCGGCGGTGACAAGGTCGAGTGGGACGTGCTCGCGCTGCAGTCGATGGTCAGGCAGGGATACTTCCTGTCCGACGAGACGCCCTACCGCGGGGTGAGCGCGCTGCCGCCGTCCTCGTCGGTGACCGTCAGGGGCGGCCGTCGTACGATCGCCACGACCCCGCTCCCCTCCGCCGTCCCCGCGCCCACGTCGCGCAGGGGGAAGAAGGAGCTGGTCGGCGAGCTGGCGAGCGCGTTGCTGGCCACGGTGGAGCCGCTGCGCGCGGCCGGGGAGCCGGTGAACCTGGCCCTCACCGGCGGCAGGGACAGCCGCCTGATCGCCGCGACACTGCACGCGGCCGGCATCCCGCTGCGCGCGACCACCAACGGCCTGGACACCCACCCCGACGTGATCATCGCCGGGCGGATCGCCCGCGCGCTCCGCGTCGAGCACACCGTCATCCCGCCGGCCCGTGCCGAGAAGAAGGACGCGATCGTCGTCGAGCACCCTCTCGCGCGGGCCTACGAGACGTTGCGCGCCTGCGAGGGCATGACGTCGGCGTACGAGTCGATCGTCGGCTACCTCCCCTACAGCGCCAAACCGACCATGTCAGGGCAGAGCGGGGAGATCCTGCGGGCGGGGGGCCTGCTGCTGCTCCAGACCGACCTGACGGAGAAGGCGCTGCGCCGCCGGGTGGACGTGACCTTCCTGCGGGACCCGGCGCTGTTCACCGAGGAGGCCAACGAGCACGCCCGCGAGCTGGCCGGGCCGTGGCGGGAGCGGGCTCCGCTGGAGGCGCTCGACCACATGTACATCTCCTACAAGGTCGGCCGCTGGCACGCGGGGGCGCGGGCGGGCTCGCTGCGCAGGGGCGACCAGATCTGGCCCTTCCTCGACAACCGGGTGGTGCGCGCCGCACTGGGCCTCGACCAGACCTGGCGTCTGTCGGAGGAGGTCATCTACGAGCTGCTCGGCGTCCTGGCCCCCTCGCTCAGGGACATCCCGGTCGAGGGCAAGCCGTGGCGGTTCAGCGTGGGGAGGCGCTACTACCCCTGGCAGCGCAGGCCGCAGGTGCTGACCGCGCCGAGGACCGGCGGCGGTGGCTGGAACTGGCGGACCAGCCCCGGCGTGGAGCTGACCGGCCTGATCCGCGACCACGTCCTCGGCCGCCTGGACCTGCTGGCGCCCGTCGTCAAGCCCGACGAGGTACGCAAGCTGTTCGCCGAGCCCGTCCTGAAGAAGCCCAACCAGGCCTGGCACCTCTACACCGTGGCCACCATGCTGGGGGGCGACTATCCGGGCAAGGAGCCGGAGGGTCTGCCGAGGGTCCACATCCCCATCCCGTCGTGAGCCGCCCACCCGGTCCCGGTCCCGGTCCCCGGGCGGGGGTCTCCCCTGGTGGGACGGGGGCGCCCGCCGACGACACCCGGGGCATCCTGAACTTCGGGGCGGCCAGGTTCCGCTACGGGCGCCACGCGTGCCACCCGGCCCTCGCCCCCTTCGTCGAGCACCACTGGATCGTCCGCTGGGAGCTGGCCGAACCGTACGAGCAGCGGATCGTGTCCCACCCGTCGGTGAACCTGGTCTTCCACGAGCACGACTCCCGGGTGGCCGGGGTCATCACCGGCGACTACCTGGAGGTCCTGACCGGCACCGGGGTCGTGGTCGGCAGCCGATTCCGGCCCGCCGGTTTCCGCCCCTTCCTCGGCGCCCCGCTCTCCACGATCACCGATCGCCTCACACCGGTCTCCCAGGTCTTCGGCCCGGACGCCGACGCGGTGATCCCCGCCGTACTGGCCGCCTCCTCGGCCTCCGACGAGGAGGCCCTGCGGGTGCTGGAGGGGTTCCTGCTCGCGCGGCTCCCCGCCCGCGACCCCGTCGCCGAGCGGGCGGCGGACCTCGTCGCGAGCGTGCTCGCCGACCCGGCCATCGTCCGCGTCGGCGACCTGGCCGCCCTGCACGGGCTGAGTGTCAGGCAGCTGCAGCGGCTGTTCAGCGACTATGTCGGCGTCTCCCCCAAGTGGGTGATCCGCCGCTACCGCATCCACGAGGCCGCCGAGCGGGCCGGGCCCGCCACCGACTGGTCGCGGCTGGCCGCCGACCTCGGCTACAGCGACCAGTCCCACTTCACCCGCGATTTCACCGCCGTGATCGGCATGCCCCCCACCGCGTACGTCCGCCGCCTGGCGGAGTGACGTCAGCAGGCGCAGGCGATGCCGGAGACCGGCGCGGTCAGGGCGTCGACGGGGCGGCGGGACACGCCCGCGTCGGTCTCGACGGGGAAGCCCTCCCTGGCCCAGTACTCGAAGCCGCCGAGCATCTCCTTCACCGGGTAACCGAGCCGGGCGAACTCCAGCGCCGCCCGGGTGGCGCCGTTGCACCCCGGCCCCCAGCAGTAGGTCACCACGGTCACCCCCGCGGGGACGACCGAGCGGGCACGGGCGGCGACCAGCGCGGTGGGCAGGTGGACGGCTCCCCTGACGTGGCCCTGGTCCCAGCTCTCCCGGCTCCGGGAGTCGACCACGACGATGTCCGTGACCCCGGCGGCCATGTCGGCGGCGACGTCGGACACGTCGGTCTCGAACGCCAGCCTCGCGGCGAAGTGCGCCAGCGCGTCGGCGTTGCCCGCCGCCGGTACCGCGGTGACGGCGGAGGAGGAACGAGCGGTGACAGGCATGTGCGGCCTTTCAGGTAGCGGTGGCGAGGGCCGGGGTGGGGGCAACGTGCCGCCGCGACGCCCGGACCGGGCGATGGCGCCGGTAGCGGTACCCGACACGGGTAATGGTGCCGGTCGCGATGCCGGGCCCGACAGTGGCACAAATGCCGCTTATCGTTAATATCTCGCCATGTTCGTCCCACCGCCGGTGCCCCGCGCCACACGCCCCACCGTCTCCGTGCTCGCCTTCGACGGCATGTCCCCCTTCGAACTGGGCTGCGTGGTCGAGATCTTCGGCATCGCCCGCCCCGAGCTGGAGGTTCCCTGGTACGAGCTGTCGGTCTGCGCCGAGACCCGAACCGACCTGCGGGTCACGGGCGGGTTCACGATGCGGGTGGAGCACGGTCTCGACGTGCTCGCGGCCGCGGACACGGTGATCGTGCCCGGGGTGGCGGACGTCCACGGCGAGGTGTCCCGCGAGGTGGTCGCGGCACTGCGGCGGGCCCGCGACCGGGGGGCGCGGATCGTGTCCATCTGCTCGGGAGCGTTCGCACTGGCCGCCGCGGGGCTGCTGGACGGCAGGGAGGCGACGACCCACTGGAGGTACGCCGACCTGCTCCAGCGGAGGTTCCCGCGGGTCGACGTCGATCCGGACGTGCTCTACGTGGACGGTGAGGACGTGCTGACCAGCGCGGGCAGCGCGGCCGGGCTGGACCTGCTGATCCATCTGGTGCGCAAGGACCACGGGCCGGGCGTGGCCAACGAGGTCGCGCGAAGACTCGTCATCCCCCCGCACCGGGACGGGGGGCAGGCGCAGTTCATCCAGGCCGCGGTCACCCCGGTGGAGGACGGTGTCGCCATGGCGGCCGCGATGACCTGGGCACTGGAGCACCTCGCCGAACCCATCACGATCGCCGCCCTCGCCGAGGCCGCGCGCATGTCCCGGCGTACGTTCATCAGGCACTTCGGGCGGCAGACCGGAACGAGCCCGCTGCGGTGGGTGGTCTCCCAGCGGGTCACAGCCAGCCTGGCGATGCTGGAGTCCACCTCCGCGCCGGTGGAGGAGATCGCGTCCGCGGTGGGCTTCGACAGCGCGGCGACCTTCCGTCACCACTTCACCCGGGCGATGCGCACGTCCCCCTCGGCCTACCGGCGGGCCTTCCGCGCCCCGGTGCCGTCCGGCCACGCGAGCTCGCACGGATCCGGGGTGCTGGATCCGGCCGCCGAACTTTAGTACGAAAGCAGCCCTTAGCGTAATTTACCTTTTACCTTACCGTGGTTCACTTATCCGACTAATCAGGATAACGATGCCATTATGATTTTATACAGACACTCAAATCCGTGGAACGCAAAGAAACGCAAGCGCCCCATCAAGCTTCCATTCCAGGTTCGAACCATATTTCTCCCGCCTATCCCCCGGGCGCCCCAAGAATGGCCGTACAGCGTTTTCTCTCAATAGGAGGGGAGAGACAACGCACGTGTCTACTTTCATGAAACGGACCCTTGCGGGCGGCGCGCTCGCCGGGGCCGTCCTTCTCTTGCACTCCCCTGTCCCAGTTTCGGCCGATTCGCAACTTCAGATATCGGCGCTGGCTCGTCACAACGGAATCCAATCCACTGGAAGCGTGCAGGGTGACCCCTGCCCCGTGCTGCTTTCCAGCATTTGTACGAACTTCATCGCCCTGCCCACCGTAATCCGCACCAGGGACGTCGTAACCACCGGATCGATCATCCATGGCGGAATACGGCCGACCGCGAGCGATGCGGTTTACATCCCGCTGTGCAGGTGGCTGGGCCTGCCCATCTTCCTTTGTCGGATCCCTGACGGGATCCAGGGCCCAGCTGGCCCCGCAGGTCCCAGGGGCCTGACGGGCCCCCGAGGTCCCGCAGGACCGGCTGGACCGGCTGGACCGGCAGGCGCTGACGGCGCCCCCGGAGCCGATGGCGCACCCGGACCTGAAGGACCCGCAGGACCCGCAGGCGCCGACGGCGCACCCGGACCCGAGGGACCCGCAGGACCCGCAGGCGCCGACGGCGCACCCGGACCCGAGGGACCCGCAGGACCCGCAGGCGCCGATGGCGCACCCGGACCCGAGGGACCCGCAGGACCCGCAGGCGCCGATGGCGCCCCTGGACCCGAGGGACCCGCTGGACCCGCTGGTGTCGATGGCGCCCCTGGACCGGCAGGCGCTGACGGCGCACCCGGACCCGAGGGACCCGCAGGACCCGCAGGCGCCGATGGCGCCCCTGGACCCGAGGGACCCGCTGGACCCGCTGGTGTCGATGGCGCCCCTGGACCGGCAGGCGCTGACGGCGCACCCGGACCCGAGGGACCCGCAGGACCCGCTGGTGCCGACGGCGCACCCGGACCTGAGGGACCCGCAGGACCGGCAGGCGCTGACGGCGCCCCTGGACCCGAGGGACCGGCAGGACCCGCTGGTGCCGATGGCGCCCCTGGACCGGCAGGCGCTGACGGCGCACCCGGACCTGAAGGACCCGCAGGACCCGCAGGCGCTGACGGCGCACCCGGACCCGAGGGACCCGCTGGACCGGCAGGCGCTGACGGCGCCCCCGGAGCCGATGGCGCACCCGGACCTGAAGGACCCGCAGGACCCGCAGGCGCCGACGGCGCACCCGGACCCGAGGGACCCGCAGGACCCGCAGGCGCCGACGGCGCCCCCGGACCGGCAGGCGCTGACGGCGCACCCGGACCTGAAGGACCCGCAGGACCCGAGGGACCCCAGGGGTCGGAAGGACCCGAAGGACCCGCAGGACCGGAAGGACCCGCAGGCGCTGACGGTGCCGATGGCGCCGATGGTGTGGCCGGTCCGCCCGGACCGGCAGGACCCGAGGGACCCGCGGGACCGGCAGGCGCTGACGGCGCACCCGGCCCGGCAGGCGCTGACGGCGCACCCGGACCCGAAGGACCCGCAGGACCTCAGGGCCCAGTCGGACCTCAGGGTCCGATCGGACCTCAAGGTCCGGCCGGAGGGACAGTGCTCAGGGGAACAGTTGTCGGTTACCCGGTCGTCAGTGCCCCGGTGGTCGGCGTCCCGGTTTACTGGGCGGCCCACCCGAGGGTCTGCACGACGGCGGCCGTACGAGTCTGCTGAGGTTTTCCAGGATCCCCGTGAAAAGGGGTCTCATGGAAACAGGTCGCTTGGCGCGTCCCTGCCCGGCGGTTCACTTCGAAAGTCCGTAGGACCGGAAAGGTGAAACCCGGAAAGGGCCGCGCGGGCCAGGCGGACGTCAACTGAAACACGGAGAGGTGCGGGGCATTATGGCCCCGCACCTCTCTGCTTATCCGAAACGTTCCATTAATACCTTCTGCCGATAACCCTTTACCGGAGGATCTCGCGCCCACGCGGACCGTCTTCCGCGTTCACCGGCCCGCGAACCGGCAGGACCAGGCAACGGACGCCCCGTCCACGCCGGTCACGCAACATGACCTCTGGACAACAAGCAGTTTTCCTACATGATTAGTTGGGTACCGGTTCCGGCTACGAGTTCAGGAGTTCACCGTGGCGCTCATTCAGCCCGATCCCACCTTCTACCCGTCGGCCCGCGAAGCCATGGCGGCCCCGAAGGAGGAGCTCGCCTACGTCGCGCTGCTCGCCACGACCGGTGACGACCGGCCGGACGGGCTCGCCACGATCGACCTGTCGAACGGGTCGATCGCCGACGTGCACGACATGTCCGTCCCCGGCGACGAGCTCCACCACTTCGGCTGGAACGTGTGCAGCGCGGCCCTGTGCCCGTACGCGCCGCACCCGCACGTGGAGCGGCGCTATCTGGTCCTTCCCGGACTGAGGTCCAGCAGGATCTACATCTTCGACGTCAAGGACGATCCCTGGTCCCCCAAGCTCGTCAAGACGATCGAGCCGGAGACGATCTTCGAGAAGACCGGCTACAGCCGCCCGCACACCGTCCACTGCGGCACCGACGCCATCTACGTCAGCGCGCTCGGCAACGTGGACGGCGACGCGCCCGGCGGCGTGTTCACGCTCGACCACGACACCTTCGAGCCCAAGGGCCGCTGGGAGGCCGACCGGGGTTCGCAGCGGCTGCACTACGACTTCTGGTGGCACCTCGGGCACGACACGATGATCACCAGCGAGTGGGGCACCCCCAACCAGATCGAGCCGGGGCCCTCGCTGGAGCTTCTGGTCGGCCGGCAGTACGGCCACAAGCTGCACGTCTGGGACCTGGCCAAGCGCAGGCACCTCCAGGAGATCGACCTGGGCGACCAGCACCAGATGGCCCTGGAGCTACGGCCGGCCCACGACCCGACCAAGACCTACGGCTTCGTCAACAGCGTGATCAACGTCGAGGACCTGTCGGCCAACATCTTCACCTGGTATCTGGACAACGGCGTCTGGAAGGCCCGCAAGACGATCACGATCCCGGCCGAGCCCGCCGACCCCGGTCTGCTGCCCGAGCCGCTCAAGCAGTTCGGCGCGGTACCACCGCTGGTCAGCGACATCTCGCTGACGCTCGACGACCGGATCCTGCTCGTCTCCGCCTGGGGCACCGGCGAACTCAAGGCGTACGACGTCTCCGACCCCTTCGACCCGCGTGAGACCGGCTCGGTCCGGCTCGGCGGGATCGCCAGGCGCGAGGGCCACCCCTCCGATCCGGGCCGGGCGCTGAACGGGGGGCCGCAGATGGTCGAGGCCAGCAGGGACGGGCGGCGGGTCTACTTCACCAACTCGCTCTACCGCTCCTGGGACGATGTCTTCTACCCCGACGGCATCTCCAGCTGGATGGCGAAGGTGGACATCGCCGACGACGGTTCGATCGCCCTCGACCCGGGCTTCCTCGTCGACTTCGCCGCCGACGGCCGCCGTGCGCACCAGGTCCGCCTGCAGGGCGGCGACTCCTCCTCCGACTCCTACTGCTTCCCGTGACGCTGCTTCCCGTGTCTCTGCTTCCCGTGACCCCGGCCGCGGACCCACCGGCCCCCGCCGCCCTCCCGCCGATCCCGGTCACCTTCCCACTTCCCGCGAGGCGTGTCCGATGGATCTGACGTCCCTGCTCATCCTGGCCGGGCTCGGCGCCTTCCACGGCCTGAACCCGGCCATGGGCTGGCTCTTCGCGGTCGCGCTCGGGCTGCAGGAGCGCTCGCGCGACGGGGTGCTGCGCGCGCTGCCGCCCATCGTGCTCGGTCACGCGGGCTCGGTGCTGATCACGCTCGGGCTGGTCTCGGCGGCCAGGCTGGCCGCCCCGCCGAAAGCGGTCTCGTACGGCGTGGCGGCCGTGGTGTGCGGGTTCGGCCTCTGGCGGCTGCTGCGGCGGCGCCATCCCCGCTGGGTCGGCATGAAGGTGACGAAGTGGCAGCTGGCCGGGTGGTCGTTCCTGATGGCCACCGCCCACGGGGCCGGGCTGATGGTGCTCCCGGTCACCCTGAACGGCGGTCACAGGGGACACGGCGGTCACGGCGGCCACGAGGGGCACGAGGCCGCCGCGCTGGCCTCGCAGAGCCTGCTGGCGACCGGGACGCACACGATGGCCATGCTGGTGACGACCACCGTCCTGGCCCTGGTCGTCTACGAGCGGCTGGGCGTGGCGGTGCTCCGCAAGGCGTGGTTCAACCTCGATCTCGCCTGGGCCGTCGCCCTCATCGGGGCGGGCGCCTTCGCCGCGTTCACCTGATGCCGCCCGCCCCGCGGAGCGGCCGGCACGCGAACCGGGTGAACCGCCCGGCGGCGGCGTACGTCTCAGGAACATGCGCCGACTGTTACCCGCACTGCTGGCCGTCGCCGCCCTCTCGGCGTGTGCCATGACCGAGTCCAGCGCGATCACCGCGAAGGGGGTGAAGCGGGAGGTACCCAAGAACCCCCCGGTCGAGGAGACCGTACGTGGTCTTACCTCCTTCGGACACTCCCTGTTCGCCGCGACCGCGAAGCCCGGGGCCAACACCGTCCTGTCGCCTTTGAGCATCGGTTACGCCTTCGGCATGGCGAGGGCCGGAGCCGCCGGGGGCACCGGGGACACCGGGGGCGCCGGGGACACTGCCACCGAACTCGACGCGGTCTTCGGCTTCCCCGCCGAAGGTCCGCACACCTCCCTCAACGCGCTCACCCGGCAGATCGTCACGACCGACGACCCGCCGCCCCCGCCCGAGCCGGACGCGGAGCGGGACGCCCAGGCAGGCGCCCCCGAGCCGCCGGTCGTGGGCATCGCCAACGAGTTGTTCACCCAGGAGGGGCTGAGCGTCAAACCGGGGTTCCTGCGCACGCTCGCGGCGCAGTACGGCACGGGCGTGCGCCAGGTGGACTTCGCCGGGGACGCCGCGGAGGTCATCAACGCCTGGGCCGAGGAGCGGACCGCCGGGCGGATCAAGAAGATGTTCGACGACCTGCCCGCGAAGACCAGGCTGGTCATCGCCAACGCCGTCTATCTCAAGGCCGACTGGACGACACCGTTCACCGACCCGCCGGAGGAGGGCGCCACCTTCACCCGCGCCGACGGTACGACGACACGCACGCCCCTGATGCGCCGCGACGGCTTCATCCCGTACGCGGAGGGGCCCGGCTGGCAGGCCGTGGAGCTGCGCTACGCCGGGGAGGAGCTGGCCATGTGGGTCCTCGTGCCTCGGGCGGGCGGCTCCCCCGGCGACCTGCTCTCCCCCGCCGTGATGGCGCAGGTGGCCAACGGGCTCAAGGAGCGGCCGGTGCGGCTCGCCATGCCCCGATGGGACTTCTCCGCGAACCTGGACCTGGCGGAGCCGCTCGCGAAGCTGGGGCTGCGGGGGAACGACTACTCGGGGATCGTCGAGGAGGCCTACCTCGACCAGGCGATCCACCGCGCCAACATCACCGTCGACGAGTGGGGTACCGAGGCCGCCGCCGTCACCGGCCTCGCCTTCGCCGTGTCGGCCCCGGCACCGCCGGAGGCCGAGGTCCGCGCCGACCGTCCGTTCGCCTTCGCGATCGTCCACCGGCCGACGCTGGCCCCGCTGTTCATCGGCCAGGTCGGCGACCCGTCCGCGGGAAACTGAGCCGGCCGCCCGGCGAGAGGTCACCTGCCGGGCGGTGACCGCGAGAACCCGGCCGCCCGGCGAAGGCGAAGGCGAAGGCGAAGGCGGCCGCGAGGGCCCGTACCCCCGCGGCCTCAGCCGGAGAGGGTGAGCAGGCCGTTGTCCACCACGGCCCGGCCGAAGGGGCGGGCCAGCTCGGCCAGGCGGGCCAGCTCGTCGTCGGAGAGCGCGGCGTACGCGGGCAGCGCCAGCTCGTCGGTGCGGTCCTCGATCCGCTGCCTGAGCGCGGCGCCCTCCTCGGTGAGCCCGTCACCGGCCAGCAGTCCGCGCTCGCGCAGCCTCTCCTCGGCCTCGGCCCACTCCTCCTCGGGCCAGTCGCGGCTGAACTTGAGGAACACCGTGGGGACGTGCCCGGTCGCGGCGTGCAGGACCAGCGCGTCCAGCGGGCCGACCCCCTCGGCCAGCAGGCACGCGACGTGCCCGTCGCCCCGGAACTCGCGAAGCAGCGTCTGGGCGTGCCAGAGCCGCGGGAGCGGCTCCGAGGGCCAGGGCAGCGCGGCGTGCGCGGCGAACAGCGGGCGCCCCTGGGGGTGCTCGCACGCCCTCTCCGCGGCGCGGACGGCGAGCTCCGTCGTCTCGGCGAGGGTGTCGAGCTCGTGGATCCCGGCCCGGCGCATCGCCGCCTCGGCGGCTTCGAGACGGGCCGCGAGCACCTTCTCCGGGGTCGTGACCTGCCAGGCGGCGGGAAGCGCACGCCGTACGAGAGCGGGGTGGAAGTTGTAGAAGGTCGCGATGACCAGCTCGGCGGAGGCGGCGCCGAAGGCCGCGCCCCGGGAGGCGAAGTAACCCGCGCGGCTGTCGAGACCGAGCGCGGCGTAGCGCTCGGTGGCCTCGGGCACGAAGTAGATCATCCCGTGGACGGGCTCCAGGCGGCGCCAGGATTGACGGGCCAGCTGGACGTCGGTCATCACGCCTCCAGGGGGTCAACGGAACAGCCGGCGGCCGGGGCCCCGGTCTCGCGTCGCGCGAGGCCGACGTCCCCTGCGAACCGACCAGTTGGTATCTGGGAACCTATTCCTACCCGCCAGTAGCCGTCAACGACGGCACACCCGTCGCCCTCCGCGCCGGACGGGAGCACGGCCACCGTACGCACCCGCGGGCCGGGCCCCGGGAGGGGCGGCGGAGGCGAGATCCGAGGGTTGCGGCTGACACGGTGTCACCCCCTATACCTGGAAGCACCATGTTCAGTATCGGAGAGTTCTCCCAGCTCGGCCAGGTGTCGGTGCGCGTGCTGCGCCACTACGACGCGATCGGCCTGCTCCGGCCCGCCCACGTCGACCCGGGCAGCGGACACCGCTTCTACCGGGCCGGCCAGCTGTCGCGGCTCAACCGCGTCATCGCCCTGAAGGACCTCGGCCTCACCCTGCGCCAGATCGGTTCGATCCTGGACGAGCGGGTCGACACCGCGGAGCTGTACGGGATGCTGCGGCTGCGGCGCGCGGAGCTGGAGGAACGGATCGCGGCGGACACGGCCCGGCTCCTCCGGGTGGAAGTACGGCTCACGACAATCGCCAAGGAAGGCCACATGCACTCCGAAGAGGTTCTTCTCAAGCCGATCCCCACGACACGCGTGGCGGAGCTCACCGCCGTCGCGGCCAGCTACGAGGGCGAGGACATCGGCCCCGTCATCCAGCCCCTCTTCGCCGACCTGTGCCGGCGCGTCGACGCGGCCGGAGTGAGGATCACCGGATACGGCATCGCCCGCTACGAGCCCGAGACCGACGGCCGGGTGACCGTGCACGCCGGGGTGGAGATCCCCGCGGAGACGGGCGGCGACCACGACTTCGCGATCGTGGACCTGCCGGAGATCGAGCAGGCCGCCACGATCATCCACCGCGGCTCGATGGATGAGGTGGGCCCGACGTTCCAGACTCTGGCCCACTGGATCGACGAGCACGGCTACCGCGGCGTCGGGCTGGCCAGGGAGGTCTCCATCGACTGCCCGGCGGGCGACTACGACAACTGGGTGACCGAACTACAGATGACGGTCACGCGGGCGTGACGACCGCGCGGGCCGCGTTCGGGCGAACGCCGTCACCGCGATGACCAGGGACAGCGGTCGCGCGAGGTGGCCGCCCCCCGCGGACGGCGCCACGCGTCCGCGGTGACCAGGTCGCCGAGGCGGTGGACGTTCTGCTGGAGCTTGCGCCTGAGCATGCGTTCGAGCATGGGAGCACGCAGGCGCAGCAGGCCGGGGAGGCGGAGCCGGAACCACATGGTCACCCGGCACCGGTCGTCGTCCAGGGGCACGACCGACCTGCCGCCCTCGACGTCGATCCCCGACGTCCCCCGCCAGAGGAACTCCCTCCCGGGCACCACCGAGGTCACCAGGCCGCTGATGTAGAAGCCGCGTCCGGCTATGCGCATGGTCTCGTCCGTGGTGGTGCCCGGGACGACGAGGCCCGGCGGATCGGGCGCCATCGTGGTCACGCCCGCCCGCCATCGGGGATCCTGGCCGAAGTCGGCGACGATCTGCCATATCTCGGCCGCCGGACGGTCTATGTCGATCGACACCTTCAGCTCGATCACCGTCCGTACACGATCCCTGTCGGCCTCCCGGCCCCCGCCCTGGGACGGATTCGGGCGGCGGCGTCGTACGAGACCGCGCCGGTACGTCGGGCGGCGGCGTCGCAGGAGACCGCGCCGGTACGTCGGGCGGCGGCGTCGCAGGAGACCGCGCCGGTACGGACGAATGCGGGACGACCACGCGCACCGGGGGCGGTCCTCGCGCCGGCCGCCCCGCCGGTGACACGACAGGCGACCACCGGGGCTGCCTCCGGGCCGGGACCGGCACCGGTGACCGGTGCGACGCGGTCCGGCCGATCGGGAACGTCGGCCTCGGTCCAGCGTTTACCGGCCATCGACCCACTCTTCCCATTAAGCGAAATCAGTCGATAAACCATATCCAATCTACATTTGTCATGAATGTTAACTAAAAGGGGTTTTTAGTAGCACTTCGACGGCGTACCCGCGCACCGGTCGTGCGCGGGTACGGCCGGTCAGGGCCGACGGCCCGGGATCACGGCTGGTCGGAGTCGGTGGACTCGGGAACACGGATGGTGATGCCGCCGGGCACGACCTTGGCCTTGAGCTCGGTGACGGTGCCCTTGGCGCCGCCGTCCAGCTCGTAGGTCATGGGGGTGGCGAACGTGGCGGTCACCTTGCGCGCCCGGGACATCCGGACGAACGGCGACTCGTCGGACCGCCCCACGCTCATCCGGCCGAGCACGCGGGCCCACTGGATCGGCCCCGTCGCGGTGGTCACGCCGATCTCCAGCCATCCGTCGTCGGGACGCGCGTCGTCGAACGCCTCGATGCCGCCGGTGATGGTGCCGACATTGCCCAGCAGCAGGCAGCTCGCCTCGCCCTCGAACCACGTCACACCGTCGATCTTGACCTCCATCCGCACGAGCTCCCCCCGGACGTGGCGCAGACCCGTCCAGACGTACGCCACGCGCCCCAGGCGGTCCTTCAGCCCCCGGTCGGCGTCCTCGATCATCGCCGCGTCGAAGCCGACGCCGGCCATGACGGCGAAGTGCTCCCCGTTGACCTTCCCGAGGTCCAGCTTCCTGCTCTCGCCGTGGAAGGCGATGTGCACGGCCTTGGGCAGGTCCTCTGGAATGCCCAGGTTCTGCGCGAAGAGGTTGGCCGTCCCCGCGGGGAGGATGCCGACCGTGACGCCGGAGCCGGCGAGCGTGTCCACGCAGCGCTGCACCATGCCGTCGCCACCCCACACCAGGACCAGGTCGGCCCCTTCCTTCAACGCCTTCTTCGCCTTCTTCGGCGCCTTCTTGCTCTTGGGCACCTCGTACCAGAGCAGCTCGTCGACTCCCTCGTCGGCGAGGAGCCTGCGCAGCTCGTCCAGCCCTCCGCCGAATGTCTTCTTCTGGTGGGCGATCACCGCGACCGTGCCGACCTTCTGCTTGCGGGGCAGCATCTGACCTCCTGTGGCGCCACGTCGGATATGCCAACGGCTGCCCTCACCCCGGGGCCGCAAACGTCGCCCCCTCCCCCGAAGATCGGGGGCCGCTCGCCGCTCGCCCCCAGCTCGTGCCCCGTTTCCTCCGTTTCCCGATCACTCATCCAGTTCGGCCAATCGGCGATGAACGGATCCCGGGAGTCACTATCGTCACACCCATGGAGCAACTGGCGTTCGCCTCGACCACCCTGGTCAACTTCAAGGACAGGACCTACCGCTGGGTGGACGTGAAGCACTTCCGCCTCATCGCCCCCCAGGACGACGAACCGCTGCTCACCGCGCTGCTCTCCCACCAGCTGTACCGGGACGACTACCTGGGCTCCGACTCCTGGAAGGACGGCGGGCCGGTGCACGGCCCCTACCGCCTCGACGCGCTCTCCGCCGCCTCGTTCGAGGAGGTCGACCAGGAGACGGCCTGCGCCACGATCCGCACCTGGGCCGACAGGTACGCCGACCTCCCCGAGACGATCGCCCACGACCTGGAGTCCGAGGTCTACCCGCTGATCCGCGCGGCCACCTCCCGCTACCGCCTCCGCGACCTCGACGAGGCGGCCCGCGACGACGACCTGGGATGGATTCTCGGCGAGTTCCACGAACTCATCCTGATCGACCGGAACCAGGACTCCCTGACCGTCGTCGTCGCCTCGGACGACTGACCCGCCCCCACCTTCGCGATCACCGCTCACCGCCTCCCGTACCGGCGGGAAACGGCCGACGAGCCGAACTCGCGATCAAGGAAAACGTGTAGCCGGTTCCGAAACCGCCCAGCCGGTGAGGCGGCCCCCGAGCGAAGCGAGGAAAGGGGGGCCGTGGGGGCGAAGCCCCACACCGGGGGGCCCGGGGGGTCGTCCCCCCGTGGAGACGACGAAGGGGCCCGCCGGGAGCAGGCTTCAAGCCTGCGAACAGCGGACCCCAGTCACCGAAGTGGAGCTATGGGGATTCGAACCCCAGACCTCCTCCATGCCATGGAGGCGCGCTACCAGCTGCGCCATAGCCCCTTGCGATGCAGATGAAATCCTAACCGACTCCGGACACTCCTCGCGCCCGCATTCCGGTCGCGAGCGCGACGGCCGCGGAGCCCACGGCGCTCGCGGTGATGATGGCGAAGGAGATCACGTACGCGTCGCGGGAGGGGACGGAGGTTCCGGCGATGGTGACGGAGGTGAGGAGGGCCGAGGTCGCCGCGCCGGAGACGCTGCCGCCGATGGAGCGGACCAGGGAGTTGATGCCGCTGGCGATGCCGCTCTGGTCCATGGGCACGTGCTGCACGGCGAGTGCCCCCAGCGCCGCGTAGGCGATGCCGAATCCCAGCCCCTGCACGGCGTTGGAGCCGATCAGGTGGAACACCGAGTCGTTGAAGAGGGTGAACCAGCCGAATCCGGTCGCGCACAGGCCCGCGCCGAGGGCGAGGGAGTAGGCGGGGCCGAGCCGCATGGAGAGGCGGCCCGCCACGAAGGAGGCCAGCAGCATGGTCACGGTGCTGGGCAGGGCGTAGATGCCGACGTCGAGGACCGACCCGCCGAAGCCGTACCCGGCGGACGAAGGCGTCTGGATGAAGCTGGAGATCAGGGTGAAGGAGCCGAACATGGCGAAGCCCAGGAGCAGCGAGGCCAGGTTGGCCGGCAGGGACCGGGGGCCGACGAGCAGGTGCAGCCGTACCATCGGCGCCCGGAGCCGCATCTGGGTGACGACCCACGCGGCGCAGAACAGGGCCGCGCCCGCGAACAGCCCGACGACGGTTCCCGAGCCCCAGCCCCAGTCGTTGCCCTTGGAGATCGCCAGCAGCAGGCAGACGAGCCAGACCGACAGCAGCGCCGCGCCGACGAGGTCGGGGCGGCCTCCGGCACCGGCCCCGCCGTCGCGGGCGCTGAGCGCGATGAGGACGATCGCGGCCACGGCGAGACCGGCGGTGATCCAGAAGACCGGGTGGTGGTCGGAGGTACGGTCGGCGATCAGACCGGTGACGATCATGCCGAGGCTGCCGCCGACGCCCATGGTGGCGCTGACCGCCCCGATGGCCGTCATGACCCTGGCGGGCGGGAAACCGTCCTTGATCATGCCGATGGCCAGCGGGATCAGCGCGGTCGACGCGCCCTGCAGGGCCCGCCCGGCGATCAACATGGGGAGGGAGCCGGACAGGGCGCAGACCACCGAGCCCAGGACGAGCAGGCCGACGGTGAGCAGGATCATCCGCTTCTTGCCGTACATGTCGCCGAGGCGTGACAGCAGCGGAGTGGCCACCGCGCCGGCGAGCAGCGAGGCGGTGAAGACCCAGGTGACCTCGGCCACCGACACGCCGAAGGTGACCATCAGCCGGGGCAGCAGCGGGATGACCACGGTCTGCTGGACGGAGACGACCATCCCCGCCGTGGAGAGTGCCACCAGGGTGAGCCACAGGTGCCTGCCCTGCCGCGTGGTGCCCGGTTCGGCGAGGGTCGTTCCCGTCACTGCCCGCTCCTTCGCTGTCCCCGCTGTCGACTTCCGCCCTCGCATGGTAGAGGGTCGCTGTAAACGACCGTTTACCGGGTCGTGTCACACCGGGGCGCCGTGATACGTCTGTTCCCCTATGGCCGTTGAGCGTTTCGAAGAGCATCGCGACCTGCTCGCCGGGGTCGCCTACCGGATCCTGGGCAGCGTGACCGACGCCGAGGACGTCGTCCAGGAGGCGTGGCTGCGCTGGTCGGGGGTGGATGTCTCGCGAGTGGAGGACCACCGGGCGTACCTGGTCAAGGTCGTGACGCGGCTCTCCATCGACCGGCTGCGGCGGGTGAGGAGCCGGCGTGAGGCCTACGTCGGGTCGTGGCTGCCGGAGCTGATCGTCACCCCCGACGCGGCCGAGCACGCCGAGCTGGCCGAGTCGGTGGAGCTGGCCCTGCTCGTGGTGCTGGAGACCCTGTCCCCGCTGGAGCGCGCGGTGTTCGTGCTGCGGGAGGCGTTCGGCATGCCGTACGCGGAGATCGGCGAGATGATCGAGCGCAGCGAGGCGGCGACCCGGCAGCTCGCCCGGCGCGGCAGGGAGCACGTCCAGGAGGGCAGGCCGAGGTTCGAGGTGGACCGGGGGCTGCGGCGCAGGCTCACCGAGCGGTTCGCCGAGGCGGCCTCGGGCGGTGACCTGGGGGCGCTGACCGCGATCCTCGCCGAGGACGTGTCGCTGGTCAGCGACGGCGGCGGCAAGGCCAAGGCCCCGCTGCGGGTCATCGTCGGCGCGGGCAGGGTGGCGCGCTTCCTGTCCTCGATCGCCTCCCGGGACCGCCTGCGGGCCTTCATGGAGAGCATCGGGGGCGAACCGGTCTCCGGATTCGGCGTGAGGATCACGGAGGTGAACGGCGGGCCGGCCATGGTGGTGACCGCGGAGGACCGGCCGATCACCGTGTTCTCCCTGGTCGTCGAGGACGGCCTGATCAGGACCGTCTTCCTGGTGGCGAACCCGGAGAAGCTCGCCCACCTCTGACGTCTCCCGGGCAGAGGCGTCCGGGGGAACGGCACGGCGGCGATGTCACGAACGGCATCCCCGGGTCCGTCGTACGGGCATGACACGAGACATCAGCGGCAACGAGATCACCATCGTCGGCGGCGGGCTCGCCGGCCTCACCGCGGCCATCGCGTGCGCCGAGGGCGGCGCACGGGTCACCCTCCACGAGGCGCACCGGGAGCTGGGCGGCCGGGCCCGCAGCACCGCCACGCCGTACGTCGCCAACGAGGGCACCCACGTCTTCTACTCCGACGGCGAGCCCTGGCGCTGGCTGGCGGCCAGGGGGCTGGTCCGGCCGTACACCAGGCTCACGCCGGGCATGCTCGCCAGGAGCAGGTTCCGCCACGGCGGCCGGTTGTCGGGCATGCCGCCCCGGTCGCTGCTGAGGGCGCTCGCCAGGCGGCGGCTGCGGGCACCGGTGGACGAGGACTTCGGGACCTGGGCCACCCGCCGTCTCGGCGAGGAGGCCATGCGGGCCGCCGCGGGACTGGTCGGGGTGATCACCTATGACGCGGATCCCGGGCGGCTGTCGGCGGCGTTCGTCTGGGAGCGGGTGCTGCGGGCGACCGCGCCGAGGTATCCGGCTCCGCGCTACGTCACCGGCGGCTGGGGGCGGGTGATCGACCGGATGGCCGTCCACGCGCGCGGCCTGGGCGTGCGGATCGAGGCCGGCTCGCGGGTGGACCGCCTGCCCGAGGGCGCCCCCGTGATCGTGGCGACCTCGCTGGACGCCGCCAGGACGCTGCTCGGCGACGGGTCGCTGCGCTGGGAGAGCGGGAAGGCCGTGCTGCTCGACCTGGGTCTGCGCGCGGGCGCCGGCGACCTCTTCCTCGTCTCCGACCTGGACGAGGGAGGCTTCATGGAGCGCTACAGCCTGCCGGACCCCTCGCTCGCCCCCGACGGGCACAGTCTCTGCCAGCTGCAGATGCCGGTCAGGCCGGGGGAGACGAGGGCGGAGGCGATCTCCAGGGTGGAGCGGGTGGCCGATCTCGGGCTGCCCGGCTGGCGGGAGCGGGCGACCTGGCGGCGGGAGGCCACCTGCAACGGCCGCACCGGCGCCCTGGACCTGCCGGGGGCCACCTGGCGGGACCGGCCCGCGATCGACCGGGGCGACGGCGTCTGGCTGGCCGGTGACGCGGTGGCGGCTCCCGGCCTGCTCAGCGAGGTCTCCTCGCACAGCGCCCTGATCGCCGCGAGGGCCGCCCTGCGGGCCGTCTCCGCGGCGGGCGCCCGAAGCCACGTCTGACCGCGTGACCTGCCCGGCGCCTACGGGCCGACGGTGGTGCGCATGGTCAGCTCGGAACCGTCGGCGGACAGGTCCAGGGTCACGGCGACGGTGCCGAGCTCGGCGGTGCTCGACAGGTGCGTACCCCCGCACGGGATGGAGACCTCGGCCTCGGGCAGGGCACAGCGCCAGGTGCGCCGGGCGGTCAGCTCCGGGCCGGGGCTGTCGATCCCGACGGCGGCGTCGGCCGCGATCCACGCCCCGAGCCGGTCGCCGACGAGCCGGGCGATCTCCGGGAGTTCCTCGGCCAGCCCCTCGGTGCCGAACCCCTTGCGGCGCAACGACTTGCCCAGCCGGTAGACGTCGTGGCTGCCGCCGGGGAGGATCCGCGAGGAGACGATGGCGGCCTGGTCGAAGTCGGGGTGGCCCAGCCCGTCGGCGGGCACCTCCTTGCGCCACCGCCCGGCCAGCGCCCCGTTGAGCGCGAGGGCGGCGAGGTGGCAGGCGGTGTGCCCCGCCGAGAGCGCCCGGCGCCGCGCGGCGTCGACCACCAGCTCGACCTCGCCACCGGCCCCGGCCTCGGCCTCGGCCTCGGTGAGACCGTCAACAGGCTCGGCGGTGACGTGGACGACCAGCCAGTGCCAGCCCGGGGTCCCCCGGCGCACCGGGATGTCCGCGCCGAGGCGGACGGTCTCCCCGCCCCCGCCCTCGGCCACGGCCACGGCCCCGGTCACGCAGTCGGTCACCGCGATCCCGCCGATGGTCCCCGTGTCGGCGGGCTGGTCGGGCCAGGTGTGGTCCAGCGGGTGGAAAGGGGTCTCGGCCACGACGGTTCCATACCCGTCGCCGACCGGCACGGTGGCGACGACGGCCGAACGCCCCCTGACCTCTCCGCCCGGGTAGCCGACCCGCGTCGAATCCGTGATTGGCATCGCCCCATTATGCCGGTACGGCCTGCGCCGCCCCCGCAAGGGCGCAGGCCGTACCGGTCACGACGGGTCAGCGCGTCAGGGCCCGCTCGTCCTCCAGGTAGCCCGGACGGCCCGCGTACCAGCCGGCCACGAGCTGGACGGCGACCACCGCGAACAGCAGCAGGAACGGCAGCGTCCAGCCGCCGGTCGACTCGTGCATGACGCCGACGACCAGGGGCCCGGCACCCGCGATGAGGTATCCGGTGCTCTGCCCGAAGGCCGACAGCGCGGCCGTCGCATCAGGGGTGCGGGTACGCATGGCGAGCATGGTCAGCGCGAGCGGGAACGACCCCATGCCGACGCCGACCAGGCTGGCGAAGGCCCAGGCGAGGGTGGAGGGCCCGAGCCAGAGGCCGAGGAAACCGGCGGTGTAGAAGAGGACGAAGGCGGCCACCACGGGCCTCTGGTCGGAGAACCTCGACGCGATCGCGGGCACGACCAGCGAGACCGGGATGCCGATCGCGGTGAAGACGCCCAGGACCAGGCCCGCCTGCGAGGTGGTGTAGCCGCCGTCGGTGAGGATCTTCGGCAGGAAGCCGAACATGATGTAGGCGACCATGCTCTGGGTTCCGAAGTAGGCGGCGACCGCCCAGGCCAGCCTGCTGCGGAGCAGGGCGCGGGCACCCGTTCCCCCGCTCGCTCCGTGCCGCTCCGGCTCACTGCGCGAGAGCGCAAGCCACGGAATGGCGGCGACGGCGGCGAACGCCCCCCACACCCCGAGGGCAACGTGCCAGTTGCCGTCGGTGGCCCGCTGGATGGGCACGGTCGCGGCGGCCGCGAGCATCGTGCCCACCGCGAGGGCGGTGGTGTAGACGGTGGTCATGGTTCCGGCCCGGCCGGGGAAGTGACGCTTGATCAGGCTGGGGATGAGCACGTTGCCCACCGCACCGCCCGACAGCGCCAGGGCGCTGCTGTAGAGGAAGACCTCGGCCGAGCCCACCATCGATCGGATGAGCAGGCCCGCGCCGAGGACGACGAGGGCGAGGAGCAGAAGACGGTGCTCCCCGACCTTCCTGGCCAGCGCGGGGGTGACCGCGCCGACCGAGGCGAAGATGAGCACGGGCAGCGTCGTGAGCAGCCCGGCTCCGACGGCGGTCATGCCGAGACCAGAGGTGATCTGGTCGAGAACCGGCCCGACGCTCGTGACGGCGGTGCGCAGGTTCAGCGCCGCGAGAACGATCCCCAGCACGAGCAACCAGGCGAGAGAGCCTGTCGTTCCACCGGTGCGGCCCCTGGTCTGATGGGTGAGCACGCTCATGCTGGTTTCAGTCCTCCTTAGGGTTTCATCCAATCGTAGGATGATTGGCTGACCCCGACTGTAACAGGACTGAAACCTCGATTTGTTCCTGACCTCACGCGCCGGACCGCATCGGGTGCGAACAGCTGACAACGTGAAAGCCGGGCCACGTTCCTCTTTACAGAACGTGACCCGGCTCTCTCACGCACCGGCGCGGCCCCGGCTTCCGGATGCCCGGAACCCCGGACAGCTCGGGCAGCGGACGTCAGGGCGACGGCACCGGGCGCGCCTACCTCGGGCGCGCGTCAGATGCGCGGCCCCGGAGCGGGCGGCGGCTCCTCGCCGAGCCCGCGACCGGCCGGGGGCAGCGGCGTGCCACCGGGCGGGGGCAGCGACGGGTCCGTCGGGTAGGGCTGGCCCACCGTGCGCGGAGGCGGCGAAGGCACAGCCTCGTCGAGACCTCCGGTGCCGCGGTGCTCGCCCAGGTCACCGGTGCCGGTACCGGTACCGGCACCGGTACCGGCCTCGCCGCGCTCGTGCGGGCCGGGCACCTCGCCGCGCCACGCTCCGGTCTCGCCGCCGCGCGACTCGATGAAGGTCTTGAAACGCTCCATGTCGCCACGGACGCGCAGGCGGACGATCTGCAGCCAGTCACCGACGGTCTCGACGAACCCCTCGGGGTCGTACTCCATCTGCAACGTGACCCGGGTGGTGTCGGGGCCGAGATGGTGGAAGGTCACCACGCCAGCCTGGTGCGGCCGCTCGACCGACTTCCAGGCCACCCGCTCGTCGGGGTGCTGCTCGGTGATCTCCGCCTCGAACTCCCGGCGGACCCCCGCGATCTCGACGACCCACGCCGTGCGCGTGTCGCTCAACTGCTTGATCGTCTCGACGCCTTCCATGAACTCGGGAAAGCTCTCGAACTGGGTCCACTGGTTGTACGCGGTCCGGATCGGCACGTTGACGTCGACGGACTGTTCAATCGAGCTCATGACCGTGTCCTCCCTTGTGGTTCGGTCGGTTCGGGAGGCACACATGCCCGGTGAGGTGCGGGCCTAACTAGCGGCGCCGCAAGAGCCAGTAAAGCCCCAGGACAGGAAGCACAAGCGGAATGAACAGATATCCGCTTCCGTAACCCGACCAGACCGTGGCACGCGGGAAGGCCTCGGGGTCGGCCATGCTGAGCGTGCCCACGATGAGCACCCCGGCCAGCTCGACACCGCAGGCCACCAGTGCCAGGGTCCTGTTCCCCCTGGCCAGCGCCACGGTGAGCACGACGTAGACGGCGGCGGCGAACGCCGACAGCGAGTAGGCCAGCGGGGCCTCGTGGAACCGGGTGGCGATCTGCACGGCGGCGCGGGCCCCCGCCGCGAGGGCGAACACCCCGTAGACCGCCACCAGCGCGCGTCCGGGACCGGTGCCGATCGCCGGCTCGCTCACGGCAGTCCCTGCCAGACCTGGAGCATCCGCCCGACCATCCCGGGGATCGCGAAACCCGCCACCGCGATCACCGCGGGACCCCAGCGCGAGCGCTCGCCGACCCCCCAGAACGCCGCCGCCGGCGGGATCATCAGGCTGCCCGCCAGGTAGCCGATGAGCGTGGCCGTCTCCGCGGGCCCCTCGCCCCGCACCAGCGCGGCGATCACGAACCCCGCCTGCACGAGCAGGCCGAGTTCCAGCACCCCGAGCGAGACGAGGAGCGTCCTTCCCATCGCCCTGTTCCTCATCGTGGTGACGAGGCCGAAGATCCCGATCACCAGTGAGAACAGGATCAGGCCGGTCGCGAGCGGGCCGATCATCGGGACCCCGGGACATCGAGAAGCATGGGCAGAAGGGTACTGCCCGGCCCCCTCGCCCCCCGCGCCGCGCCACGTACTCTGGGGCCGTGGAGAGGATCCTGGTCAGCGCCTGCCTGATGGGGCGGAAGGTCCGTTACGACGGGGCCGCCAAGACGAGCGGCGACGCGCTGCTGGCCGAGTGGCGGCGGGAGGGGCGGCTCGTCCCGTTCTGCCCCGAGGTCGAGGGCGGCCTGCCCGTCCCGCGCCCGGCCGCGGAGATCGAGGGCGGGGCCGGGGGCGAGGCGGTCCTGGCCGGGACGGCCCGGGTGCTGACCGCCGCGGGCGCCGACGTCACGGAGGCCTTCCTCGCCGGCGCGCGGGCGGCGCTGGCCGCCGCCCGGGCCCACGGTGTGCGGGTGGCGATCCTGAAGGAGGGCAGTCCCTCCTGCGGCAGCCTGACGGTCTACGACGGCGCCTTCGGCGGCCGGCGGGTGCCCGGCAACGGGGTCACCACCGCCCTGCTGGAACGGCACGGCGTCGCGGTCTTCGGCGAGGAGCGCCTCGCCGAGGCCGCCGCGCGCCTGCGCGACCTCGGCGACCGGCCCCCCGGCCCGCGCGAGGAACCCACCGCCACCCCGGGGGCCGGTACTTGAGGGACCTGCCGGGAGAGCACCCCCGCCACCCCGGGGGCCGGCGCCTGAAGGACCTGCCGGGAGAGCACCCCCGCGATCTCGGCGCTCCCGGCGACCGGTTCTAGTACTCCCACAGGTCGGTGCGGTTCTCCCCTCCGATGCAGAAGACCGCCGAGCCGTGCTGCCCCTGGACGAGGTCGACCCGGATCCAGCCGGTGGCCGAGGCGACCTTGGCCTCGTAGCCCGCGTTGGGAGCGGCGGCGATCAGGCGGCACACCCCGTTCTCGATGGCGAACGAGACCGAGCCGCCCTTGACGTTCACCACGCGCAGGTTCTCGGTGGAGACCGACCGCGTCCTGGTGGCCGTCGCCCTGGCGGCGGCGGACGACGAGGGGGCGGGGGCGCTCTGGGTCGCGCCGGGCCTGGACGGGGCCCTGGAGGGGGATCTCGACGGGGACGCCGACGGCTCGGGACGGGACAGTCCGGCCTGCCGCGTGCGTGCCGGCGTCGCGGCGGTCCTCGACGGGGAGCGCTCCGGCCGCGGCCCGGCGGTGTCCCGCGCGGACGGGGTGAGGCGCGGCGCCGGGCTCCGGCCGGGCGCGGCGGAGGTGGCGGTCGGCGTGCCGACGGTCTGCGGCCCCGTGGGCGCTCCCGGCGGCAGCGTCGAGTCTCCCGTACGGCCGAGGGCGGCGTTGAGGGGTTCGACGCTCGCGTCGTCGAAGACCTCGCTGCGCAGCACGTCGCGGACGCCGAACCAGGCGACCGAGATCGCCAGGACGGTGGCCCCGCACCACACCGCTATGAACCCCAGCGTCTGCCGCATGTCGTGAATTATTACGCCATATGTCTCGTTGTTCACTACCGTTACACGGCATGGCGACGGTTCTAGTGGTCGAAGACGACGAGTACGTACGATCCGCGATCATCCAGGAACTCAGCAGGCGCCAGCACGCCGTGCGCAGCGCGGGGCGCGCCCTCGACGCGCTGAGGGAGATCACCCAGAACCCCCCGGACGCGGTGGTCCTCGACCTCGGGCTGCCCGACCTGGACGGGGCGGAGGCGCTCAAGATGGTCCGCAGCGTCTCCAGCGTGCCGGTCATCGTGGCCACGGCCAGGGACAACGAGGCGGAGATCGTCAGGCTCCTCCAGGCCGGGGCCGACGACTACCTGGTCAAACCGTTCTCCGGCGACCACCTGAACGCCCGTCTGGACGCCGTGCTGCGCCGGGCGCGGAGCGCGACCCCGCCCTCGGTGTTGTCCGTCGGCGCGCTGTCGGTGGACCTCAACCGGCGCGAGGCCGGGCTGGACGGCGCCCCGCTCACCCTCACCCGGCGTGAGTTCGACCTGCTCGCCTACCTCGCCGCCCGCGCCGACCGGGTGGTCTCCCGCAAGGAACTGCTCACCGAGGTGTGGCAGCAGTCCTACGGGGACGACCAGACGATCGACGTCCACCTGTCGTGGCTGCGCCGCAAGCTCGGCGAGAGCGCCTCCTCCCCCCGCTACCTGCACACCGTGCGCGGCGTGGGGGTCATGCTGATCACGCCGCCGTGAGGCGGACCCTGGCCCTGCTCACCGTCGCGGGAACCTCGATGGTCGCCCTGGCCTTCCTGATCCCGCTCGGGCTCATCGTCAGGGAGATCGCCCACGGCCGGGCCATGGCCGAGGCGGAACGGCAGGCCTCGGCGCTGGTCCCGGTGCTGGCCATCACCGTCGATCCGGACCGGCTGACCCACGCGCTGCTCAGCACCGGCGCGCGGGACCGGATCGCGGTCCACCTGCCCGGCGGCGGGTCGGCCGGCACCGTCAGGGCCCCCGCCGACACCGTGGCCGCGGCCTCCCGGCTCACCCGGGCCATCACCGCCGAGATGGACACCGGCTACCTCCTGCTGCGCCCCGTCGCCCTGGACGGCGGCAGGACCGTGGTCATCGAGATCTTCATCCCGTCGGCGGACCTCACCCGGGGCGTGGCCTCGTCGTGGGCGGTGCTGAGCGGGGTGGCCGCGGTGCTCGTCGCCGGATCGCTGCTGGTCGGCGACCGGCTGGGCGTGCGCGTGGTGCGCTCGGCCCGGCGACTGGGAAAGGCGGCGAGCGCCCTGGGCGCCGGGGACCTCAGCGTCCGCATCCGGCCCGAGGGCCCGCCCGAGCTGGTCGCGGCCGGTGAGGCGTTCAACAGCATGGCCGACCGCGTGGTCCAGCTGCTGGCCGCCGAGCGGGAGATGGCCGCCGACCTGTCGCACCGCCTGCGCACCCCCCTCACCGCGCTCCGGCTCAGCCTGGACCACCTGGGGCCCGAGGCCGAGCAGAGCAGGAGCGCGCTGGGCCGGCTGGAGGCCGAGGTGGACCAGATCATCGCGGCGGCCAGGCAGCCCTCCCGCGCGCCGGAGCTCGTCCACTGCGACGCCGCCGAGGTGCTGCGCGAGCGGCTGACCTTCTGGTCCGCGCTGGCCGAGGACCAGCGGCGCCCCTGGGAGCTGATCGGCGCCTCGGCGCCCGTACGGGTGCCGGTCGCGGCCACCGAGCTCAGCGCCGTGCTGGACGCCCTGCTCGGCAACGTCTTCCGGCACACCCCCGAGGGCACGGCGTTCACGGTGACCCTGCACCAGGGGTCGGGCACCGTCGGCATGCTGATCGCCGACGCCGGTCCCGGCATCCGCGACCCCGAGGCGGCGCTGCGGCGCGGGACCAGCGGGGCGGGCTCCACCGGCCTCGGCCTGGACATCGCCCGCAGGCTCGCCGAGTCCTCGGGCGGCACGCTGCGGATCGACGCCTCCTCCCTCGGCGGCGCCAGGGTCCAGCTCTGGTTCCGCACCGACCGGCACGACCGGCCCCCGCGTACCGCCCGGCGCCTGGTCGGCGACCGCTGGCCGCGCAGGAAGGCACCACGCTGAGGGCCGTGCCGTACGACCGGCGTGGCAACCCGCTTCGGGCGTTGGTTAGGTCATCCGTAAACCAACCTTAAGTAAGCCTAAAACGCCCCCTTTCACCGTTCCGGCTGACCGATCATGAAGAGGAGCGCGGACGTCCCCCACGTCCGTGGTTCCCGGTTCGCCCTACCGCGCCGGCCTCGCGTTCAGACGGAGGAGGCGCGGCCGGCGCGGCAAGGGCGAGCCGGGAACCCACATCTGCGCCCTCACCGGATAACCGGATAATTCGTGACATGCGCGCGAGCCGTCTCATCTCCCTGCTGATGCTCCTGCAGGCCCGCGGCAGGATGACCGCCCGGGAACTGGCGGCCGAACTCGAGGTCTCGGTCCGGACCGTCTACCGCGACGTGGACTCGCTCCACTCCGCCGGCGTGCCGCTGTACGGCGACGCGGGCCCCTCCGGCGGTTACCGGCTGCTCGACGGGTACCGGACCCGCCTCACCGGGCTGACCGCGGGCGAGGCGGAGTCGCTGTTCCTGGCCGGGATGCCGGGTCCCGCCGCCGCGCTCGGCCTCGGCCCGGTGGTGACGGCCGCGGGGCTCAAGCTGATGGCGGCGCTCCCGGTCGAGCTCAGGGACAGGGCCGGGCGGATCCGCGAGCGCTTCCACCTCGACGCGCCCGACTGGTACCACGGCACCGACGAGACCCCGCACCTGGCGGCGGTGGCCGACGCCGTCTGGAACGAGCGCCGCCTGGAGATCCGCTACCACCGCTGGAAGGCCCCCCAGGACGTGGTCCGCACGCTGGAGCCGTACGGGCTGGTCCTCAAGGGGGGACGCTGGTATCTCGTCGCGCGCGGCGGCGAGCACGTGCGGACCTACCGGGTCTCGCAGATCCTGGGGCCGCCCGCGCTCGGGGAGCGGTTCGAGCGGCCCGCCGGTTTCGATCTCGCCGCGCACTGGGACGGCGCCCTGGAGGAGTTCGAGGAACGGCTCCTGGGGGGCGAGGCCGTCATCAGGCTCTCGCCGTTCGGCATGAAGCGGCTGCCGGACATGGTCCGCCCGGCCGTCCTGCGAGCCGCCGAGGCCACCGCGGAACCTCCCGACCACGAGGGCTGGACGCGGGTCACGGTCCCGGTCGAGTCCCCGCGGCACGCGCTGGCGGACTTCCTGCGCTTCGGCGCGGACCTGGAGGTCGTCGCCCCGGCGGAGTTGCGCGACCTCGTCGCGGAGACCGCGCGGGCGGTGGCCGGGATCTACGACCGGCCCGGCACCGGGTGACCGGCTCGCGGCGCGTCGTCGCTCACACCCGCCGGGATCCACGAGCGGCCCGGCACCGGGCGACCGGCTCGCGGCCCGTCGTCGCTCACGCTCACCGTGATCTACGATCGGCCCGGCACCGGGCGACCACGGCCGTTCCCGAGCCCCGGAAACGGCGAGATCCCGCCCGATCGGGATGATCGGACGGGATCTCGGCGACGCGTTCCGGGCCCGTTCGGAGAACGGCCCGACGTGGAGCTATGGGGATTCGAACCCCAGACCTCCTCCATGCCATGGAGGCGCGCTACCAGCTGCGCCATAGCCCCTGGTCACCGCTTCGAGTGCTCTCGTCGCGGCGCTCGGGAAGCATATAAGGACATCCGCGTGTTCACCTAATCGACAGCCGCCCGGCCCGCGCCCGCCACCGGGGCGCAAGCCGTGCCGCCCGAAGGTCACTCTCAGGTGGCCTCTGGGCCGTCATCGGTGGCCTCGGGGCTGTCGTCGCTCCTGACCGGCTCGGGGAGGGTCCCGGCGTTGTGTTCCAGCAGGCGCCAGCCCTTGCGCGCCTCCTCCAGCACCGACCACGAGCAGTTTCCGAGCCCGCCCAGGGCGGGCCAGAGCTCCTGCGGCAGGTTCATCAGCTTGGCGATGCCGAGCCGGATCGCCGCCCCGTGCGAGGCGACGACCAGCAGGCCGTCGGAGTCCATCTCCCCCGCCCAGCGGCGTACGGCCGAGGAGACCCTGTCGGCGACGTCGCCGACCGCCTCACCGCCCGGGGCCTCCCAGGCGGTGAACTCCCGTGGCCACCTCTCGGAGATCTCCTCGCGGGTGAGCCCCTCCCACTGGCCGCCGCCCCGCTCGCGCAGGTCCTTGTCGACGGTGACGTCCAGGCCGGTGACGCGGCCCAGCGCCGAGGCGGTGTCGAAGGCCCGCTGGAGATCGGAGGAAACGATCATCGTGGGGCGGAGCGCGGCGAGCAGCGAGGCCGCGCGGGCGGCCTGTGCGATCCCGGTCTCGTCGAGGGGGATGTCGCTGTGACCCTGGAAGCGGTGCTCGACGTTCCACAGCGTCTGGCCGTGCCTGAGGCAGACGACGCGACGACTCACTCAGCTACCGCCCCGCGGGCGCGCTGGGCGGCGACCTGGGTCACGCTGTCGGGCAGCGCGATGGAGGGGCAGTCCTTCCACAGGCGCTCGAGCGCGTAGAAGGTGCGGTCCTCCTCGTGCTGGACGTGCACGACGATGTCGATGTAGTCCAGCAGGACCCAGCGGCCCTCGCGCTCGCCCTCGCGGCGGACGGGCTTGGCGTCGGCCTCGATCCGCAGCCGGTCCTCGATCTCGTCGACGATGGCGCGGACCTGGCGGTCGTTGGAGGCGGAGCAGAGCACGAACGCGTCGGTGATGACGAGCTGGTCGCTCACGTCATAGGCGAGAATGTCATCGGCCAGCTTGTCCGCGGCCGCCTCGGCGGCGAGCCTGACGAGCTGGACGGATCTGTCGGTTGCTGTCACGGTGTGGGTCAGTCCTCCTGCTAGTCGGCGCTGTCACCTATCAGGGTGCCCGATTCGGGGCTCGTTGAAGAGCCACCTTTTGAACAACGCCTATCGTGTGCCACCCGATTCCGCGCCGCAAACGAATTGGCGGCCTGATCAGGGGCGTCCTCCGCGGCCGGGACCGCGCTTGTCGATCTCGGGTGGGACGGGCACCGGCCGGGCCGTTCGACGATCATGCCGGGTGAGCTGCGGATACTCGCCCCACGCAGACGCCTCAAATCATAGCGAATTTCATGGGAACACGTTCTAAGCTGCGATATTTCACCAGCTCAGCGCGATTCGCAGGATTTTTCGCCATCCATCCGCTCCAGCCACCCCTCGCCCGCTCCCCTCGCCCCGCCCGCCGGCGGCCACCGGAAGATCACGAGGACGTGCCGCCGTAAAGGCCGCGCTTGTTGATGTACTGGACGATGCCGTCGGGGACGAGATACCAGATGGGCTCCCCTGAGACCACCCGCTGGCGGCACTCCGACGACGAGATGGCCAGCGCCGGGATCTCCACCAGGCTGACCTTGCCCTCCGGCAGGCCCGGGTCCCGCAGGACGTGGCCGGGCCTGGTGGCGCCCACGAAGTGCGCGATGGTGAACAGCTCGTCCACGTCGCGCCAGCTCAGGATCTGGGCGAGGGCGTCGGCTCCGGTGATGAAGTAGAGGTCCACGTCGGGCCCCCAGGCGGCGGAGATCTCCCGGAGCGTGTCGATCGTGAAGGTCGGCCCCGGACGGTCGATGTCGACGCGGCTCACCGAGAACCGGGGGTTGGAGGCGGTCGCGATGACCGTCATGAGATAGCGGTCCTCGGCGGCCGAGACGATCTTGTCGGCCTTCTGCCACGGCTTCCCCGTCGGCACGAAGACCACCTCGTCGAGATCGAAGTGGTGGGCGACCTCGCTGGCCGCGACCAGGTGGCCGTGGTGGATCGGGTCGAAGGTCCCGCCCATGACGCCCAGACGTCGCTTTCCCTGGCCGGTAGGCGCGTTCATCATGAAACGGACCATACGTGCAAGCCGTACACAGCTTTTAACCACCCCCCGCGCGGGGCAGGCATACCCGACGTAGCATGCCGGACATGACCACCACCCCGGATCGCAACCGCGTGCAGCTTCCCGGCATCAGCTCGCGCGCCTACGAACATCCCGCCGACCGGTCAGCGCTGGTCGCCCTCCGGTCGCTCAGCGGGTTCGACACGGTGCTCAAGCAGATGTCCGGCCTGGTCAGTGAGCGCCGCCTGCGCCTGATCTACCTCGCCTCGGCCGTGCGGACCAGCGACACCCAGTTCCGAGCCCTGCACGACATGGGCCGCGACGCGGCCTACACGCTCGACCTCCACCGCATTCCCGAGGTCTACGTGCAGCAGAGCCCGCTGGTGCAGGCGAAGGCGATCGGCTTCGACGACCCGTTCATCGTCGTCACGACCGGCCTCCTCGACCTGATGGACGAGGAGGAACAGCGCTTCGTCATCGGCCACGAGACCGCCCACATCCTGTCGGGCCACGCCGTCTACCGCACCATGCTCGACATCCTGACCCGCCTGGCCACCCGCGTGGCCTGGATCCCGCTCGGCTACATCGGCCTGCGCGCGATCGTGGCCGGCCTGGAGGAGTGGCACCGCAAGTCCGAGCTCTCCGCCGACCGTGGCGGCCTGCTCTGCGGCCAGGACTCCGACGCGGCGCTGCGCGCCCTGATGAAGCTCGCCGGCGGCTCGCGCCTGCACGAGATGAACATCGAGGCCTTCCTCGACCAGGCACGCGAGTACGACACGGCGGGCGACGTCCGCGACGGCCTGCTCAAGGTCCTCAACCTGCTGGGCACCACCCACCCGTTCGCCGTCTCCCGCGTCGCCGAGCTCGACAAGTGGCGCCGCAGCGGCGAGTACGACACGATCATCGCCGGGGAGTACCCCCGCCGCGCCGACGACGCCAACGCGAAGATCTCCGAGGAGGTCAGGGCCGCCGCCCGCTCCTACCGCGACTCCTGGTCACAGTCCCAGGACCCGTTCATCGGCGTCCTGCGCGACGTGGCCGAAGGCGCCGTCAACGCCGGAGAGCGCATCTTCAACCGCTTCTCCCGCCGCGATGGAAATTAACGCGGAGTTCCACCGAAAGGGCCCGGACGACTGTTCCCGGGCCCTTTTTTAATACAGGTCGGACATAAGCGAAAATTGCCCTATTATCGTGCCCCATGAGAATTAGAATGATCATGGCTATGGCCGCGGCGGCCGGACTGTTTCTCACCGGTACGGCGAACGCCTACCCGATCAAGGACCCGGCTCTGACGGAGAACGCCCTCTACAGCTCAGGCAAGCTCGCCCAGACCAGGTGCGCCGAGCCGCCGATCAAGGACAACAGCCGGACGCTGGCCAAGCGGTACATCACGGCCGTCACCAACTGCCTGAACGCCGCGTGGGAGCCGCACTTCGAGGCCGCGGAGCTGTCGTTCAACAAGCCGAGGCTCAAGTTCGTCAACAAGGTGCCCACCGGTTACTGCGACTTCACCGTGGATCCCAAGGCGAATTCGCAGGCGTACTACTGCCTCAAGTCACGAACGATACTGGTGCAGATCGGCCGGGACTGGCTCGAAGACGCCGACGACCTCTGGCTGCTCCACGTGACGGGATGGCTGTACGGCTCGCATGTGGCGGGCCTCACCGGAATCGAGAAGGCGTTCGAGAAAGCCCCGTACGCGAACAAGAACGAGCTGAACGAGCAGATCCGCCGCGCCGGCCTGCAGACCGACTGCCTGAGCGGTGTGTTCATCCGGAGCGTCTGGTCCTCCTTCGGGCGAGGGACCAGGGACTGGAACGAGTTGCTGCGCATCCTTAAGAACAACGGGGACGTCAAGGGCGAGGCCCGGGTCTACGGCAAGGGCGCCAACCGCGTGGCCTGGACGAAGCGCGGCTACACCACCAGCGACCCGGCCTCCTGCAACACCTGGGCCGCCACCCCCGCCAAGGTCGCCTGACCGACCCGGGGCCCGAGGACGTCTACACGAGGAGGGCGATCGCGCGCACGGCCGCGGAGCACAGGGCGACGAACCCGCCCAGCACGGCCAGCGCGCGCAGGCCCTCCTTGCGGAGCTCGACGAGCTCGGCGCCGATCCGCTCGATCTCCCGGCCGAGGATGCCGCCGCAGACGACGCCGAACACGACGCCGGCGACGGCTATCGGGGCGGGATGCGCCCACCAGTCGGGGGGCAGCGAGCCCCCGAGGGTGAGCCAGAGCGCGCACCCGGCGAGGGCCGCCGCCGGCAGGCCGGGCCACACCAGGGCGGTCAGCAGCGAGACGGCGAAGGCCAGCGGGAAGCCCAGCACCCGCAGGACCGCCCGGGTCCTGGCCGACTTGCGCTTCCTGACCATCCAGTGACCGGCCCACAGCGCGCGGGCCAGCGTGGCGAACAACCCGGTGACGGCGAAGGTGGCCGGTGGCCAGATGGCCGTGGCCACGACGCACGGGACGGCCAGGACGGCCAGCAGGAGCAGCGCCGCGTTGCCCGCGGGCAGCGGCCCCGCCCTGCCCCCCTCCCGGAGCTCCCCGGCCGCGCCGCCCCTCCCCTTGCCGGACTGGCGCCGTACGGTCCTGGCCGCGGCGGCCGGACGCCCGCCGCGCGACGTCTCGGCGGGGGCCGGGGGCCGGCCGGTCCTGGACGTCTCGCCGGTCGCGGAGGCCGCCCGTCCCCCACGCGGCGTCTCACCGGCCGTGGAGGCCGTACGCCCCCCGCGAGGCGTCTCACCGGCCGTGGAAGCCGTACGCCCCCCGCGAGGCGTCTCACCGGCCGTGGAGGCCGATCGGCCGCCACGGGCCGCCTCACCGACCGCGGAGGCCGCGCGCCCGCCCCGGGCCGCCTCACCCGCCACTGGGAGCGCCCGCGCCGCGCGGGCCGCCTCGCCGGCGGGCACCGCCCGCCCGCCGCGTGGCGTGCCGTCGGCACCGGCCGCCGGGAGCCGGGGCGTCCGCGCCGCGCCGTCCACCGGGACGGGCGGCCTCCCCCTGCCGCTCTCCGCCCTGGCCGCCCTGCCGCCCCTGGCGGAGTCCTCGCCCCTGGCGCCGGACCTCGCCGTACCGGGCTTCTCCTTCTTGGGGGCGGACGGCTTCCTGGCCGCCCCCGCCTCGGACGGGATCACGCGGGCCAGCCGGCCCAGGCGGCCGGTGAGGAGCGCGGCGGTGGGGCGTTTGGCGGGCTCGCGGTGGAGGGCGGCACGGATCAGCGGCAGCAGCGCGGCCGGGACGCCCTCAAGATCGGCCTGGCCGTTGAGGATCGCGTACATCTGCGCCTCGACGGTGCCCCCGCCGAAGGTGGGGCGGCCGGTCGCGGCGAAGGCCACGGTGGCCGCCCAGGCGTGCACGTCGGCGGGCTCGCCCACGTGCTCGTCGGCGAACAGCTCGGGGGCGGCGTAGCCGGGGGTGCCCAGGAAGGTGCCGGTCAGGGTGAGCCGGGTGGCGTCCAGGACGTGGGCGATGCCGAAGTCGATGAGGACGGGCTCGTCGTCCCCGCTGACCACCACGTTGGCCGGTTTGAGGTCGCGGTGCACGACCCCGGCCGCGTGGATGATCGACAGGGCGACGGCGAGCCCCTGCGCGACGCTGAGCAGGGCACCGTCCCGCAGGGGGCCCTCTCGGCGCACCCGCTCCAGGAGGGTGTCTCCCTCGATGTGCTCCATGACCAGGTAGGGCCGGTCGCCGTCGAGGTCGGCGTCGACGACGCGGGCGACGTAGGGGCTCTCGACCCTGCGCAGGGCGCGGACCTCCCGCTCCAGGCGCACCCGGGCCTCGGAGCCGGCGTCGTGGACGTCGTGGAGCACCTTGAGCGCGACGTTGTCACCCCGGCGGCTGGAGGCGAGGTAGACCTCGCCCATTCCCCCACGGCCGAGACGTTCCAGCAACGTGTAGGGACCGACCCGCCCGAGACGACCCACGTGACCTCCTGCGTCGGCCACATGGGTCAGGGACCGCTGCGCCTATCGGGTCGCTCACTCCCGCTCGCTTCCCTGCTCTCCAGCCATAGGAGACCACACCATAGCGGGCGAGTGTGACGTTTTCCCGGCGGCACGCCGGGCTCCCTGAAAGATCCGGGAGCCCGGGACGCCCCGCCGGAACTAGCGGGCAGCCGCCTCGGGCGAGGCGAGGACCGTGCCCTCGGCCGTGCGCAGGTGGCCCTCGCCGGTGTAGACCCACTTGGTGGAGGTCAGCTCCGGCAGGCCCATGGGACCGCGCGCGTGCAGCTTCTGGGTGGAGATGCCGATCTCCGCGCCGAAGCCGAACTCCCCGCCGTCGGTGAACCGGGTCGAGGCGTTGACCGCCACGGCCGCGGAGTCGACCAGCGCGACGAACCTGCGGGAGGCGCTGACCGAGCGCGTGACGATCGCGTCGGTGTGGGCCGAGCCGTACTTCCTGATGTGCGCCACCGCGTCCTCCAGCGAGTCGACCACGGCGGCGGCGATGTCCAGCGAGAGGTACTCCACCCGGAAGTCCTCCTCCTCGGCGGGCACCACGTCGCCGTACGCCGCGACGCGCGCGTCGCCGTGCACCGTGACGCCCTCCGCCGCCAGCGCGGCCAGCGCGCGCGGCACGAAGGAGTCGGCCACGGCCGCGTGCACCAGGAGCGTCTCGGCGGAGTTGCACACCGAGGGCCGCTGGACCTTGGAGTTGAGCAGGATCTGGATCGCGAGGTCCTGGTCGGCGTCGGCGTCGACGTAGACGTGGCAGTTGCCCACGCCGGTCTCGATCACCGGGACGGTGGACTCCTCCACCACCGAGTTGATCAGCGAGGCGCCGCCGCGCGGGATCAGCACGTCGACCAGGCCGCGGGCCCGCATGAGCTCCTTGACCGAGTCGCGGCTCTGCCCGGGGACCAGCTGGACGGCCCCGGCGGGCACCTGGGTGCCCGCCAGCGCCTCCTGCATGATCCTGACGAGGACGGTGTTGGACTCGTACGCGCTGGAGGAGCCGCGCAGCAGGGTGGCGTTGCCGCTCTTGAGGCAGAGCGCCGCGGCGTCCACGGTCACGTTGGGGCGGCCCTCGTAGATGATGCCGATCACGCCGAGCGGGACCCGCAGCTGGCGCAGCTCCAGCCCGTTGGGCAGCGTGTTGCCCCGGATCACCTCGCCGACGGGGTCGGGAAGGTCGGCGACCTCGCGGACCGCCTCGGCGATCGCCTCGATCCTGGCCTCGTTCAGGCTGAGGCGGTCGATCATGTACTCGGAGATCCCGCTCTCCCTGGCCCGCTCGACGTCGAGCGCGTTGGCCGCGACGATCTCGGCGGACGCGGCCACGAGCGCGTCCGCCATCGCGCGGAGCGCGGCGTCCTTCGGCGCCCTCGGCAGCGGGGCCAGCTCGGCGGCGGCCTCTTTCGCCGCCAGGGCAACCTTCAGGAAGTCCTCGGACATCTCGCGCTCCAAAAGAACTAGTTGTGGGATTCCAGTATGACGATGTCGTCGCGGTGGATCAGCTCTCGCTCGTACTCGGGCCCCAGGCTGGCGGCCAGTTCACGGGTGGAGCGTCCGAGCAGCCCGGGGATCTCCCCCGCGTCGAAGTTGACCAGGCCGCGCGCGACCACCCGGCCGAGCGGCCCGCACAGGTCCACCGGGTCGCCCGCCGCGAACTCCCCCTCGACCGAGGTGACCCCGGCCGGGAGCAGCGACTTGCGGCGGCTCACCACCGCCTCGACGGCGCCGGAGTCCAGGTGCAGACGGCCCCGGCCGGTGGTGGCGTGGGCCAGCCAGAGCAGGCGGGTGCCGGGGTGGCGTCCGCCGGGGTGGAAGTAGGTGCCGACGTCGGTTCCCGCGAGGGCCTGGGCGGCGTGCGCGGCGGCGGTCAGCACCACGGGAACCCCCGCTCCTGTGGCGATCTTGGCGGCCTGGACCTTGGTGATCATGCCTCCGGTCCCTACCGCGCCCCCCTTGCCGAGCTCGACCCCGACGAGATCCTCGGGCCCGCGTACCTCGGCGAGCCTGCGGGCGCCGGGACGGCGGGGATCGCCGTCGTAGAGGGCGTCCACGTCCGACAGCAGCACCAGCGCGTCGGCCCGGGTCAGGTGGGCGACCAGCGCGGCGAGCCGGTCGTTGTCGCCGAAGCGGATCTCGTCGGTGGCCACGGTGTCGTTCTCGTTGACCACCGGGACGATGCCCAGCTCCAGCAGCCGGGCCAGCGTGCGCTCGGCGTTGACGTGGTGCGAGCGGCGCATCATGTCGTCGGCGGTGAGCAGCACCTGGCCGACCCGCAGGCCGTAGCGGGCGAAGGAGGAGGTGTAGCGGGCCACCAGCACGCCCTGGCCGACCGAGGCGGCGGCCTGCTGGGTGGCGAGGTCGCGCGGCCTGGCGGGCAGGCCCAGCGGGCCGAGGCCCGCCGCGATCGCGCCGGAGGAGACGAGCACGATCTGGGTGCCCGCCTTCCGCCTGGCGCCGAGCACGTCGACCAGGGCGTCCACCCGGTCGACGTCGATCATTCCCTGCGGGGTGGTGAGCGAGGACGAACCCACCTTCACGACGAGGCGTGAAGCCGTACGGATCCGTTCGCGCGCAGAGTCCACGACACGTACCTCTCAAAGATGATCACTTGGAAGGTCAGGGTATCCGAGCCGCCCATCCGGACCCCCGGATGGGAACCCGGGCCGCCCGGCGAGGCGGACCCGTCCGAACGGGCCCGTTCACGCGAACCCGCCGGGCTCCGGTCAGCCAAGCCCGTCAGCCGAGCCGGTTGTCCGAGCCGCGCGGCCCCTGGCGCACGGCCTCGGCGTTGAGCGTCGGCTGCCAGTCGAAGATGTAGCCGTTCTCCATGGAACCGATGACCACCTCGGCCCCGGCCTTCGCACCGGCCTTGGTGAGCTCCTCCTCGACACCGAGCCGCTCCAGCCGGTCGGCCAGGTAGCCCACGGCCTCGTCGTTGGTGAAGTCGGTCTGGCGGATCCACCGCTCCGGCTTGACCCCGGTGACCTGGAAGGTGCGCTCGTCGACCCTGCGGACGGCGAATCCCGCGTCGCCGTGCTGCTTGGGCCTGATGACCAGGCGGGTCGGCTCCAGGACGGGAGCGGCGGCCCTGGCGGCGGCGACCATCTCCCCCATGGCGTAGGTCAGCTCCTTGAGCCCCTCGTGGGTGGCCGCGGAGATCGAGAAGACCCGCAGGCCCCGCTCCTGGAGCATCGGCCCCACGATCTCGGCCAGCTCGCGGGCGTCGGGCACGTCGGACTTGTTGAGCACCGCCAGGCGCGGCCGGTCCTCCAGCTTGCCGTACGCCGCCAGCTCGGCCTCGATGGCCTCGTAGTCGCTGATCGGGTCGCGGCCCGGCTCCATCGTGGCGCAGTCGATCACGTGCACGAGCGTGTTGCAGCGCTCGACGTGGCGCAGGAACTCGTGCCCCAGGCCCTTGCCCTGCGAGGCGCCGGGGATCAGGCCGGGCACGTCGGCGACGGTGAAGATGGTCTCGCCCGCGGTGACCACCCCGAGGTTGGGGATCAGGGTGGTGAACGGGTAGTCGGCGATCTTCGGGCGGGCCGCGGAGAGCGCGGCGATCAGCGAGGACTTGCCCGCGCTGGGGAAGCCGACGAGCGCCACGTCGGCGACGCTCTTCATCTCCAGCATGACGTCGATCTCGTCGCCGGGCTCGCCGAGCAGCGCGAAACCGGGGGCCTTGCGCTTGGCGGAGGCCAGGGCGGCGTTGCCGAGCCCGCCGTGGCCGCCCTCGGCGATCACGTAGCGGGTGCCCGCGCCGATCAGGTCGATCAGGACCTCGCCGGTGTCGGCGTTCTTGACCACGGTGCCGTCGGGCACCGGGATGATGATGTCGCCGCCGTTGGCGCCGTCGCGGTTGGCGCCGTGTCCCTGCTTGCCGTTGTCGGCCTTGCGGTGCGGGCGGCGGTGATACTCCAGGAGGGTCGCCGTGTTGGCGTCGACCTCCAGGATCACGTCACCGCCCCGGCCGCCGTTGCCCCCGTCCGGGCCCCCCAGCGGCTTGAACTTCTCCCGATGGACAGAGGCACAGCCGTTTCCCCCGTCACCGGCCTTGATGTGCAGGACCACCTGGTCCACAAAGTCCGGCATGTCTACTTTCCTAGCTCTATCCGAGGGAACCTCTGCGGGAACCTCTGCTGAAAACGCGAACAGGGGTGGACCGCTGAATGCGATCCACCCCTGCCGTCAACGTCTGTCGGCGCGAATCTACTCCGCGACCGGGACGATGCTCACCGCGCGGCGCCCACGCTTGACACCGAACAGAACGTGGCCGGCGCTCAGCGCGAACAGCGTGTCGTCACTGCCACGGCCGACGTTGTCGCCGGGGTGGAAGTGGGTGCCGCGCTGACGGACGATGATCTCGCCGGCGTTGACCAGCTGACCGCCGAAGCGCTTCACACCGAGCCGCTGGGCGTTGGAGTCGCGGCCGTTCCGAGTGGACGACGCGCCCTTCTTGTGTGCCATCTCGCAAAACTCCCGAAACTCAGGCCTGGTCGATGCCGGTGATCTTCACCTGGGTGTACCGCTGGCGGTGACCCTGGCGCTTCTTGTACCCCGACTTGTTCTTGTACTTCAGAATCCGGATCTTCGGACCCTTGGTCTCACCGAGAATCTCGGCGGCAACCGTGAACTTGCCCGCCTCGGTGGTCACGTCGCCGTCGTTGACGACGAGGACCGTCGGCAGCGAAACCGTGGAACCGACCTCGCCGGCGACCTTGTCCACTTCAAGGACGTCACCGACGGAGACCTTCTGCTGCCTGCCGCCGCAACGAACGATCGCGTACACCGCGGAACCCTTCTTCTGACTGCTTGCTCGCTGGATGCTGCGCCCCGCATCCGGCTGTGGTCATTGATGACGTACCGGGTAGGCGCGCGAACAGGGCGCGCCATGAGCGCACCGGTTCACCAGGGTACCGGATTGACGGTGTCCTGGTCGAACCGGGCGGAACGTCGGGGGTGCCGGCCTTCGGCCCCGTCCCTGTGCGGGACGGGGGTCTAGTCGGCCGGCCTGGCCTTGCGGGAGCGTCTCCGCCCCCGGCCAGAAGCCTGTGCTGCCTGACCGTCCTCGTGCTGGACTCCGTCAAGCGCATCGGTCACCGTATCACGGCCCGACTGGTCACCGGCCGCCACAGCGTGGTTACCGTCCTTGCCGAGCTTCTCCGCGACGGCCTTCTCCACGGCCATCTTGCCCTGGGTGCCGCGCGGCTCGGGCTTGCCCTCCACCGGCTCGGACGAGACGTGCAGGCCACGGCCGTTGCAGCACTCACAGGTGGTCGAGAAGGCCTCCAGGAGGCCCTGGCCGACCCGCTTGCGCGTCATCTGGACCAGGCCCAGGGAGGTCACCTCGGCCACCTGGTGCTTGGTGCGGTCGCGGGCCAGGCACTCCAGCAGCCGCCGCAGCACCAGGTCGCGGTTGTTCTCCAGCACCATGTCGATGAAGTCGATCACGATGATGCCGCCGATGTCGCGCAACCTGAGCTGGCGGACGATCTCCTCGGCCGCCTCCAGGTTGTTGCGGGTGACGGTCTCCTCCAGGTTGCCGCCCTGGCCGGTGAACTTGCCGGTGTTGACGTCGACCACGGTCATGGCCTCGGTCCTGTCGATCACCAGCGAGCCGCCGCTGGGCAGCCAGACCTTGCGCTCCATCGCCTTGGCGATCTGCTCGTCGATCCGGTAGGCGGCGAAGACGTCGCCGCCCTCCTCCCACTTGCTGAGCCGGTCGGCCAGGTGCGGGGCGACGTAGCGGACGTACTCGTCGACCGTCTCCCACACGTCGCCCGCGACGACCAGCGAGGCGAAGTCCTCGTTGAAGACGTCGCGGACCACCCGGACGGTCAGGTCGGGCTCGGAGGAGAGCAGCTCGGGCGCGCTGGCCGACTTGGCCTTGCGCTGGATGTTCTCCCACTGCGCCGACAGCCGGGCCACGTCGCGGGCCAGCTCGTCCTCCGACGCGCCCTCGGCGGCCGTACGGACGATGACCCCCGCGTTCTCCGGCATGACCTTCTTCAGGATGCTCTTGAGGCGGGTCCGCTCCTTGTCGGGGAGCTTGCGGCTGATGCCGGTCATCGAGCCGTCGGGCACGTAGACCAGGTAGCGGCCGGGCAGGCTGATCTGGCTCGTCAGGCGGGCGCCCTTGTGGCCCATGGGGTCCTTGGTGACCTGCACCAGCACCGACTGGCCCGACTTCAGCGCCACCTCGATCCGCTTGGGCTGTCCCTCCAGCCCGGCGGTGTCGAAGTTGACCTCACCGGCGTACAGGACCGCGTTGCGGCCCTTGCCGATGTCGACGAACGCCGCCTCCATGCTCGGCAGGACGTTCTGCACCTTGCCGAGGTAGACGTTGCCCACGTACGACTGGCTCGCCTCGCGGTTGACGTAGTGCTCGACGAGGACGTTGTCCTCCAGCACCGCGATCTGGGTGCGCCCGCCGGTGCGGCGGACCACCATCATGCGCTCGACGGACTCCCTGCGGGCCAGGAACTCCGACTCGGTGATGATCGGCGGACGCCTGCGGCCGAGCTCGCGGCCCTCGCGGCGGCGCTGCTTCTTGGCCTCCAGGCGGGTCGAGCCGCGCACGCTCTGCACCTCGTCCACCGAGGTGCTGCGCCCGGCGCGGGGCGCGCGGATCCGCACCACCGTGTTCGGCGGGTCGTCCGGCACGTCGCCGGCCTCGTCGGTGCCCCTGCGGCGCCTGCGGCGACGCCGGCGCGAGCTGCCGCTCTCGGCGTCGTCGTCCTCCTGCTCGGCCTCGGGCCGCTCCTCGTCGTCCTGCTCGGCCTCGCTCTCCTCGGCCTCGTCGAGGTCGCGCGCCTTGCCGCGGCCCCGGCCGCCCCTGCGGCGCCGGCGCCGGCGACCGCTGGCGTCGTCGTCGCCGTCGGAGTCGTCGTCCTCGATCTCCTCGGCGAGCTCGGCCTTCTCGGCCTTCGTCTCGGCGGGCTCGGGCTCCGGCACGGCGGGCTGGACCGGCGCGGGACGCGCGGCGGGCTGAGCGGCCCGCTGCGGGTCGGGGGCCTGGAACAGCGGCTGGAACACCGCGGCGGGCGCCTGGAAGGTCACCGAGGGCACCTCGGAACGTTCCTGGGCGGCCAGCCCGAAGGGGTCGGCGAACAGGCCGGGCCGCTCCTCGACGATGTCCTCACCCGCGGGCTCGTCGTCGAGCGGCTCCTCGACGGGCAGCAGCTCCTCCTCGGCCTCCACGGCGTCCTCGGTCTCCGCGACCTCGGCGGGGGCCACCTCGCGCGGGGCGGCCTTCTTGCGCGTACGGGTGCGCTTGGCGGGGGCGGCGGGCGCCTCCTGGGGCTCGGCCACCGCGCTCCCGGCGTCGACGCCGGTCTCGGAGAAGGGCTGGGGGACCGCGAAGGGGTCCGGCACGACGGGCGCCACCGGGGGAACCACCGCGGGCGCCGCGGTCACGACCTCGGCGGCCTCGACGGCCTCGGCGGGGGCCGTCTCGACCGGCTCGGCGACCGGCTTCTTCGCACGGCTACGCCGCGTGGTGGTGGTCGCACCGTCCGCCACGGCCGTCTTGCGCCTGCTGGCGCGCTTGGGGGCCGCCGCCGCGGGCTCCGGCGCCTCGGCCGGTGACTCCGGCGCGGAGACCTCGGGCGTCGCGGGCGTCGCAGGCGTCACGGTCTGCGCGACCGGCGCGGGCGGGGCCGCGGCCACGGGGGCCGCCTCCGGCTCCTCCGGCGGAGGACCGGCGGGCCGGCTGGCCGCCCTGCGGCGGGTCACCGCCGGCCGCGCGTCTTCTGTTGTCGTATCCCCGCCGGGGCCGTTAACCCCGGCGTTGGGCTCGTTGTCGAGCATGCGGGCGCTCTCCCGTTCAGCTCCCGGGCGCGTCTCCGCGCCGCGCGGGAGCTCTCGTCTCTCACTGTCCGCCAGGCCTGGGGCCCGGCGCCAAGTCCTATATGTCGCCGCCGACGTGCCTGCCCACCGGTTCCGCTTCGCCGCCGCGCGTGATGTCGCGGTCAAGGCCGAACGGATCGGCGGGCTCACCGGTGTGAACGTCCAGCGGGCCCTGCGCCAGCCTGGTTACCTCGGGGGGCACCGGCGGCGCGAAGTCAGCCACAAGACGCAGTCCAGTGAGAACGTCGTCGGGTCGAACGGCAGGAGTTTCGTGCCGTACAACCATGCGAAGTATGACACATGGCTGACTGGACGCCTGACCTGCTGTTGTCTCGGTTCCCTCAAATGCCCGAAGGCTCAGCACCGCTTCACGTGCGTCGAAGCGTCGCATCCCCTTCTTGGTAAGGCGTTCGACCTCGACGTGGTCCGTGGCGACGAATTTCTCGGCCGCGGCCTCGGCGAGGGCGGGATCGGCTCCCGGCAGCCGCAGCTCCCACGCCGAGCACTCCATCTGGTCGGCCAGGCTCGCCGGGCCCGCCTCGACGACGTCGAGCACGTCGAGACCGGGCGGCAGCGAGGTGTCCAGGGCTGCTCGCAGCCGGTCGGGATCACACTCGCGCGTCACGCTGATCTCGAAGTACTCGGCCTCGCTGGCGACCCCGGTGGGGGCGGCCGCTCCCACGTAGGAGATCTTCGGATGGGGCGAGAAGCCCGCGCTGAACGCCACCGGGACGTCGGCTCTCCGGACCGCCCGTTCGAGGGCCCGGGTGATGTCGCGGTGGCTGGTGAAGCGCAGGCGGCCGCGCTTGGCGTAGCGCACGCGAAGGCGCTGCACCACGGGCGCGGGCGGCGGCCCGTCGGGAGCGGGTTTCAGGGTGGTGTCGTCCTTCCCAAGTCGTGGTCGTCGTTTCCAAAGAGCGGTGCTCACGCACCGCCCACCTCAGACAACCGTCAGTGGTAGCAGCTTCTTCCCGGTGGGCCCGATCTGGATCTCGGTCCCCATCGTGGGGCAGACGCCGCAGTCGTAACACGGGGTCCAGCGGCAGTCCTCGACCTCGACGTCGTTGACCGCGTCCTGCCAGTCCTGCCAGAGCCACTCGCGGTCGAGACCGGCGTCGAGGTGGTCCCAGGGCAGGACCTCGTTCTCCTCGCGCTCGCGCGTGGTGTACCAGTCGACGTCGACGCCGACGGCCTCGGCGGCGTCCATCCAGCGCTGGTAGGAGAAGTGCTCGCTCCAGCCGTCGAACCGGCCGCCCCCCGCCCACACCTCGCGGATGACCTTCCCCACCCGGCGGTCCCCCCGGGAGAGCAGGCCCTCCACGATCGAGGGCTTGCCGTCGTGGTAGCGCAGGCCGATCGCGCGGCCGTAGTCCCTGTCGCCGCGCAGAGCCTCCCTCAGGGCCTTCAGCCTGCGGTCGACCGTCTCGTGGTCGGCCTGGCCGGCCCACTGGAACGGGGTGTGCGGCTTGGGCACGAAACCGCCGATGGAGACCGTGCAGCGGACGTCGCGCGACCCGGTGGCCTCACGGCCCGCCTTGATGACCTTCTTGGCCAGGTCGGCGATGCCCTGGACGTCGGCGTCCTCCTCGGTCGGCAGGCCGCACATGAAGTAGAGCTTCACCTGCCGCCAGCCCTGGGTGTACGCGGTGGTGACGGTCCTGATCAGGTCTTCCTCGGTGACCATCTTGTTGATCACCTTGCGCATCCGCTCCGAGCCGCCCTCGGGGGCGAACGTCAGGCCGGAGCGGCGGCCGTTGCGGGAGAACTCGTTGGCCAGGTCGATGTTGAAGGCGTCGACCCGGGTCGAGGGCAGCGACAGCGAGGTGTTGGTGCCCTCGTAGCGGTCGGCCAGCCCCTTGGCGACCTCGCCGATCTCGGAGTGGTCGGCCGAGGAGAGCGACAGCAGGCCGACCTCGTTGAAGCCGGACGCCTTCACGCCCGCCTCGACCATGTCGCCGATCGTGGTGATCGAGCGCTCGCGCACCGGACGGGTGATCATGCCGGCCTGGCAGAACCGGCACCCCCGGGTGCACCCGCGGAAGATCTCCACGCTGAACCGCTCGTGCACGGTCTCGGCCAGCGGGACCAGCGGCTTCTTGGGGTAGGGCCACTCGTCCAGGTCCATCACGGTGTGCTTGTGGATCCGCCACGGCACGCCCGACCTGTTGGGCGCGACGCGCTGGATCCGGCCGTCGGCGTGGTAGTCGACGTCGTAGAACTTCGGCACGTAGACCCCGCCGGACTCGGCCAGCCGCATCAGCAGCCCGTCGCGCCCGCCGGGCGAGCCCTCGGCCTTCCACTCGCGGATGACCTCGGTGATCGCGATGGCGATCTGCTCCCCGTCGCCCAGCACGGCGGCGTCGAGGAAGTCGGCGATCGGCTCGGGGTTGAACGCCGCGTGACCGCCGGCCAGCACGATCGGGTCGTCCTCGCCCCGGTCGGCCGCCTCCAGCGGGATGCCCGCCAGATCCAGCGCGGTCAGCATGTTGGTGTAGCCGAGCTCGGTCGAAAAGGACAGCCCGAGCACGTCGAACGCCCGTACGGGCCGGTGCGCGTCGACCGTGAACTGGGGGACCCCCTCGGAGCGCATGAGCGCCTCCAGGTCGGGCCAGACCGCGTAGGTCCGCTCGGCCAGCGTCTCCGGCAGCTCGTTGAGGATCTCGTAGAGGATCTGGACGCCCTGGTTGGGCAGGCCGACCTCGTAGGCGTCCGGATACATCAGCGCCCAGCGGACCGTGGTCTCGTCCCAGTCCTTGACGGTCGAGTTGAGCTCACCTCCGACGTACTGGATCGGCTTCTGCACCTTGGGCAGGAGCATTTCCAGGCGGGGAAACAGCGACTCGACAGACATGCCGTCAAGAATATCCGCCTACAGGGGGTGCCACAGGCGGTCGTCGCCCGCTCGCAGCGAGTCGAGCCGGTGGCGCAGCTCCTCACGGGCGGTGCGATCGCGGTGCGCGTTGCGCAGCACGGCCGTGAGAGTCCGCAGTTCGCGCATGTCACGCAGCACCGGATAGCCCTCCCAGGTGGTCGCGTCGTAGCCGTAGGCCTCGCTGAAATCGGCCCGCTGGCGCTCGGTCAGACCGAACCTGCCGCCCTGGAGTGTCGGGATCAGATCGATCTCCCTGGGCCCCGCGCACACCCCGTCCCAGTCGCACAGCAGGAAACCGCCGCGCGTGCGGATCAGGTTGCCCCGGTGGGCGTCCGCGTGGACGAGCCCGTACGGCAGGGCGAACTCCACCCGCTCGTAGTAGGCCTCGGCCAGCGCCTCGCAGCGGCCGAGCAGCCAGTCGCGATCATCGTGGGCCAGCGCGACGCTGGCGCCGATCGCCCGGCGCACCCCCCCGAACGGGTCGTGGGTCGGCAGGTCGAACGGCACGGGCGGCAGGTCGTGCAGCCGCCGCAGCAGCGGCCCCAGCTCCGCCGGGCCGGGAGGCGGCCCGATGTGCTCCTCGTGGTGCCAGAACGTCGCCAGGAAGCCCTCCGCGACGACCGGCTGCCTGATCTCCAGCGGCCTGACGGCGGGGAAGCCCTGCTCGGCGAGCCACCGGGTGACCCGGATCGAGGTCACCAGCCGGTCGTACCTGCCGGGCGTGGTCGCCTCCGTCAGCCGCACCACGACCTTCTCGCCCGCCAGGTGGTAGACGGCGTTGGCGAAGTCGCGCATCAGCGTCGCGCCCCCGGTGTCGAGCCCGGTCCGACGGCACGACTCGGCGAGCGCCACGGCGGCGCGCGGGAGGGGCAGGCCCTCCGCGGTGACGGTCATCGTCCACTTCTCCCGTCCGAGATGGCGTTCCTGGCCCGCTGCGGCAGGCCCACGGCGCAGAAACCCTCGATCTGACCGGCCATCTGCTCCCCGCCGGGACGTGAGGCCAGCAGCGCGCGACTCGCGCCGAGGGTGGCGCCCAGGCTGCCGATGCGCCGGTCGGGCGGGAGCGCGAGGATCGGCGCCATGGCGCCCTCGGCACCCGAGGTGTCGCCCTCCATCAGGTGGGCGATCGCCAGATGGGCGCTGGCCATGGCCTCACACCCGTAGGAGCGGTTCTCCGGGTCCCCCGACGCGTACAGGGACAGCGACTCGCGCGCCGACTCGATCGCCGGGGCGGAGGCTCCGAGCTGCAGCTGGGCGACCGCCGCGTAGTAGTGCTCCTTCGCCGGGCGGAACGCGAACTCCCCGGCGATCTCGTCGTGCAGCTCGTCGCCCCCGCCCCCGGCGCGGGCGCCGGCCGCCTCGCGCAGCGCCTCGGAGGCCTCCCCGCGACGCCCGAGAAGCGCGTACGAGCGGGCCCTCAGCATGTGCAGGCGGGTGGCTCCCGAGCCCGCGCGGACGTGGGTCAGCCCCTCCTCCGCGTAGCGGGCCGCGTCACCGTGGCGGCGGTCCCACAGCGCCACCGACGACTGCATGCCGCGCGCCCACCCCATCAGCGCCGCGTGCCCGGCCACCTTGCCGTACGTCCACGCGGCGCGGGCGAGGGTGTCGGCGGGGACGCGGCGGTCCATGTCCATGCTGGCGTTGGCCATCAGCCCGCACAGCGCGCCGGTGAGGAAGTACAGCTCCCTGGCCTGCCCGGGGTGGACGCGCCGCTCCAGCGCCCTGCGGGTGCGCTCCTGCAGCTCGCGCATCTCCACGAAGAGCGGCAGCGGGGCCTCGGACACGTAGCGCCTGCCGACCCAGATCACCTGGGTGCGCAGCCGCTCCAGCGCCCCCGCGCCCAGCTCGCTCTCCTCGGCCCGCTCGGCGTGCGCCCCGGCCTCGTCGGCCGCCGCCGTGATCACGTCGACGACCGGCGGGGCGGGCGGGACCGAGCGCAGCTCCTCGGGGGTGTAGTCCTGGGCGAAGCCGAGCTGCACCGGACCGGTCTGGAAGAGCCTGCACAGCAGGTCCGTGTAGTCGCGGTCGGGCCTCGCCCCCGCCTCCCACTCCCGCCAGGAGCGCTCGCTGAGCCCGCGCCGCTTGATCCCCTCCCTGTCGCACATGGCGTGGAAGTGGTCGATGGCCTCCTCCACGGTCCACCCGTGGGCGAGCCTGCGGCACTTGAACCTGGTCTGCTGGGGACAGCGGACGTGGATCTCGTCCACCATCTGCTGGATGACCGCGGCGGACGGCGGGCCGGAGAGACCGGCCAGCGTACGGGTGCGGATGATCGTCGCGTACGCCAGCGCGGCGCGGTCGCCACCGCGCGAGACCGAGGTCATCGGCGCTCCCCGGGGTGCCTCGGCGCCCGTCTCACGAACCGCCGCCCTGGAAGGGCACGACCGTGCCGCCGTTGCGGAGCTGCGCCTGGAAGAGCTGCCCGCACAGGCTGCTCGGGGTCTCGGCGAACCACACCGCCGGCGGGCTGCCCGCCGACACCGCGGCCCAGCGCCCCTTGCTGAACACGATCCGGTAATCGGGGAACGCGGTCCGTAACAGTTCGAGTGCGCGTTGCCGCTCGGCGAGCTCAGAGATCACGGCTCCTCCGTCATCGCGAGTTTCGTCTTCGTTCCCAGAATGTTCGCTTGACGAACGCCGTGCCAGTGAGAATCGGGGATGCGCGACATGCGGGCCGCTCTCATGTCGGCGCCGCGACAGGGGCGAGACGGGCGCTGAGCCGATTACTGGAACGGCTGCCGGCGCATGTGGATCGCCTGGAGCAGGCCGAAGGCGATCATATTGGCGAAGGTGGCGGTACCGCCATAGGAGACGAACGGCAGCGGGAGACCGGTGATCGGCATGATCCCGACGGTCATCCCGATGTTGACGAACGACTGGAAGGCCAGCCAGCACACGATCGAACCGGCCACCAGCGTGCCGAACCGGTCGTCGCACTGGCGCGCGATCCGCACCCCCCGCAGCAGGATCACCCCGAGCAGCGCCACCACGGTGACCGAGCCGAGGAAACCGAACTCCTCCCCCGCCACCGTGAAGATGAAGTCGGTGTGCTGCTCCGGCACGAAACGGCCGGTGGTCTGGCCGCCCCCGAACAGTCCCTTGCCGAACACCTCCCCCGACCCGATCGCGATCAGCGACTGGGTGCTGTTGTAGCCGACCCCCCGCGGATCGCTGGCCGGGTTGAGGAACGCGGTGAACCGGGCGATCTGGTACGGCTCCAGGACGTCGAGGAACCACGCGGCCACCCCCGCGCCGACCACGCTGAGGGTGAGCCCGGCGATCCAGCGCTTGCGGACCCCCGCCACGACGATCGTGCCCGCCGTGATCACCCCGATGACCATCGTGGTGCCCAGGTCGGGCTGGAGCATCACCAGCCCCATGGTGAACATGGACACCACCAGCGCGATCACGACGTCGAAACCGCGCGGCCGGTCGGTGCCCCTGGCGGGCTGGGCCAGCAGCATGGCGAGCATCAGCACCAGGCCGAGCTTGGCGAACTCCGACGGCTGGAACGCGAAACCGCCGCCCAGCATGATCCACGAGTGGGCGCCGTTCACCGTGCTGCCGAGCGGCGTGATCACCAGGATCAGCCCGACCAGCGTCGCACCGTAGATCAGCGGCGTGAAGGCCCGCAGCGCCCGGTGGTCGACCATCGAGGCCGTACCGGCAAGCACGGCACCGATGACGAGGTTGAGGATGTGCTTCTTGACCAGTCCCGTGGAACCGGCCGCCCAGGTCCTGGTCGACGACCAGACCAGCATCGTGCCGATCACCGCCAGCGCGGCGACGGCGACCAGCATCAATCCGTCCATCCGGCCCACCGTGGAGGCGGCCGCCACCGTCCGGCCCGCCAGGGACGCCCTCTGCGGCGCGGCCGCCCGGTTCACGCCGCCTCCCCGGCGGACGTCACCACCGGCGCCCTCGAGAGCCCCGTCGCGCTCATCGGCGCCGCCGTCGAAGTCGCCGTCGCCGTCGAGGTCGAGGTCGAAGTCGAAGTCGAGGTCCAGGTCGAAGTCGTCACCGCGACACCGTCCCGTCCTTGGCGATCACCGGAAGCGCCCTCGCCGGGCGCCCGCCCGGCAGAGCCGAGGAGGACGGCTTCCCGTCGGGCTTGAAGCCGTAGATGCCCTCATAGATCTTCCGGACCGCCGGAGCCGCGGTCTGGCCGCCCATCCCGCCCTGGGACACCATGGCGACGATCACGAACCGCGGCTTGTCCGTGGGAGCGAACGAGGCGAACCAGGAGGTGTCCGCCTTGCCGTAGACCTCGGCGGTGCCGGTCTTCCCACCGATCTTGACCTTGTCCATGGGGAACCCCGAGAAGGCCCCCGCCGCGGTGCCGTCGGAGGCGACCTCGCTCAGCGCCCCCTTGATGTAGGCCCGCTCCTCCCGCGTGATCGGCAGTTTGCCCACCACCGGCACCTTGATCTCCTTGACCTTGGTGCCGTCGGGACGCACCAGCGCCCAGCCCACCCTGGGACTGCGCAGCTTGCCGTCCCCGACCAGCGCCGCGTAGGCCGCCGCCAGCTGCAGCGGCGTCACCAGCACGTCGCCCTGCCCGATGGAGAAGTTGGCGGCGTCACCCGGCCGCCACTGGAACCCTTCCAGGCAGTTCTCGTACGCCAGCCGCTTGAGGAACGCGGCCCTGCTGGGACTGCTCCTGGCCACCTCCGGATAGCCGGACTTGGCCCGTTTGCAGTTGTCCTCCTTGGTCACCGCCCAGAGCGCCTTCTTCCACGCCCGGTCGGGGATCCTGCCCGGTGACTCGCCCGGCAGGTCGATGCCCGTGGGACGGCCGAACCCGTAGGCGCGCGCCATGTTCGCCATCGGCTCCTTGGGCCTCCCCTTCGGGTTGAGCCCCCCGTCGCGCAGCCACTGCTCGTACGCCGCCCGGTAGAAGATCGTGTCGCACGACTTCACCAGCGCCGTGTGCAGGTTGAGGACGCCCAGCCCGATGCCGCGGAAGTTGTTGAACGGCCGGTCGCCCACCATGAAGGACCCCGGGCAGTCGTACTTGCCGTGCAGCGGGTAGCCGTCCCTGACCATCGCCGACACCGACGACACCTTGAACGTCGAACCGGGCGCGAACTCGCCCTTGATCGCCCGCGACACCAGCGGCTTGCCGGTCTTGCCCGACAGCAGGCGCTGGTACTCCGTCTCGGAGATCCCCCCGCTCCAGACCGCCGGATCGTACGTCGGCGCGCTGGCCAGCGCGATCACCCGGCTGGTCCTCGCGTCCAGCACCACCGCCGCCGCCCCGTCGGCCTTGGGCGCGCCCTTCATCGCCTCGGCCAGCGCCTTCTCGGCCAGGGTCTGCACCCGGGCGTCGATGCTGGTGATGAGCGTGTCGCCCGGGACCGGCGGCACGTGCCGCTCCACCCCGATGACCTTGCCGAGCCGGTCGACCTGCACCCGCCGCATCCCCGGCGTCCCCCGCAGCGGCACGTCGTAGACCGACTCCAGGCCGTCCCTGCCCACCAGGTCGACCCCGGAGAACGCCGCCCTGAGCCCGTCACGCCGATCCAGCTCCTCCTGCGTGATCGGCTGCAGGTAGCCGAGCGCCTGCGCGCCCGCCCCCTTGCGCGGATACTCCCGCACGGCCTGCACCTCGGCCGTGACCCCGGGGAACTCCTCCTGCCGCTCCAGGATCTGCAGGGCCTCGCGCGTGGTGACGTCGATGTCGATGGGGATCGGCTGGTACGGGGACCCCGGCCAGCAGGGACGGGCGACCCCGGGACCGCACGCCCTGATCCGCTCCCGCAGCTCGACGGGACGGCGGCCGAGCACACCGGCCAGCCTCTGGATCACCTCCTGGCCGTTGCCCGCCATCCGGTTCAGGCGCGTGCGGTCGACCGAGACCACCAGCGTGGTCCGGTTGCGCACCAGCGGACGGCCCGTCGCGTCGAGGATCTGCCCGCGCACCGCGGGGACGACGACGTCACGCGTACGCGTCTCGGTCGCGGCCTCCACGTACTCCGTGCCTCGCACCACCTGCACCTGCCAGAGCCGTACGGCGAGCAGCGCCAGCATCGACACCACCAGCACCTGCACCACGATCAGCCGCCCCCGCATCAGGCCCATGCCCCATCCTCCCCGCGCACCCCGCCGGCCCCCCCGGCCCACGACCCGCCCGACCCCCCAGACCCCCATGGCGTACGAGGTCGCGTACGTGACCTCATGGGCGACTCCGCATGATGTGCCGGGGCACCTGGACCAGGCGCGGCTCCGGCCCCCGGACGAGCCGCCGCACCATCCACACCACGGGCGGCGCGGCCAGCAGGTTGTAGGCCATCGCCTGCGGCAGCACCGTCGTCAGCATGGACAGCCCGGTCCGCGGATCCCCCACCAGGGCGCCGGTCACCAGGGCCACCACGGGACCCGCGATCGCGCAGGCCATCGCCGCGAGCGGCGCCGCGCCCGGCTGGCTCTCCACCGCGCGTCCCGCCAGGAAGCCCATGAGGCAGAGCACGAGCGCGTTGTGCCCGAGCAGGTGCGCCGCCGGCGGCAGCAGGTCGCTGAGGAGACCGGCGGCGAAGCCCATGACGGCCCCCTCGGCCGCCCCGCGCGCCAGCGCGTACCCCAGCACCGCGAGCAGCACCAGATCCGGCGCGGCGTGCCCGGGCAGCGGCAGCCTGTTGACGACGGTCACCTGGACGATCATGATCCCCAGGAGCAGCAGCACGAAGGCCGCGGTGCGGCCCATCCCCTCAGGCCCCCTCTCTCCGGCCGCGAGAAGCCTCCGCCTCGCGCGGGCCGGGGCCGGGCGAGGCCGGTGCCGACCGCTCAGGCGTCGGGACCTCCCTCTCCCGCGGACCGGTCGAGTCCTCCGTCTCCTCACGCGAGCCGGTCGAGGCCTCCTCACGCGAGCCTGTCGTGGCCTTCGCCTCACGCGGGCCGGGCGGGAGCAGCGCGTCGCGCGGATCGCGGTGCGGCGCCCGCACCACCACGCCGACCACGTCCAGCGCGGTGAGATCGGCGGACGGCCGCGCGTACGCGATGCGGGTCAGCTCGCCCGGCGTGGCCTCCACCCGCTCCACCACCCCGATCGGCACCCCCGCCACGTACGGCGCGCCACGCTGGGAGCCGAAACTCACGATGCGATGGCCCGGCGTGATCGGCGCGGTCGAGTCGAGAAGCCGGAAGCGGACCAGGCGGCCGTTCTCCCCCACGCCGTGCACCACCCCGATCTCGTTGCTGCCCTCCAGCCGGGCCCCGGCCGCCGAGGCGGGATCGCTGAGCAGGACCACCGTCGAGGTGGACGGCCCTACCTGGACCACCCTGCCGACCAGGCCGTCGGCGTTCAGCACGGTCATCTCCGGGCGCACCCCGTCGTCGCGCCCCACGTCGAGCTCGACGGCCTCCTCGAACCCGGGGGCGCCGCGCCGGGCGATCACCTGGGTGGGCAGGATCCGGTATCCGCCGGTCCCGGCGACACCGAGCAGCCTGCGAAGCTCCCGGGACCGCCCCCGGTCGAGGCTCTGCGCCGCCAGGTCGTGCCTGAGCCGCTGGTTCTCCGCGCGCAGCCTCTCGATCCGGACGCGCGCCGAGGGAGCCTCGGCCATCGTCTCGAAGAACTCGCCGACCGGCCGCACGAGCCCCGCCCCCGCGCTCTCCGCGGCGCCGAACAGCGTCGTGCCGACCGTCCTGAGCGGACCGAACGGCGACTCCGTGACCGAACGGTGGTCGATGGTCACGAGCACGAGCGCGGCGGCCAGCAGCAGCCCCAGGTTGACCCGTGCCCGGCGGGTGTCCTTCATCAGTGCCGCGGCTCGGGGACCAGGACCTGCTGCAGGGCGTCGAAGTCCTCGACGCACTTGCCCGAGCCGAGCGCGACGGAGTCGAGGGCGTTGTCGACGAGGTGGATCGGCATGCCGGTCTCGGCCTTCAGCCGCTCGTCCATGCCCTTGAGGAGCGCCCCGCCCCCGGTGAGGGCGATCCCGCGGTCCATCAGGTCCCCGGAGAGCTCGGGCGGGCACTTGTCGAGCGTCGTCTTGACCGCGTCGACGATCACGTTCAGCGACTCCTCGATGGCCTTGCGGACCTCCGCGGCCGACACCACGATCGTCTTGGGCAGGCCGCTGACCAGGTCACGGCCCCGGATCTCGGCGTGGCTCTCCTCGGGGAGCATGCACGCGGAGCCGATGGCCATCTTGATCTCCTCCGCCGTGCGCTCGCCGAGCATGAGCGAGTGCTCCTTCTTGGCGAAGGCGATGATCGCCTGGTCCATCTCGTCACCGCCCACCCGGATCGACTGGCTGGTGACCACGCCACCCATCGAGATGATCGCCACCTCGGTGGTGCCACCCCCTATGTCGATCACCATGTTGCCGGTGGGCTCGTGCACCGGGAGCCCGGCGCCGATCGCGGCGGCCATGGGCTCCTCGACGATGTAGACCCTGCGCGCGCCGGCCTGGTAGCCGGCCTCCTTGACCGCTCGCTGCTCGACCCCGGTGATCCCGCTCGGCACGGCGATGATGATGCGCGGCTTGGCGAAGTGGCGGCGCTTGTGCACCCGCTGGATGAAGTAGCGCAGCATGCGCTCGGTGACGTCGAAGTCGGCGATGACACCGTCCTTGAGCGGGCGGATGGCCACGATGTTGCCGGGCGTGCGGCCTATCATCCGCTTGGCCTCGATGCCAACAGCCACGATCTTCCCCGTCGCGGTGTTGATCGCCACGACGGACGGCTCGTTGAGCACGATCCCGCGACCTCGCACGTACACGAGGGTGTTCGCGGTGCCGAGGTCGACCGCCATGTCGCGGCCCAGAAAAGCAAGATTGCTGCCCATGAGGAAGGCCGGCCTCCTTCCGTCAGGTCGTCGGCGAAAACTACGGAACGCACTCGAATCGTAACGTGACGTACCCACCATTGAGCGCAATGAGGCGGCCTGCCGCAGCAAAATCTTGGGTTGGCCGAACACGCGCGGCCCCGCCGCCCACAAGGACGGCGGGGCCGGGCAAACGCGGCGAAAGCGTGCGTTTAGAAGCGGTTCGGGAAGAAGATCTTGATCTCCCTCGCGGCGGACTCGGGAGAGTCGGAGCCGTGGACGACGTTCTCGCCGATCTCCAGGGCGTGGTCGCCGCGGATGGTGCCGGGCGCGGACTTGACGGGGTCGGTGAGGCCGGCGAGGCCGCGGAAGGCCTCGATGGCGCGCGGACCCTCGAGCACCAGCGCGACCAGCGGGCCGGAGGTGATGAACTCCACCAGCTCGCCGAAGAACGGCCGCTCGGAGTGCTCGGCGTAGTGCGTCTTGGCGGTGTCGACGTCCAGGGTGCGCAGCTCCAGCGCCACGACCTTCAGACCCTTGCGCTCGACACGGGCGATCACGTCGCCGATGAGGCCACGTGCCACACCATCGGGCTTGATCAGGACAAGGGTGCGCTCGGACACTGAAGTTCTCCTTTGAACATGTATGGGTCGCGGACTGCGGTAATCGCGCGAAGTTTACCGTCCTTCACGGTTGCGACCCCTCGTAGGGGCGATGAGGACCGCGACTCCCCGTGGTCGGCGAGGTCACTGGAGGGCGGGCCCGCTCCTCGGATCGTCCTCGGGCGAGGGCGCGGGCGGCGGCACCACCACGGGCGGCGCGACGACCTTCTCCGGCTCGGTCTCCGTCTCCGGCTCGGGGTCGCGCTCGGGGACGCGGTCGGGCTCGTGCCGGGGCCTGGGCCACCCGCCCGCACCCGCCCCGTGCCCGCCTCCGGTGACGGTCACGGACTCGCTCTCCGCCCTGGACCCGGCCTCGCGATCCGGACGGGCCTGCGGCGGTGACGTGGCCTCGGCCTCGGGGCGCGGCCGCACCACCGCGTGTCTCACCTGCCCGGCCTGCCCATCGCGTTCCGGCTGCCCGGCCCGCTTGCTCTGCCCGGTCTCGCCGGTCCGGGTGGTCTGCTTGGAGGACCCGGCATGTTTCGGAGGGCCCGATGTCGTGGCGGCCGGCCAAGCGCCACCGGTGAGATCGACCTCCCCCGCCGGGGAGGGCACCAGCCCGGAGGCGGAACCCGCGCCGGGCGAGGCGACGGCCGTACCGGCCGGGGTGTCGCGCGTGTACCGGGTGTCGCGCGCGCTCGCCGGGGCGCCGGGCAGGAGGCGGGCCAGGACGGCGCCGAGCACGATCACCACGAGCACCACGCCGCCACCGATCAGCGCCCACAGGTGCAGGGCGTCCACGAACCCGTCGACCAGCGCCTGCGGGCTCGTGGCCTCCTCCAGGCGGGTGACCTGGACACCGCTGCCCAGCAGGAATCCCACGAGCACCGCGGGGAAGAACAGCGACAGCGCCAGGAGCGCGGCCCCCTCGCCGCAGGAGCGCAGCGCGCCGGTGAGCGCCACCGAGGCGCCGCCCGCGAGCAGCGCGAACGGAAGGATCAGCGGAAGCCCGCCGGGGGCGGGAAGGAACAACCGCACGGCGCACAGGCCCGCGACCATCACCACGAGCCCGCCCGCGGTGACCATGGGCATGGCCGCGTGACCCAGCCGGTTCGCCAGCGCGGCGGACAGGAGACCCACCAGCGCGGCGATCACGAAGGCCGGCCACAGGCCGGACAGGCCGGGACCTCCCAGCCCGCCGAGTTCCACGTAGGTGATCTGGGCGGCGGTCGGCAGGGCGACGACGCCGACCGCGACCATCGCGTACGCCGGCGCCCGGCCCACGGCCCCCTTCGAGGCGCCGAACGAGGCCAGGGCCAGCAGGGCGAGGACGGACACCAGCGCCGCGCGGATCACCAGGCTCGGCGACCAGTCGAACGTGCTGCCCAGGGCGAGGGCCGCGACGCCCACGGCGGGCACGACCACCCACAGCGTGCGCCCGCGCTCCGCGACGGCCCGCACCGGACCGCCGCTCTCGCCCTCCTTCAGCCACAGCACCAGGTAGAGCGCGGCGAGCACGAGCGCGACCCCGGTGAGCATCGGGTACGGCTGCAGGGTGACGCGCCAGGAGTCGACCTGGTCAAGGGGCCACAGGGCGAGCGCCTGGGCGGCCAGGAGGCTCGCCGTCAGCGCCGCCGCCCACACGGCCCGCAGGAGCACCGAACGCCCCCACACGGCCATCAAGGTGGCCGGGACCAGCAGGCCAGCGCCGATCCCGTGCAGGACCCGCAGGACCCCCACCAGCGCCGTCGACCCGGCGTACCCGCCGGCGGCGTCGGCGAGGGCGAGCAGGGTCAGCCCCGCGACCATCATCGGGGCCGCCCTCGTCCGGTGCACGGCCACCGCCGCCACCGGCACGGTCAGGACCATCGCGGGAAGCGCCAGCCCGTGCGCCCTGATCATCGCTATCTGCGAGACGTCCGGCGGCAGGAGGGCGGCGACCACGGAGATGGTGTTGGGGATGGCGACGATCGCCAGCGGCAGCACTACCGCGACGAGCAGTCCGAGGACGACGTCGAGCATCAGGGAGACACGGAGTGCGCGCACCAGGCCCGTGGGCCCGGTGGACACCGCCCGAGTCGGCTGGATGGGAGGGACGGCCATGTTGGCCGACTTTAGCGAGAAGTCACGCCCTCGACACGGCGAGCGACGAATATCGCTGTGATCCACAGCGCGGCGAAGACCACGCCGAGGAGGAACATGGTCGGGACCATGAGGCCGGACGCGATGGCGAGCACCTGGATCACGCTCCCCGCGATGTAGGCGAAAGGCCTCTTGAGCAGGCCGATCACCACCACGCAGAGGAACGCCAGGCCAAGGCCGACGGTGGCCGCGACGGCCGGTTCGATCCCCTGGATGTTGATCGCGACCGGCGTGAACAGACCGACGACTATGGCCTCCATGCCGAGCACGCTGGCACAGAGACGCCTCATCCCCGGAGTGACCGTGATCATTTTTCGCTCCTCCAGAGTCGCCTCGGCCGCATCCCGCCCGTTGTACCCGGCCGGCTCGTCCCGACTTGTCCGCTCACTGCGTTTCGTCCACTCACCAAGACCGGCCCGCTAGGCGCGTTGCCTCCAGCCGGCCTCTTCCGCCCGTTCACCGCGTCTCGTCCGCTCACTGCATCCGTCCGCTCACTGCGCCTCGTCCGCCCTGAGCAGGAGCCGGGCGTCGCCGGCGGTCACCACCGACCCGGTGATCAGCACCCCGGCCCCGCTGAACTCGCCCAGGGCGTCGACCAGGCCGATCGCCCGGTCGATCGCACTGTCCAGCCTCTCGACCTGGTACACCCGGTCGAGGCCGAAGATCTCCTCGGCCAGCGCGGCGAGATCGTCCACGTCCATGGACCTCGGCGAGGAGTTCCTGGTCACCACGATCTCGTCCATCATCGGTTCCAGCAGCTCCAGGATGCCCTGGACGTCCTTGTCCTCGAACACCGCCACCACGCCGATGAGCTTCGCGAAGTCGAAGGACTCCTGTACGGCGTCCAGGGTGGCCCGTATCCCCGCGGGGTTGTGCGCGGCGTCGACGACCACCGTGGGCCCCCGGCGAACCACCTCGAGCCTGCCCGGCGAGCTCACCCGCGAGAACGCCTGCCGCACCAGCTCCTCGTCGAGAGGCTCATCCCCTCCCGTCAGAGCCTCCGCCGCGGCCAGCGCGCAGGCGGCGTTGCTCGCCTGATGGGCGCCGTACAGGGGAAGCAGGACGTCCTCGTACGTCCCCTTGAGCCCCTTGAGCCGGAGCAGCTGCCCGCCGATGGCGAGCTCCCTGCTCAGCACCCCGAACTCCAGCCCCTCACGCGCCACGGTGGCACCGGTGTCGGCCGCCTGCCTCATCAGCACCGAGGCCGCGGAGAGCTCCTGCTGGGCGAGCACCGCGGTCGCCCCGGGTTTGATGATGCCGGCCTTCTCCCCGGCGATCGTCTCGACGTCGGGCCCGAGGTAGTCGACGTGGTCGAGGGAGATGGGCGTGATGACCGCCACGACACCGTCGGCGACGTTGGTGGCGTCGGTGATGCCCCCCATTCCGGTCTCGATGACCGCGACGTCCACCGGGGCGTCGGCGAAGGCGGCGAACGCCATCGCGGTGAGGGTCTCGAAGAAGGAGAGCCTCCGCCCCTGGGCGTCGACCATCTCCAGGTAGGGCGCGATGTCCTCGTACACCTCGACGAAGCGCTCCTCGCTGAGCGGGACGCCGTCCACGCTGATGCGCTCACGCATGGAGACGAGGTGAGGGCTGGTGAACCGGCCGACCCTCAGGTTGCGCTCGCGCAGGAGTGCTTCGATCATCCGTGTCGTACTCGACTTGCCGTTCGTGCCGGCCACGTGCACGACGGGATAGGAGTGCTGCGGAGAGCCGAGCAGATCCACGAGCGCGGCGATCCTGTCGAGGCTGGGCTCGAAGTTCCACTCGACACCACGTTGCATGATCGCTTGTTCAACCGCTCGATAGTCCACGTCTCCACCCTACTGACGTCCTGGGCGGGTCCCGGACAGGGCCGTAAAGGCTGGTGCAACGCGGACCCCGCAACCCATAAAACTCCACAGGACGGGATTCCCAAACACGGCGGCCATACCGGTACGGAAGCCATGGAAGACGAGGCTCATGACACGGGAAAGCCCTCCTCGAAACCCAGTGGACCTCCACCGGCCGACACAGGGAATGGAACACGAAAAGCCCAACGTCGGACGGTAGCCCCCTTCTTCAGGGGGCCTCTTCCCGGGCCGGGAAACCTTTCGATTTCCCACCCCGTGAGCAGGAACTCTCTCACTCACCGTCCGAGGTTCCTCCGTAACGCGAAAAAGGCCCCCACCCACGGCGGAAGCCCCCTGTTGAAAAGATCCAGACACCACAGAAAAGGCTCCGGAAAAGCATGAGGGCCCCCACCAAACGGTGGGGGCCCTCATAAAAGATTGTCCGGCGGTGACCTACTCTCCCACACCGTCCCCGGTGCAGTACCATCGGCGCTGAAGAGCTTAACTTCCGGGTTCGGAATGTAACCGGGTGTTTCCCCTTCGCCATAACCGCCGTAACCCTATGAAACACACAAACACCTACTGTTTGTTGTCTCAGAATTGCGTAGTGGACGCGAGCAAAAGTTGCTTTGTGGTCAAGTCCTCGGCCTATTAGTACTGGTCAGCTCCACACATTACTGCGCTTCCACTTCCAGCCTATC
>NZ_JCADBG010000140.1:0-546 GCF_059358815.1 Streptosporangium nanhuense
CCGCCGGGCATGGCGGGGGCGGCTCCGGCCTTCTCGGGCTTCTCGGCGATGACGGCCTCGGTGGTGAGGAACAGCGCCGCGATGGACGCCGCGTTCTGCAGCGCCGAACGCGTCACCTTGGCCGGGTCGATGATGCCCGTCTCGAACAGGTTGACGTACTCGCCGGTGGCGGCGTTGAGGCCCTCACCCGCGGGAAGGTTGCGCACCTTCTCCACGACGACGCCACCCTCAAGACCGGCGTTGACCGCGATCTGCTTGAGCGGCTCCTCCAGCGCCTTCTTGACGATCGCGGCACCGGTGGCCTCGTCGCCGAACAGCTCCAGCTTGTCGAAGGCCTTGGCGCCGGCCTGCAGCAGCGCCACGCCACCGCCGGGGACGATGCCCTCCTCGACGGCCGCCTTGGCGTTACGCACGGCGTCCTCGATGCGGTGCTTGCGCTCCTTGAGCTCGACCTCGGTGGCGGCACCGGCCTTGATGACGGCCACGCCGCCGGCCAGCTTCGCCAGACGCTCCTGGAGCTTCTCGCGGTCGTAGTCGGAGTCGGTG
>NZ_JCADBG010000141.1:0-543 GCF_059358815.1 Streptosporangium nanhuense
GCCCTCGGCGACGTCGCGGCGGACCAGGTCGGGGTCGCGCTCGCGCGGATCGCCGTGCCCGCCGCCACCGGCCGTCAGCAACGTGACCCGGTCCCCGATCTCCACCCTGGTCCGCTTCGTGCTCACCCGGTGCTCGCGCTCGGTGCCGGGAAAGACCACCACCTGGTTCGGCTCGGGCTCCAGCCCGCCCTCCAGCGCCCAGGGCCGCGACCGCGTCTTCTTGATCACCGACAGGAACTCCCCCGGCACGACGAACCGGATGTCACGCCGCAACCCCACCCCGCCCCGGAACCGCCCCGCGCCCCCGGAGTCCTCACGCATCTCCACCCGCTCGAAGAACATCCCGGTCTTCGCCTCCAGGACCTCGACGGGGGTGTTGCGGGCCTGGGTCTGGCACAGGTGGTTGGCGGCGTTCATGCCGTCGTGGGAGGGGGTGGCGCCCCAGCCGACCGGGTCGTTGTTGCTTACCGCGAACATCTGCCCGGTCTCCGGGTGGATCCCGACCATCATGAACCCCGGCACGTCACCTCCGGACGACGCGGG
>NZ_JCADBG010000142.1:0-537 GCF_059358815.1 Streptosporangium nanhuense
GCACCGGACGCCGCCGAGCGCCGACCACCACGCACCAGACCCCGCAACAACGCCGGCACCTCACCGTAGGCACGCAGTACCGCCAGATCCAGCCGGAACGGGATCACCACCGGCCGGGCCGCCCGGCCGGCGGCGTCGAACAGTGCCAGGCCCTGCTCCACCGACAGTGAAGGCATTCCTGCCCGCGCCATCCTGCGCACGTCGGCGTCGCTCAGCGTGCCGGTCATCCCGGTGTCCTGGCTCCAGGCACCCCAGGCCAGCGAGAGCGCGGGCAGTCCTTCGGCGCGCCGGTACTGGGCCAGCGCGTCCAGGAAGGCGTTGGCCGCGGCGTAGTTGCCCTGCCCTGCCGAGCCCATGACACCCGACAGCGACGAATACACAACGAACGCCGCCAGGTCCAAGCCCCGGGTCAGCTCATGCAGATGCCAGACCGCATCCACCTTCGGCCGCAGCACCGTCCCCAACCGCTCAGGCGTCAACGACGGGATCGTCCCATCGGCGAGCACACCCGCGGTGTGAACAACCGCCGTCAGCGGA
>NZ_JCADBG010000143.1:0-537 GCF_059358815.1 Streptosporangium nanhuense
GCTGGCCGGGCTGCGAGCCGTCGCCGAGGAGCTGCCGGGTGCGGGTGTGGTGCGCGGGGTGGCCGGGGACGAGCCCAAGCTGGCGGTGTTGTTCACCGGTCAGGGCAGCCAGCGGGCCGGGATGGGCCGTGAGCTGTACGAGCGGTTCCCGGTGTTCGCCGAGGCCTTGGACGAAGTGATCGCCGAGCTGGATCCGCTGCTTGAGGGGTCGTTGCGTGAGGTGCTGTTCGGCGAGCGGGCGGAGGCGTTGGATCAGACGGGGTGGGCGCAGCCGGCGTTGTTCGCGCTGGAGGTGGCGCTGTTTCGGTTGGTGTCTTCGTGGGGTGTGAAGCCGGGGGTGCTGGCGGGTCATTCGGTCGGGGAGATCGCTGCCGCCCATGTGGCCGGGGTGTTGTCCCTGGGCGATGCGTGCGCCCTGGTGGCGGGTCGGGCGCGGTTGATGCAGGGGTTGCCGGTCGGTGGGGCGATGGTGTCGGTGCGGGCGTCGGAGGAGGAGGTCGCGGCCCTGCTGGCGGGCCGCGAGGGCGAGGTGTCGAT
>NZ_JCADBG010000144.1:0-521 GCF_059358815.1 Streptosporangium nanhuense
TCATACGAATGCGCCGCGTTCCAATACGGATAATTCAGCAACACCACATCACCCGGACGCAGATTCTCCCGCCCCACGTACTCCACACCCTTGCGGATGGAGTAGTCGTTGGCGCCGAGGAAACGGCTCAGCCCGGTCGACTCGGCGACCAGGCGCAGGTCCGCGTCGTAGACGGAGACGCCGAAGTCGAAGACCTCGTAGATGACGGGGTTGAAGGCGGTACGGACGAGCGTGGCCCGCATCTCCTCGGCGGCCGAGGCGAGATGGCTGCGCACCACCTCGACCGTCGCGCCGTCCACCGGGACACGCCCCTCGCCCGCGAGGCTTGCGCCCCTTCCCGGGGCCGGGGTTCCGGGGGTGTCGAGGCCCGGCGGCGCGGGGACGGTGGGGTGCTCAGACATCGTCGATCCCGTAGGTCCCGCGGGCCGCTTCGGGAGAGACGTAGCCCTCGGCGACGTCGCGGCGGACCAGGTCGGGGTCGCGCTCGCGCGGATCGCCGTGCCCGCCGCCACCGGCCGTCA
>NZ_JCADBG010000145.1:0-515 GCF_059358815.1 Streptosporangium nanhuense
GTGGGGGCGAGGGCGTGCAGGGGGACGAAGGAGACCAGGCGGGTGTTGGCCGGGACGTGGTGGAGTTCGGCCTGCTGCTTTTCCGGCAGGGTGGCGACGACTTCGATGTCGAGGTCGGCGAGGTGGGTGAGGATGTCCTGGACGTCGATGGAGTAGCCGTCGAGGCGTTCGGTGGCCGAGGTGCCCAGGGTGAGGCAGACGCGGGGTTTGGTCGGTGGGGTGTGCAGCCAGGGTGGGACGACGGCGGTGCCGTTGTAGGGGATGTAGCGCAGCGGCAGGTAGGTGAGCGGCACATCCAGCCGTAGCGAGGTCGGGGTGTAGTCGATCGTGAAGTGCCCGGTCGTCAGGTCCTCCGAGAACGGGACCCCCAGGCGCCTGGAGTGCAGCCCCAGCCACTGCCCGAGCGCGTCGGTGGTGGCCCCCGCCTCCCGCCTGGCCCGCAGATAGTGGCCGCGCATCCGGGCGAACAGGTCCAGCCCCCACATGAAGCGGGCGTGCGCCGCGCCGCACGCCTT
>NZ_JCADBG010000146.1:0-512 GCF_059358815.1 Streptosporangium nanhuense
ACCGGTGCCACGGTGGTCACGGGTGATCTGGGGTTGAGTCCGGGGACGGCGGTGACGGGGTTTCCGCCGGGTGTGGTGAACGGTGTGACGCACGCGGCAGATGCGGTGGCGGTTCAGGCCAAGGCCGATCTGGTGGCCGCTTACACGGATGCGGCCTCGCGTACGCCCACGGCCACGGTGGGCACGGAGCTGGGCGGGACCACGGTGGGGCCGGGGGTGTACAACTCCGCGGCGGGGACGTTCGGTATCACCGGCACGCTGACCTTGGACGCTCAAGGGGATGCGAACGCGGTGTTCGTCTTCCAGGCGGCGTCCACGCTCATCACCGCTTCGGCCAGTGCGGTGACGTTGACCGGTGGTGCTCAGGCGCGCAACGTCTTCTGGCAGGTCGGTAGTTCGGCCACGTTGGGGACCAATTCCCGGTTGGCCGGCAACGTGCTGGCGTTGACCTCGATCACGGTGACCACCGGGGTGAGGGTGGACGGCCGCGTGCTGGCGCGCAACGGCGCGGT
>NZ_JCADBG010000147.1:0-501 GCF_059358815.1 Streptosporangium nanhuense
AGTCTGGCGGTGTTGAAGACGGCGTCGCCGAGTTCGGTGGTGGCGGCGGGTGCGACGATCACTTACTCCTATCTGGTGGTCAACACCGGTAACGCGACGTTGACGGGTGTGGGTGTGACGGATACGGCGTTCTCGGGTTCGGGTGCGCCTCCGGTGGTGACGTGTCCGGTGGCGACGTTGGCGCCGCAGGCTTCGACCACCTGTACGAGCACTTATGTGACGACGCAGGCGGATGTGGACGCGGGTGTGATCGTGAACACGGCGGTCGCGTCGGGGACGCCGCCGGTGGGCCCGCCGGTCACCTCGGCCGCGTCGACGGCGACGGTGACGGCTGCTCCGGTTCCCAGTTTGGCGGTGTTGAAGACGGCGTCGCCGAGTTCGGTGGTGGCGGCGGGTGCGACGATCACTTACTCCTATCTGGTGGTCAACTCCGGTAACGCGACGTTGACCGCTGTGGGTGTGGTGGATACGGCGTTCTCGGGGACGGGTGCGCCGCCGGTG
>NZ_JCADBG010000015.1:0-249597 GCF_059358815.1 Streptosporangium nanhuense
AGGGCGGTGATCCGGCGGCACCTGGGGTGCATCGGCGGTCTTTCAACTGCCGACAAGACGATGGTGCACCAGTGAGCCTGTACGACGGGTGCCCGGTGCCGCAGACTGCGGGCATGGAAGAGATCCGGGCCGCGAGGGCGGGACGGCCGCGCGGCACGGGGACGGGGGCGGTGATGCGGGCCGCGCTGGCCGCGGCGGTGATCCTCCCGGCTGGCTGCGCCGCCCCGGCGGGCGGCGCGCCCCCCGTGTCCGCCCCCGTGTCCGCCCCTGTGTCCGCACCCCCGCCCGCCGCCGCGCCCACTGCCACCGCCGTCGCCCCGCGAGCCACGCCCACGCTCGACGCGTCCACGACCGCGACGCCCACGATCACCGCGCCCACGGCTGTCGCGTCGCGAGCCGGGGCCGAGGAGGAGCCCCTGCTGCGCCAGAGCGCCGCCGACGTCGCGCGGACGGTCGGCAGTCTCCGCAAGATCGACGACCTGCCGCTGTACGAGATGACCTACCACGGGTCGTACGACCGCGAGGCGCCCTTAGGGGATGAGGAGCTGGCGGGACGGGCCGACGGCTGGGCCTGTTCCCTGTTCGCCCTGGGCGGTGACCGGCCGCTGTTCGGCCGCAACTTCGACTGGGACCCCAACCCGGCGCTGATCGTGCACGCCGACCCGCCGGACGGCTACGCCTCGGTCTCCGTCGTCGACCTGTTCCACCTGATGGGAGGCTCCGGCCCGCCGGACCTGTCCGCCGCGCCCGACCGCCGCAGGATGGCCCACGCGGTGCTCGCCCCCTACGACGGGGTCAACGAGAAGGGCCTGGCGATCGGGATGGCCACCTCGCCCGAGGGCGGGCTGCCCGCCCGCTCTCCCGACCGCCCCGACATCACCAGCGTCCGCGTCATCAGGATCATGCTCGACAAGGCCGCGACCGTGGACGAGGCACTGGCGATCATGCGCCGCTACGACGTCGACTTCACGATCGGGCCGCAGATCCACTACCTCATCGCCGACGCGGCGGGCAAGTCGGCCGTCGTGGAGTACGCCGGGGGCAGGCTCAACGTCATCGACGACCGGATGCTCACCAACTTCGGCATGACGGGCACCTCCGCCGCCCAGCGCCGGGCCGACCACCGCTACCGCACGCTCGCCGAGGGGCTGCCCGCCACCCGCGACTGGCGCGGCGCGATGGGCCTGCTGCGGCGGGTGGCCCAGGCGCACACCCGCTGGTCGGTCGTCTACGACCTCACCGACGCCACCGCCCGCGTGGTGGCCGGCCAACGCTGGGAGACCGTGCACACCATCCCGCTCGTCCAGCGCTGAGCACCCGGCCGGGCGGAGACGGACGCGGCGCGTCCTCTCCTCCGGCCCGCCCGGCGCCGGACGGCCCGTACCGGGCAAGGGGCTAGCTGGCCTGGCTCACCGTCGACATGTTGAAGTCGGGCACCCGGATCGGAGGCATGATCGCGCGGTTGAAGTAGTCGCTCCACTCGCGCGGCAGGGTCTGCTCGGAGGCGCCGATCTCGGTGAGGCGCCGGAGCAGGTCCACCGGGCTCTCGTTGAAGCGGAAGTTGTTCACCTCGCCCACGACCTCGCCGTTCTCCACCAGGTAGACGCCGTCGCGGGTCAGCCCGGTCAGCAGCAGCGTCTGCGGGTCGACCTCGCGGATGTACCACAGGCAGGTGAGCAGCAGGCCGCGCCCGGTGGAGGCGATCATCTCCTCCAGCGACCGCCCGCCCTCGGGCCCCCGCATGATCAGGTTGTCCACGGCCGGGGTCACCGGCAGGCCGGTCAGCTCGGCCGAGTGCCGGGTCTGCAGCAGGTTGGCCAGCCTGCCGCCGGAGATCCAGTCGGTGGGCCCCAGCGGCAGCCCGTTGTCGAACACCGAGTTCTCCCGGCCGGAGGCGTGCGCCACCACGAACGGCGGGCACTCGACGCCCGGCGCCGAGGGGTCGCCGTACAGGCGGACCGGCAGCTCGGAGAGGACGTCGCCCACGCGGGTGCCGCCACCGGGCCTGGAGAAGACCGTGCGCCCCTCCAGGGCGTCGCGCGCTCCGGCCGTCCAGTAGAGGTACGTCATCAGGTCGGCCACGGCCGTCGGCGGCAGCAGCGTCTCGTAGCGGCCCGCGGGCAGCTCGACGCGGTTCCTCGCCCACTCCAGGCGCTGGGCCAGCGAGGCGTCCAGGGCCGCCACGTCGACGTCGGCGAAGTCGCGGGTGGACACGCCGGTCCACGCCGAGCGCCTCATGTCGGGGGACTTGGCGTTGAGCTCCAGGCGGCCGGTGGGCTGGGTGTGCCGCAGCCGGGTGCCGGTCGAGGTGCCCACGAAGGTCGTCGTGACGGTGTGCTCGGCGAACCCGTACAGCCTGCGCCCGCCCGCCTCGGCCGTGGCGAAGGTCTCGCCCAGGGCGGGGGCGAAGGTGGCGAACACCCCGATCGAGGTCGCCTCGGCGGGGGCGTCCCAGTCGTCGGAGCGGGTGGCCTCCAGCAGCGGCCGGGCGTCCTCGGACGGCCGCGCGTCCTCGGCGGCGTGGTCGGCGGCCGCGACGATGTCGTCGAGCTGCTCGGGACGGACCGCCGCCCGCGACACCACGCCCACGCCGCGGCCCACGATGGAGATCACCGTCAGCTGCGCGGAACGGGACACGCCGTTGGTGGTGAGGGTGTTGCCAGCGAAGCGCAGGTTGGCGCTCGACGTCTCGTCCACGATCACGACGTTGTCGTCGGCCGTGGAGAGCTCGAGGGCCTTCTCGATCATCTCCTGAGGGGTCATCCCGTTCCTCTCCCGCCGGACCTCTCGGCCGGCGCCTTCCGCCACCCGCTCGTCGTACGTGCTCAACTGCCACTCTCCTGGACGGTGTTGAGGACGCGCACCCCGCGGAAGAGCGCCGACGGGCAGCCGTGGCTGACCGGCGCGACCTGGCCCGGCTGCCCCTTGCCGCAGTTGAACGCCCCGCCCAGCACGTACGTCTGCGGCCCGCCGACCGCCGCCATCGACCGCCAGAAGTCGGTCGTCGTGGCCTGGTAGGCGACGTCGCGCAGCTGCCCGGCGAGCCTGCCGTTCTCGATCAGGTAGAACCGCTCACCGGTGAACTGGAAGTTGTAGCGCTGCATGTCGATGGACCAGCTCCTGTCGCCCACCACGTAGACGCCCCGGTCGACGCCGGAGATCAGCTCCTCGGTGGTGGGGCCGCCGGGCGCCGGGCGCAGCGACACGTTGGCCATCCGCTGGATCGGGGTGTGGCCGGGGGAGTCGGCGAAGGCGCAGCCGTTGGAGGCGCCCAGGCCCTTCAGCAACGCCATCCGCCGGTCGAGCTGGTAGCCGACCAGGACGCCGTCGGAGACGATGTCGAACTCCCTGGTCGCCACCCCCTCGTCGTCGTAGCCGATCGTGGACAGGCCGTGCTCGACGGTGCGGTCGCCGGTCACGTTCATCAGCTCGGAGCCGTACACCAGCGTGCCGAGCTGGTCGAAGGTGGCGAAACTCGTTCCGGCGTACGCCGCCTCGTAGCCGAGGGCGCGGTCGAGCTCGGTGGCGTGCCCGATCGACTCGTGGATCGTCAGCCACAGGTTCGACGGGTCGATCACCAGGTCGTACAGCCCCGCCTCGACGGAGGGGGCGCGGAGCTTCTCCTCCAGCAGCTCGGGGATGCGCGCCAGCTCCTTGGGGAAGTCCCAGCCGGTGCCGGTGAGGTATTCGTACCCCCGGCCGACGGGCGGGGCGAGGGTCCGCATCGAGTCGAAGCGGCCCTCCAGCACCCTGGTCGCCTTCAGCTGGGGGTGGACGCGCACCCGCTGCTGCGTGGTGGAGGTCCCGGCCGTGTCGGCGTAGAACTTCTGCTCCTTGACCTGCATCAGCGACGCCTGGACGTGGTCCACCCCGGGATCCCTCAGCAGGGCGCCCGACCAGTCGGCGAGCAGCGCCGCCTTGTCGCGCATCGGCACCTCGAACGGGTCGACCTCGTAGGAGGAGACCCAGGTGACGTCGGAGTGGACCGCCTCGGGGGCCAGCTCGACGGGCTCGCGGTTGACCGCCGCGGAGACGACCGCCACCTCCACCGCCTGCTCGGCGACCCTGACGGCCGCCTCGGGGGTGAGCTCGACACCCCCGGCGAAGCCCCAGGTGCCGTCCTTGACGACCCGTACGGCGTAACCGAGGGTGTCGGCGTCGATGGAACCTTCCAACGCGGCGTCGGAGAGGCGCAGGGTCTCCCCGCGGATGCGCTCCAGCCGGAAGTCGGCGTGCTCGGCGCCCAGGTCACGGGCGCGCTGCAGGGCCGCGTCCGCCAGCCGGCGCAGAGGCAGGGCGAGGAAGTCGGAGTCGATCTGGCGCATGTCGACGATCCTAACCCTGTGATCTTGTCCCTCCCGGACAAGACGGTTACCCCCCGGTAGCCGTTATCGTCTGACCATGGCTCGATCTGTTCTCGTAACCGGCGGCAATCGTGGAATCGGCCTCGCGATCGCCCGCGAACTCGCCCAGGCAGGCGACGACGTCGCCGTCACCTACCGTTCCGGCCAGCCTCCCGAGGGCCTGTTCGGCGTGCGCTGCGACGTGACCAGCACGGCCGACGTGGACGCCGCCTTCGCGAAGGTCGAGGCCGAGTACGGCCCGGTCGAGGTGCTCGTCGCCAACGCGGGCATCACCAGGGACACGCTGTTGCCGATGATGAAGGAGGACACCTTCACCGACGTCATCGACGCCAACCTGACCGGCGCCTACCGGGTCGCCAAGCGCGCCACCCGCGGCATGCTGCGGCTCAAGCGCGGGCGCATCGTGCTGATCTCCTCGGTGGTCGCCATGCTCGGCTCGGCGGGGCAGAGCAACTACGCCGCCTCCAAGGCGGGCATGATCGGCTTCGCCCGGTCGGCCGCCAGGGAGCTGGGCTCGCGCAACATCACCGTCAACGTGGTCGCCCCCGGCTTCGTGGAGACCGACATGACGGCCGAGCTCGACGAGGCCTACCAGGAGCAGATCAGGAAGAACATCCCCCTGGGCCGATACGCCGCCCCGGAGGAGATCGCGCGCGTGGTCAGGTTCCTGGCCGGCGAGGACGCCGCCTACATCACGGGGGCCGTCATCCCCGTCGACGGCGGCCTGGGAATGGGGCACTGACGTGGGAATTCTCGAAGGAAAGCGGCTCCTCGTCACCGGGGTGCTCACCGACGCCTCCATCGCCTTCTCGGTGGCCAAGCTGGCCCAGGAGGAGGGCGCGCAGATCGTGCTCACCGGGTTCGGCCGGCTCAGCCTGGTCGAGCGCATCGCCAAGCGCCTGCCGGAGCCGCCCCCCGTGCTGGAGCTCGACGTCACCAACACCGAGCACCTCGACTCCCTGGCCGACCGGGTCGGCGAGCACCTCGACGGCCTGGACGGCGTGGTGCACGCCATCGGCTTCGCGCCGCAGACCGCCCTGGGCGGCAACTTCCTGAACACCTCCTGGGAGGACGTGGCGACCGCGGTCCAGGTCTCCACGTACTCGTTCAAGTCGCTCGCGGTGGCCGCGCTCCCGCTCATGAAGGAGGGCGGCGCGATCGTCGGCCTCGACTTCGACGCCACGAAGGCCTGGCCGGTGTACGACTGGATGGGCGTGGCCAAGGCCGGCCTGGAGTCCTGCTCCCGCTATCTGGCCCGCGACCTCGGCAAGCACGGCGTCCGGGTCAACCTCGTCGCCGCGGGCCCGATCAGGACCATGGCCGCCAGGAGCATCCCCGGCTTCGTCGAGTTCGAGGAGAGCTGGCCCGCCAAGGCCCCCCTCGGCTGGGACATCAACGACTCGATCCCGGCGGCCAAGGCGTGCGTCGCGCTGCTGTCCGACTGGTTCCCCGCCACGACCGGCGAGATCGTCCACGTCGACGGCGGCGTCCACGCCATCGGAGGCTGAGCCGCCCCCACCCCGGCGGGCCGGCGGCCGGCCGGGGTGAGCCGTGGGCGTTCACGGAACGACCGGGCCGAGGACCAGTCGAAGATCAGGCGAGGATCAGGGGCGGTGGCGGCGCGGTCAGGCCACCCGGTGGTGTCCCGGCGGAGCGGGCTCGAACGGTATCGACTCCCTGACCTTGCGCCTGCTGTACAGCAGGCGGACCGCGAGGATGGCCGAGACGAGCACCGCCGTGGTGAGCACGGTGCTCGCCGTGTCGGACGACCGGGTGGGGGTCACCGGCCGCGCCCGCGGCATCTGCCGCTGGAGCTCCTGCATCAGCGGGGCGGGCCACAGCAGCTCCACCCGGGGCGCCTCGGCGTCGACCACGGGCGACGACGGCCTGGGGGTCACCGGCTCGCCCACGTCGGTCGTGAGCGTCCTGTTCTCCGGGTGGGGCACGGGAAACGGCACCCGGTCGGTCGGCACCGGAACCGGGCTCTTCCGCACCGGGGCGACACCCTGCTCCCGCGAGGGGTCGGCCGAGGGCGTCGCCGACGGGCTGGGGGTCGGCGAGGCCTTGGGCGAGGGCGTCTGCGTGGAGACACCCGGCTGCTGCGGATCCTGGGTGAGGAGGGCCACCGACGGGTCGGCGCACTTGGAGGAGGCCACGGACCGGCAGGCGTCGGCGGGGCCCTGGGGCTGGGACGTCTGAGTGTCGCCGGAGGACCTCTCCTCGTCCTTCGTGTCGGACGGCCTCTTCCCCGACGGGGTCCTGGAGGAGGAGGGGGCCGGTGCCGAGGTCTCCGGGGTCGTCGAGGTCTCCGCGGTCTCCGTCTCGGCGGGTGCCTCCTCGGCGGGCATCCGGGAGTTGTCCTCGGCGGCGCCGTCGCCGGAGGGCAGGGGTGAGGGGGAGCTCGGGGAGTCTTTCTCGGTGAGGCCGTGCACGACGTCGTCCACGATCTGGCAGACCGTGCCCGTCACGGTGCCCAGCAGCCCCCCGGGGTCACAGTCGTCCGTCCGCGCGCTCGCCCGGGCGGCGCTCACGGGAACGATCGCGACAGCCGGAATCCCACCCCCCAGCGCCAGCGCCAGAACGCCTGCCGCCATCGCAGTTCGCACTCGTCTCCTTCACCCCGGACCGGATGCCGGCCATGAGATCTCGCCGACATCCAGGTGCCCCCTGCCACCTGTTTGACAGTTTTGTAGGGAGGCTCGTTTTTTCCACGGAAAGTCGTCATTCGGTATCGACTAGTGATACGCGAGACGAATTCTCGTTCGGTTCTCCGGGGAGGCCGTCCGAGCCGGTGTCTCCTCTGTGTCTCCCCGGTGTCTCTCCGGAGCCTCCCCGGTCCCGCGCCTCAGTCCGCGGACACGTCGTCGAGCGCCTCCCTGATCTCCACGGGCAGTGACAAATCCTCGGCCTGGAGCACCCCGGACAGCTGCGCGTGGGTGCGGGCGCCGACGATGGCGGAGGCCACCCCCGGCTGGTCGCGTACCCACGACAGGGCCACCGACAGCGGCGAGACGCCGAGCCCCTCGGCGGCGGTCGTCACCGACTCCACGACCCGGCGGCACCGCTCGTCGAGGTAGGGCGTGACGAAGTCGGCGAAGTGCGGGGTCGCGGCCCGGGAGTCGGCGGGGATGCCCGTCCGGTACTTCCCGGTGAGGACACCGCGCCCGAGCGGCGACCAGGCGAGCACGCCCGCGCCCACGTGCTCGGCGGCGGGGATCAGCTCGCGCTCGGCCTCCCTGGCCAGGAGCGAGTACTCGACCTGGGCCGCGACGATCGGCACCCTGCCGGGGACCGCCCGCTGCCCCACGGCGGCCGTCGCCAGCTGCCAGCCCGCGTAGTCGCACACCCCGGCGTACGCGGCCCGTCCCGAGGACACGATGGCGTCGACGGCGGCCAGGGTCTCCTCCAGCGGGACGTCGGGGTCGAAGGCGTGCAGCTGCCACAGGTCGACCTCGTTGACGCCCAGGCGGGTCAGTGAGGCGTCGATCGCGGCGACCAGGTGTTTCCTGGAGGCGTCGCGGGGCCTGCGCCCGGTGGGGGTGAGCACGGCCTTGGTGGACAGCACCAGCTCCGAACGCGGCACGGAGTCGCGCAGCAGCCGCCCGAGCAGCCGTTCGGCGTCGCCGCCGGTGTAGACGTCGGCGGTGTCGATGAGCGTGCCGCCGGCCTCGGCGAACGTGCGGAGCTGCGCCGCGGCCTCCTCGGCGCCGGTGTCACGTCCCCACGTCATCGTCCCCAGTCCCAGGCGGGACACCGACAAGCCGCTCCGGCCCACATAGCGCTGCTCCATGATCCGGCCAGGTTACCGCCCGGCCACTTAAAAGTAGTGGAGCGAAGGCTGCAAGACTTGCCCGCGTGACGACCTTGTTGCTGGCCAGACACGGCCTTACCCACCTCACCGGTCCGGTCCTCGCGGGCTGGACCCCGAACGTGCACCTCAGTGACGCGGGACGGGCCCAGGCGGAGGCGCTCGCCGCGCGGCTGACCACCCTGGAGCTCGACGCGATCGTCTCCAGCCCGCTGGAGCGCTGCCAGGAGACCGCGCAGGCGGTCGCGGGAGGACGGCCGGGGGCGGAGGTGCTGACCGACGAGCGCTTCGGCGAGTGCCGCTACGGCGAATGGACGGGCCGCCCGATCGCCGAGCTCGCCAAGGACCCCCTCTGGCCCGTCGTGCAGGCCCACCCGAGCGCGGTGACGTTCCCCGGCGGGGAATCCCTGTCCGCCGTCCAGCACCGCGCCGTGACGGCCGTCAGGGAGTGGAACGAGCGCCTCGGCCCCAAGGCGGTCTATCTCGTCTGCAGCCACGGGGATGTGATCAAGGCCATCGTGGCCGACGCCGTGGGGCTCCATCTGGACCAGTTCCAACGGATAACCGCTGATCCGGCGTCGCTCACCGCCATTCGCTACACCCCCTTGCGCCCCTTCGTGCTCAGGCTCAACGACCTGGGTGGGGATGTGGCCGGATTGCGCCCCAGGGAGGGTTCGGAGGGCGCGGAAGGGGGAGAAAATTCCACCGGGAGCGATGCCGCAGTCGGCGGCGGATCCGGAACCACGTAAGGTCGGGCTATGCCGGTCTTCGACTACGATCCACCCGAGAGGTTCGTGGCCGGTGCCGTTGGGCAACCGGGATCACGAACCTTCTTCCTGCAGGCCCGGGGCCAGGGCAGGCTGACCACCGTGGCCCTGGAGAAGTTCCAGGTCGCGGCGCTGGCCGACCGCCTCGACGAGCTGCTCGACGAGGTGTTGCGACGCGGTGAGGGCAGCGTCCCCGTGCCCGCCGTCGCCCCGGCCGCGCTGGCGGACAACGCCCCCCTCGACGTGCCGATCAGCGAGGACTTCCGCGTCGGCGTCATGGCCCTGGCCTGGGACTCCGAGGCCTCGCAGGTGGTCATCGAGGCCAAGGAGGCCGTCGCCGAGGACGAGGAGTTCGAGCCGTCCCCGCTCGTCGAGCCCACGGTGCTGCGTGTGCACATCAGCGCCGGCGCCGCGAGGGCCTTCACCAAGCGGGCCATGGCGCTCGTCGCCGCCGGGCGCCCGCCCTGCCCGCTCTGCGCCCAGCCTCTCGATGCCGAGGGGCATATTTGTGTGCGGCTCAACGGTTACCGGGGTAGTAGCGCTTCATCTGCTGGAGGAGGCGAATGAGTGCTGAGAGCGAGCCGACGCTGAGTGCGGCGCCGGCCGCGGGGCTGGACGACGAGACCGCGACGCGTCTGCTCCGTGACGGCCAACTTGACGTGGCGGGCCGCCTGGTCGAGGCGACCAACATGACGCTCTACTGTTCGGTCCGGCTCGGCGGGCTCGCGGCGGCCTGCGTGTACAAGCCGGTACGGGGCGAACGCCCCCTCTGGGACTTCCCCGACGGCACCCTGGCGGCCCGCGAGGTCGCCGCCTACGAGGTCTCCGCGGCGATCGGCTGGCGGATCGTGCCGCCCACCGTCTACCGCGACGGCCCCTTCGGCCCGGGGATGTGCCAGCTCTGGATCGACACCGACCCCGAGACCGACCTGATGGTGCTGATCCGCAGCCGCCAGCCCTCGCTGCGGCGGATGGCCGTCTTCGACGCCATCGTCAACAACGCCGACCGCAAGGGCGGCCACCTGCTGCCGCTCGCCGACGGCCACGTCTACGGCGTCGACCACGGGGTCTCCTTCTCGGCCGAGGACAAGCTCCGCACCGTGCTGTGGCAGTGGCGCGGCAAGCCCCTGTCCCGCGAGGCCATGAACGTCCTGACCCGCCTGGAGTCCGACCTGGAGCAGGGCCGCCTCGGCCGCCGCCTGCGCGAGCTCCTTACCCTCCACGAGGTCGAGGCCACCTGGTCGCGGGTCCGCAGGCTGCTCGACACCGGTCTGCACCCCCTCCCCTCCAAGGACTGGCCCGCCATCCCCTGGCCGCCGATCTGAGGCCTCGCGGGGCGGTCTCCCGCCCCGGGCGCCGGCCTCCCGCGAGGAGGCGGGGTTTCCCGGTGGCGGCCTCGGTGACCTCGGACTCCCTCCCGGCGGAGGGCCCCGGTCCGAGCCCGCCTCCCGCGAGGGCGTAGCCTCCGGGCATGTGCACGGTTGTCGTCAGCATCGATCCGAGCGCCGAGATCCCCCTGATCGTGGTCGGGGTGCGCGACGAGTTCGTCGGCCGCCCCTGGGTCCCTCCGGCCCGGCACTGGCCGGACGACGGGCCCGGCCTGATCGGCGGGCGTGACCTCCAGGGAGGCGGCACCTGGCTGGCCGTCGACCCCGGGGCCAGACGGGTCGGAGCCCTCCTCAACGGGCTCGGCGTGCTCGCCCCCGAGAAGGTCCGCCGCTCGCGGGGCGACCTGGCGCTCCTTGCGGCGGCCGGGGACGGGCCCGTGGAGAGCGAGCTCGAACGCTACGACCCCTTCCACCTGCTACGGGCCGATCCCGCGGGGGCCCGCCTGTGGCACTGGGACGGGATCACCCTGGAGCGGGACGACCTTCCCCCGGGGACCCACATGATCGTCAACAGCGGCTGGGAGCGCGGGGCGGAGAACGAGCGGGTGGCGTTCTTCCGCCCGCTGTTCGCCAAGGCGGGCCGTCCCCTGGAGCTCGACGGCCCCTGGGAGGAGTGGCGGGAGCTCGCCACCGGGGCGGGAATTCCCTCCGAGGACCCCCGCACGATGATCGTCCGTCACGAGCTGCCCGACGGGCGGACCTTCGCCTCCGGCTCCGTGACCCTGCTGGCCCTGGCTCCCGGCGGGGTCCGCTACGAGTTCACCGCCGACCCTCGTGATCCGGGCGCCTTCCGCGAGATCCGCACGGAATGATCCGGTCGGCTCCCGGAGTTGAGGTGAGTGCCCCTGTATTCCACCACCCCGAGCCAACCGGGGTGGTCTAACCGCTGGATAGGCTTCATTTTATGAGATCGTGGTCTGAGCCGAAGGTTCCCCGGCTTCCCGGTGCCGGTGTCCCGCTGCGGCTGTTCGACACCGCCGCGCGAGAGACCGGCCCCACAAAGCCGGGCCGCACGGCACGGATGTACGTCTGCGGCATCACGCCCTACGACGCCACCCATCTGGGCCACGCCAACACCTACCTCGCCTTCGACCTGGTCAACCGGGCCTGGCGCGACGCCGGTCACGAGGTGCACTTCACCCAGAACGCCACGGACGTCGACGATCCCCTGCTGGAACGCGCCGAGCGGACCGGCATCGACTGGCGAGACCTGGCCGAGCGTGAGATCGAGCTGTTCCGGACCGACATGGAGGCGCTGCGCGTCCTCCCGCCGCGTGACTACGTCGCCGTGACCGAGGTGATCGACCAGGTCGCCGACCTGATCGTGTCGCTGCGCGACAAGGGCGCCACCTACGTCCTCGACGGCGACGTCTACTTCGACGTGGCCGCCGCCCCCAAGTTCGGGGCCGTCTCCGGTTACCCGGAGGAGCGCATGCTCGCACTGTTCGGCGAGCGCGGGGGAGACCCGGACCGGCCGGGCAAGAAGCACCCGCTCGACTGGCTGCTCTGGCGCGCGGAGCGCCCGGGGGAGCCGTCCTGGCCCTCGCCGTTCGGTCCCGGCAGGCCCGGCTGGCACATCGAGTGCACCGCGATCGCCCTGGCGAACCTGTCCAGCGGTTTCGACGTCGCCGGCGGGGGTTCCGACCTGATCTTCCCCCACCACGAGTGCGGCGCCCACGAGGGCCACGTGGCGTGCGGGGAGTGGCCCTTCGCGAAGGCGTACGTGCACGCGGGCATGGTCGCCCTGGACGGCGAGAAGATGTCCAAGTCGAAGGGCAACCTGATCTTCGTCTCCCGCCTGCGCGGGGAGGCCGACCCGATGGCCATCCGGCTGGCCCTGCTGGCGCACCACTACCGTTCCGACTGGGAGTGGACCTCCGAGCAGCTGGGCTCGGCGGAGGTGCGGCTGGCGCGCTGGCGCTCGGCCGCGGGGCTGCAGACCGGCCCCGACGCCGGTGTCGTGCTCGAAAGGGTGCGCGCCCGGATGGCCGACGACCTGGACGCCCCCGGGGCCCTCGCGGCCGTCGACGACTGGGCGGAGCGCGCCCTGTCGGAGGGGGGCAGCGACCCGGACGCCCCCGTCCTCGTCAGGGAGACCGTGGACGCGCTGCTCGGGGTCGCGCTCTAGGGTCCGGTGCCCGGGGGCGTGAGGGCCCCTGGAGGCGGCGGCGCCCGGCTCGGTTCAGGTGCGCCGCCCGGCCCCCCGGAGCCGGGAAACCCGCGGCGTGGCGTCCGCCGTGGACGGCGCCAGGTGGCCCGCGCCGGATGTGGCCTGGGAGACGACGGAGCCCGCGCGTGGCGTCCGTCACGGACGGCACCGGGTCGCCCACGCCGGAAAGCGACGGAGCCTGCGGCGTGGCGTCCATCACGGACGGCACCTGGTCGCCCACGCCGGAAGGCGACGGAGCCCGCGGCGTGGCGTCCGTCACGGACGGCACCTGGTCGCCCACGCCGGAAAACGGCCTGAGAACGACCCTGAAAACGACGGAGCCCGCACCGCTTGCGCGGTGCGGGCCCTATCTGAAGCCTTTGAGGTCAGACCGGATCAGATGACCTGAACCTGGTCGGCCTGCGGGCCCTTCTGGCCCTGCGTGGTGACGAAGCTGACACGCTGGTTCTCCTCCAGGCTGCGGTAGCCGCCGGAGTTGATAGCCGAGTAGTGCACGAAGACATCGGCGGTGCCGTCATCCGGTGCGATGAATCCGAAGCCCTTTTCGGCGTTGAACCACTTAACGGTGCCCTCAGACAAAACTACTTCTCCTCATTGGGAGCCTCACCGAACCACCAGGTCGGCGGCACGGGGCTGCGTTGCGGACCCTACCATGCACCCGCGGAAACCATCCGGAGAAACTGTGTAACGTCCGCTGTCGGCGGACTTCTCATAAGCACTTGAGATGATAAGGCTAAACTGAGAACTACGACTGCAACCATACGAGACTATCCGACGACTCCAAGGTGCGCAAGTCACGAGATGGTGGCGAAGAACCGCTCGCGCTCGTCCCCAGGGAGATGGTCGACGAAGAGGGTGCCGTCGAGATGGTCGGCCTCGTGCTGCAGGACGCGGGCGAGCGTGCCCAGGGCGCGGACGGTGACGGGCTTGCCGAACATGTCGCGACCACGGGCGGTGACCATGTAGGAGCGTTCCAGGGGCCACCAGCGGCCGGGCGCCGACAGGCAGGCCTCGTCGGCCACGATCCTGCGCTCCGACAGCTCCAGGCGCGGGTTGACCAGATGGCCGGATTTGCCGTCCAGCTCGTAGACGACGACCCTCAGGGGGACGCCGATCTGCGGGGCGGCCAGCCCCGCGCGGCCCGCGCCGGCCCGCATCGTGGCCAGGAGCGACTTGACCAGGACGCGCAACGGGCGGTCGAAGGTGGTCACCGGCTCGGACACCGTGCGGAGCACGGGATCGCTGAACGGTCGGATCGGCTGGACGGCCACGCGCACTCCCCGAGGCGAACGAATCGGCACCGAAGACGATTCCCGTTGTCGCGCCGGCTCAACCGTTGCCCCGTCACCCTCCGCGTTTCCGGGAGATTGCGGATGTGCGACGTATGCATTGCGTATTTCCGTGGTTAGTCACACGTAACCGGCGCACCATCACAGATAGTGAATGTGCGTAACGCCACCCTCCTAGGTTTCGGGATCGAAGCCCCCGAAACCCGCAGGAGGAAAGATGGCCAAGCCCTGGATCAGTGACTGGCGACCCGACGACCCCGGCTTCTGGCAAGGGCACGGCAGGAAGGTGGCCCGCAGGAACCTGGTCTTCTCCATCTTCGCCGAGCACCTCGGGTTCACGCTGTGGACCGTGTGGAGCATCGTGGCCGTGCAACTGGGCTCCTACGACTTCTCCACCGACCAGCTCTTCTGGATCGTCGCCCTGCCCAACCTGGTCGGCTCGGCGCTGCGCATCCCCTACACCTTCGCCCCGGCCAGGTTCGGCGGCCGGAACTTCACCGTGGTCAGCGCCCTGCTGCTGCTCGTGCCCGCGGTGCTGCTCGCCGTCGCGGTCGGCAACCCGGCCACCCCCTACTGGGTGTTCCTGGTCATCGCGGCCACAGCGGGCCTGGGCGGCGGGAACTTCGCCTCCAGCATGGCCAACATCACCTACTTCTACCCCCAGGACAGGCAGGGGTCGGCGCTCGGGCTCAACGCGGCGGGCGGCAACATCGGGGTCAGCTCCGTACAGCTCGTCATGCCCCTGGTGATCGGGGCGTTCGGCCTGGCCGCCGCCGGGCTGTTCTGGATCCCGTTCATCCTGGCCGCCGCGATCGGCGCCTACTTCTTCATGGACAACCTGACCTCCGCCAAGGCCAGTCCCGCCGACCAGCTGAAGGTCGCCGGCCGGGCCCAGACCTGGATCATGTCGGTCCTGTACATCGGCACCTTCGGCTCCTTCATCGGCTACTCCACCGCCTTCCCGCTGCTCATCAAGAGCCAGTTCCCCGAGCAGGCCTCCCTGGTGGCGCTGGCCTTCATCGGCCCGCTGCTCGGCTCCCTGATCCGCCCGGTCGGGGGCTGGCTGTCGGACCGGCTCGGCGGGGCGCGGGTGACGCTCGTCAACTTCGCCGCGATGGCGGGCGCGGCGGCGCTGGTCTGGCAGGGCCTGTCCCAGCACGCCTTCGCGCTGTTCTTCTGCGCCTACATGCTCCTGGTCGCCACCACCGGCATCGGCAACGGCTCCACCTACCGGATGATCCCGGCGATCTTCCGGGCCAAGGCCGTGGCGGGCATCGCCCCCGGTACGGACGCCTACGAGACCGCCGCCGCCGTCGGGAAGCGGGACGCCTCCGCCGCGATCGGGATCATCTCCGCGATCGGTGCCTTCGGCGGGTTCTTCATCAACCGTGGATTCGGCAGCTCCATCGCCGCGACCGGGGGAGCGGGAGCGGCCCTGGCCTCCTTCGCCGCCTTCTACATCGTGTGCGCGGCCATCACCTGGGCCTGCTACCTGCGTACCGCGGGATCCGTGCCGAGCCTGGCCGCGGCCCGGGTGTGACCGGCGAGGCGGCGGGTGCCCGTGCTCACATCCGGCACCGGCCCGGCCGACGGACAACTCACATCCGCCTCATCGCGAATGTGAACGCGGTTAGCGGCTTGTAGCACATCGGTAACAGGGGAGACCTCGCGGTGAAACGGCCTGAAAGCACCATCGGATCCATGCCGGTCTCACTTCCCCCCCAGACGCCTGTGAAGGCTGGGGCGGAGCGGACGAGAGGGGAAGAGCGACCCATGTCACGGCTCGTCGTGGTAGGACACGGACCGACATCGCACCGGCTGATCGAGGCCCTGGTCGCCAAGGGCTTCGCGGGAAGCATCACGGTGCTGGGGGAGGAGCCCCGGCCGGCGTACGACCGGGTGGCGCTGACCTCCTACCTGACGGGAAAAAGCGTCGAGGACCTCACCTACCCGACGCCGGAGGGGGTCGTGCTGCGGCTGTCGTCCAGGGTCGTGGACATCGACAGGCGGGCGCGCGAGGCCGTCACCGCCGACGGCCACCGCGAGCCGTACGACGTGCTGGTGCTGGCCACCGGCTCCAGCCCGTTCGTGCCGCCGGTGCCGGGCAGGGAGCTGGACGGCTGCTTCGTCTACCGCACGATCGACGACCTCGACGCGATCAGGGAGGCCGCCTCGGGCGCCACGAGCGGCGTCGTGATCGGCGGCGGGCTGCTGGGGCTGGAGGCCGCCGACGCGCTGCGCGGCCTGGGGCTGGCGACGCACGTCGTGGAGATGGGCGGCTGGCTCATGCCCCGGCAGGTCGACGAGGGCGGCGGCGCCGTCCTGCGCGGCCACGTGGAGGCGCTCGGCCTGAGCGTGCACACCGAGGCGGGGGCCAGGGAGATCGTCGCGGGCCCGGACGGGCGGGTGGCGGGCCTGGTCAAGCCGGACGGCGAGACCGTCGAGGCGCAGATCGTGGTCTTCTCCGCGGGCGTGCGGCCCCGCGACGAGCTGGCCAGGCAGGCGGGCCTGGAGGTCGGCGGGCGCGGCGGGATCGCCGTGGACGACGGGATGCGCACCGGCGACCCGGCGATCTACGCGATCGGCGAGTGCGCCCTGCACGAGGGCATGGTCTACGGGCTGGTGGGCCCGTGCTTCACGATGGCCGAGGTCGCCGCCGACCGCATCCTCGGCGGCGAGGCGGTCTTCACCCGCGCGGACCTGTCGACCAAGCTCAAGCTGCTCGGCGTGGAGGTCGCCCAGTTCGGCGCCATGGAGGGCGCGCTGGACGTGACCTTCATGGACCCGGTGGGCGGCGTCTACCAGAAGCTGTTCGTCAGCGACGACGCCCGCACCCTGCTCGGCGGGATCTGTGTCGGCGACGCCACCCCGTACAACACCCTCAAGCCCTTCGTCGGCCGCGACCTGCCGGGCTCGCCGAGTGAGCTGCTGTTCACCGGGGGGCCGGCGAACATGGAGGTCCCCGACGAGGCGCAGGTCTGCTCCTGCAACAACGTCACCAAGGGCCAGGTGTGCGCGGCCATCGCCGAGCACGGCCTCACCGACGTCCCGGGCATCAAGGCGTGCACCCGCGCGGGCACCACCTGCGGCAGCTGCGTCCCGACGCTCAAGCAGCTCCTCGTCTCCTCGGGTGTCGAGGTCTCCAAGGCCCTGTGCGAGCACTTCGCGTACAGCAGGGCGGAGCTGTTCGACATCGTCCGGGTGCGCGGCATCACGACGTTCTCGCACCTCATCGCCGAGCACGGCACCGGGCGCGGCTGCGACGTGTGCAAGCCCGTCGTCGCCTCGATCCTCGCCTCGCTGGGCAACGGCCACATCCTCGACGGCGAGCAGGCCGCCCTGCAGGACACCAACGACCACTTCCTGGCCAACATCCAGCGCAACGGCACCTACTCGGTGGTGCCGCGCATCCCCGGCGGGGAGATCACCCCGGACAAGCTCATCGTGATCGGCGAGGTGGCCCGCGACTTCGGCCTCTACACCAAGATCACCGGCGGGCAGCGGATCGACCTGTTCGGGGCCCGGGTCGAGCAGCTCCCGCTGATCTGGAGGCGGCTGGTGGACGCTGGCTTCGAGTCCGGGCAGGCGTACGGCAAGGCGCTGCGCACGGTGAAGTCCTGCGTGGGCTCGACCTGGTGCCGCTACGGGGTGCAGGACGCCGTCGGCCTGGCCATCGCGCTGGAGCTGCGCTACCGGGGCCTGCGCTCGCCGCACAAGCTGAAGTCGGCCGTATCCGGCTGCGCCCGCGAGTGCGCCGAGGCGCGCGGCAAGGACTTCGGCGTCATCGCCACCGAGCGGGGCTGGAACCTCTACGTGGGCGGCAACGGCGGCTTCACCCCGCGCCACGCCGACCTGTTCGCCTCCGACCTGAGCACCGAGGAGCTGGTCCGCGTCATCGACCGGTTCCTGATGTTCTACGTCCGCACCGCCGACCGCCTGCAGCGCACCTCCGCCTGGCTGGAGGCCCAGGGCCTGGCCTACGTCAGGGAGGTCGTCCTGGACGACTCCCTGGGGATCTGCGCCGACCTGGAGGCCCAGATGGAGCGGCACGTGGCCGGTTACGCCGACGAGTGGCGGGCCGCGATCGAGGACCCGGAGAAGCTGCGGCGGTTCGTCTCCTTCGTCAACGCCCCCGGCACCCCGGACCCGTCGATCGCCTTCGAACCCGAGCGCGACCAGGTGAAGCCGGTCCTGATCCCGCTGGAGGTGGTCCGCTCCTGATCGCCACCGCCGCACCCCGAGAACCCGAGGACCGAAAGAGAGGGCACCTTCGCCGATGACCGCTCTGAGAGAAGACCTGGAGACGAGACAAGGCCTGGAGAGGCCGGAGACGACCGCCTGGACGGCGGTCTGCTCCTACGCCGACCTGCTGCCCGAGCGCGGGGCGTGCGCGCTCGTCGGCGGCAGCCAGATCGCGCTGTTCCGCGCCTTCGACGGCGCCCTGTTCGCGATCGGCAACCGCGATCCGTTCAGCGGCGCCCACGTCCTGTCCCGGGGGATCGTGGGCACCAGGGGCGGCGAGCCCGTGGTGGCCTCCCCGATGCACAAGCAGGTGTTCTCCCTCGCGACGGGGGTGTGCCTGGACGATCCCGCGGTGGCCGTGCCGACCTACCCGATCCGCGTCACCGGCGGAACGGTGGAGGTGGGCCCCCGGTGAGCACGGGCGGGGGCGGGATGCGGACGCGGGCGGCCGGATACCGAGGAAACATCAAGCGAGGAGTGGTGAACGACAGATGAGCACCGCCGTTCTGGAAAGTCCCATCGGCTCTCCCGAGACCGCGCCCGACGCGCTGGCCGGGTTCACGATCGGGGTGACGGCCACCCGGCGGCGCGAGGAGTTCTGCGCGCTGCTGGAACGCCGGGGCGCGAGGGTGGTGCGCGCCCCGGCGATCCGGCTGGTACCCCTGGCCGAGGACGCCGACCTGCTGGCCGCGACCCGCGCCAGCCTGGCCGCCCCGGTCGACGACGTGGTGGTCACCACCGGCGTCGGCTTCCGCGGCTGGATGGCCGCGGCCGAGGGCTGGGGGCTGTCCGGCGACCTCGCCGAGCACCTGACCGCGGCCCGGCTGCTGACCCGCGGTCCCAAGGCGCGAGGCGCGGTCAGGGCGGCGGGCCTGACCGACCACTGGACCCCGCCCACGGAGTCGTGCGAGGAGGTCAAGCAGCACCTGCTCGCCCAGGACCTGCGCGGGCGCCGCATCGCCGTGCAGCTGCACGGGGAGCCGCTGACCGGTTTCGTGGCGGCCCTGCGCGAGGCGGGCGCGGAGGTCATCGAGGTGCCGGTCTACCGGTGGCTGCCCTACCGCGACGTGTCGCCGCTGCGGCGCCTGGTGAGCCAGGCGATCTCCGGCGGGGTGGACGCGGTGGCCTTCACCAGCGCCCCGGCCGTGCTGGCCATGCTCAACTCCGCCCGCGCGGACGGCCTGGAGGACGCGCTGGTCGCGGCCTTCGCCGGGCCGGTCGTCGCCGCCTGCGTGGGCCCGGTCACCGCCGGGCCGCTGGAGGCGCGCGGGGTGCCCACCGTGCAGCCCGAGCGCTCCCGCCTGGGCACGCTGGCCCGTACCCTCGCCAGGCACCTGCCCGAGCACAGCGTCACCCGCCTGGTCGCGGGCGGCCACCGGCTGGAGATCCGCGGCCACGCCGTCGCGGTGGACGGCGAGCTGAAGCCGCTGCCGCCGGCGCCGATGGCGGTCCTCAAGCGCCTGGCCGACAAGCCGGGACACGTGGTGGCCCGCTCCGACCTGAGGACCGTGCTCCCCGGCGGCCCGTCGCGCGACTCGGCCGAGCACGCGGTCGAGATGGCCATCACCCGCCTGCGCCGCGCGCTCGGTCCCGCGGGGATCGTCGAGACGGTCGTCAAGCGCGGCTACCGCCTGGCCTGCGACCGGGGCGAAGGCCTGTGACGACACTGGTCCTGGCCGGGCACGGGACGCGCAGCGCGCGAGGCGAGGAGACCCTGGCCGGACTACGGGACCTGGTGCGCGGGGGCCGCCGGGGAACGCGGGTGGAGCAGGCGTTCCTGGAGATCAGCTCGCCGCTGCTGGCCGACGTGCTTCCCGGCCTGCCCGGACCCGTCGTGGTGGTCCCGCTGCTGCTGGCGGGCGGCTACCACGTCCACATCGACCTGCCCTCCGTGGTGGCCTCGGCCAGGCCGGACGCCGTGGTCGCGGCCCCGCTCGGGCCGCACGCGCTGCTCACCGCCGTCCTCGCCAGGCGGCTCTCGGCCGCGGGGCTCCGGGCGACCGACTCGGTGATCCTGGGCGCGGCGGGGTCGTCCGACCCGGCCGCGCTGGCCGACGTGCGGGCGGCGGCCCGGCTGCTGTCGGTGCGGCTCTCCCGCCCGGTCACCGCGGCCTTCGCCGCGTCGGGCGCCCCCTCGGTCTCCGAGGCCCTGGAACGGCTGCGCTCGGGACCGGCGCCGCGGATCGCGCTGGCCTCCTACCTGCTGGCCCCCGGCTTCTTCCAGGACCGCCTGGAGGCGTCGGGCGCCGACCTGGTCGCCGCCCCCCTGGGGGTGGACGCCGACCTGGCCGCGCTGGTGTGGGCCCGGTTCGACCAGGCCCGCCTGGCGGCGGTGGCGGCCGGTCTCGACCGGGGCCCGCGGACCCCGGCGAAGCCCGCCCGGAGCCGGTGATCGCCCGCCGGGGCTCCGGGCCGGTCGCGGGGGACGGTCCAGGTTCGCCGAGGCCCGGTCCGGTCGCGGGGACGGTCAGTCCTGCCGGGGCCCCGGGCCGATCGTGGGGACGGTCAGGTGAGCTGATCGCGGGGACGGTCAGGCCTGCCGGGGCTCCAGCCTCAGCTCGCGGACGATCTCCTCGGCGACGTCGTCCCGCGACGGCAGGAAGTCGCCGGCGCCGAGAAGCGTCTCGTAGTAGGCGTGGCTGAAGCATCCGGCGAGCAACAGCCGGGCGCTGGCGACCGGGACGACGTCGGGGGAGACGCGCCCCGCGCGCTGCTCGGCCGCAAGGTACGCGGTGAGCGGGACGATCTCCGACATCGGCCCGATGTCGCTGTCGCGCATCGCCTCGCGGAAGCGGACCGTGACCGAGGGGGAGGTGAAGGCGGGCAGCGCCGCCGCCTGGACCTCGCAGTAGTAGTCGATGCCCGCCCGCGCGATGGGCAGCAGGTTCTCGCTCACCCGGCCCTTGCCGACCAGGTACATCAGGTCGTCGAGGATGCGCCGCCAGACCGGGAGCCGGTCCTGCAGCAGCGTCAGGAACATGTCGACGGCGTGTCCGGACGCGGTGCCGCGCGAGCGCGGGTGCGTGGCCTCGTCGGCCTCCTCGCGCTTCATGAACGCGGCCAGCTCCAGGACGCGGCGCCGCGCCTCCTGGGTGTTGCGGTGCGGGTCGAGGGTGGTCCGCTGGTAGGGATCGATCTGGTACGGGTCGGTATAGGGAGTCGCCATGGTCGCCCTAACGTGCGCAGTCACATGGACAGATGGTCGTGACGGTGATGTGTCGTCCGCCGGTGTCCACGGGGCCGTGGCCTTTCGGCCGTGGAGTCGCCGACGTCCGGTTTTCCGCTCGGCACGCCCCCGTCGATCCGGGGCGTGCCCGATCAGTGTCTGTCGACCCGGGCTCGGCCCCAGACTCGTTCTGAATTCAACCTAGGCGAAAAAGAGCGTCCGGTGGTAACCGTACGCCGTGAGTTCAGCCGTCGGAGTCACGGTCGCGCCGGCGCAGGTAGCGCTCGAACTCGGCGGCGATGGCGTCGCCGCTCGCCTCGGGCAGCTCGGCTGCGTCCTTGCGCTCCTCCAGCTCCTTGACGTACTCGGCGACCTCGCTGTCCTGGGAGGCCAGCTCGTCGACGCCGTGCTCCCAGGCCCGGGACTCCTCCGCCAGCTCGCCCAGCGGCATCGGGATGTCGAGCAGGTCCTCCATCCGGCTGAGCAGCGCCATGGTGGCCTTCGGGTTGGGCGGCTGGGCCACGTAGTGCGGCACCGAGGCCCACAGCGACACGGCGTGCAGCCCGGCGGCGCCCAGGGAGTGCTGCAGGACGCCGACGATGCCCGTCGGCCCCTCGTAGCGGCTCAGCTCCAGGTTGATCGCCCTGGCCAGGCCCTCGTCGGTCGCCGACCCCACGATCGGCACCGGGCGGGTGTGCGGGGAGTCGTTGAGCAGCGCGCCGAGCAGGACCGCGAGCTCGACCCCCAGCTCGCGGCAGACGAACACGATCTCCTCGCAGAACGCCCGCCAGCGCATGTTGGGCTCGATGCCGCGCAGCAGCACCACGTCGCGGTCGACGCCCGGGGGCCTGGCCACCGACAGCTTGGTGGTCGGCCAGGTGATGGAACGCGTCAGCCCCTCGCCCATCTCGACGATCGGGCGGGTCACCTGGAAGTCGTAGTACTCCTCCGGGTCCAGGGAGACCAGCGGGGTCGCCTTCCACTGCTCCTCGAGGTGCGCGATCACTCCGCTCGAGGCCTCACCCGCGTCGTTCCACCCCTCGAACGCGGCGATCATCACCGGGTCGACGAGCTCGGGCAGACCTTCGATCTCGATCACGCGCCCCCTCCTTCTCACCTCACGTCCTATCCGGCTAAGCCTATGCGGTGAGGGGGCCTTCACGTCACCTTCCCGACATGCTGTGGACGATCAGGACGTCACGGCCCGCGTACGGTCGCCCGGCGGGCGGTGCGGGGCCCGGCGGGGCGCTCACCAGGTCAATTGGACGGAAGGTCCAGTTGTCACCAGGGGTGCCCTCGGGAGCGAGGGGGCTCGAATGGCTCCCAAGTATTCTTGTCGCATGACAAGCACTCCGTCTTTCCGTGAAGTCCTGAACGAGCGCGTGATGGTCGCCGACGGGGCCATGGGGACGATGCTTCAGGCCCACGACGTCACCATGGATGACTTCCAGGACCATGAGGGCTGCAACGAGGTGCTCAACGTCACCCGCCCCGACATCGTCCGCGCCGTGCACGAGGCCTACTTCGAGGTGGGGGTCGACTGCGTCGAGACCAACACCTTCGGCGCCAACCTTTCAGCTCTCGGCGAATACGACATCTCCGAGCGCGTCTTCGAGTACTCCGAGGCCGGTGCCCGCGTCGCCCGCGAGGCCGCCGACGCCTGGTCCACCCCCGACCGCCCGCGCTTCGTGCTCGGCTCCATCGGCCCCGGCACCAAGCTCCCCACCCTCGGGCACAAGCCGTACGACGTGCTGCGCGACGCCTACTACGACAACGCCGCCGGCCTGGTCGGCGGCGGCGCCGACGCGCTGATCATCGAGACCTCCCAGGACCTGCTCCAGGTCAAGGCCGCGGTGATCGGCGCCCGCCGGGCCGTCGCCGACTCCGGCCGCGACGTGCCGGTCATCGCCCAGGTGACCATCGAGACCAACGGCGCGATGCTGCTGGGCTCGGAGATCGGCGCGGCCCTGACCGCGATCGAGCCGCTCGGCGTCGACGTGATCGGCCTCAACTGCGCGACCGGCCCCGCCGAGATGAGCGAGCACCTGCGCTACCTGGCCCGCCACGCCCGGGTCCGCCTGTCGTGCATGCCCAACGCCGGGCTGCCCGTGCTGACCTCCGACGGCGCCTACTACCCGCTGAGCCCCGAGGAGCTGGCCTCGGCGCACGAGAACTTCACCCGCGACTACGGGCTCTCCCTGGTCGGCGGCTGCTGCGGCACCACCCCCGAGCACCTGCGCCAGGTCGTCGAGCGGGTCCGCGGGCAGGAGACGGCCCCGCGCCGTCCCCGCCCCGAGGCCGGGGCCTCCTCCCTCTACCAGAGCGTCCCCTTCCGCCAGGACACCTCGTACCTGGCCATCGGCGAGCGCACCAACGCCGTCGGCTCCAAGGTCTTCCGCGAGGCGATGCTCGCCCAGGACTGGGAGGAGTGCGTGGAGATCGCGCGGGGGCAGGCCCGCGACGGCGCGCACATGCTCGACCTCTGCGTCGACTACGTCGGCCGCGACGGCGTGGCCGACATGAAGGAGCTGGCGTTCCGCTTCGCCACCGCCTCCACGCTGCCGGTCGTCCTCGACTCCACCGAGCCCGCCGTCATCGAGGCCGGGCTGCAGATGCTCGGCGGGCGCGCGGTCGTCAACTCGGTCAACTACGAGGAGGGCGACGGCCCCGAGACGCGCTTCCACCGGAACATGACCCTGGTCCGCGAGTACGGCGCCGCCGTGGTGGCCCTCACCATCGACGAGCAGGGCCAGGCCCGCACCGCCGACCTGAAGGTCCGGATCGCGGTCCGCCTCATCGAGGACCTGACGGGCAGGTGGGGCATGAGGGTCGAGGACATCCTCGTCGACATGCTCACCTTCCCCATCGCCACCGGCCAGGAGGAGACCCGGCGCGACGCGCTGGAGACGATCGAGGCGATCAAGGAGATCAAGCGGCTCCACCCCGGGGTGCAGACGGTCCTGGGCCTGTCGAACGTGTCGTTCGGCCTCAACCCGGCGGCCCGCGTCGTGCTGAACTCGGTCTTCCTCAACGAGTGCGTCAACGCCGGCCTCGACGCGGCGATCGCGCACGCCTCCAAGATCCTGCCGATGGCGCGCATCCCCGAGGAGCAGCGCGAGGTCGCCCTGGACATGGTCTACGACCGGCGCAGGGAGGGCTACGACCCGCTGCAGCGGTTCATGGAGCTGTTCGAGGGCGTCGACGCCGCCGCGCTCAAGGAGAGCAAGGCCGAGGAGCTCGCCGCGCTGCCGCTGTGGGAGCGGCTCAAGCGCCGCATCGTCGACGGCGAGCGCAAGGGCCTGGAGGCCGACCTCGACGAGGGCCTGGCCCGGCGCCCCGCCCTGGAGATCGTCAACGACGTGCTGCTGGACGGCATGAAGACCGTCGGCGAGCTGTTCGGCTCCGGCCAGATGCAGCTGCCGTTCGTGCTGCAGTCGGCCGAGGTGATGAAGACCTCGGTCGCCTACCTGGAGCCGCACATGGAGCGGGTCGAGGGCGAGGTCAAGGGCCGCATCGTGCTCGCCACCGTCAAGGGCGACGTGCACGACATCGGCAAGAACCTGGTCGACATCATCCTGTCCAACAACGGCTACGAGGTCGTCAACCTCGGCATCAAGCAGCCGGTGTCGGTCATCCTGGAGGCCGCCGAGGAGAAGCGGGCCGACGTCATCGGCATGTCCGGGCTGCTGGTGAAGTCGACGGTCGTCATGAAGGAGAACCTGGAGGAGATGAACTCCCGGGGCATCTCCGGCAGGTTCCCGGTGCTGCTCGGCGGGGCGGCGCTGACCCGCGCCTACGTCGAGCAGGACCTCGCGGAGCTCTTCCAGGGCGAGGTCCGCTACGCCCGCGACGCCTTCGAGGGGCTGCGCCTGATGGACGCCTTCATGGCGGTCAAGCGCGGCGACAAGGGCGCCGGCCTGCCGCCGCTGCGCGAGCGCCGCGTCAAGGGCGGCGCCACGCTGGCCAGGACCCCGGTGGAGGAGCTGCCCGCCCGCTCCGACGTGGCCGCCGACAACCCGGTGCCGGCGGCGCCCTTCCTCGGCGAGCGCGTCGTCAAGGGCGTGCCGCTCGCCGAGTACGCCGCGTTCCTGGACGAGCGGGCGACGTTCATGGGCCAGTGGGGCCTCAAGGCCGCGCGTGGCGGCGGCGGGCCCTCGTACGAGGAGCTGGTCGAGACCGAGGGCCGCCCGCGCCTGCGGATGTGGCTGGAGCGGATGCAGACCGACGGGCTGCTGGAGGCGGCGGTCGTCTACGGCTACTTCCCGTGCGTCAGCGACGGCGACTCGCTGATCATCCTGGACGAGGGGGGCGGCGAGCGCACCCGCTTCACCTTCCCGCGCCAGCGCCGCGACCGGCACCTGTGCCTGTCCGACTTCTTCCGCTCCAAGGACTCCGGCGAGGTCGACGTCGTCGCCTTTCAGGTCGCGACGATGGGCAACAGGGTCTCCGAGGCCGCGGCCGAGCTGTTCGCCAAGGACGCCTACCGCGACTACCTGGAGCTGCACGGCCTGTCGGTGCAGCTGACCGAGGCCCTGGCCGAGTACTGGCACGCGCGCGTGCGCTCCGAGCTCGGCATCGGCGGCGGCGAGTCCCTGGAGGACATGCTCAAGGTGAACGTCGCCGGCTGCCGCTACTCCTTCGGCTACCCGGCCTGCCCTAACCTGGAGGACCAGGTTCAACTGATGGAGTTGCTCGATCCGGCCAGGATCGGCGTCGAGCTGTCGGAGGAGTTCCAGCTCCACCCCGAGCAGTCGACGTCCGCGCTGGTCGTCCATCACCCTGAGGCCAACTATTTCAACGTGTGAGACGTATGACCGGCGCACAGTCGGCCAAGGGGGTTCGGCGGGAATGATGGAAGCGGTTCTCTTCGACATGGACGGGCTTCTCGTCGACAGCGAGAAGATCTGGTTTCAGGTCGAGACCGAGGTGATGGAACGGCTCGGCGGCGAGTGGGGGGTGGCCCACCAGGAGAATCTGGTGGGCGGCTCCATGCCGGCCACGGTGGCCTACATGCTCAGGGTCTCCGGAGGGGGCGCCACCCCCGCCGAGGTGGAGGCCTGGATGCTGGAGGGCATGATCGACAGGCTCGCGGGCGGGGTGGAGATGATGCCCGGCGCCGCCGAGCTGCTGGCGGAGGTGCGCGGGGCGGGCCTGTCCACCGCCCTGGTCACCTCGTCGGTCCGGACGATCGCCGAGGCGTGCCTGAGAAGCATCGGCGCGCACAACTTCGACCGCGTGGTCACCGGCGACGACGTCGCCAGGACCAAGCCCGACCCCGAGCCCTACCTGACGGCCGCCGGGCTGCTGGGCGTCGATCCGGCCCGCTGCGTCGCCCTGGAGGATTCACCGAATGGGGTGACGTCGGCCACCGCCGCGGGCTGCCGGGTGGTGGCGGTGCCGAGCGTGCTGCCGATCCCCGCCGCGCCCGGCCGCCTCGTCGTCGGCTCGCTGCTGGAGGTCGACGTGGCGATCCTGCGCTCGCTGTCCTCAGGCGAGCCTTCCTCTGCCGAGCTTTTCTCTGTTGAGCCTTCCTCTGCCGAGCCGTCCTTCGGCGGGCCGTCCTCCGGTGGGCCGTCCGATGTCGGGGATCATCCCTGATCTTTCGCGCGAACCAGCCCGTATCCCCTAAGGGGGGATCCCTCCTCAGGAAGGAGGGCCTGTCACGGTTCCACGTGCCAGGATGGAGATCGGGTAAGCCGATACGAGGGGCGGTCCGCTATGACGTTCACACAGATCGCGTGGTTGCCGCTCTGCGCCGGGGTCACCGGCGTGGGGCTGGTGCTGAGTTTCCTGGTGATGCGGCGCCGGGGCGCCGCGGCGGGGTTGCGGGCCGCGGCCTGGTCGCTGCTGCCCGTCGCCGCGTTCCTGACCGGCGCGCTGCCGACCCTGTGGCAGATCGGCACGGCGGTCGTCACGTTCGTCGCCAATCTGGCGCTCAACCCCACGGTGTGGGTCGGGGTGGGGGTGGCCGGGCTCTCCGCGCTGCTCTTCCTGGTCTCGGGTTTCCTGCGCGGCCGCAAGCTCAGGGCCGCGGCCTCCCCGAGGTCCTCGGCCTCTTCGACGCCCGTCGTGAGCGCCACCGGCGGGCAGCACAGGGCCGTGCAGTCGGCGCCGTCGGCGGCACCGGGGACGCCGGGCGCGACGGCCGTCACGCAGCCGCTGCCCAAGCGCACGCCCGCCCCCTCGCCCGTCTCCAGGGCCGCCGCCGGAGCCAGGCCCGCGGCGAAGCCGGCGGGCGACGACGACTTCTCCGATATCGAGGACATCCTCAAGCGCCGGGGGATCGGGTGACTCTGTGTCGTCACCCCGTTTCCGTGTCACGAATCCGAGACATAAGCGGAACGGCTTCCGGACATTACCTTCAAGATCAAAACGAATGAATTTCACGTGAATCACAGTTGAGCCACATAGCGCCTCAGAGGACTGGTCAGCGCAGTTCAGCCCATAGATTCTGCGCACGGGACCACTAATAACGGCCCGTAGACTTACGGCGCGCTGCCCCGACCCGGGGGACGCGTTGACGGACAACGTCGTCTGGGATCCAGGGGGCCACTGTATGACCGCACCGCTCGACGTCCCCGGCACGGCCATGGAGGCCCAGCCGGAGGCTGTTCTCGAAGGGGTGGGCGGAAAAGCCATCGAGGGCCGTTCTCTCGGCCAGATCGCCTGGCTGCGCCTGAAGCGCGATAAGGCAGCAATCATCGGCGCTTTCGTCGTGGTCTTCCTGACGCTTGTCGCGATCTTCGCGGAGCGTCCGTTCGGCGGGCTCATCGCGCTGTTCGGCGACTCCCCGAACATTCCCAACAACGACCTCATCGACCCCATGACGAGCGCCCCGCTGGGCGCCTGGGGCGGGATCAGCCTCGAGCACCCGCTCGGGCTGGAGCCGGTCAACGGTCGCGACATCTTCGCCCGCATCCTCTCCGGCGCCCAGATCTCGCTGCTGGTCGCCTTCCTGGCCACGCTGGTCTCAGTGGTGCTCGGCTCCCTGCTGGGCGTGCTCGCGGGTTTCTTCGGCGGCTGGGTCGACACTCTCATCAGCCGGGCGATGGACGTCTTCCTCGCCTTCCCCCTGCTGCTGTTCGCGATCGCCATCGTCGGCGCCGTCCCCGACCAGGCCCTCGGGCTGCAGGGCAACGGCCTGCGGATCGCGGTGATCGTCTTCATCATCGGCTTCTTCAACTGGCCGTACATCGCGCGGATCGTGCGCGGCCAGACCCTGTCGCTGCGCGAGCGCGAGTTCGTCGACGCGGCGCGATCCCTGGGCGCGGGCAACAGCTACATCATCTTCCGTGAGATGTTCCCCAACCTCGTGGCGCCGATCCTCGTCTACGCCACGCTGCTCATCCCCACGAACATCCTGTTCGAGGCGGCTCTGTCGTTCCTCGGTGTCGGCGTGAACGAGCCCCAGGCCTCCTGGGGAGGCATGCTCACCAGGGCGGTCGACTACTACCAGACCGCCCCGCACTTCATGATTGTCCCGGGCCTAGCGATCTTCATCACCGTTATGGCGTTCAACCTGCTGGGCGACGGGCTCCGGGACGCCCTCGACCCGCGAGCCCGGTAGCGAACAAGCGACCGTCCTCTATATCACCGTCACTCATGACAAGGGGTATACCACCACGATGAGGAAGATCAACGTACTGGCGCTCGCCGCGCTGGGTACCGCGCTGTCCATGGGACTGGCCGCCTGTGGCGGAACAGCCGGTGGCGGTGGCAACACGTCCTCAGGCAGCCAGGGGACCGGCGCCGCGGCCGCCGCGGCCAAGCACAACGACGGCTACACCAAGGTCGTCAACGCTTCCGACGCCAAGGGCGGAACCCTCAAGTTCGCCTACTCCGACGAGCCCGACTCGATGGACCCGGGCAACACGTACTACGCGTTCAACTGGAACTTCACCCGGCTGTACGCCCGCCCGCTGATGACCTACGCCGCCGAGCCCGGCGACGCCGGTCTGAAGCTGGTCCCGGACCTGGCCGAGGGCCCCGGCGAGATGGCCGAGGACGGCCTCTCCTGGACGTACAAGATCAAGAAGGGCATCAAGTACGACGACGGCACCGAGGTCAAGGCCGCGGACGTCAAGTACGCCATCGCCCGCAGCAACTTCACCGAAGAGCTCACCGACGGTCCGAAGTACTTCGCCCAGTACCTCGACGCCGGTGACTACAAGGGTCCCTACAAGGACAAGAACCTCGACGACTTCAAGGGCATCGAGACCCCCGACGACTACACCGTCGTCTTCAAGCTGAAGGCGCCGTTCGCGGAGTTCGACTTCCTGGTCGCCAACCCGCAGTCCGCCCCGGTGCCGCAGGCCAAGGACACCGGCGTCGACTACGAGAAGACCGTCGCCTCGACCGGCCCCTACAAGATCGAGAGCTACGAGGTCGGCAAGCAGTTCAACCTCGTCAAGAACGAGAACTGGGACCCGGCCACCGACACCACCCGCAAGCAGCTGCCCGACCGCATCGAGGTCCAGCTGAAGCAGAACGCCGAGGACATCGACAAGCGCCTCATCAGCGGCCAGGTCCACGTCGACCTCGGCGGCACCGGCGTGCAGCCGGCGGCCCGCGCCCAGATCGTCGCGGACGCCAAGCTGAAGGACTCCACGGACAACCCCTTCACGCCGTTCAACCGCTACGCGATGCTGTCGACCGCGGTGAAGCCGTTCGACAACATCGACTGCCGCAAGGCCGTGCAGTACGCCACCGACAAGACCGCCACCCAGGCTCCCTGGGGCGGCCCGCTCGGCGGCGAGATCGGCACCACCGCGATGACCCCGACCACGGTCGGCTACAAGCAGTTCGACCTGTACCCCAACGGCGCCGACCACAAGGGTGACCTGGCCAAGGCCAAGGAGCACCTGGCGGCCTGCGGCCAGCCGAACGGCTTCGAGACCAACATCGCGGTCCGCGGTGACCGCACCAAGGAAGTCCAGGTCGCCGAGGCCCTCCAGGCCTCCCTCGACCGGGTCGGCATCAAGGCCACCATCAAGAAGTACCCCTCGGGTGACTGGAGCGCGCAGTACGCCGGCAAGCCGGAGTTCGTGCACGCCAACAAGCTGGGCATCATGATCGCCGGTTGGGGTTCCGACTGGCCGTCCGGCTTCGGGTTCCTGTCGCAGATCGTCGACGGTCGCTTCATCAAGGACTCCGGCAACTACAACATGATGGAGCTCAACGACAAGTCGGTGAACGACCTTCTGGACAAGGGCATCCAGACCACCGACCCCGCCGCCCGCAACGAGATCTGGGCCCAGGTCGACCAGAAGGTCATGGAGTCTGCCGCCTTCATGTCCTTCGTCTACGAGAAGACCCTGATCTTCCGTCCGTCGACCCTGACCAACGTGTACGTGCACCCGGCCTACGGCATGTACGACTACACGTGGCTCGGTGTCCAGCAGTAGCCCTTCCCTAGTTAGCCAAAGGCAGGTGAAGGCCTGACGGTGCCCGGGAGCGAACCTCCCGGGCACTTCGGGGCCGAACGATCGTGGTCGCATTCATCGTCCGCCGCGTGATCGCCGCCGTGCTGATGCTCGCCATCGTCAGCATGGCCACCTTCGCGATCTTCTTTCTCATCCCGCGTGCTCTGGGACAGACCCCCGAGGGCATGGCGTCGCGTTACGTCGGGCGAGATGCCACCCCTGAGGCGATCCAGGGCGCAGTCAAGCGGCTGCACCTGGACGACCCGCTCCTGGTGCAGTACGGCCGGTTCGCGCAGGGCATCGTCGCCGGCCAGGACTACTCGCTCGGCCCGCGCAAGGCGGAGTGCCCGGCACCATGCTTCGGCTTCTCCTTCAACAACAACCAGCCGGTCTGGCCGACGCTGCTCGACCGGCTCCCCGCGACGATCTCCCTCGCCCTGGGCGCCGCGATCACCTGGGTCGTCGTCGGCGTCAGCGTGGGCGTCATATCCGCGCTGAGACGCGGCAGCGTGCTCGACCGGACGGCCATGACGGTCGCGCTGGCCGGAGTCTCGCTCCCCATCTACTTCACCGGCCTGGTGTCGCTGTCACTGTTCGCGTACACACTGGGGATCTTCCCCGGTGGCGGCAGCTACACGGCGTTCACCGAGAACCCGGTCATGTGGTTCCAGTCGCTGGTCCTGCCCTGGGTCACCCTGGCGCTCCTGTACGCCGCCCTGTACGCCCGGCTCACCCGGGCGGGCATGCTGGAGACCATGGGCGAGGACTACATCCGCACGGCCCGCGCCAAGGGTCTCAAGGAGCGGACGGTCGTGACCAAGCACGCCCTGCGCGCCACGCTGACCCCGATCCTCACCATCTTCGGCCTGGACCTCGGTCTGCTGCTGGGCGGCGCGGTGCTCACCGAGAGCACCTTCTCCATCCCCGGCATCGGCAAGCTGGTCATCGACGCGATCCGGAGCAACGACCTGCCGGTCGTCCTGGGCGTGACCCTGTTCGCGGCGATCTTCATCGTCGTGGCCAACTTCATCGTGGACATCCTGTACGCGGTGGTCGACCCGAGGGTGAGGCTCTCATGACGACTCCCGCACCGGAGTCCTTCCTGGAACTGCGCGACCTGCGCATCCACTTCCCGACCGAGGACGGCCTGGTCAAGTCCGTCGACGGTCTGTCGTTCAAGCTCGAGCGTGGCAAGACCCTGGGCATCGTGGGCGAGTCGGGCTCGGGCAAGAGCGTGACCAGCCTCGGCATCCTGGGCCTGCACAAGGGCGGGCGCGCCAAGATCTCCGGTGAGATCTGGCTGGACGGCGAGGAGCTCGTCGGCGCGAGCGCCGACCACGTGCGGACCCTGCGCGGCAAGAAGATGTCGATGATCTTCCAGGACCCGCTGTCCGCCATGCACCCGTACTACACCGTGGGCGCCCAGATCGTCGAGGCGTACCGGATCCACAACCAGGTCAGCAAGGCCGTCGCCCGCAAGCACGCGATCGACATGCTCGGCCGGGTGGGGATCCCGCAGCCCGACAAGCGGGTCGACGACTATCCCCACCACTTCTCCGGCGGCATGCGCCAGCGCGCGATGATCGCCATGGCGCTCTCCTGCGACCCCGAGCTGCTGATCGCCGACGAGCCCACCACGGCCCTCGACGTGACCGTCCAGGCGCAGATCCTCGACCTGATGCGCGACCTGCAGAGCGAGTTCAACTCCGCGCTGATCGTCATCACCCACGACCTCGGCGTGGTCGCCGAGCTGTCGGACGACATCCTGGTGATGTACGGCGGCAAGTGCGTCGAGTACGGCACGGCCGAGGACACCTTCTACCGGCCCGAGCACCCCTACACGTGGGGCCTGCTGGGATCGATGCCCCGCCTGGACCGCGAGCCCACCGAGCGGCTGCTCCCGATCAAGGGCTCACCGCCCTCCCTGATCAACGTGCCGTCCGGCTGCGCCTTCAACCCCCGCTGCGCCTTCGCCGGCCGTACCGAGGGCAAGGCCACCGCGGAGGTTCCGCAGCTGCTGGAGACCGACGGCGGCCACCTGGTCCGCTGCCACATGCCCCGCGCGGAACGGCGGTCCATCTGGGAGAACGAGATCAAGCCGATGATGGAGAGCACGTGAGCGAGCGAGCCGGTCAGTACAGCACGTCTCGGGCGCCCCGGGTGCTCCGGGTTAGGGAGGACGCGTGACCTCGGTCAACGTCGTTGACGACAGGAGCGGCGCGGCCGGGGGATCCGACTCCGAAGCGCTGCTGTCCGTACAGGGCCTGCAGAAGTACTTCCCGGTGACCAAGGGCCTGCTGCGCAGGCAGGTCGGCGCGGTCAAGGCGGTCGACGGGATCAGCTTCGACGTCCGCAAGGGCGAGACGCTCGGCCTGGTGGGCGAGTCGGGCTGCGGCAAGAGCACCACGGGACGGCTGATCACCCGCCTGCTGGAGCCCACCGACGGCAAGATCGTCTTCGAGGGCCACGACATCACCCACATGTCCCAGGCCAAGATCCGCCCGCTCCGCCGCGACGTGCAGATGATCTTCCAGGACCCCTACTCGTCGCTCAACCCCCGGCACACGGTCGGCGCCATCGTCGGTGCCCCGTACCGCATCCAGGGCATCCAGACCGAGCAGGGCACCAAGAAGGCGGTCCAGGAGATCCTGGAGCTGGTCGGGCTCAACCCCGAGCACTACAACCGCTACCCGCACGAGTTCTCCGGCGGCCAGCGCCAGCGCATCGGCATCGCCCGCACGCTCGCGCTCAAGCCCAAGCTGATCATCGCCGACGAGCCGGTCTCCGCGCTGGACGTGTCGATCCAGGCCCAGGTGGTCAACCTCCTGGAGGACCTGCAGAACGAGCTCGACCTGACCTACGTCATCGTCGCGCACGACCTGTCGGTCATCCGGCACATCAGCGACCGGGTCGCGGTCATGTATCTCGGCAAGATCGTCGAGCTGGCCGACCGCAAGGGCCTGTACGAGTCGCCCATGCACCCGTACACCACCGCGCTGATGTCCGCGGTGCCCGTCCCCGACCCGGCCCGGCGCAAGGACCGCGAGCGCATCCGCCTCCAGGGCGACGTGCCCAGCCCGCTCAACCCGCCGCCGGCCTGCCGGTTCCACACCCGGTGCTGGAAGGCCCAGGAGATCTGCAAGACGGTGGAGCCGCCGCTGGAGACGCTGGCCCCCGGGCACCAGGTGGCCTGCCACTTCCCGGAGAACGCCCCCGCGCAGCCCCTGAAGGCCGCCTCCGCCTGACCGTCCTCGTCCGTTCCTCCCGCCCGTACGGAACCATCCGTGCGGGCGGCGGCGCGCGGCGGGTCAGGGAAGCGCGCCCGGCGTGATCAGGCCGGTCTCGTACGCCAGGACGACGGCCTGGACGCGGTCGCGCAGGCCCAGCTTGGTGAGCACGTTGCCGACGTGGGTCTTGACCGTCGTCTCGCTCACCACCAGCTCGGCGGCGATCTCCGCGTTGGACATGCCCTTGGCGATCAGCCGGAGCACCTCCAGCTCGCGCTCGGTGAGCCGGTCCAGGCGGGCGGGGGTCGACTGCTGGTGCGCCGAGGGCAGGTGCGCGCCGAACTTGTCCAGCAGCCGCCTGGTGACGCTCGGCGCGACGATGGCGTCGCCCGCCGCGACCACCCGGATGGCCTGCACCAGCTCCTCGGGCGGCACGTCCTTCAGCAGGAACCCACTGGCCCCGGCGCGCAGCGCCTCCACGATGTACTCGTCGAGGTCGAAGGTCGTCAGCACCAGCACCCGGGGCACGTGCGCGCCCACGGTGGCCTCCCGCACGATCCTGCGGGTCGCCTCGATGCCGTCCACCCCCGGCATCCGGATGTCCATCAGCACCACGTCGGGCAGCAGCGCCCGCGACTGGTCCTGCGCGGCCTTGCCGTCGCCCGCCTCGCCGACCACCGTCAGGTCGGGCTCGGCCTCCAGGATCAGGCGGAAACCCGTGCGCAGCAGCGGCTGGTCGTCCACCAGCAGCACTCTGATCGTCATCACGTGTCCTTGAGGGGGAACCGGGCATTGACCTCGAATCCGCCCCCGGGACGCGGGCCGATCCTCAGAAGTCCACCATAGAGGGCGACACGTTCGCGGATGCCCACCAATCCGTGCCCGCCCACCTCCTCTCCCGGGTCGCGCGCCCCGGGGCCGAGGCCGTCGTCCTCGACCTGGACGGCCAGCTCGCCCGGCTCGTGCCGTACGGTCACCCAGGCCCGCGCCTGCGGCCCCGCGTGCCGCAGGCTGTTGGTCAGGGCCTCCTGGACCAGCCTGTACGCGGCCAGGTCGACACCGGGGGGCAGTGTTCCCTTTGTTCTCTTTGTTCCCTCTGTCCCTTTCGCTGACGTGTCTCCGCGCTCGTCCTCGATCCACAACTGCGTCCGCAGCCCCGCCTCGCGCATCTGGTCGACCAGGGCGGGGATCTCGCGCACCCCCGGCTGCGGGTTGCGCTCGGCGGGTGTCCCGTCGGTCCTGAGCACGCCCACCATGCCGCGCATCTCCGCCATCGCGGTCCGGCCGAGCTCCTCGATCGCCGACAGGGCCTCCCTGGCCCCGTCGGGGTTGCTCGCCAGCACCCGCCGGGCCGCGGCGGCCTGGACGGTCATCACGCTCACGTGGTGGGCGATCACGTCGTGCAGCTCGCGGGCGATGCGGGAGCGCTCCTCGGCCCTGGCCGCCCGGGTGTCGGCCTCCCGGGCGCGCTCCATGCGCCGTGCCCGGTCGCGCAGCTCCCCCTGGTAGGCCCGGCGCAGCCGGACGCTCCGGCCGGCGATCCACAGGGAGGCGGTGAACACGGCCATCAGCAGATGATCGTTCCACCCGCCGTTCCATCCACCGTTCCACCCGCCGGGCCCGCCGCCCGCCGCCGCCGACGACAGGACGTGACCGGTGAGGGCCAGCGCCGGGGCGCACAGGCTGAGCGCCAGGCCGCGCCCGGCGGCGATCGTGTAGACCAGCACCAGGGTGACGAGCCAGAGCGGGGAGGGGTCGCGTCCCGTGGAGGCCAGCGCGACCTCGGCCAGGCAGACCAGGAAGAGCATCAGGAACGGCCGGTGCCGGCGCAGCGCCACCGACAGGCAGCCCGCCACGACCAGGCCGAGCCCCATCGCGTCGGGCGCCCTCAGGCGGTCGGGGTCGCCGAAGACGTGGGCCGCGTGGGCGAAGGGGACCGAGACGGCGGCCAGCGCCCCACCGAAGATCGCGTCGGGAATCAGCGGGTGCCCGCGGAACCACGTCCGAAGGCTGCCGATGGTGTTGCGCACACAATCAATTTAGGCGCCCTCCCTCCGGCGCCACCCTGCCAGAGGTGGATATCGACCTCATCCCCGCGAAGGATCCGCCCCGGGAGAACACCCCGAGGCCACGCCGGGGGGCGGCCCGGCGGCGGCCCTGGGGCGCCGTGCGGGGCGTGCCGGGACCCGGGGCCGTACCATGATCGGCCGCGGGGCGGGGCGGGGGAGCCGGGGCCGGGGCTGGAGCCGGGCGGCCGGGCCGGGCCCTCACAGCTCGTCGGTGGCCGCCCGCGAGGTCCTGGCCGGGCGCCGGTTGCTGCGGACGGTGTCGCCGGGCTGCCGCTCGGGGACGGGCGGGGGAGTGCCGCCGAACTCCGGGCACAGCTCCTGGTAGCTGCACCAGCCGCACAGCCTGCTGGGCCTGGAGCGCCACTCGCCCGTCTCCAGGGCCCGCTCGATGGCCTGCCACAGGGCCTGGACCTTGCGCTCGGTGGCCAGCAGGTCGGCCTCGTCGGGGACGTAGCGCAGCACCTCGCCGCCGCCCCCGAGATACATCAGCTGGAGCATGCGGGGCACCGAGCCGCGCAACCGCCACAGGACCAGCGCGTAGAACTTCATCTGGAACAGCGCCTTGGCCTCGAAGGCGGGCCCCGGGGCGCTGCCGGTCTTGTAGTCGACGACCCGGACCTCGCCGGTGGGCGCCACGTCCAGCCGGTCGATGTAGCCCCGCAGCATCAGGCCGCTGCCGAGCACCGCCTCCACGTAGAGCTCCCGCTCGGCGGGCTCCAGGCAGGTGGGGTCCTCGAGGGTGAAGTAGCGCTCCAGCATCTCGCGGGCCTGGGCCAGCCACTCGGCGCGGTCGTCGTCACCGGTGAACATGCCGGCGTACGACGGATCCTCCTCCTGGAGCCTGAGCCACTGGGGCTCCAGCAGGTCCTGGGCCGCGGAGACCGTGCGCTGCGGGGCCGGCAGGTCGTACAGGCGCTCCAGCACCGAGTGGACCATCGTGCCGCGCACCGCGGCGGGCGACGGCGGCTCGGGAAGCCGGTCGATCACCCGGAAGCGGTAGAGCAGCGGGCACGTCATGAAGTCACCCGCGCGCGACGGCGACAGGGCTCCGACGATCGTGGGCTCGGTCGGTGACATGACCGCACTGTAGGTCACGGTGACGACAGTTTGCGCCGGAGGTGCCCTCGTGGCGTCTGCCCGGGGCCCGATGGCGCGTACCATCGAGGCCTGAGGGTGGAGGGGACGAGGAAATGGTGAGCCAGCGGTGAGCAGCGACAGCCCACGCCAGGACAGTCCGGGGCTGCGGATGGGCCGCCCGTTCGGCATCCCGGTCTACGTCTCGCCGACCTGGTTCATCGTGGCGGCGTTCATCACCTACTCCTTCCAGGGCGTGGTGGCCTCGTGGCTGCCCGACCTGAGCGTCCCGCTCACCTACGTCGTGGCGTTCGTCTTCGCGGTGCTGCTGTACGTCTCGGTGCTCCTGCACGAGCTGGCGCACTGCGTGGTGGCCAGGATGTACGGCCTGCCGGTGCGGCGCATCACGCTCTACCTGCTCGGCGGCGTCTCGGAGATCGAGCGCGAGCCGGAGACCCCCGGCAGGGAGTTCATGGTGGCCTTCGCCGGGCCGCTGCTCTCGCTCGGGCTGGCCGGGCTCGGCTTCGCCGCCTCCTACGTCATCCCCCCCGGCACGATCGTCGGCGTCCTGGTCCTGCAGCTCTGGCTCGCCAACCTGATCGTCGGGGTCTTCAACCTGCTGCCGGGACTGCCCCTCGACGGCGGGCGCATGCTGCGGGCGGGCGTCTGGAAGATCACCCGCAAGCCCGTCACCGGCACGATCGCCGCCGCCTGGACCGGCCGGGTGCTCGCCGTCGGCCTGGTGGTGTTCACCGTCTGGTCGGCCCTGGTGACCGGGCAGGAGCCGGACCTGATGCTCATCTGGTCGGTGCTGCTGGCCGCCTTCATCTGGTTCGGCGCCACCCAGGCGCTGCGCGGCGCCCGCGTGCGGGCCCGCATCCCCGAGGTCAACGCCCGCGCCCTGGCCCGGCGGGCCATCGCGGTGACCGGCGACGTGCCGCTGGCCGAGGCCCTGCGCCGGGCCGCGGAGGCGAAGGCGGGGGCGATGGTCGTCGTCGACCACGAGGGCCACCCCACGGGCATCGTCAACGAGGTCGCGGTGGAGGCCACCCCGGAGAACCGCCGCCCCTGGGTGACGGCGGGCTCGCTGGCGCGCGGCCTGGAGCCGTCGCTGGTGCTCGCCGCCGACCTGGAGGGGGAGCCGCTGATCGACGCCATGCGGGAGTCCCCGGCGGGGGAGTACCTCCTGGTGGAGCGCGGCGGCGAGATCTTCGGCGTGCTCGCCACCTCGGACGTGAACCGCGTGTTCAGCGGGGTTTAAGCGAACCACAGGTCGTTCACAGGCGTCTCACTGGATACTCGCCGATGACGGGATCGGGGGAGACAGGAGAAGATCATGCCTGTTCGTCCCACTCGTCTTCGGCACTCACCAGGACTAGGGTTTTGGCCAGCCAACGGGCTGGCCAAATAGCTTAAGGGACGTCAATTGGCACCCCCCCACACGCCGGCTCCGGCCGGTGATCTGACGCCGGATCTCCTCGGCGCCCCCGAATGGACCGACCAGATGGTCGCGGCCGCGGGCATCCCCATGTACGACATCCCCTTCCTCACGGTCGGCGGCGGCATGGGATCCTTCGTGACGCTCGACTATCTGAGGATCTACGGCGTTCCCACCTCGCAGATGCGAGTGGTGTCCAACATCGACCATCCGTGGCAGACCTACGAGTTCCTCACCAGGTGCTCGCAGATCCCCAGGGGCGAGCGGATCCGCTCCGACTCCTCCTCCCGCCCGGACAACCTGTGGGGATTCCCCTCCTACGCCCTGGAGGAGGCGTGGAAGGAGAAGAGGCCGTCGTACCTGTGGCAGATCCTCACCGAGCCGCTCCTGAACGACTACTGGACCCCGCGCGCCGGCACCGTCTTCGAGAACCTCGAACGCGAGGCCAAGCGCATCAACTACTGGGACATGCTGGTCAAGGGCCAGGTGCGGATGATCCGCCGCAGGGCGGGCGGCGGCTACTTCACCGTGGTCACCCCGCCCGACGGGGCGGCGCCGACCAAGCGCATCATCTTCCGCTCACGCTTCGTGCACGTCGCGATCGGCTACCCGGGCCTGAAGTTCCTGCCCGACCTGCAGGAGTTCCGCACCAAGCACGGTGACTACCAGCACGTCGTCAACGCCTACGAGCCGCACGAGCAGGTGTACGAGTTCCTGAAGACCCGGCCGGGCACCGTGGTCATCCGCGGCGGCGGCATCGTCGCCTCCCGGGTGCTCCAGCGATTGTTCGACGACCGGGAGAAGTACAACCTGCAGACCCAGATCATCCACATCTTCCGCACGTTCGTCAGCGGCTCGCACGGCCCGCACGCCTGGTCGCGCCGCAAGGGCGGCGACGGCTGGGCCTACCAGGGCTTCAACTACCCCAAGTCGGTGTGGGGCGGCCAGCTCAAGGCGGAGATGCGCAAGCTGGAGGGGGCGGAGCGGGCGAAGAAGTACAAGCAGATGGGCGGCACCAACACCCCCTTCAGGCGGCGCTGGCAGGAGCAGATGCGGGCGGGCCGCAGCGGCGGCTACTACCACGCCGTGCAGGGCACCGTCGACCGCGTGGAGGAGAGCCGCGACGGGCGGCTCGTCAGCTACGTGCGCAGCGGCGACGGCATCGTCAGGGAGCCGGTGTCCGACTACATCATCGACTGCACGGGCCTGGAGGCCGACATCGCCGAGCACCGGGTCTTCGCCGACCTGCTCCAGCACGGCGGGGCGGGCCGCAACCCGGTGGGCAGGCTGGACGTGGAGCGCCACTTCGAGGTGAAGGGGACCGCCAGCGGCGACGGCGCCCTCTACGCCTCCGGGTCGGCCACGCTCGGCGGCTACTTCCCCGGCGTCGACACCTTCCTCGGCCTGCAGATCGCGGCCCAGGAGATAGCCGACGACCTGGCACGGCGAGGATTCGTCAAGAAGATGGGACCGCTGCGGTCGACCTCGCAGTGGTTCAAATGGGCCCGCAACTCGTCGGTGTAAGGAGTATCCCCCCGTGGTTCCGACCCTGCTGGGCCGTATTCAGACGCGCCTGTTCATGCTCGCCACCGTCGGCGTGGTCATCACCCTGCTGATCGTCCCGCTGCTCCCCGGCTCCGGCTCTCTCTCCGGCCGCTACGTCAACGGCCTCCTGGTCATCGCGGCGGTGGCCGTGCTGGGGGTCTTCTGGGAGCTGATATACCACTTCCTGATGCAGTTCAGGTGGGAGAAGGACTGGCCGACCCTGTTCGGCCTGCTGACACTCGTGCCCGAAGGTCTTGTGCTGTACTTTTTGCTACGGTCCGGTGCAGTTGATTTCATCGATCCGGTCCCACCGGCCGCCTTCTGGACACATTTCACACTCGTCTGGGTAAGCATCTGGTTGGTGACGAACGGTCCCATGAGGGTGCCGTTCATCCGGTGGCGTTTCCGGGGAGGGAGAGTTCTGTGACCGACCAGGGCTTCGGGGTGGTGCGTCCGCTTCCGGGCAACGGGCTGGTGGCCCACGAGGGCGGCCTGCTGCTGGTGTGCGACGCGGCCGAGGCCGTCGTCGAGGATCTGCTGGGGGCGATGCGGGAGACCGCGGCCTCCGGCGGCGACGGCCGGGCGCTGGCCCGCCGGGTCGCCCAGATCCTCGCCGTCATGATGGGCGAGCCGGTGGCGTGCGCCGTCGCCGGTCCCGTCAGCGGGGGAGTGGCCGTCCTGGTCAGCGGCCCGGCGTTCGCGTCGGTGACCGGCGCGAACGGCGAGATCCAGCTCGCCGGCCGTGACGCGCTCACCTGGTCCGACCGGTTGGTCCCCGGCCCGGTGACCCGGGTGGAGCTGCGCCTGCCCGAGGCCGGCGACGCCCACCCGCTGTCCCGGCTGGACGCCGGGGTGATCGTCGCGGGCGGGGTCTGGTGCGACCTGACCGAGGCGGGCGCCGCCCCGCGGGCCGTGTCGCGGACGGAGTCCGCCGGGCCCCGGGGGCAGCACGCCCAGCAGCACGTCCCGCAGGCCGCGCCCCGGATGGAGCCCTCGGCCCCCGCGCCCACCCCGATGCCCGCGCCGCCCGAGCGGTCGGCGCCCCCCGAGTGGTCGGCCCCTCCGGAGCCCGCCCCGCCCGCGCCCTACCCGATGGGGCCGGCCGAGTCCTACCCCCCGGCGGCCCCGCCGGCCGAGCCGCGGCGCGAGCCGCAGCCGCAGGGGTGGCACTCCGAGCCGGCGCCGCAGGGCCCGCTCTCCTCTCCCGGCCACTCCTCTCCCGGCCACTCCGGCGGGCCCTCCACCGGGCCCGCCCCGGCGGTCGTCCACCACGAGGACATCGACACCGCGATGGCGAGCGGGATGGGCGGGGACCCCATCGACGTGCGCGACCAGCCGTTCGAGTACGAGCTGCTGACGCCCGGCGGCTCGCAGCCGGGCAACGACCCCGCAGGTCCCGTGGCCGAGCCCGAGGCGCGGCCGCTGGTCTACGGGGTCGACTGCAAGAACGACCACTTCAACGACCCCCGCGTGCCCTACTGCGCGGTCTGCGGCATCGCGCTGGTCCAGCGCACCCTGGTCCCCTACAAGGGGCCGCGCCCGCCGCTGGGGGTGCTGCTCCTGGACGACGGCCTGACGCTGCGGCTCGACACCGACTACCTGGTGGGCCGCGACCCCGAGCGGGCTCCGGAGGTGGCCGACGGCTCGGTGCGCCCGGCCAAGGTCACCAGCCCCGACGGCTCGGTCTCCCGGCGTCACCTGCGGGTGGCGCTGGACGGCTGGGACGTCAACCTGGTCGACCTGGGGTCGGTCAACGGCACCCAGATCCAGCCGCCCGGCGACCCCAACTTCTACGACATCCCGCCGAACGAGCCGGTCGCGATCCTGCCCGGCACCACCGTGCGGATCGGTGTCTCGCGCACCATGCGCTACGAGTCGCACCGCAACCGCTGAGAACGACTCTCGCCTTCCGGGCGGTACGGCCACGGCCGTGCCGCCCGGCGCGCGTCCGGGGCCGGCCCGGTCCGGCACCGCCGGACCGGCGGACCGGCGGGCGGGACGGTCAGGGCCGCGCGGCCGGGGCGACGAGGGCGCGCAGGGCGGAGACGGCCTCGCTCCAGTCGACGGGGTCGGCGTCCTGCTCGGCGCGGACCAGCAGGTGGGCGCCTTCCGGGGCGTTCGCCGTGTCGGCGGCCACGACCAGCGCGCCTTCCGGGACCGGGCCCGAGGTGGCCTCCACCCCGAGCTTGACCAGCCGCTGGGCCAGTGCCGGGGCCCGGCCTCCCCCGGTGAGGACCAGGGGGCGTCCCCGCGACGTCGCGAGGGCGAGCGCCACGTGGACGGCCGCGTCACCCCCCGCGACGTGGTGCACCGCCACAGGGCCGGAGCCGTCGAACGGGGGCGCGGCCGGGGACAGGGCCGGGGACTCCGGTTCTGAGGGCGGCACGGCCGCGGTCACGGTCACCACGCGGCAGGTGGCGCCGTCGCGCACGCCGGCGTGGCCGGGGACGTCGGCGGGCAGCACCAGCAGGTCGGGACGGGCTCCGGAGGCCAGCCCCGGCAGCTCGCCCGCCACGTCCGCGCTGAACCGGCTCACCACCCTGCTGTCCGAGCCGCGTTCGCGGGCCGTGGCGGCCAGCGTCTCCAGCTCCTGAAGGGTCTCGGCCAGCTCGGCCAGCTCCGAGGAGAGGCCGCTGCCGACCTCCAGGCGGCCCGCCGGGTAGGGGCGCAGGTGGCCCAGGACCACCTCGGACGGGACTTTCGAGAGGGCCAGGGTGGTGGCCAGGCCGACCAGCGGGGCCTGCTCGGCGGGAGGTTCCGGCACGATCACCAGCACCCGGTGGGCGGCGGTCACCCCGAGGGCGGCGCGCTCGGCGTCGGCGATGTCGCGGGCCACCCGCCGGTCGGGATAGAGCCTGCGCACCAGCGGGCCGGTCATCGCGGTCGTGACCAGGGCCATGACCACCATGAGCGAGTACAGCTCGTCGTCGAGCACGCCCTTCTGCAGGCCGACGGTGAGGATGACGATCTCGGTGAGCCCCCGCGTGTTGAGCAGGGCGGCCAGCGTCCAGGACTGCCGGGCGGGCAGCCGCTGCGTCCGGGCGGCGGCGTAGGAGCCGAGCACCTTGCCGCCGATCGCGACGGCCAGGATCGCGGCGAGCGTGCCGAGGCTGGACAGGTCGAGCTCGCGCAGGTTGACGTTGAGACCCGCCACCACGAAGAACATCGGCAACAGCAGCAGCACGGCGAGCTGCTCCAGCCGCTCCAGGATCTCGTGGTTGAGCCGCTCCGCCCCCTCGCGGGGCATCACCGTGCCGAACACGAACGCCCCGAAGATGAAGTGGACGTGCATCCACTCGGTGGCCCAGGCCGACGCGATCAGGCCGATGAGCACCAGCGAGAGCAGTCCGGGCGTCAGCCGCCCGGCCCTCTCGTACGCGGGCACCAGGCGGGCCAGCAGCGGCTTGACCACCAGGAACATCACCAGCGCGTACGGCAGGGCGAGCAGGACCTTCCACTGCCCCTCGGCCTCTCCCGCCCCGGCGATGCCCACCACCACCGCCAGGACGGTCCAGGCGAGCACGTCGATGACGGCCGCCGAGGCCAGGGCGAGGCCGCCGAGCGTGATGCGCTGCATCCCCCGGTCGGTGAGGATCCTGGCCAGCACCGGGAACGCGGTGGCCGCCATCGCCGCGCCCATGAACAGCACGAACGGCAGGGTCCTGTCGCCGCCCACGTGCTCGCCCGCGATGGCCAGCGCGAGCACGCAGCCCAGGACGAACGGCACGACCGTCGAGCCGAGGGCCACGGTCACCGCGATCCGGCCCTTGCCCCTGACCAGCTTCTGGTCCAGCTCGAGGCCGACGACGAACATGAACAGCACGAGGCCGACGTTGGCCAGGGCCTGCAGCGGGGGCCGCATCTCGGGGCCGAACAGCTGGTCGCCGACGAGGGGGCCCAGCAGGGTGGGGCCCAGCAGGATGCCCGCCACGATCTCACCGATGACCGGTGGTTGACCGAGCTTCCTGGCCAGTGCTCCGAACAGCCGGGCCGCCGCGAGGACGATGACAAGGTCGAGGAGAAGCAGGTCCATATGGAGCACTTGCCAGCACGCTTTCCGTATGTGAAGAAAAGCCCCGAGAATATCGAGGGCGACGTTACCGTGTGCGGAATGTCGTCGCGAACGTCATGCGGGCATGGAGGGAGACCGTTGGTGGAAGGCATCGCCGATTACGAGTTCGTCCGGTCACTGGGGGCGGGCAACCACGGCGAGTTCTACTTGGCGAAGAGGCCGGAACGGTTGCCGGTCGAGGCGGACCTGGTCGCGGTGAAGGTGGTGGGCGGCACCGGGAACGACGCGTTCCGCCGCGCGACGAGGGAGTTGAAGGCGTTCGCCGCGGTGCGCTCGCCCTATCTGGTGCGGCTCTACGACGCCGGGCAGCAGGGCGGGGTGTTCTACTACTCGATGGAGTACCTGCCGGGCGGCTCGCTGTCGCGCCCCGCGGAGCCCCCCTCGCGCGAGCGGGTGCTGCGCGCGGTCGCCTGCGTCTCCCACGCGGCGCAGGCGCTGCACGAGGAGGGGATCGTCCACCGTGACATCCGCCCCGGCAACGTGCTGCTCACCGGCGACGGCGGCAAGCTCTCGGACCTGGGCCTGTCGCAGGTGCTGACGCCGGGCGCGACGGTGACCGGGATGGGCGACATCGGTTCGGTGGAGTTCACCGATCCCACGCTGTTGCAGGGGGAGACCCCCACACCGGCGGGAGACGTGTGGTCGCTGGGCGCGACGCTGCACCGGGCGGTGAGCGGCAACGGGCTCTACGGGGAGCTGCCCACCCACGACCCGCTGCTGACCCTGCGCAAGCTGAACAGCACGCCGCCGTCGATCGACCCGGGCCTGGAGCCCGAGCTGTCGGACCTGGTCCAGTCCTGCCTCGGCGACGTGGCCAAGCGGCCCACCGCCAGGGGGGTGGCCGACCGGCTCTACGCGCTGCTGGCCTGAGAGGGGCGGAGGCGGTCCAGCTCGGCGTCGAGCATCCGTTCCAGGCGCGCGGCGCCTAGCCTGTCCGGGTAGAGCAGGTGGTGCGCGCTCAGCCCGTCGACGAGGGCGAGCAGCCGCTCCGTGACGTCGTCGAGGTCGTCGGCCGTGGCGATCTCCCCGCAGCCCGCCGCGGCGCCGAGCAGGCTGCGTACCAGATAGCGCAGCTCCTCGGCCTCGGCGCGCTGTGCCTCCAGCATCGCGGGGCTGGTCATGCTGCGGCTCCAGAAGCCGATCTCCAGCCCGCTCTCCCCGGCGCGCTCCTCGTCCAGCGGGAGGTTGTCCAGGAGGAGCTCGCGCAGCGCGGCCAGCCCGGTGAGACCCGCCAGCTTGCCGCGCAGGCGCTCCACGATGCGCCGGTGCGAGGAGCGCAGCGCCGACAGCATGATGTCGTCCTTGTCGGCGAAGTAGTGGGTCAGCACCCCGTTGGAGTAGCCGGCCTCCTTGGCGATGGCCCGGGTGGTGGCGGCCTCGATCCCCTCGCGCAGGATGATGCGGCGCGCGGCCTCGACGACCTCCTCGCGGCGCTCGCCGTGATTGACGATCTTCGGCATCTCTTCCTCCCCGAACGGATTCGTTGACATTTTAGTCGGTCGCCCGTCTATTATCCGCTGAAGACACGAGGAGGACTCGCTATGACCGTCGTCACCCTCGGCGTGCACATCGTGGACGTGCTCGCCAGACCGGTGGAGTCGATTCCCGCCGGGCAGGACACCCACCTGCTGGAGCAGATCCGCGTCACCGCCGCGGGCGCCGCGGCCGCGACCGCCGTCGATCTGGCCGCGCTCGGCGTCCCGGTGGCCTCGGTGGGAGCGATCGGCGACGACGAGCTCGGGGACCTGCTCGTCATGATGATGAGGCGGCGCGGGGTGGAGGTGGCCGGGATCGTCCGCAGGCCGGGGGAGCAGACCGCCGCCTCGATCCTGCCGATCCGTCCCGACGGCGGACGCCCCTCCTTCCACGTCCCCGGCGCCAACCTGGGCCTGTCCACCGCCGACGTCGCCCGCGAGACCGTCCTCGGCGCGCGGGCCGTGCACCTGGGCGGCATGGACGTCACCTGGGGCCTGTACGACCCCGCGTTCTACGCGCTGCTGGACGAGGCGCGGGCGGCGGGCACGATCGTGACCATGGACCTGCTGTCCAACATGCCGGACCTCATGCAGGGGGTCCGCGGCTTCCTGCCGCACGTCGACTACCTCCTGCCCAACGAGGAGCAGGCGCTGCTGATGAGCGGCGCCGCCGACGTGGAGGAGGCCGCGCTGTCCCTGCTGGCCCTGATGCCGGAGGGGCCCTCGGCCGTCCTGGTCACGCTCGGCGCGGACGGGAGCCTGATCGCCGACGCGAAGGGCCTCACCCGTGTTCCCGCCCTGGACGTGCCGGTGGTCGACACCACCGGGTGCGGTGACGCCTACTGCGCCGGGTTCGTCGCCGGCCTGGTCGACGGCCGCGACGTGGAGGGCGCCGCGCGGCTCGGCACCGCGCTGGCCGCCCGCGTCGCCGGGGGCCTCGGCTCGGACGCGGGCCTCGACGGGGCGCGGGAGCTCCGGGACGAGAAGTGACCTCGCCGCCCGTACGGACCCACCTCCCCGGGGTCCGTACGGGCGGCGAAAGCGGCACCCGGCCGCCGGAACGCATCCGGACGTGAACCCAGACGTGAAAGGACGACGCATGTCCATCGACGCCAAACTCAGGGAGCGGGCCGCCAAGGTCGTCCCCGGCGGCATGTACGGCCACCTGAACGCGGCCCTGCACGGTCCCGCCTACCCGCAGTTCTTCGTCGGTGGCGAGGGCTGCCGCCAGCGTGACGCCGACGGGCGCGAGTACGTCGACCTCATGTGCTCCTGGGGGCCCATGGTCCTCGGCCACCGTCACCCCGCCGTCGAGAGCGCCGTCGCGACCCAGCTCGCCGCGGGCGACTGCCTCAACGGCCCCGGCCCCGTCTACGTGGAGCTCGCCGAGCTGCTGGTGGAGACCGTCCCGCAGGCCGACTGGGTGATGTTCTCCAAGAACGGCACCGACGCCACCACCCAGGCGCTGATGGTCGCCCGCGCCGCCACCGGCAGGACCAAGGTCCTCATGGCGCACGGCGCCTACCACGGGGCCGACCCGTGGTGCACGCCCGGCACGGCGGGGACCACCCCCAACGAGCGGGCGGACCTGGTCGAGTTCACCTACAACGACCTGGCCAGCGCCGAGGCCGCCGCGGCCCAGGCGGAGGGCGACGTCGCCGCGATCATCGTGACGCCGTTCAAGCACGACTCGTTCGAGGACCAGGAGCTCGTCGCCGTGGAGTTCGCCCGGGGGGTACGGGCCCTGGCCGACCGGATCGGCGCCGCGCTGGTGATCGACGACGTGCGCGGGGGCTGGCGGATCGACCTGGGCGGCTCCTGGGAGCCCCTGGGCGTGCGCCCCGACCTGTACGCCTTCAGCAAGGCCATGGCCAACGGCCACCCGATCGCCGCCGTCACCGGGGTGGACTCCCTGCGCGGGCCCGCCCAGACGCTCTACTCCACCGGCTCCTTCTGGTTCAACGCCGCCCCGATGGCCGCGGCCAAGGCCACGATCGAGACGTTGCACGCCATCGACGGCATCGCCCTGATGGAGCGCGCGGGCACGCGCCTGCGCGAGGGCCTCGCCGCCCAGGCCGCCTCCCACGGTTTCACGGTCAACCAGACGGGGCCGGTGCAGATCCCGTGGCTCTCCTTCGAGGGCGACGCGACGCTGGACAAGGGCATGTTCTGGGCCGCGGCCTGCCTGGAGGAGGGGGTCTACCTCCACCCGTGGCACAACTGGTTCCTGTCCGCCGCCCACACCGACGCCGACATCGACCGGGCGCTCCAGGGCACCGACGCCGCCTACGCCAAGCTCAGGGCCCGCTTCGGCGCCGACTGAGCCCGCCGGGGCCCGCCGGGGCCCGCCCGGACCCGCGCTGGGACGGGTGAGCGGGCCGGGACGGGTGAGCCGTGTGCGGCTAATGCCGGGCGTCGCCCCGCAGGCGGTACCACTGGACGTCGTCCAGGCGCGTGCCGCCGGGGCCGGGCAGCAGCCCGCGCAGCAGGGCCTCCCGGGTGAAGCCCGCGCGCTCCAGCACGCGGTGCGAGGCGACGTTGCCGGGCGAGGTGCCGGCGATGATCCGGGCCAGGGAGGTGTGCTCGAAGGCCCAGCCGACCAGCAGGTCCACCGCCCTGGCGGCGAAGCCCCTGCCGCGGAACTCCGGCAGCACGCTGTAGCCGGTCATGGCCTGCCCCAGCGGGGGGATCACCCCGCTGAGCTGGATGTCCCCGGCGAACGCGCCCGTCTCGGCGTCCAGGATCGCGATCTCCGCCCCCGTGCCGGCCAGCCGGCTCGCGCCGGCGGTGCGGCAGCGCTCCTCGGCCTGCTCGAAGGTGGTGGGCTCGGAGGGGACGCTGTACTTCATGATGTCGGGCAGGTTCCGCAGCGCCAGGTAGTCGGCGGTGTCGGCGGCGGTGAGCGGCCGCAGCCGCACCACCCCGTCGGTCAGCGAGCCGCCGGGGAAGTCCGGCAGGAGGGGCCGCACGCGCTCGCCGGAGTCGCCGGGCAGGCGCGCGAAGGCCACCAGGTCGTGGCGGGTGCCGTCACGCTGCTCCTCGGCCCCGCGCCGCACGCCCTCGCGCTGGAAACCCGCGGCCAGGGCGACCCGCTGGCTGGGCAGGTTCTCCACGTTGGCGAACAGCTCGACGCGCCCGGCGCCGTGGTCGAACCCCCACCTGGCCAGCGCGGAGACGGCGGCCGTGGCCACCCCGCGGCCCCGCGCCCACGGCGCGACCAGGTAGCCGATCTCGGTGACGCCTCGGGGACGGGCCATGAGACCCATGTTGCCCAGCCACTCGCCCGTGCCCGCGTCCGCGATCGCGAACGGCGCCCCTCCGGTCTGCCACTCCTGCCGTGTCAGCTCCAAATACTGGAGCGCGTCGTCCCGGGTGTAGGGCACGGGAATGAGGGGGAGGAAGCGGATGATCTCCGGGTCGGCGCAGGCCCGGACGATCGCCTCGGCGTCGTCGGGGGCCAGCGGCCTCAGGACGACGGGGCCGGCTGGAATCACATCATGGGAGAACACACCACAACAGCTACCAGGTGCCGCTTTAAGGGGCGAATCATTTCGTGGATCACCTCCGCCCGTCCCCCTCTCGCGTCGCGGGATCCCGGCACGCCCCCTCGTGCCCGCGTCCGGGGCGCCCCGGCGGTCCGAGGACACCGCCGCGCGCCGATAACCTTGCCGTCATGGGTTTTCGCAGGCATGGGCCGTTTCAGGCCGGGGATCAGGTTCAGCTCACCGACCCCAAGAACAAGCGTCACACGGTGACGTTGAAGGAAGACGGCGTGTTCCACACGCACAAGGGCGGGATCCCGCACAGTGAGCTGATCGGCCAGCCCGAGGGCTCGGTGGTGCGTTCGTCCGGCGGCACCCAGTATCTGGCGTTCAGGCACCTGCTCCAGGACTACACGCTGTCCATGCCGCGCGGCGCCGCGGTGATCTACCCCAAGGACTCGGCCCAGATCGTGGCCATGGCCGACATCTTCCCCGGGGCCAAGGTGGTGGAGGCGGGCGTCGGCTCCGGCGCGCTCACCTGCTTCCTGCTGCGCGCCGTCGGCGCCGAGGGCACCCTCACCTCGTACGAGCGGCGCCAGGACTTCGCCGAGATCGCCACCAAGAACGTGGAGAAGTTCTACGGCGGCCCGATGAAGCAGTGGCGCCTGGTGGTCGGCGACTTCGTCGAGGATCTCGACGAGAGCGACGTCGACCGGATCATCCTGGACATGCTCGCCCCCTGGGAATGTGTGGACGCCGCGGCCCGGGCTCTCACCCCGGGTGGTGTGATCTGCTGTTATGTCGCGACCACAACCCAGCTGTCGCGGACGGTCGAAACTCTGCGGGAGCACGGGAGTTTCACCGAGCCCCATGCGTGGGAGACCCTGGTTCGTGACTGGCATGTCGAGGGGCTGGCGGTGCGGCCCGACCACAGGATGGTCGGCCACACCGGGTTCCTGGTCACGGCCCGTCGCATGGCCGACGGGGTGACGCCACCACCTCGACGTAGACGTCCGGCGAAGGGGGCACATGGCGAGGAGTCCACGACTTCCACGTCTTCCGCCACATGATGACGATTCGGCCACGACGGTCCTTGAGAGCGTGACACGGAAGCAGACCTTCGTGTTCTTATACTTCTAGGACTAAAAGCGCCAAAAGGGATTAATCATCACGCACTTAATGTAGTCATATGAACACTGCTCAGCCAGGTAAGGGACAGCCCTCAGATGGGTAGGGTTTTGAGTAGTCGGTCTCGACTGGGAAGGAGGTGACGCCGTGGCAGCTCGCGACGACGCTGAGGCTCGTGCCGCGCAGCGCGAACGGGAGGTCGCCGACCTCACAACACAGGTCTCCTTCCTGCAGGAGGAGATCACCGCGTTGCGTCGGAAGCTTACGGAGTCTCCCCGGCAGGCCAGGATTCTCGAAGAGCGTCTCCATGACGTGCAGGCGAACCTCGCGGCCGTAACCGGCCAGAACGAGCGTCTGGTGGCCACCCTCAAGGAGGCCAGAGACCAGATCGTCGCCTTGAAGGAAGAAGTGGACCGGCTGGCGCAACCGCCGTCCGGGTTCGGTGTGTTCCTCGAAACCAGGGAAGACGGCACGGTGGAGGTCTTCACCGGTGGCCGCAAGCTCAGGGTGAACGTGAGCCCCGCGGTGGACGTCGAGGCGTTGAAGCGTGGCCAGGAGGTCATGCTCAACGAGGCGCTCAACGTGGTCGAGGCCCTCGGCTTCGAGGAGCTGGGCGAGATCGTGATGCTCAAGGAGCTCCTTGAGGACGGCCAGCGCGCGCTGGTGATCTCGCACGCCGACGAGGAGCGGGTGGTGAAGCTCGCCGAGTCGCTGATGGACCAGCCGATCCGGGCGGGCGACTCCCTGCTGCTCGAACCCCGCTCGGGCTACGTCTACGAGCGGATTCCCAAGTCCGAGGTCGAGGAGCTCGTCCTGGAGGAGGTGCCCGACATCTCCTACGAGGAGATCGGCGGGCTCATGCGGCAGATCGAGCAGATCCGGGACGCCATCGAGCTCCCGTACCTGCACGCCGACCTCTTCCGCGAGCACAAGCTCCGCCCGCCCAAGGGCGTCCTGCTCTACGGCCCGCCCGGCTGCGGCAAGACGCTCATCGCCAAGGCCGTCGCCAACTCCCTGGCCAAGCAGGTCGCGGAGAAGACCGGCCAGTCCGGCAAGAGCTTCTTCCTCAACATCAAGGGCCCCGAGCTTCTCAACAAGTACGTCGGCGAGACCGAGCGGCACATCCGCCTGGTCTTCCAGCGGGCTCGCGAGAAGGCCTCCGAGGGCACCCCGGTGATCGTGTTCTTCGACGAGATGGACTCGATCTTCCGGACCCGAGGCTCGGGCGTCTCCTCCGACGTCGAGAACACCATCGTTCCCCAGCTCCTGTCGGAGATCGACGGCGTCGAGGGCCTGGAGAACGTCATCGTGATCGGCGCCTCCAACCGCGAGGACATGATCGACCCGGCGATCCTGCGGCCCGGCCGCCTGGACGTCAAGATCAAGATCGAGCGGCCGGACGCCGAGGCGGCCAAGGACATCTTCTCCAAGTACCTCATCCCCGAGCTCCCGCTGCACGCCGAGGATCTCTCCGAGCACGACTCCAACCGCCAGGAGACCATCTCCGGCATGATCCAGCGGGTCGTCGAGCGGATGTACACCGAGAGCGAGGAGAACCGCTTCCTCGAGGTGACCTACGCCAACGGCGACAAGGAGGTCCTGTACTTCAAGGACTTCAACTCCGGCGCGATGATCCAGAACATCGTCGACCGCGGCAAGAAGATGGCGATCAAGCAGTTCCTGGAGACCGGGCAGAAGGGCCTGCGGATCCAGCATCTGCTGGCGGCCTGCGTGGACGAGTTCTCCGAGAACGAGGACCTGCCCAACACCACCAACCCCGACGACTGGGCCCGCATCTCCGGCAAGAAGGGCGAGCGGATCGTCTACATCCGCACCCTCGTGACGGGCAAGCAGGGCACCGAGGCCGGCCGCTCCATCGACACGGTGGCCAACACCGGCCAGTACCTGTAACCACCTGTAGCCACGGGTGACCGGCGGCGCGGCTCTCCTCGTGAGAGCCGCGCCGTCGCTGTCTTTCAAAACTTTCACTGATATTTGGCGATTAGTGAGCCTTAGTCCTTTTTGTCCCCTTTTCTTGGTAGTTCCGTACCTTCTTTCACACCCGTCCCGTAAGTGAAAGGAAATAGACAGCCGCCCCTGGGAACCCAACTGATCGAGATGCCGTCCAAGTGGCGTGCGTGAACATTCCGGCCCGGCCGCCCGGTGAACGGCACGGGCTCCCGCGAGGCGCTTCGGGGAAGTGGCCGCCTCGCCGAGCTCGACCTCCTGCGCTTCCTCGCCGCCATCGCGGTGCTCGCCTTCCACTACTTCATCGCCTTCGCCTCGGTGTGGGGCGAGCGCCCGGCCGAGCTGTTCCCGGCGATCTCCACCGTCTCCGGGCTCGGCATCCTCGGCGTCGAGCTGTTCTTCATGATCAGCGGCTTCGTGATCCTGATGAGCATCTGGGGGCGGGGCCTGGGGGCGTTCGCCCTCTCCCGGCTGGTGCGGCTCTTTCCCGCCTACTGGGTCAGCGTGGCCGTCACCGCCGCGGTCTACGGGCTGACCGCCGCCACGGCCCTGGACCCCAAGCTCAGCCTCGGCGAGTACGGGGTCAACCTCACGATGCTCCAGCGGGCCTTCGGCGTCTACGACGCCAACGGCGTCTACTGGTCGCTCTGGGTGGAGCTCCGCTTCTACGTGCTGATCTCGATCCTGGTGATCATCGGGGTGACGCTCAACCGCTGCCTGGTCTTCATGGGCGTCTGGCTGCTGGCGGCCGGGTTCTTCACCGGGAGCGAGGAGGCCTGGGTCGATCTCGTGGTCATGCCCAAGTACGCGGCGTACTTCGTCGGCGGCATGGCGTTCTTCCTGATGACGAGGTTCGGTCCCAGGCTCGTCCTGTGGTGCCTGGCGGGGATCAGCGGGGGCCTGGCCGTCAACGCGGCGCTCGACCGGGTGGCCGGGCGGATCGAGAACGTCGGCTACGCCGCGATGCCCGTGCCCGAGTGGGCCGTGGTCGCCACCGTGGTGGGTTTCTACGCCCTCATGGCGATGGTGGCACTCGGCTGGCTGGGGTGGCTGCGCTGGCGCGGCCTGGTCGTCCTGGGGGCGCTGACCTACCCGCTCTACCTGTTCCACACCCCGGCCGCGGTGCTGATCGTCCCCGCCCTGCGGGACGTGCTGCCGCCCGCGCTGACCGCGCTGGTCACCGTGCTGGCCGCGATGGCGTTCTCCTACCTGGTGTACCGGGTGGCCGAGCGCCCGCTTCAGGAATTCGTCAAGTCCAGGAGGCGGAGAAGGGGCACATCCCCGCCCTCGTCACAGTTCCCCGCGCTCTCCTCGATCCCCCTCTCAACGGGCGAAAAGGCTTCGGTGCCATAACTGTCCGACCACCGGGCATAGTGAAGGGTCTAGGGTCGGGAATAGATACCACGGAGAGAAACAGTCCCTGACGAACAGAGGGTGCGCATGACGGTACGGCGGGTGATGGGCATCGAGACCGAATACGGCATCTCCGTGCCCGGACAGCCGGGGGCCAACGCGATGGTGACCTCCTCTCAGGTCGTGAACGCCTATCTGGCGGCCTCGGCCGCCAGGGCACGGCGCGCGCGATGGGACTTCGAGGAGGAGAACCCGCTGCGGGACGCACGGGGGTTCGACCTCGCGCGGGAGGTGGCCGACCAGAGCCAGCTGACCGACGAGGACCTCGGCCTGGCAAACGTGATCCTCACCAACGGGGCCCGGCTGTACGTCGACCACGCCCACCCCGAATACTCCACGCCCGAGTGCACCAATCCCCGGGCGGCGGTGATCTGGGACAAGGCGGGCGAGCGGGTGATGCACGACGCGGCGGTCCGCGCCTCGGCGATGCCGGCCAACGCCCCGATCCAGCTCTACAAGAACAACACCGACAACAAGGGCGCCTCCTACGGCTGCCATGAGAACTACCTCATGCGCCGGGCCACCTCGTTCGCCGACATCGTCAGGCACCTGACGCCGTTCTTCGTCTCCCGGCAGGTCGTCACCGGCGCGGGCAAGGTCGGCATCGGCCAGGACTCCCGGGGCGAGGGCTTCCAGATCAGCCAGCGGGCCGACTTCTTCGAGGTCGAGGTGGGCCTGGAGACGACGCTCAAGCGGCCGATCATCAACACCCGGGACGAGCCCCACGCCGACCCGGAGAAATACCGCCGCCTGCACGTCATCATCGGCGACGCCAACATGTCGGAGATCTCGACCTACCTGAAGCTGGGATCGACCGCGCTCGTCCTGGCCATGATCGAGGACAACTACTTCACCCGCGACCTGGCCGTGGACAACCCCGTCCAGGCCCTGCGCGCGGTCTCGCACGACCCGACGCTGAAGTACGAGATCGCCATGCGCGACGGCCGCAAGCTGACGGCGGTGCAGCTGCAGATGGAGTACCTGGAGCTCGCCCGCAAGTACGCCGAGGAGCGCAGCGCCAACGGCCTGGACGAGCCCACCAAGGACATCCTGGAGCGCTGGGAGTCGGTCCTCACCCGCCTGGCGGAGGACCCGATGCAGCTGTCCCGGGAGCTCGACTGGGTGGCCAAGCTGGAGCTCCTGGAGGGCTACCGCACCCGTGACGGCCTTCCCTGGTCGCACCCGCGCCTGCAGCTCGTCGACCTCCAGTACTCCGACATCCGTCCCGACCGGGGGCTCTACAACCGGCTGGTCGCCCGGGGCCGCATGCAGCGCCTGGTCACCGAGGAAGAGGTCCAGCGGGCGATCGAGGTGCCGCCCAACGACACCCGGGCCTACTTCCGCGGCCGTTGCCTGAGCCAGTACAGCGAGTCGGTGGCCGCAGCCTCCTGGGACTCGGTCATCTTCGACATCCCCGGCCGCGAGTCGCTGCAGCGCGTCCCCACCCTTGAGCCGCTGCGCGGCACCAAGGCCCACGTGGGCGAGCTGTTCGACCGCTGCCGTACCGCCGCGGAGCTGGTGACGGCGCTGACCGGCGAGCAGTGACCTCCTGAAAGGAGGGGGCGGCCCGGCCGGGCCGCCCCCTCCTTCGGCGTGCCTGGACCCCACGCTGACCGGATCCCGGCAAACCGGACACTCGGATTGACGAGGGACGGAGAACCGGGATACGTTCCGGGTGTTTTGTGGCGGTGCGAGGGAAATCCGGTGAGATTCCGGTGCGGTCGCGCCACTGTAACCGGCTCCCCGGAGCCGGAAGCCAGGTCACACTCGGCCGCCACCGACCTACGAAAAGGGACGCGTCAATCCCGGAGGAGGTAGCCGTGAGCCAGATCTCGGCACCGCACGTTCAGCCCATCCCATGGCCCTCGCTCACCCGCTGGCTGCTCGCCGTACCGGTGCTGCTGCTCCTCGCCTACCTGGTCACCTTCGACCAGGGAGCGATCTCCCAGGCGGGAAACTACCTGCACGAACTCATGCACGACGGGCGTCATCTGCTCGGCGTTCCGTGCCACTGAGCCACAGGTGATCACCAAACTCATCGTCCGGGGCCTCGTCGCCGGACTGCTCGCAGGGCTGCTCGCGGCCGTCTTCGCCTACACCGTCGGCGAACCGCGCATCGACCAGGCCATCGCGCTGGAGGAGGCGGCCGCCGCGGCCGCCGCCCCGGCCGGATCACACGACGACACCGGTGCCGCCGCCCACTCCCACGACGAGGAGGAGGCCCTGGTCAGCAGGGACGGCCAGCGCTTCGGGCTCTTCCTCGCCCTCGGCCTGTACGGCCTGGCGGTCGGAGGGCTGTTCTCCCTCGTCTACGCGGCCGTACGCGGCCGGGCGGGGCCCCGCTCGGAACCGGTGCTCGCGGTGAGCCTCGCCGCCGCCGCGTTCACCTCCGTCGTCCTCATCCCTTTCGTGAAATATCCAGCCAACCCGCCGGCTGTCGGCGACCCGGAGACCATCAACCAGCGCACCGTGCTCTACCTGGTCGCGGTGGTCATCGGGATCCTCGCCGTCGCCGCGGCCGTCGCCGCCTACCGCTACGCCTCGCGGAGCGAGCCGTGGGTGCGCTGGCTGTCGGCGGGCGCCACCCTCCTGGTTCCCGTCGTCGCGGCCTGGATCCTCCTGCCGGAGATCTCGGAGGTGCCCCAGGGCTTCCCCGCCGACCTCCTGTGGGACTTCCGGGTCGCCTCCATCGGGACACAGGTGGTCTTCTGGGCCGGTGTCGGCGCGCTGTTCGCCTTCGCCGCCCGCAGGCGCGGCCCGGTGTGACGACCCCCTCGGGGGTCACCCGCCTGCTCCTGGTCTGCCACGCCTCCACCTCGGCAACGGTACGGGCCGCGTTCCCGGGTGACGAACCACTCGACGAACGCGGCCTGCGCCGGGCCGAGGGGATGGCGCGGGACCTCGGCCCGGGACCCGCGGCCTGCCCGGCCGAGCTGCGCTGCGTCCAGACGGCGGCGGCGCTCGGCCTGCGGGCCGAGCGGGATCCGCTGCTGGCCGACTGCGACTACGGCCGCTGGAGCGGGATGACGCTCGGCGAGGTCGAGGCCGCCGAGCCCGAGGCGCTCGCCTCCTGGCTCGGCGACCCCGGCGCGGCGCCGCACGGCGGGGAACCGGTCACCGCGCTCCTGGCCAGGGTGTCCGGCTGGCTCGCCGCCCGCGCCCCCGGCAGGGCCGTCGCGATCACCCACCCGGCGGTCATCCGCGCCGCGGTCGTCCACGCCCTCGGCGCCCCCGCCCGGTCGTTCTGGCGCGTCGACGTCGCGCCACTGGCCCGTGTGACGCTCACCGGGCGCGGCGGGCACTGGCGGCTCAGCTACTTCCCATGACGGTTCGCCGACGGTTCGAGCACCCGGCGACCCCTTGACTCGACTGACCCGACGAGACGGACAGGAGATCCCGAAGGTGCGTGACTCCCGCTATCCCTTCACCGCGATCGTGGGGCTGGAGGACCTGAAACTCGCGCTGATCCTCAACGCGGTCTCCCCCCGCGTCGGGGGAGTGCTGGTCAGGGGGGAGAAGGGCACCGCCAAGTCCACGGTCGTGCGGGCGCTGGCCGCGCTCCTGCCGCCCGTCGAGGTGGTGGCCGGCTGCCGCTTCTCCTGCGACCCCGCCGCCCCCGACCCCGGCTGCCCGGACGGGCCGCACGAGGCCCGTACGGGAACGGAGCCCCAGCCCGGTGAAGCTCAGCCGGACGGAGCCGAGCCGGGCGGGGCGCGGGACGGCGCCGCGCGGCCCGCCCGCCTGGTCGAGCTGCCCGTCGGCGCCTCCGAGGACCGCCTCGTCGGCTCCCTCGACATCGAGCGCGCCCTCACCGAGGGCGTGAAGTCCTTCGAACCCGGCCTCCTGGCGAGCGCCCACCGGGGCGTCCTGTACGTGGACGAGGTCAACCTCCTGCACGACCACCTGGTGGACCTGCTGCTCGACGCCGCCGCCCTCGGCACCTGCTACGTCGAGCGCGAGGGGGTGTCGGTGCGGCACGCGGCCAGGTTCCTGCTGGTCGGGACGATGAACCCCGAGGAGGGAGAGCTGCGCCCGCAGCTGCTCGACCGCTTCGGGCTGACCGTGGAGGTCCGGGCCTCGCGGGAGCCGTCCCAGCGGGTGGACGTGGTACGGCGCCGCCTGGCCTACGAGACCGACCCCGACGCCTTCGCCGCCGCCTGGTCGGACGAGGAGCGGGCGCTGGCCGCGCGCATCGCCGAGGCGCGTGCCAGGGTGCCCCACGTCGTGCTGCCGGACGCGGCGCTGCTCAGGATCGCCACCGTCTGCGCGGGGTTCGAGGTGGACGGGCTCCGGGCCGACCTGGTCACCGCCGGTGCGGCGATCGCGCACGCCGCCTGGCAGGGCCGCGCCTTCGTCACCGCCGACGACGTACGGGAGGCGGCCAGGCTCGCGCTCCCGCACCGCCGCCGCCGCGACCCCTTCGACGCGCCGGGCCTGGACGAGTCCAAGCTCCAGGACCTCCTGGACCGGATTCCCGACGACCCCGAGGAGCCCGACGACCCCGGCGGCCCCGGCGGCCCCGGGGGCACCGACCCCGACGGGGGGCCGGACGGACCGGCGCCCGACGGCGGCCCCGAGGCCGAGGACGCCACCTCGGACGGCCGGGGCGACTCCGGCGGGGACGCCCCCCGGTCCGGGACCCAGGAGGGCCCGGACGTCCCGGGTGGTCCCGGGCCCGGGACGGGAGAGTCCCCGGACTCCACCACCACCTCCGCCGCGAACCCCGGTGAGGCGCGGGAGGCGGCCGGGGGAGCACCGGCCCGCGAGCGGACCTTCGACGCCGAGCCCGGGGGCAGGACCCGGTTGTTCACCGTCCCCGGCGTCGGCGCCGGAGCACCCGGCCGCCGGTCGCGCGCCAGGACGCCCCTGGGCCGCACCACGGGGGCCCGGGTCCCCGAGGGCCACACCGGCTCCCTCCACCTGCGGGCCACCGTCGGCGCCGCCGCCCCGTACCAGGTGGCGCGGGGCAGGAGCGGACCGGGACTGCTGCTGCGGCGCGGTGACCTCAGGGAGGCGGTCCGCGAGGGCCGCGAGGGCAACCTGGTGCTGTTCGTGGTGGACGCGAGCGGTTCCATGGCCGCCAGGCAGCGCATGCGGGCGGTCAAGACCGCGGTGCTCGGCCTGCTGCTCGACGCCTACCAGCGCCGGGACAAGGTCGGGCTCGTCACCTTCCGCGGCGCCCGCGCCGACCTGGTCCTGCCGCCGACCTCCTCCGTCGAGGCCGGAGCGGCCCGGCTGCGCGAGCTCCCCACCGGGGGGCGTACCCCGCTGGCCGCGGGCCTGCTGCGGGCCGCGGAGGTGCTGCGGGTCGAGCGCCTGCGCGACCCCTCCAGGCGCCCGCTGGTGGTCCTGGTCACCGACGGGCGGGCCACCTCGGGCACCGTCGAGGAGTCCCACCGCGCGGCGGGACTGCTGGCCGGGGTCGCGGGTGTGGTGGTCGACTGCGAGGGCGGCCACGTGCGCCTCGGCCTCGCCGCCTCGCTGGCGGCGCGGATGGGCGCGGAGACCGTACGCCTCGACGACCTCACCGACCTGGCGGGGATGGTCCGCGAGCGGCGCGGCGCCGCGTGACCGCGAAGGGCCGCCGAGGACGGCGAGAACGGCGAGACCGGCGAGAACGGCGTGCCGCACGAAAACGACCGGCGGGTAGGGACGCCGCGCCGCATGACAGCCGTATGACAGTGAGCCGTACGACAGTGAGGGGAGGGCGACGATGCCGCAGGGCAAACCCGTCAGCGTGCCCGAGGACGGCCTGACCACCAGGCAGCGCCGCACCCGGCCGCTGCTGATCGTCCACACGGGGCCGGGCAAGGGCAAGTCCACCGCCGCCTTCGGCCTGGCCCTGCGCGCCTGGAACCAGGGCTGGCCGATCGGGGTCTTCCAGTTCGTGAAGTCCGCCAAGTGGCGCATCGGCGAGGAGCGGGCACTGCGGGTGCTCGGCGACTCCGGTGAGGGCGGACCGGTCTCCTGGCACAAGATGGGCGAGGGCTGGTCCTGGATCCAGCGTCCGGGCAGCGAGGAGGACCACGCCGCCGACGCCCGCGAGGGCTGGGAGCAGATCAAGCGCGACCTCGCCGCCGAGACGTTCCGGCTGTACGTGCTCGACGAGTTCACGTACCCCATGAAGTGGGGCTGGATCGACGTCGAGGAGGTGGTCGAGACCCTGCGCGGCCGCCCCGGCGGCCAGCACGTCGTCGTCACCGGCCGTGACGCCGACCCCCGGCTGCTCGACGCCGCCGACCTCGTCACGGAGATGGGCAAGGTCAAGCACCCCATGGACGCCGGGCAGAAGGGGCAGAAGGGCATCGAATGGTAGCCCGTCTGGTCATCGCGGCCCCCGCCTCCGGGGCGGGCAAGACGACCGTGGCGACCGGTCTGATGGCCGCCCTCGCCCGCCGGGGCATGGCGGTCTCCCCGCACAAGGTGGGGCCCGACTACATCGACCCCAGCTACCACGCCATGGCCACCGGCCGCCCGGGCCGCAACCTCGACCCCTGGCTGGTGGGGGAGGAGCTCGTCGCCCCGCTGTTCCTGCACGGCGCCGCCGGGGCGGACGTCGCGGTCGTGGAGGGCGTGATGGGCCTGTACGACGGCGCGGGCTCCACCGAGTTCGCCTCCACCGCGCACGTCGCCAGGCTGCTCGGCGCCCCGGTGGTCCTGGTCGTGGACGCGGCCAAGCAGAGCCGCTCCGTGGCGGCGCTGGTGCACGGCTTCGCCTCCTACGACACCCGGATCAGGCTCGGCGGGGTGATCCTCAACCGGATCGGCTCCGAACGGCACGAGGCCATCTGCCGCGAGGCGCTCGCCGAGAGCGGTGTCCCGGTGCTCGGCGCGATCCGCCGCAGCGACGCCGTCGCCACCCCCTCCAGGCACCTGGGCCTGGTTCCGGCCGCCGAGCGCCGTACCCAGGCCGTGCGGGCCATGGACGCCGTCGCGGACCTGGTCGCCGCCTCCTGCGACCTGGAGGAGATCCTGCGCCTGGCCCGTACGGCGCCGCCGCTGGCGGCCGTCCCGTGGAGTCCCGGGCCGCCCGCCGCCCCCGTCACGCGGATCGCCGTCGCCGGGGGGCAGGCCTTCACCTTCGGCTACACCGAGCAGGCCGAGCTGCTGGCGGCGGCGGGCGCCGAGGTCGTCCCCTTCGACCCGCTCGTCGACGAGACCCTCCCCGAGGGGGTCCGGGGGATCGTCATCGGGGGCGGCTTCCCCGAGGTCTACGCGGCAGAGCTGTCGGCCAACGAGCCGCTGCGCGAGCGGGTCGCCGCGTTCGACGGGCCGATCTCGGCCGAGTGCGCGGGCCTGCTCTACCTCGCCAGGAGGCTGGACGGCAGGCCGATGTGCGGGGTCCTCGACATCGAGGCCAGGATGACCGGCACCCTCACCCTCGGCTACCGGGACGCGGTGGCCGTCCGCGACTCGCCGCTCACCAGGGCCGGGGAGCGCTACCGGGGTCACGAGTTCCACCGCACCGCGGTCGAGCCCGCCCCCGACCTGCCGCTGTTCCGCTGGCGGGGCGGCGCCGACGGGTTCGCCGACGGCCGGGTCACCGCCTCCTACCTGCATCTGCACTGGGCCGGCAGCCCCCGGCTGGCCTCCAGGTTCGTCGAGGCCTGCCGTCGCGTCCCGGTCGTCTGACTTCTCCCGCTCCGGGCGGCTCGGACCGGTCGGAATTCCCGCACCGGTTCGAGCCGGTTCGAGCCGGTTCGCGATGGTTGGCGATGGTTCAGGGAAGAACCGAGGTGTTTCACCCGCCAGGAATGCCAGAAATATCGAGACTTGGCTTTTCGGCGGTTTTCTGGCTCCCTCCGTTCCGGTGAATTCCGCCCATTCGGAGAAACGCGCCCGGCCCGGCCGTCGCGGACCCGGGACACCGGACGGGGAAAAGACACCCTCCTCGCCTCGAATGCCCGCTCGAAGGCGCGTGAGGTCCCGTGAGGTCCCGTGAGGTCTACGTGAAGGTGTCCGGTGGCAGCCGGGCCGCGGGCAGCCGTGGCGGGGCCAGGGCCACCCCCTCGGTGTGGAGGATCGCCGACAGCATGCGGCCCGCCTGCCCCATGCTGATGCGGGCCGCCGGGTCGCGCCGGAGCAGCCCCTCCAGGACGGGCCACAGCAGCCCCGCCCGCGCCACCGCCTCCTGGCGCCCGCCACCCCCCGGGTCGCGCTGCGCCGGAGTACGGGAGAGGGGGCGCGGCGGCCGGCCCTCCACCGCGAAGTACAGGCTCGCCCCGAACGACCACAGATCGCCCGCCGGGGTCGGCGGCCCGCCCCGCAGCCGCTCCGGCGCGACGAAGGTGGGAATGTGGGCCAGCGGCACGGTCGCGGAGGTGCCGGGGTCGCCGTGCAGCGCCGCGATGCCGAAGTCGGCCAGCACCACCCGGTTGCCGGTCAGCAGGATGTTGCGCGGGTTGATGTCACGGTGCAGGACACCCGCCCCGTGCGCGTGGCGCAGCCCGCTCAGCAGCTGGAAGCCGATCCACGCCGCCCAGTGGATCGGCAGGTGGCCCAGGTGCCGTACGGTCTCCTTGAGCGTGAGGGCCTCCAGCAGCTCCATGACGATCCAGAGCCGCCCGTCCTCCTCCAGCAGGTCGTGCACGGAGATCACCGCCGGGTGGTTCAGCCTCCCGGCCGAGCGTGCCTCGCGCAGCGCCCGGCGTCGCGCGTCGTGCATGTCGGCCCCGTTCTCGTCGAACCGGGGCTGGATCTCCTTGATCGCCACGTTCCGCCCGAGCAGGGAGTCGTGGGCTCGCCACACCGTGCCCACGCCGTCCCGCCCGATCAGCGAGGCCAAGTGATAACGATCACCTAGTAAGCGTGCCTTTCCCGCATCTGTTCCCATGAATCACCTGCTGCACATAGAAGCCGGGCCCCTCAGCCGATTCATATTTTCACCCGGAACGGCGCGCTATGTGATTACTTACAGTGATTCTCTGTAACGATTTAGACGCATGGGCATGATGGGATTTTTTGCCCTGTCCGTAAACCCTGATTGCGGATTCAAGAAAATAGTCCAGGGATTGGTGAAAGTGTTTCGGAAACGCTCGAAAACGGTTTCAGGCCGCAACGGTTTCAGGCCGCGCTGAAGCAGCGCACGTCCTCCAGCATCTTCGAGGTCCGCTCGGCACTCAGCCGCGCCCGCGGGTCCTTGCGCAGCAGGCCCCGCAGCACCGGCTCCAGGGCGCCCGCCCGCTTCGGCGCGCGCGGCGGCTCGCGCAGCGCCGCGACCAGCGCCGCCATCGAGTTCACCGTGCGGAACGGGGTCCTGCCCTCCACCGCCATGTACAGCGTCGCGCCGAACGACCACATGTCCGCCTCGCGGGTGCCGCCCCTGCCCTGCAGCGCCTCCGGCGCGATGAACGCCGGGGTGCCCCGCGTCGAGGTCGTGGCCGCGCCCTCCGGCGCGGCGAAGCCGAAGTCGGCCAGCACCACCCGGTCGCCGGTCAGCATGATGTTGGCGGGCTTGATGTCGCGGTGGATCACCCCGCCGTCGTGCGCGTGCCGCAACGCCTCCAGCAGGCGGCACCCCATCGCCGCCACCAGGTCCACCGGGAGCGGGCCCGCCTGTACGAGCGTGTCGTGCAGCGTCAGCGCCTCCAGGAACTCCATGACGATCCAGAGGCGCTCGGCCTCCTCGGTGAGGTTGTGCACCGTCACGATGCCCCGGTGGCTCAGCCGCGCCGCCATGCGCGCCTCCCTGACCACCCGCCGCCGCTGCTCGGCCGCGGCGGCCCCCGGTGGCAGGAGTATCTCCTTGAGGGCCACCTCTCGCTCCAGAAGCAGGTCGTATGCGCGCCAGACGACGCCGGTCGCCCCCTGGCCGACGCGTGAGACGAGCTTGTATCTGCGCGCGATGATGGTACTCACCCCCCAATGATCGCAGTTTCCAGCCCCGAAGGCCTACCTGGAACGTTCCTTATCTCCCCAGGAGTGTCGGATCTGCCCGGATTCGTGGGTGACGATGCTCACACGAGGTGCGTACGGGCTCGGGAAGCCCGTGTGCGCCTCGCGCGAGACCGCGCTGAGGGGTTGGAGCGTCACAGCAGGCCGACGCCGAGCAGCAGGGTGCCCGCGCCCAGTGACACCCCACCCGCCGGGACCAGCCAGATCAGCCTGTTCGGCTTCGTGTCGGAGGGGCGCACCACGGACAGGAAGAAGCCCAGCGGCATCAGGATGGGCGCCACCGCGATCAGGATCCGGGACAGGTCTTTCAAGCCGCCGGACAGGTCCGCCCGGTCGATGTAGAGCAGCGCGACGAGCGCGAAGAGCACCAGGACGCCCGCGTGCGCGTGCCCGGCCCGCCACAGGCCACGCCGTACCGGATTGTCCATGTATCCGGGGATGCCGCGCATGATGTGCGCGAGCAGGGAGACCCCGCCGAAGGCCACGGCGGGCACGGTGATGAGGAGTATTCCCGCTGTGCTCAGCGACGACGGTGACATGGGGAGCCTCTCGTTGGATAGTGGTGCTAGCCAATTATTGGATAGGGGTGCTATCCAGTCAAGGGCACAAGAATTTGCCTTGGAGGACTCGGGGAGGGTTCCCTGGCGGACAGGAACTCGGCACGGCCCGTGCGGGCTCCCGTAAAGATCGCGGGACGATCCGCGCGCAATGTCGCCCGGTTCGGGGAAGATATGAATCAGATCCGTCCCCCAGGTGGAGGTGCCACACATGGCAAGCAAGGACACCGGCGGCCAGAAGCAGACCGGCCGTACCGACAAGGAGGTCGAGGAGACCGCCCAGGCGGAAACCTCCGACGTCCAGGAGCGCCACGAGAAGCTTTCCGATGACGTCGACGCGATCCTCGACGAGATCGACGAGGTCCTTGAGGAGAACGCCGAGGAGTTCGTGAGGAGTTACGTGCAAAAGGGCGGTCAGTAGCCCGCCCGGTGGAATCCGGGGTCGGGGGTGGGGCGGATCCGGCGAGGAGCCGATCCGGCGAGGAGCCGGAGGACCCGTCCTGACCGCGACCCGGCCCGGCGCCCGCCGGGCCCGGCGGGTGGGTGACGTGCGGCCGTCCCCGCCGGGAGCGGCTTCGCGGCCGTTCCGCCGCCGAGCGCCGCGAGCGTGTTGAGCCGATCAGTTGAGCCGATCAGGGGAGGCCCCTCCGGGAACGGTTCCCGGAGGGAATGAGCACCGTCCGGAGTGCGCGGCGGGAAGGCGCGGGCCGAGTTCGGCCGCGACCGTTCCCGGTCCGGCGGGCCGGCCGTTTCCCGCCGGTCCCGCCACCTCCGTGACGAGAGCCGGCGCGGTGGAGGACCACGAGCCCCGGCCCCCGCGACGTCCCTTCCGCGGGTGCGGCCCCGTGTCCCCCTGAAAGCGCGTCCCCGTGCCCTCGCCGAGCCTCCCCGGGCGTCCCTGGGCGCCGTCCCGTCTTCCCCGCGAGCTCGTCCTCGTGCCCTCCGTGAGCCTCCGCCCTCTTCGTGGAAGCGCGGCCCCGCGCCCTCCGCGAGCCCCTGCCTCCCTCGGGGGCCGGCCCGTGCGGCGGGGGATCCACCGCGGCCCCGAGCGCCCTCCGCGGGCGCCCCACGCCTCCTCGCGGTCCGGCGGATCCGGGCCCGTCGCCACCTTCACCGCATCCGTCGTCTTCGTCGCCTTCGCCGCGTCCGGGGGGTTCCGCGACGGATCCGGCGACCGGTACCGATCACCCGCGAAGATTCAAAAGCCCGCCGCGAGGGGTTCGCGCTGAGCTGATCCAGGGAAGTGCAAGCAGCACGGCAAGATGAGTAAGGTCGGGCCTTAAAGGACTGCACCTTTGGAGGGAGTCGCGTGGGATCTCACAGGGACCTGCCCGCCGGCATGGTGAATCATATCTTTACCGACACCGGGAGCTCCTCGTTCACCGAGTTTGTCAGGTCCCATTCGCCGGACTTGCTGCCTGGCCGTAACGAGACCTTGGCAACTCCGGTGGGCGACCAGATCCCGCACGCCACCACGATCGTCGCGGCGATGTGCGCCGGTGGCGTGGTGATCGCGGGCGACCGCCGGGCGACCTCCGGCAACATCATCTCCCAGCGTGACATGGAGAAGGTGTTCCGCACCGACGACCACTCCGGCATGGGCATCGCCGGGGCGGCGAGCACCGGCATCGAGATGGCCCGCCTCTACCGGGTGGAGCTCGAACACTACGAGAAGCGCGAGGGCCGCACGCTCTCGGTGGCCGGCAAGGCCAACCGGCTCGCCACGATGATCCGCGGCAACCTGCCGATGGCGATGCAGGGGCTCGTGGTCGTCCCGCTCTTCGCCGCCTACGACCCCGACGTCGACGGCGGCCGGATCTTCAGCTACGACGTGGGCGGCGGCCCCTACGAGCAGCGCAGGCACCACGCGATCGGGTCCGGCTCGATCTTCGCGCGGGGCGCCCTGAAGAAGCTCTACCGCGAGGGCGCCTCCCCCGAGGACACCGTGCTGACGCTGATCCAGGCCCTCTACGACGCGGCCGACGACGACTCGGCGACCGGCGGCCCGGACGTGATCCGCAAGATCTGGCCCGTCGTCGCGGTGATCACCGCCGACGGATACCACCGGCTCCCCGACGAGGAGGTCGGAGAGCTCGTCCAGGTCGTTGTCGAATCCCGCGCGGACCGCCCCGACGGCCCCGTCGCCCCGCTGCGCTAACACGAGAGGATCACCCCAGGTGTCCATGCCTTTTGGATATGTCTCGCCCGAGCAGCAGATGCGGGACAAGGCGGACTACGCGCGCAAGGGGATCGCGCGGGGCCGTAGTGTCGTCGTCCTGCAGTACGAGGACGGCATCCTGTTCGTCGCGCCCAACCCGTCCCGGGCCCTGCACAAGATCAGCGAGATCTACGACAAGATCGGGTTCGCCGCGGTCGGCCGCTACAACGAGTTCGAGGCCCTGCGCCTCGGCGGCATCCGGTACGCCGACATCAACGGCTACACCTACGCCCGCGACGACGTCACCGCCCGTGGCCTGGCCAACCTCTACGCCCAGAACCTCGGCCAGATCTTCACCGAGTCGCTGAAGCCGTTCGAGGTGGAGATCGTGGTCGCCGAGGTCGGCGACTCCTCCGACGAGGACCACATCTACCGGCTGACCTTCGACGGCTCGGTCTTCGACGAGGCGGGCCTGGTCGCCATGGGCGGCCAGGCCGAGGCGGTGGCGGGCCGTCTCAAGGAGCGCTACCACGACGGCCTGTCGCTGGCCGAGGCGCTGGAGGCGGCGCTGTTCGCGCTGACCGAGCCGGGGGGCGAGCGCTTCCCGGCGAGCCAGCTGGAGGTGGCGGTGCTCGACCGCAACCGGCCGCACCGCAAGTTCCTGCGGCTCAACGGCCCCAGGCTGGAGCGGCTGCTGGCCGACGGGGCCCCCGCGGCCGAGTCGGCCGCCCAGGCGGCCGCGGGCGAGAACCCCCTTTCCGCGCCCGAGACGCCCGGCGTCCCGCCGACCGCGCCCGACGGCGACATCGACACGGGATCCAGCGGCTGACCGCGCCCGACGACGACACGAAGCGCCGCCCCCGTCACGGGGGCGGCGCTTCGATGTGTCGTGGATCACACCCTCTCCGGGCAACCGACACCGCCTCGCGGTGGTCCCAGACTGTGTGAAGAACGCCATCCCGCGCGCCTGGACCAGGCTCGTCCCTCCTTTGACCGCTCCCGCCGCCCCGCGAGGGGCCGGCGCGGCGCTCGCCCTGCTCGCGGCCGCGGCGCTGGTGTCCGGCTGCGCCGCTTCCCCCGCTGTGACCGCCTCCGCCCCCTCCCGTGCCGCGACCCCTGCCGCGACCCCTGCGACGAGCTCCGCCGCGTCCGCCTCCTCGTCGGGCGCGCCCGACGCCTCCGCGCGGCCCGTCCCCGCCGCCACGCCCGAGATCTTCGGTACCGAGTTCCAGGCCGCTCCCGAGCACGACTGGAGCAAGGGACGGCCGCCGCCCTTCGAGGGCGTCCTGCGCGGCTGGCTCACCGACGTGGACGACGACGGGGTGGCCGAGTACCGGCCCATCCGGTTCGTCCAGAAGGGCGGCGAGGACGGCCACTTCGACGGCCCCGAGGAGGGCGACGTGGTCCGCTACCTGGCGCCCGTCGCCGAGGACGTCCGGTTCCTCGCCGACAGCGGCTGCGACGGCACGACGCAGACGTACGACAGGGCCACCAACCTCGGCACCGAGAGCTGCACCCGCGAGACGCTGATCGCCAACGTCAAGGAGGCCGCCTCCCTGACCGGGGTGGAGGGCCTGTACCGGCCGGCCCTCATCACCACCGAGAACGGCAGGATCACCAAGGTTGTCGAGATCTTCTGGCAGGGCGGGGGCTGATCGCGGCCGCCGATCCCGGCGCCTCCGCACCACCCGCGTCCGGCGGCCGGCCGGGCGCGGGCCGGGCGCGGGCCGCGTCCGCGCTTAGCCGCTCACAGCCCGGGGCATAAGCCGTACGACCGAAAACCCCATGATCCCTCCCGCGAGAGGGGTTCGGCGAATAGTGTGAGGCAATGGATCGTCGCATCTTCGGGCTTGAGAACGAGTACGGCGTCACCTGCACGTTCAGGGGGCAGCGGCGGCTGTCACCCGACGAGGTAGCGCGTTATCTATTCCGCCGTGTCGTCTCCTGGGGCCGATCGAGCAACGTCTTCCTCCGCAACGGGGCGCGCCTGTATCTCGACGTGGGCAGCCATCCCGAGTACGCCACCCCCGAGTGTGACAACGTCGTGGAACTCGTCACCCACGACAAGGCGGGCGAGCGCATCCTGGAGGGCCTCCTGGTCGACGCCGAGAAGCGTCTTCGCGAGGAGGGCATCGCCGGGGACATCTACCTGTTCAAGAACAACACCGACTCCGCGGGCAACTCCTACGGCTGCCACGAGAACTACCTGGTCGGCCGGCACGGCGAGTTCGGCCGCCTGGCCGACGTGCTGATCCCGTTCCTGGTCACCCGGCAGATCATCTGCGGGGCGGGCAAGGTGCTGCAGACCCCGCGTGGAGCGGTCTACTGCGTCTCCCAGCGGGCCGAGCACATCTGGGAGGGCGTCTCCAGCGCCACCACCCGGTCGCGCCCGATCATCAACACCCGCGACGAGCCGCACGCCGACGCCGAGCGGTTCCGCCGCCTGCACGTCATCGTCGGCGACTCCAACATGAGCGAGACGACCATGCTGCTCAAGGTCGGCGCGACCGACCTGGTGCTCCGCATGATCGAGGCGGGCACCGTGATGCGTGACCTGTCCCTGGAGAACCCGATACGGGCCATCCGCGAGGTCTCCCATGACATGACCGGAAGGCGGCGGGTCCGGCTGGCCAACGGCCGTGAGGCGTCCTCGCTGGAGATCCAGGAGGAATACCTCTCCAAGGCCCGCGACTTCGTCGACCGCCGCGGCGGCGACGAGATCAGCCACCGCGTGCTGGAGCTGTGGGAGCGCACCCTCAACGCGGTCGAGACGGGCAATCTCGACAAGGTCGCCCGCGAGATCGACTGGGTGACGAAGTACCAGCTGATCGAGCGCTACCGCAAGAAGTACGACCTGCCGCTGTCGAGCCCCAGGGTCGCCCAGCTCGACCTCGCCTACCACGACGTGCACCGCCGCCGTGGCCTGTTCTACCTGCTGCAGAAGCGCGGCGCGGTGGAGCGGGTGGCCTCCGACCTGAAGATCTTCGAGGCCAAGTCGGTTCCGCCGCAGACCACCCGGGCCCGGTTGCGCGGTGAGTTCATCCGCAAGGCGCAGGAGAAGCGCCGCGACTTCACCGTCGACTGGGTGCACCTGAAGCTCAACGACCAGGCGCAGCGCACCGTGCTGTGCAAGGACCCCTTCCGCAGCGTCGACGAGAGAGTGGACAAGCTCATCGCCGGAATGTGACGGTCATGCTTCGGTAAGCCCGTCCCGGCCTTACTCCCTCCGTACGCCGGGACGGGTAGTGTGGCGCGAACCTGACGTCTGCTTGAGGGATACCTATGCGCCGCCGCAGCATGGCCGTACTGGCCGCAGTGCCTCTGATGTTCGTCGCAGCATGCGGCTCCGGCGGGGGCGTGGCCACCGGTGCCTCCAGCCCCGCCAGCAGCAGCGGGGTCACCGAGCTGCAGGTGACCGGGCAGGCCGGCGCCAAGCCGACCGTCGCCTTCCCGTCCAAGGTCGTCGAGACCTCCTCCTTCAAGGTGCTCACCCCCGGCACCACGGGCGAGGCGGCCAAGCTCGGCACCAGCGTGGTCGCCAACTTCACCGTCTTCACCTGGGACGGCAAGGAGAACAAGATCGCCGGCTCGACCTACGACGAGGGCGGGCCGCAGGTCATCTCGCTCAACGAGCAGGTCCCGGAGATCCTCCGCAAGGGCTTCGCCGAGACCAAGGGCGGGGGCAGGTTCATGTCGGTCGTCGCCAAGGACGCGCTGCCCGCCGAGCAGCAGGCGCAGGCCCCCGCCGGCCAGGCGCAGGTCTTCGTGGTCGACGTGGTGGGCGTCCCCCAGGAGAAGGCCGCCAAGGGCACCGCGGTCGACCCCGGTGTCGAGGGCGTCAAGGTGGAGAGCCCGGGCGGCGACGCCGCGCCGAAGCTCACCACCAAGACCAAGAAGAAGGCCCCGGAGAAGCTCGTCAAAGAGACCGTGATCAAGGGCACCGGCCCCGAGGTCAAGTCCGGCCAGTCGATCCTGGTGCAGTACGCCGGGAAGATCTGGGGATCGGACGTCGAGTTCGACAGCAGCTGGTCCCGCGGCGCCCAGCCGATCATGTTCCAGATCGGCACCGGCAAGGTCATCAAGGGCTGGGACCAGGGCCTGGTCGGCGTCCCGATCGGCAGCCGGGTGCTGCTGAGCATCCCGCCGGACCTCGGCTACGGCAAGGCGGGCTCCGGCGACAAGATCAAGGGCACCGACACCCTGGTGTTCCTGGTCGACGTGCTGGGCGCCTACTGAGCCGCTGATTCGATCTTCCGCCCCGGCGGGGCCCCATCGGGCCGCCACCGGGGCGACCCGTCCCGCTCCGGAGCCCGGCCGTGCACGCACGGCCGGGCTCCGTGCTTTCCCGGCTGGCCTCCCGGCCCGCGCACGGGGCAGGTGACCCGCCTGGCCCCGTGCGAGCGGGTACGGGCGAAGTGTGACCCCCGGACGCCGTGCGAGCGGGTGCGGGCGAGCGTGACCCCCGGACGCCGTGCGAGCGGATGCGGGCGAGCGTGACCCCCGGACGCCGTGCGAGCGGGTACGGGCGAGCGTGACCCCCGCGGGCCCGGCCTACAATCCGGGCTGTGAGCGGCGACGATCTCGACACGGTGGCGGTACTTCACGACCCGGTGCGCCGGGCCGTCTACGACTACGTGGCCTCCCGGGGCCAGGACGTGGGACGCAACGAGGCGGCCGAGGCGGTGGGGGTGCAGCGGACCCTGGCCGCCTTCCACCTCGACCGGCTCGTCGAGGCGGGCCTGCTCGAGTCGGGCTTCCGGCGGCTGACGGAGCGGACGGGGCCCGGCAGCGGCAGGCCGGCGAAGGTCTACCGCAGGGCCCCGGGGGAGTGGCAGGTCAGCGTGCCCGCCAGGGACTACCGCACCCTCGCCCTGGTGCTGGCCGAGGCGGTCGAGCTGCTCGGCGGGGACGAGCGGGCCGAGCAGGCCGCCCGGCGCGCGGGGGCCCGGTTCGCGCAGGAGGGCGAGGATCTCGCCGGGGTGCTGCGGCGGCGCGGGTACGAGCCGTACGAGGAGGACGGCCGGGTGCGGCTGCGCAACTGCCCGTTCCACGTGCCGGCCGAGGAGCACCCGCTGCTGGTCTGCTCGGTGAACCTGGAGCTGTGCCGCGGGATGCTCGACGCGCTCGGGCAGGACGCCTCGGCGGCCGGCCTGGACCCGCGCCCCGGGGAGTGCTGCGTCGCCTTTTCTAAAAACAATGACGATTGACATAGAAGGATCGCGGATGATCTGCTGTGTCCATGCATCTGGCCCAGCTGAACGTCGCCCACGCGCGCGCGTCCAAGGACTCCCCGGAACTGGCCTCCTTCGTGGCGGGCCTCGACTCGATGAACAGGCTGGCCGAGGCCGACCCCGGCTTCGTGTGGCGGCTCAAGGGAGGTGACGGCCCCGAGGACATGATCGAGCACGGGTACGGCGACCACCTGCTGATCACCTTCTCCGTGTGGAGGTCGCGCGAGGCGCTGTGGGACTACGTCTACCGCAGCGGCCACCTGGCGTTCCTGCAGCGGCGCAGGGAGTGGTTCCTGCGCGTCGCGGAGCCGTACCTGGTGATGTGGTGGATCCCCGAGGGGTACGAGCCGACGCTCGCCGAGGGGATGGAGCGCCTGGAGCGGCTGAGGGCCGAAGGCCCCACGCCGGAGGCCTTCACCTTCAGGGACTTCTACGAGAGCAGCGAGGCCGCGTGGCGCCCGGCGGCGGCGGAGGCCAGGAAGTAGGCCAGGTCCTCGTCCAGGCCCCGGCCCATCGTCGACAGCCGCACCGGAGAGTCCCGCAGCGCCTCGTGCAACCCGTCCACCGGCACCTCGACCAGCTCGTGCCGCGCGGCGAGCGGGCGCGACTGCTCGGCCACCCGCCTGCCGAAGTCGCCGGGCAGCACGGGCACGGCGACCTGGGCCGGGGCGAGCGCCACCCGGCCGTAGGCGGTCAGCGAGTGGTGCGACACCCCGATGTGGCGCTCGCGCAGATCGCCCTCGCTGACCCGCAGCGCCGCGACCGGGCGGCCCCCCAGGACGGCGGCGGCGTTGACCGCCTCGCCGGCCGAGACGCCGGAGAAGCCCCAGCGGGTGCCGCTGCCCAGGTTGCCCGGCCCCTGGGTGACGATCGCGACGTCGGCCTCCAGGACGTGCCTGGCCGCGAGCAGGCCGGTGTGCGGGGTCACCACCTCCACGTCGCCGCCGAAGGCCTGGCCCGCCGTGACGACCCCGCACAGCCAGCCGGTCTCCCGCAGCCGCGCGCACGACATGGAGAACCAGGCGGGCAGCGCGCCCCCGTCGAGCATCACGTAGGCGACCCTGACGGGCCTCCCGCGCTCCCGGCCGCCGGGTCCGCCCGTGGTCTGCCCGGGTTCGGAGGGGTTCGCGCCGTCAGGCTCGCCCGCGGATTTTCCGGGTCCGGGCGGGTTGGCGCCGTACAGGCCGCAGAGGATCGCGGGCAGGGCCGAGTGCAGGTCAGCGACGATCACCGGCATGCCGTCCACGGAGTCGGCGTCACGCAGGACCTCGTGGAAGGGCGAGTCCTGCTCGTCCGCGCCGAGGACGGTGGCCTGCAACGGGGTGTAGCGTGCCTTCACCAGGTGTCCGGGGCCTTGGGGATCTTGCGGTAAACGGTCGGGAACAGCCACCACCATGGCGTAGCCTCCCGTACCGAGACCCATCGCGAGCGCGGTCGTGTTGAGCAGCACCACGTCACCGGGCTCCGGACGTCCCACCAGGGCCGGGTAGGCGAGCGCGCGAGCCTCACCGTCCCCGGTGGTCACGTCGAGTTCCACCGCCCCCGGCCACTCGCGCCGGACCCGCACGACCTCGCCCCTGCGCCATCTGATCACGGGGGAAGGGTAGCGTCACTCGAACAGGGAGGAGGCCGGATGTCGCGCCGGAAGACCGAGCGGCTGCTCAATCTCGTGATCTGCCTGCTGGCCACGCGACGGCCGCTGAGCGCCGAGCACATCCGCCAGGCGGTGCCGGGCTACGACGCCGACAACGACGAGGCCTTCCAGCGGATGTTCGAGCGGGACAAGAACGAGCTGCGGGAGATCGGCATCCCGATCGAGGTCCACAAGGACCCGTGGGAGGAGGATCCGGGCTACCGGATCGTCCGCTCGGCGTACGAGCTGCCGGAGATCACCCTGGAGCCCGACGAGGCCGCCGTGGTGGGCCTGGCGGCCCAGGTGTGGCAGCGGGCCAGCCTCGCCGAGGCGGCCAGCGGTGCCCTGCTGAAGCTGCGCGCCGGGGGCGTGCAGACCGACGAGGCCCACGGGGTGCTCGGCGGGGCGCTGGAGCTGCGCGTCGACACCCAGGACCCCTCCTTCCCCGCGCTGTGGGAGGCCGTGCGCGACCGGCGCGCGGTCCGCTTCGCCTACCGGGCGGCGGCCAGCCAGAACGTGCTGACCCGCACGGTGGAGCCCTGGGGCGTCGTCAGCCGCCGGGGCCGCTGGTACATGGTCGGCCACGACCGCGACCGGGACGCGCCGAGGGTCTTCCGGCTCAGCCGGATCAGCGGCACGGTCACCACCGTCGGCCGCCCCGGCGCCGTGGTGGTGCCCGAGGGCGTCGACATCAAGTCCATGGTCGGCTTCAGCGACGCCGCCGTCCGCGAGCGCACCGCCCTCGTCCGGGTCAGGGAGGACACCTGCCAGGGGCTGCGCCAGGTGGCCAAGGCGGTGCGGCCCTCCGGCGACGGCTGGGACGAGCTGGACGTCGACTTCACCGACCCGGGCCGGCTGGCCGGGTGGATCGTGGGCTTCGCCGACGACGCCGAGGTGGTCGGCCCGCCGGACGCCCGCGACGCGGTCATCTGCCGCCTGAAGGGAGCACTCGCGTGAGCACGGCCGATCGCCTGCCCAGGCTGCTGGCACTGGTTCCCTACCTGATGTCGCACCCCGGCGCCCAGGTGCCCGAGGTCGCGAAGATCTTCGGGCTGAGCGAGAAGCAGCTCATCGACGACCTGCAGCTGGTGTGGATGTGCGGGCTGCCCGGCCACACCCCCGGCGACCTGATCGACGTGTCGTGGGACGGCGGGGAGATCGTCATCGACAACGCCGAGACCATCGCCCGCCCGCTGCGGCTGGGCGTCGACGAGGCCAGCGCCCTGCTGGTGGCGCTGCGCCTGCTCGCCGAGATGCCGGAGTTCGGGGAGCGCGACGCGCTGGCCCGGGTCATCGCCAAGTTCGAGCAGGCCTCCGGCGAGGGCGCGGCGGCGGTCAGCAGCCAGGTCGCGGTGGAGGTCGACGCCGCGCCCGACGCGCTGCCCGTCGTCAACGAGGCGCTGCGCAGCGGCAGGCGGCTGTCGCTGCGCTACTACGTGCCGGGCCGCGACGAGGTCACCCCGCGCGAGGTCGATCCGATGCGCCTGGTCGTCGTGGACGGCCGCCCCTACCTGTCGGGCTGGTGCTACCGGGCCGAGGCGGTCCGGCTGTTCCGGGTGGACCGGATGCTCTCCGTGGACGTGCTCGACGTGCTCGCCGACCCGCCGGAGGACGCCGTGGCCGACGAGGTGACGCCCGGGGTGTTCCGGCCCTCGCCGACCGACGAGCTGGTGGAGCTGGAGCTGACCGCCGCGGGCCGCTGGGTCGCCGAGTACTACCCGTGCGAGCGGGTCGAGGAGCTCGGCGAGGGCCGCCTGCGGGTGGCCCTGCGGGCCAGGGACCAGGGCTGGCTGGTACGCCTGGCGCTGCGCCTCGGCGACACCGGCAGGGTGATCTCCCCCGCCTCGCTGGACGAGAGCGTCCGGGCCGCGGCCACCGCCGCGCTGAATCGTTACGAGTCGATTTCCTGACGCGACGGAGCCGGAGCCTTCCGACATGAACTGGATCATCGCCGCGGTCTCGCTGGCCCTCGCCGGGCTGGCCGTCCTGGCCTTCCTGGCCCTTCGCGTGCTGCGCGCGGCCGCCGAGCTGAGCCGCGAGGTCGACCGCACGCAGGGCCGGTTGGAGCCCGTTCGTGTCCTGTTCGGCGAGCGTACGGCGGCTGTACGGGGTCCAAAGGGATGAGTCTGTCCCTCGGGGAGCGTACGATCGGGGCAGAGACTGCACGTCGCCCGGCGTAAGGATGTGTAATGCCCAACCTCGGACCCACTGAGCTGATCATCATCGGCCTGATCCTGGTGCTGCTCTTCGGTGCCAAGAAGCTGCCGGAAGCCGCCCGCGGGCTCGGCCGGTCGCTGCGCATCTTCAAGTCGGAGACCGCCAAGCTCCGCGACGAGGACGAGCCGCAGACCACGACCGCCACGGTCGTCCAGGCACAGCCCCAGCCCCCGGCCCCGGCCCCGCAGCCGATCCCGGCGGCGACCCCGGCCCCGGCCCCCGCGCCGAGCGCCGAGGAGGAGGCGCGCCGGCTCGAGGAGCAGGCCGCCCGGCTGCGTGCCCAGGCCGGAGCGCCCAAGTCGCAGTGATCGGCGGTAGCCTGAAGATCTACCCTGATCATCCGACTCGTCACCCCAGGATTCGCGAATGGCGCTGCTGAAGTGGCCTAAATCGGGCCGGAACGGGGCGGCACCCCCGCCCGCCGACGCGGGCGACAGCCGCATGCCGCTCATGGAGCACCTGCGCGAGCTGCGTAACCGGCTGGTCATCGCCCTGCTAGGTCTGGTCGCCGGCATCATCGTCGGTTTCATCTTCTTCGACCCGATCTGGTCTTTCGTGTCGGCCCCCTACTGCGGGCTTCCCCAGGCGCAGGAGTTGCGGCCGGGCCAGTGCACGATGCTGATCCTCGGCGTCTTCGACTCCTTCTTCGTGAACCTGAAGGTCGCGGCGATGTTCGGCCTCGTGGCCTCCTCGCCGATCTGGTTGTGGCAGATCTGGGGCTTCGTCACCCCGGGTCTGTACCGCAACGAGAAGCGCTACTCGATCCTGTTCATCATGCTGGCCGTCCCGCTGTTCCTCGCGGGCGCGGCGCTGGCCTACTTCGTGATGGACACGGGCCTGTCGATCCTGCTGGGCTTCGCCCCTCCGGGAACGCTCACCGGCATCACGATCGACGAGTACCTCGGCTACGCGCTGATCATGCTCATCGTGTTCGGCATCTCCTTCGAGCTGCCGCTGCTCATGGTGTTCCTGAACATCATCGGGGTGCTGCCGCACGCGCTGGTCGCCAAGCACCGACGCATGGTCATCTTCATCATGTTCGTCTTCGGCGCGGTCGCCACCCCCGGAGGCGACCCGTTCACGATGATCGCGCTCGCCCTGCCGATGGTGGTGCTGTTCGCCCTCGCCGAGGGGTTCATGTACCTCAGGGAGAGAAGGCAGTCCAAGAACGACGACTTCTCCCACCTGTCCGACGACGAGGCCTCCTCGCTCGACGACGACGCCTCGCCCCTGGGTGACGTGGTCCCCGTCGGTGACGTGGCTCCCGTCGGCGACCCGGCTCCTATCGATTCGAGAACGACCGACACCGATCCCAGCAAATAGGGGATAAGTTCCGGTCTGTGCCCGCAGAGATCGCAGTCCTCGTCAACCCCGCCGCCCGCGGCGGCCGTTCGCGGGGACTGCTCTCCCCGGTGCTCGACCGCCTGAGGCAGGGCGGGCGCGAGGTGTCGGTGATCCTCGGAGACTCCGCCTCCGACGCCCTGGAACGCGCCTGCACGGCCGTCGCCGAGGAGCCGGAGGCGCTGGTGGCCTTCGGCGGCGACGGCCTTGTCCACCTGGCCGTCCAGGCGGTCGCGGGCAGCGGCGTGCCGCTGGGCGTCATCCCGGTGGGCACCGGCAACGACATCGCCGCCGCGCTCGGCATTCCCCTGAAGGCGCCGCTGGCCGCCGCCGACACCGTCCTGCGCGGGCGGGTGCGCACGGTCGACGCCGCGAAGGTGGGCCGGGACGAGTGGTTCGCCGGGGTGCTGGCCTGCGGCTTCGACTCCCGGGTCAACGAGCGCGCCAACACGATGACCTGGCCGCCCGGCATGGCCAGATACCTGGTCGCCCTCGCCGAGGAGCTGCGCTCCTTCCGGCCCATCCCGTTCAGGATCGACCTGGACGGCGAGATCGTCGAGCGCGAGGCCATGCTGGTCGCGGTCGGCAACACCTCCTCCTACGGCGCCGGCATGCGCGTGTGCCCCGGCGCCGCCCCCGACGACGGCCTGCTGGACGTGACGATCCTCGGCGCCATCCCCAAGGGGGAGTTCCTGCGCACCTTCCCCCGCGTCTACCGGGGCTCCCACGGCGCCCACCCCGCCGTCACCATGCGCCGCGCCCGCCGGGTGACCCTGGAGGCGCCGGGAGTGATCGCCTACGCCGACGGCGAGCGGGTCGGTCCCACCCCGCTGACGTGCGAGATCGTTCCCGGCGCGCTGGAGGTCCTCGTCTAGGCCGGCCGTGTCCTCCGGTGGCTTCACGACGGCTTCACGAGGCCGTACGGCACCGGCTCACGACGCCGTACGGCACCGGCCGGAAGCCCGTCCCGGACGGCCCGCGCGGCCGGTGGCCGCCGGGAGAAAGGGGGGACGGACCGGAATCCCGATATCGGTAGGCTGGAGGCATGACGACCCCAGCGGAACGATACGCTGCCTTCCGTCAGAGCCAGGCCGAGAGCGGGCCGGCGCTGACCTCGTTCCGCGGTCTGTACGACTTCGAGCTGGACGACTTCCAGCTCGACGCCTGCCGGGCGCTGGAAGCGGGCGACGGGGTCCTCGTGGCGGCCCCCACCGGCTCGGGCAAGACCGTCGTGGGCGAGTTCGCGGTGCACGTGGCCCTGGAGGAGGGCCGCAAGTGCTTCTACACCACCCCGATCAAGGCGCTGTCCAACCAGAAGTACAACGACCTGGTCAAGCGGTACGGCACCGACAAGGTGGGCCTGCTCACCGGTGACAACAGCGTCAACGGGGAGGCCCCGATCGTCGTCATGACGACCGAGGTGCTGCGCAACATGCTCTACGCCGGGTCCTCCACCCTGGCGGGGCTCGGCTTCGTCGTCATGGACGAGGTCCACTACCTCGCCGACCGGTTCCGCGGCGCGGTCTGGGAAGAAGTGATCATCCACCTGCCCGAGTCGGTGCGCCTGGTCGCCCTGTCGGCCACGGTCAGCAACGCCGAGGAGTTCGGCGAGTGGATGGGCGAGGTCCGCGGCGACACCAGCGTCATCGTCGACGAGCACCGCCCGGTCCCGCTCTGGCAGCACATGCTCGTCGGCAGCCGCATCTACGACCTGTTCGTCACCGGCGACGACGACCGGCGCCCGCAGATCAACCCCAACCTCCTGCGCATCGCCAGGGACGAGGAGCGCCAGACGTACGGCAGGGGGCGCCGGGGCTACTCGCGGCCCCGCAGGAACGGCCCGCCGGACCGGGCCGCGGCCATCGAGCGCCTGGACGCCGACGCCCTGCTGCCCGCGATCACCTTCATCTTCTCCAGGGCCGGCTGCGACGCCGCCGTGATGCAGTGCCTGCACGACGGCATCCGGCTCACCACCGACACCGAGCGCCACGAGATCCGGCAGATCGTCGACGAGCGCACCGCGCACCTGCCCGACGAGGACCTGGGCGTGCTCGGCTACCTGGAGTGGCGCGACGCCCTGGAGCGCGGCCTGGCCGCCCACCACGCGGGCATGCTCCCGGCCTTCAAGGAGGTCGTCGAGGAGCTGTTCACCCGGGGCCTGGTCAAGGCCGTGTTCGCCACCGAGACCCTCGCGCTGGGCATCAACATGCCCGCCCGCTCCGTGGTGATCGAGAAGCTCGACAAGTGGAACGGCGAGACCCACGCCGACCTCACGCCCGGCGAGTACACCCAGCTCACCGGGCGGGCCGGGCGCCGCGGCATCGACGTGGAGGGCCACGCGGTCGTCCACTGGCAGCCGGGCACCGACCCGCTCCAGGTCGCCGGGCTGGCCAGCACCCGCACCTACCCGCTGCGCTCCAGCTTCCGCCCCTCGTACAACATGGCGGTCAACCTGGTGGGCCAGGTGGGCAGGGAGCGGGCCAGGACCCTCCTGGAGTCCTCGTTCGCGCAGTTCCAGGCCGACCGGGCCGTGGTGGGCATCGCCAAGCAGGTGCGCCGCGCCGAGGAGGCACTGGAGGGCTACCGCCAGGCGATGACCTGCCACCTGGGCGACTTCGAGGAGTACGCCGCGATGCGCAGGGCCCTGTCCGACCGGGAGGCCGAGCTGTCGCGCCAGCGCGGCGCGGCCCGCAGGACGCAGGCGCTGCGCTCGCTGGAGGCGCTCAAGCCCGGCGACATCATCCGGGTCCCCGGCGGGCGCCGCGCCGGTCTGGCCGTCGTCCTCGACCCGGGCCTCAACTCCCGGGGCGAGGGCCCCTCCCCGCTGGTGCTGACCATCGGCAAGCAGGTCAAGAAGCTGTCGCCGGCCGACTTCCCCGTCCCGGTGGAGCCGGTCGAGCACCTGCGCATCCCGAAGAACTTCAACGCCCGCTCGCCCAAGGAGCGGGCCAACCTGGTCTCCTCCGTACACGCCAAGATCGGCGACCGTGACTTCGGCAAGCCCATCAGGGCGCGCGACCACGCCGCGGAGGACGACGAGATCAACCGCCTGCGCCGGGAGATCCGCCAGCATCCCTGCCACGGGTGCGACGAGCGCGAGGACCACGCCCGCTGGGCCGAGCGCTACTACAAGCTGCTGCGCGAGACCGAGGGGCTGCGCCGCCGGGTCGAGGGCCGCTCCCACGTCATCGCCCGCACCTTCGACAAGGTCTGCGGGGTGCTCGACCAGCTCGGCTACCTCGACGGCGAGAGCGTCACCGCCGAGGGCCGCCGCCTGGCCCAGCTCTACACCGAGCTGGACCTGCTGACCGCCGAGTGCCTGCGCGGGGGGCTCTGGAACGACCTGGACCCGGCCGAGCTGGCCGCGTGCGTGTCGTCCCTGGTCTTCGAGTCGCGGCAGGCCGACGACGCCCGCCAGCCCAGGATCCCCGCGGGAGCGGCCCAGAAGACGCTGGCCGACATGGTCCGCCTCTGGGGTGAGCTGGAGGCGATCGAGGGCGACCACGGCCTGTCGTTCATCAGGGAGCCCGACTTCGGCTTCGCCTGGGCGGCCTTCCGCTGGGCCAAGGGCCACACCCTGGACGCCGTGCTCCGCGACGGCGCCGCGGGCGCGGAGCTGGCCGCCGGAGACTTCGTCCGCTGGACCAAGCAGCTGCTCGACCTCCTCGGCCAGATCTCCGACGCGGCCCCGGCGGGGAGCAAGGTCAAGCAGACCGCGGGCAAGGCGATGGACGCCCTGCGGCGCGGGGTGGTTGCCTACTCGTCCCTGACCTGAGACGTGCGGCCCGCTTCCTGCCGGGGAGTGGCCCGCTCGTCCCTGACCTGACACGCCCGGTCCGGGGCCCGGGCCGTTCCCGGTTCGGACAGTCTCCCGGGGCCCGAGCCGGGCCGCGGGGAGCGAGACCGGGCGGGCCCGCCCGGTCTCGCACCCGGTACGGCAACCCGGTACGGCGAGGCCGCGCGGGGCTCCCAGGGGCCTCTCAGGCCAGGCTGAAGCGGACCTCGCGGGTGGTCGGGTCGGCGCGCGTCAGCCGCACGCGTACGGTCTCCCCCAAGGGGAGCCCCTCGCCGTCACAGCGGGCCACCACCGCCGGGTCGGTGACCTGCACCTGGCCCCACGGCCGGTCCTCGGCCACGTCGATCACCACGGCCTCGAACGTCTGGCCCACCCGCTCACGCAGGACGAAGGCCTCCACCAGGTCCACGCAGGCCCGCTCGACGCCGCCCGCGCGGCGCCCGGTGGCGTGCATGATCTCCGGCAGCTCGCCCATGGCCCGCTGGATCTCCTGGGGCACCGGCTCGCCCGCCGCGATGGCCAGGCAGATCTCCGTGGCGTAGCGGTCGACGAGGCGGCGCAGCGGGGCGGTCACGTGCGCGTACGGCCCGCCCACGGCGGCGTGCTCGGCCTGTGCGGGCGGCTCGCCGTTGAAGGCGACGTATCCGGCGCCGCGCAGCAGCACGGTCGACTCCTGCAGGAACGCGGCCTGCTCGGGGACCCTCGGGTCGAGGGAGTGCACGACGTCGCCGTACCCGGCACCCTCGGGCCACGGCACGCCGAGCGCGGCGGCCACCCGGCGGACCTGGGCGATCCTCTCCGAGGGGGCGGGCGGTAGCACCCGCAGCAGGCCGATCTCGGCGTCCAGCATCATGGCGGCGGCGGCCATGCCCGTCAGCAGCGAGATCTGCGCGTTCCACGCCTCGGCGTCCAGCGGGGCGCGCAGCTCCACCCGGTAGCCGTCACCGTCGGAGACGACCTCCTGGTCGGGGGTGGGCAGCGTCACGCCGCCCCTGGCCCGCTCCTGGGCCAGCCTGAGCCGGCCGATCTCGGCCAGCAGCCGCAGCGTGCCGTCGGCGGTGCCGGTGTCGATGGCCGCCTGCGCGTAGTCGTAGTCGAGCCGCTCGCGGCTGCGTACCAGCGCCCTGGTCACGTCCGCGCCCACGATCCGGCCCTCGGCGTCCAGGTCGACGCACCACAGCGCGGCGGGCCGCGTCACGCCGGGCAGCAGGCTGGCGGCGCCCTCGGACAGGACGGGCGGGTGCAGCGGCACGCGCCCGTCGGGCATGTAGACCGTCTCGCCGCGGACGCGGGCCTCCGCGTCGATCGCGCCGCCGGGCCTGACGAACGCCCCGACGTCGGCGATGGCGTACCAGACGCGGTAGCCGCCGGGCTGCTCCTCCAGGTGCACGGCCTGGTCGAGGTCCATCGCCCCCGGGGGGTCGATGGTGATCAGAGGAAGGTCGGTCCGGTCGAGCCGGGGCAGGGCGGGCACCTCGGCGACCCACTCGGCCTCGTCGACCACCGCCCGGGGGAACTCCTCGGGCAGCTTCATCTCACGGCGGATCCGTTCGAAACCGTCGTCGAGCCGCGGATGGGACTCTCCGGGCACCCGGATGCTCTTGTGAGGCACAGGCAGCAACCTACCGGCTCCCGGCGGGCCGCCCCACCGGCCGGCCGGGGCGACGGTGACCGGCACGGCCGAGGGCCAGGTCAGAGCCCGGACGCGGTGGGAGGCAAGCGGTGGGGCCGGCCCGGCCGGGTGGGGTCAGAGCGTGGAGGTCAGGCGCTCCAGCGGCCCGGAGAGGCCGTAGCGCTCGCTCAGCGCAGCCAGGGCCTCCGGATCCCTGGGCTTGGCGGGAAGCGCGATGTCGACCTCGGGAAGGGGGGCGTCGTGGGCGACCCGGACCACTCCGGGCGCCACCCGCAGGTAGTCGCGGGCCGCCGACAGCTTGGCGCGCTGCCCGGCGGTGAGGTCGCCGCCGCCCTCGCCCCCGTCGACGGCGCGCAGCAGCGCCTCCAGCGACCCGAACCGGGTGATCAGGGCCGCCGCGGTCTTGTCTCCCACCCCCGGCACGCCCGGCAGCCCGTCGCTGGGGTCGCCGCGCAGGGTGGCGAAGTCGGCGTAGGAACGGCCGGGGACGCCGTACTTCTCGGCGACGGCCGCCTCGTCGACCACCTGGAGGTTCTTGACCCCCCTGGCGGTGTAGAGGATCCGGACCGGCCGGGAGTCGTCGACCAGCTGGAACAGGTCGCGGTCGCCGGTGACGACGTCGACCTGGCCGGCCGCCCGCGCGGTGAACGTGCCCATCACGTCGTCGGCCTCGTAGCCGGGGACGCCGACGCGGGCGACGCCCACCGCGTCGAGCACCCGCTCGATCACCGGCACCTGCGGGGCGAGCGTGCCGGGGGTCTCCTCCGCGCCGCCCTCGGCGACCCGGTGGGTCTTGTACGTCGGGATCGCCGCCACCCGGAAGGCCGGGCGCCAGTCGGCGTCCATGCAGGCGACGAGCTCGGCGGGGGAGTGTCGCCGGACCAGCATGGCGATCATGTCGATGACGCCGCGCACCGCGTTGACGGGCATCCCGTCGGGCGCGGTCATCGACTCGGGGATGCCGTAGAAGGCGCGGTAGTACAGCGAGGGGGTGTCGAGAAGCATCAGGCCGGGCATGGCGACCAACCTAGCCAATCAGCCGAGCACGCCGATCGCCAGAACGCAGGTGTCGTCCTCGGGGTTGGGGCCGCCGATCACCTCGATGAGCCGGTCGAGCCCGTCGTCCAGGTCGCCCCTGAGCAGGGCCGCGGCCTCCATGGTCAGCGCCAGGCCCTCGTCGATGTCGCGGGTGCGCCGCTCCACGAGCCCGTCGGTGAACAGCAACAGCAGGTCGCCCTCCCGCAGCTCGACCCCGGCCAGCTCGTACGGCTCGTCGGGGGTGGCGCCCAGCAGCACCCCGGCGGGCGGGTCGAGCTGGGTGGCCGTCCCGTCCCGGACCAGGATCGGCGCCGGGTGCCCGGCCTGCCCCCAGGTGAACCTCCTGGTGGCCGGATCGAGGTGGCCGACGACCGCGGTCGCCGTCGTCTCGGGCATCCGGTGCAGCACGAGGTCGTTGAGCCAGGCCAGCAGCCTGTCGGGGGAGTGGCCGGTCATCGAGAGGCCGATCAGGGCGTGGCGCAGCTGGGCCATCTGGGAGATCGCGGGCATCCCGTGCCCGGACACGTCGCCGATGGCCAGCAGCACCCTTCCGTCGGCCAGGGGAACGGCGTCGTACCAGTCGCCGCCCAGGCCGGGCTTGACCCCCGCCGCCACGTAGCGGACCGCGATGCGCGCGTGCGGCAGGTCGATGGTGTCGCCCAGGCCCGGCATGATCGCCTCGCGTAGCGCCACGCTCATGTCGTGCTCCTCCGCGACCTGCTCGCGGACCCGCAGCAGCTTGCTGCGCGACTCCGACATGATCCGCTCGGCGCGGCGGCGGCAGGTGATGTCCTGCACGACGCCGTGCACGGCGCGACGCCCGCCGGTCACGACGGGGTCGAGGGCGGCGCGCAGGTGCCGCAGCTCCCCGTCGCGGCGGATGCGGAACTCGGCCTCCCCGCACTCGGCCCGGTGCACGACCGACCACAGCAGCCGGTCGAGGTCGGGCCGGTCGGCCGCCTCGACGTGACCGGGCAGGTCGCGCAGGTGGATCGGGCCGTCACCGGGGGCACGGCCGAATATGGTGTACGCCTGGTCGGACCAGGTGGACTCTCCGGTCTGGAGATCCCACTCGGTCCAGCCCATCTCGCCCATGCGCTCCGCGTGCGCCAGGCGTGCGGTGAGGAGGTGTCGCTCCACGGCCATGTGCTCGTCCGGCTCGCCGCGCAACCGCTGCGCCGTCTCAGCGGCGGTCGACGGGGCCGGACCGGTCACCTGGTCGTTTCGTGGGTGGAGGGGTGGCTGGTGGCCGCCCACTACGCCGACCATGTAGCTCGCTCTCGAAATGTGTGGCTTTACGGATAGTTTGCCAACAAAATGTGATCGTACTTCAACAGATTGTAGTGGCGGAGTCGCCTTCGTGCCTTCCTTTCCCTGACTTTCGGTTTCCGGGCCCGGCCGGATGCGTCGTCGTTCAAGCCGGGATTAGATTGGTCGGCGTGAAGACGGAGCCCTCTGACGACCTTTATCCCGTGACCCGCCTGGCGGCCGCCCGCGAGGCGGCCGCCGCCGCCGGGCTCGACGCGCTGTTGCTCACGCCCGGCCCCGACCTTCGCTACGTGACCGGCTACGAGGCCCTGCCGCTGGAGCGGCTCACCTGCCTGGTGCTCCCGGTCAGGGGCGAGGCGTTCCTGATGGTGCCCCGCCTGGAGCTGCCCGCCGCCGAGCACTCGCCGGCGTCGCGGCTCGGCGTCGAGTTCGTCCCCTGGGACGAGACCGACGATCCGTACGCGGTCGTCGGCGAACGCCTGGGCGCGGTCCGCAAGGTCGGTCTCGCCGACCGGATGTGGGCGATGCAGTCGCTGCGCCTGCGCGACGCGATCCCCGGCGCGGAGCAGGTGCTCGCCGGGACCGTCCTGCGCGGGCTGCGGATGCGCAAGAGCCCGGCCGAGGTGGCGGCGCTGCGCGAGGCGGGCGCCGCGATCGACGCCGTCCACGCCCAGGTGCCCGGCTTCCTGCGGGCCGGCAGGACCGAGCGCGAGGTCGGCAGGGACATCGCCGAGGCGATCATCGCGGCCGGCCACTCCACCGTCGACTTCGTCATCGTCGGCTCCGGGCCCAACGGCGCCAGCCCGCACCACGAGTTGTCGGACCGCGTCATCCAGGAGCGCGAGCCGGTCGTGATCGACATCGGGGGCCAGATGCCCGGCGGCTACTGCTCCGACTCCACGCGCGTCTACGCCGTCGGCGAGCCCCCGGCCGGGTTCCTGAAGTACTACGAGGTGCTCAGGCGCGCCCAGCAGGCGGCCTGCGACGCCGTGGCCCCCGGGGTGACGTGCGAGGCGGTCGACGCCGCCGCGCGGGAGGTGATCGCGGCCGAGGGCTACGGCGACTACTTCATCCACCGCACCGGCCACGGCATCGGCCTGGAGACCCACGAGGAGCCCTACATCGTCGCGGGCAACACCGAGCCGCTGGCGCCCGGCTTCGCCTTCTCCGTCGAGCCGGGGATCTACCTGCCAGGGGCCCACGGCGCCCGCATCGAGGACATCCTCGTCTGCACCGACGAGGGCGGCGAGCGGGTCAACCACCGCCCTCGCGAGCTGGTGATCGTCTAGCGGGGCTCCGGGGCCGCCGGCCTCCGGCCCGGTCGTGCGGGGACGGCCCAAGGGCACGGCCGTGTGAGCGTGCCCTTGGGGAGGGCCGTGTGAGCGTGCCCGCGCGGGGCGGCCGTGTGGCCGCGGTCGTGCGGGGACGGCTCAAGAGCACGGCCGCGTGAGCGTGCCCTTGGGAAGGCCGTGTGAGTGTGCCCGTGCGGGGCGGGGCGTGTGAGCGTGCCCGCGCGGGGGCGGCCGTGTGGCCGCGGTCGCGCGGCGGGTGTCAGAATCGGGGTGGCCGGTGATCCCGGCCGCCCTCTCGCCGTCCGCGCCGGGACCTCGGAGCCGGGACACAGTGCCGGGACACAGTGCCGGGACACAGTGCCGGGAACCGGAGCACGCGGGCGCGACCCCCTCCCCGCGAACCCTGGGGCGGGTCTCCACGCTGGAAGGACTCAGATGACCGTTGAGCGCGTTCTGCCCACCGGCGACGCCCATGACCTCCTGGACCTGGTCCGCGACCTGATCGGCAAGGAGGTCGCGCCCCGGGCCGCGGCCGACGAGTCCGCCGGGCGCTTCCCCCGGGAGGTGTTCACCACGCTCGGCCGCGCGGGGCTGCTCGGCCTGCCCTACCCCGAGGAGCACGGCGGGGCGGCGCAGCCGTACGAGGTCTATCTGCAGGTGATCGAGGAGCTCGCGGCCGGCTGGCTGGCGGTCGGTCTCGGCCTGTCGGTCCACACGCTGTCGTGTTTCCCGGTGGCCGCCTACGGCACCGCCGAGCAGCGGGCCGCGCTGCTGCCCGAGATGCTGGGCGGCGAGTGGCTGGGCGCGTACTGCCTGTCGGAGCCGCAGTCGGGGTCCGACGCCGCCGCGCTGGCGACGAGGGCGGTCCCCGGAGACGGCGGCTCCACCGGTTCCACCGGCTACACGGTCGACGGCGTGAAGGCCTGGATCACCCACGGCGGCGCCGCCGACTTCTACACGCTGATGGCCCGCACCTCGGCCGACGGCGCGCGCGGCATCTCCTGTTTCCACGTGCCCGCCGGGACGGAGGGGCTGTCGTTCGGCGCGCCCGAGCGGAAGATGGGGATGAGGTCCTCGCCGACCGCCCAGGTCCGCTTCGACGGGGTGCGGCTGGCGCCCGAGGCCCTGCTGGGCTCCGAGGGGGAGGGCTTCCGGATCGCGATGGCCGCCCTGGACGGCGGCAGGCTCGGCATCGCCGCCTGCGCCGTGGGCGTGGCCCAGGCGGCCTTCGAGACCGCCACCGCGTACGCCGCCGAGCGCCGCCAGTTCGGCTCGCGGATCATCGACTTCCAGGGGGTCGGCTTCATGCTCGCCGACATGGCCACCCAGATCGCCGCCGCCCGCGCCCTCTACCTGGACGCCGCCCGGCTGCGCGACGCGGGCCGGCCCTACGGCACGCGGGCCGCGATGGCGAAGCTCTTCGCCACCGACATGTGCATGAAGGTCACCACCGACGCGGTCCAGGTCCTCGGCGGCTACGGGTACGTGGAGGACTTCCCGGTCGAGCGCCTCATGCGGGAGGCCAAGGTCCTGCAGATCGTCGAGGGCACCAACCAGGTCCAGCGCCTGGTCATCGGCCGCGCCCTCGCCAGGGACGCGGAGAACGCCGGGCGGTGACGTCCGCGGGCCGGTGATCCGTCGCGCGGGCGTCGGCGGGCCCGTGGGTGAGCGGTGAGGTCCACGCGCCGGTGATCCGCCGGGTGGTTCCGGCGGTGGCGGCCCGGGCCGGGGAGGGGGCGCCTCCCGGCCCGGGCCGCCGGGTCAGGGGTCGCGTGCGCCGGGTCAGAGCCCGTACGTCTCCAGCAGCCGCAGCCAGATCTCGCTGACCGTGGGGTAGGACGGCACGGCGTGCCAGAGCCGGTCGAGGGGGACCTCGCCGACGACGGCGATCGTCGCGGAGTGCAGCATCTCGCCCACGGCGGGGCCGGCGAAGGTCACCCCGAGCAGGACGCGGCGCCGCTCGTCCACGACGGCCTTGGCCCTGCCCCGGTAGCCGTCGCCCTGAAGGTAGGCCCCCGACACCCTGGCCAGGTCGTACTCGACCACGCGGACGTCGAACCCCTCGGCGCGGGCCTGTGCCTCGGTCCGGCCGACCGAGCCCACCTGCGGGTCGGTGAAGACCACCTGCGGCGCGCCGTACGCGTCCGCCAGGTCGCGCAGGCCCGGCAGGTCGTCGGGCCCGCCCTTGGCCCGCGCCGCGATGACGTCGCCGCACACCCGCGCCTGGTACTTGCCCATGTGGGTGAGCAGGGCGCGGCCGTTGATGTCGCCCACGGCGTACAGCCAGCCGTCGGGGACGCCGGTGGCGCGCATGCTGTCGTCGACCTCCACCAGGCCGCCCGCCTCCAGCCCGACGGTCTCCAGGCCGAGGTCGCCGGTCGCCGGTCGCCTGCCGGTGGCCACCAGCAGCTCGTCGGCCTCCACCGGCGGGCCCTCGGACAGGTGGACCGTCACCGGGCCGCCGGGTGCGGGCCGCTCGACCCTCGCCACCTTGACGCCCGTGCGCACCGTGATGCCGGCCTCGGCGAAGGACGCGGCCACCAGCTCCCCGGCGAACGGCTCCATCTTGCCGAGCAGCCCGCTGCGCGCCAGGACCGTCGTCTCCCGGGCGCCGAGCCCGTGCATGGCCTGGGCCATCTCGCAGGCCACCACGCCGCCGCCCAGCACGGCCAGCCGTCCGGGCACGCTCTGGGTCGCCGTCACCTCACGGCTCGTCCACGGCGACGCCTCCGCCAGGCCGGGGACCGGCGGGACGGTCGCGCCGGTGCCGGTGGCCAGCACGACCGCCCGCCGGGCGGTGAGCGTGCGGACCGAGCCGTCCTTCGCGGTCACCACGACCCGCCTGGGGCCGTCCAGCCGTCCGTGCCCGCGGACGAACTCGGCGGGCACGCTTCTGATCCACTCGACCTGGCCGCTGTCGTCGAAGTGGGACACCGCCTCGTCGCGCCGGGCGAGCACGGCGGCGGTGTCGATCGGGCCCGGTGTGAGGCCGGGCACCCGGGCGACCTCGGCGGTGAGATCCACCGGGCGCAGCAGCGCCTTGCTGGGGATGCACGCCCAGTAGGAGCATTCGCCGCCGGCCAGCTCCCTTTCGACGATCGCGGCGGTCAGCCCTCCCCTGACCGCGCGGCCGGCGACGTTCTCGCCGGCGGGTCCCGCGCCCACAACCACCACGTCGAACTCGTCCGACACGACTTACCTCCCACAGAGAACCGGCCAACGACCGCGCGCCGCCCCCGGCGACGCGGTCGTACCAGCTTCGCACCCTCGGGCCGGGGCCGTGGACACGCCCCGGATCCCGGCGGGTCCGGGCCGGGACCGCCCGCGGGGTGCGCGCACGGCGCGGCCCCGCCCGCGGCGGGAGGCGCGGGCGGGGCCGGGAGGTGCGATCGGGGCCGGGGCGGACGGACGGGGAACGCGAGGAGCACGGGGACGTGCCCCTGGCCTTACATCCCCCTTGGTCCTCTCAGGCCTCCAGCAGGCGCTCGGTGAAGAGCGTGACGGGCCTTTCGAGTTTCACGCCGTCCACGACGATGTCGACGACCTCGTTGTGGAAGGCGATGTGATCCCTGATCCTCTCGGCGGCCGGGATCGGGTCGGGGTAGGCCCAGGCCACGTCGGCCGGGACGGAGCCGCCCTCGCGCACGGACCGGTAGGAGGCGACTCCCTTGTACGGGCAGCGGGTGCTGGTCGCCTTGACCGCCTTCGCGTCCAGCGGCGTGCCGTCGGAGAAGGTGACGCCCTCGCGGAGGGAGAAGACCCAGCGCCTGCCGCCCTCCTCGGACTCCCACTTCTCCGCCAGACAGGGTACGAGCTTGAAGTCCCTGTCCAGCCAGATCAGATAGTCGGCCACCAGCTGGACGATCGCGATCGCGGAGCCGTCGTACATGGTGACGGGGTCGACCGCGGTCGGCGGCGGGGGAGAGCCGGCGCGCAGGACGCCGCCGGTCTTCGGGGTGCCCGGCGGGGAGGCGCCGGCGGTCCGGGGGCCGCCGCCCGCGCTCGCAGTGTCGCCCACGTCGCCCGCGCCGCCCGCGCCGCCCGCGCAGGAGGCGAGCAGCCCGGTCAGCGCGGCACCCCCGGCCGCGCCGAGGAAGAGGCGTCGTGACAGGCCGGGAAGGCGGGAGAGCGTCTCGTGGCCCGGACCGCCGGGGGTGGCGGCGCCCCAAGGTGTGCTCCGGGGGGGGTTCCGAGGGGCATGGTGGGGGGATTCCTGCATCGGAGGGTCTCCTCGCGGTCGCGGCTGGTGAGGATCCGCGCGGCTCGGCGCTGTCCTGCGGCGGCGGCTCGAATATATCCATGCTATTTAGGTAGGAATATTGGGATGTCAAGGGCGTGCGGCCTAACGGGACCGGGTGGCGCGGCCTTTCCCGGCCTTCCATCGCACGTCCGGCCTTCGGGTGCGTTCCCGGCTTTTCCTTGCGCCGTGGAGCCTCCGCCCCGGTCCTGCGAATCCTGCAGAACCCTGTGGGCCCTGCGGGTCCTGTGAAACCCGCGGGTTCCGGAGGGGGTAAAAACGGCGCAGGGCGCCCACCCCTGTGACGGGGAGGGCGCCCTGCGCCCACGAGGATCGCTCCCGCTCCTGTGTGATCTTCGGCGGAGGGTTCGCGAGCCGACGCCGAGGGGGGCCGGGAGAGCCCGGCCGCCTCGGCGTGCGGGAGCGAGGCTAGCCGTCGACGATCACGCCTCCGATCCCGGTGCGGCCCGCCGGGGTCGCGACGAGCTCGACCGTGATGGTGTCGCGCAGGTGCGCCCCGAGGACGCCTGCGACGGCGTCGGTGACGGTCCGCACGAGCCTGGCGGCGATCTCGCCGCTGTCGGGCCGGGTGAACGCCGCCTCGCGGACACCGAACGTGATCGCGGGCGGGGCCTCGTCGACCGGCCTGCCCCGCAGACCCCAGCGCCCGGCGGGCACGCCGTCGAGGTGGATGACCGCGACGTCGCGGGCCCACTCGCCGTACACGTCGGTCACCGCGTCGGTCAGCGCGGCGATGAGGGCCGGCTCGTTGCCTTCGAGCTGCGGCTCCAGGACCCGGACGGTCAGATGTGGCATCGTGAGCCTCCCGTTTGTTCTCAAATTAGCTTTGCAAGCAAAGATAATCGGCGAGGTGTCAGATGGTCAACGACGCGGACGGCATGACGACCCAGCAGGCGGTGCGGGTCATGCTGCTGCTGATGCCCAGGCTCGTCGGGCGGGCCAAGCGGATGCCCGTCCCCGAGCCGCTGCGGACGCTCGACCTCGCGCCGCGCCACCTGTCGCTGCTGGCCCACCTGCAGTACGACGGCCCCACCACGGTGAGCCAGATGGCGGAGCGGCTGGAGGTCGCCCCGACGACCGTCAGCCTCATGGTGGGCGACCTGTCCCGCAGGGGCGTCCTGACGCGGGAGGAGGACGACGCCGACCGGCGACGGCGGGTCGTCGCGATCGCGCCGGAGTACGCCGGGCCGATCCGCGAGTGGCTGGCCGGCGGCGCGCTGGCGTGGGCCGAGGTCCTGGAAGGCCTCACGCCGGCCGAGCGCGCCACGATCGTGCGGACGATGCGTGCCTACGAGACCGTCCTGGGCAGGCGGATGCACACCTGAGGCGGCACCCGCACGCTCCGCGGCGTTCGAGGACGTCGGGAGTGATCCCCTCGCCGAGGATCACCCACGTGCGGGGAACGCGGGCCGCCGGCGGCGGCGCCCGCGCCTTGAGCGGGGTCAGGGGCAGCGGGGCGGCCCCCGTGCCGGACCCCTCGCCCTCCATCCACTCCCGCCGGAATCCGGCGCCCGGGGCCCGGAGGCCCGGAGGCCCCGAGGCGCGGGGCGGGGCGGGGCGTGAAGTGACCCCCGTGGCGCGGCCGGCGTGCGCTACGGGCCGTCGACCCCGGGCAGCGGTCCCGCCGCGTCCGGTCCGGTCTCGTCGGCCTCGTCGGCCTCGTGAAACATCCGGACGGTCCGGTCCATGGCGGCCAGAGCCCGCAGGCCCGCCTCCTCGATGCGCCGCAGCGCGTCGGCCACCTGCGGATCGGACTGGCGGGCAGGCGGGTGCCGCCCGCCCTCCCGGTCGCCCTCGCCTCGGTGGTCACGGCCGTGCTGCTGTCGGCGGGCACGCAGACCGTACGCACCACGGACTGGACCGACCCGGCCGCCTGGCTGAGCAGCCCGATGGCGTACTGGCCGATCCGGGCCGTGGCCCTCGGCGTGGCGACGCTGGCGTACCACCAGCGCAGACGGGGACGGTGCCGCCACTGCGGGCTGATCTGACCGGGACGCGGCGGGAACGGGTGAGCCGGTGGCCGTACCCGGCTCGTCGGCGGCGCCGTACGCCCGCGGCCGTGCCGGGCCGTGCCGGGCCGTGCGGGCCGCGTCACGGGGCCGGCGCGACGGCGTCGCGGGACGCGTCCGCCCGCGACGAGGACGACGAGGACGACGAGGACGGCGGGGACGGCGGGGACGGCGGGGACGGCGGGGACGGCGCGGCGGCGGGTGACCGGCGCGAGAGCAGGTACCCCGCCAGCGCGGTGAGCAGGCCGGTCAGGCCGGCCGCCGCGAAGCCGCCCGCCGGCACGGACGCGTCGATCGCCACTCCCACGACCGGGGCGCCGAGCGCGAACCCCGCGCTCGCCGCCGAGGACTGCAGGCCGGTCGCCTCACCTCGCACACCGGCCGGCGCCAGCCGGCTCACCGCGTCGGAGACCGTGGAAAGGGTCGGCGCGGTGAGCAGCCCGGCGCCGACCACGGCCACGCACAGCCAGGGCCAGTCCTGGGCGAGCCCGGCCGGGATCGTCACCAGCCCGAGCAGGCCGAGCAGCAGCCAGGTGGGCATCGACCGGGGCAGCGACCCGTACACCAGGCCGCCCACGACGGACGTCACCCCGAACACGACGACGACCACGGCCGCCCACGAGACCTGACCGGCTTCCCGGAGGGTGGCGACGATGGCCAGGTCGACGCCGCTGAGCAGCATCGCGACGCCGAACCCCATGGTCAGGACGGCGACCATGGGCGCTCCCAGCCACTCCCGGCGCCGGAGCCGGGGCAGGCCCGCCGCCTCGCCGCCCGTCTCGCCCTCGGCCCGCATCGGCGGGTCGAGCAGGGCGATCCCCGCCCCGCCGGCGACGATCGCGGCACCCACCCCCCACGCCACCACACCGGGGGACACCGTCGCCGCGCCCAGGATCACCACCGCCGGTCCCACGATGTACGACAGCTCGCCCACCACCGACTCCAGCGCGAAGGCCGCCCGCCGCTGCCCCGCAGTCGTCATCGCGGCGATCGCCTGCCTGGTGACCGACTGGACCGGCACCATCAGCAGGCCGGCGGCGAAGGACGCGCCCAGCAGGATCACGTACGGCAGCACGGGCACGGTCAGCCAGAACACGAGCTGCGGCACGATCGTGGACAGCAGCACGGTTCGCAGGCCCCGCCGGTCGATCATCCGGCCCAGCAGCGGCCCGCCCAGCGCGACCCCGGCGGTGAGCGCCGCCACCACGCCTCCGGCCGCCGCGTAGCTCATGTCGAGGGCGATGACGACGTACATGGTCAACGCCATCGCGTCCGCCGTGATCGCGGCACGGGCGAGCAGCGAGACGCCCAGCAGCGGGGTCATCCCCGGCACCGCGAGCACCTGTCGAAATCCGGTCACCGATTCAACGCTAGGTCACTCGGGAGGCCATAGGAAGCCGTCAATTCGTTGGGGCGGGCATAATGAACGCTTATGGCACGTGATCTCGACACCGCACTGCTGCGGTCGTTCGTCACCGCCGTGCGGGCGGGCAGCATCAGCCGCGCGGCGGCGGCGCTCGGCCGCACCCAGCCCGCGCTCAGCCAGCAGTTGCGCAAGCTCGAAAGGGCCGTCGGCAGCCCGCTGCTGCACCGGGCGCCGTCCGGCGTCTCGCCGACCCGGGCGGGCGAGGAGCTGCTGCCCTACGCCGAGCGCATTCTCGCGCTGTCGGCACAGGCGCTCGCCGAGACGGGACGGGCGCTCACCGGGCGCTGCGGGGTGGGCCTCATCGAGGATCTCGCCGCCTCCCGCCTCTCCCAGGCGCTCGCCGATCTCGCGCGGCTGCACCCCGGCGCGACGCTGGAGGTGCTCAGCCTCTCCGGCGCGGAGATGCGGGACGCCTACGACACGGGCCGGGTCCAGCTCGTGCTCGACGAGGTCCCCGATCTTCCCTGGCCGCCGCGCTGGACGGTACGCCTGCCGCTGGTCTGGGCGGTCGGGCAGGGGGTCGCCGTCGACGCCGACCCGCTGCCGGTGGTGCTGTTCTCGAACACGTGTGCCTGGCGGACGTCGGTGCTGGAGGCGATGGAGACGATGGAGGGCACGGGACGCCGCTGGCGGGTGGCGTTCGAGAGCAACGGTCTCGCCGGGGTGCTCGCCGCGCTACGGGCCGGGCTCGGGGTCGCGGCGCTCCTGCCCGCCAACCTCGAACCGGCGATGGCCTGCCACGACGCGTCCGCGCTGCCCGCCCTGCCGGACGTCGAGCTCGGCCTCGCCCGCCACCCCGGCACCGAGGGCGACGCGCTCGTCGACGCCGTGGAGACCGCCCTGCGGCGGATGATCTGAACAGGCCCGCGGCGGGCCGCGCGGGCCGCTAGCGGCGGCGCCCGCGTGCCTTGAGGGGGGTCAGGGGCAGCCCGGGCGCGGGCAGCGGGGCGGCCCCCGTGCCGGGCACCGTGCCGAACGCCTCGCCCTCCATCCACTCCCGCCGGAATCCGGCGATCTCCTCGTGGCTGCGGCCGACGAAGTTCCACCACATGACGATCCGCTCCTCGAACGGCTCGCCGCCGAGGAGCAGCAGCCGCCCGCCCCCCTCGGTGCCCAGCGCCAGCTCCGAGCGCCCGCTGCCCAAATAGAGCAGGGGCCCGGGGGAGAGTGGCGTCTCGCCGGCCCGTACGGTGCCGGACAGGGCCAGCACGGCGTACTCGAAGCCGGGACGCAGCGGGACCGTCGTCGCGGCGCCCGCCTCCAGGGTCACCTCGGCCCCGACCAGCGGGGTGTGGGTCGTCGCCGGGGAGGTGACACCGCCCAGCTCGCCCATGATGACCGTTACCGTGACGCCGGGAGAGGTCAGCGCGGGCAGCGCCGGGTGGTGCTCGAAGGCGGGGGCGGTGTCGCGGGCGGCCGAGGGGAGCGCCACCCACAGCTGGACCCCGTGCAGCGCGGCCTCGGCGGGCGACTCCTCCGCGTGGGAGATGGCCCGCCCGGCGGTCATCAGGTTGAGCTGGCCGGGCCTGATCAGCTGCTCGCTGCCGACGCTGTCGCGGTGCAGGATCTCGCCCTCCACGAGCCAGCTGACGGTCTGCAGGCCGGTGTGCGGGTGCGGGGGGACGTGCATCGTCGCCCGTTCGGGGCCGTAGTGGTCGACGAAGCACCACGCGCCGACCATCCTGACGTCCCGGTTCGGCAGGGTCCTGGTGACCTTCATCGCCCGGGGGCCGCCCAGGACCACGTCCCGGCCGGTCAGCAGCTCGCTCACCGGCTCCGCCGCCACGTCCGCGAGGCCGCCGCACGTCGATTCCCGCGGGTCCGTTTCCAGGTTGCTCATCCCGCGAATGTACGACGAGATCGGGTACCGCCGGGCACCGGGGACCGGGGGCGCCGCCTCCCGGGGGATCACGCGCGTGCCAGGCGGCCGCTTCCGGTATCTTTCGTCCACCCCGCCGGGCACCCACGGCCCCGCCGGGAAGACACCGCGTGAAGTGAGAGGCCGAATGACCACCGAGACACCTCCGAGCGGATTCCGCAAGAGCCGCTGGAGCGCGCAGACGTGGTTCAACGTCGTGTTGCTCGCCATGACCCTCCTGCTGGGAGTGTCGGCGATCGTCGGCGCCACGGTCCTGCAGAACGCGGCGTCGGCCTCCAACCGGCTGATCGACCACATCTCGGCGGGCAGGCTCCAGGCGGAGCGCCTGCAGGCGACCCTGCTGAACCAGGAGACCGGGGTGCGGGGCTTCGTCATCACCGGCAAGGAGGAGTTCCTGCAGCCGTACGTGGCGGGGCGGCGCGACGAGATCGCCGTGTCGGCGCAGATCGAGCGGCTGGCGCCGGGCGCGGAGCCGCTGCGGGCGCTGGAGGAGGTGGGACGGCTAGCCGCCGACTGGCGGGCCCGCTACGCGGAGCCGATGATCGCCAGTGTCCGGGGCGAGGGCCCGGAGAGCGTGAGCGCCGCGCAGGCCGAGGAGAGCAAGCGCTCCTTCGACGCCGTCAGGAAGGGGCTCGACGCCCAGAACGCCGCCTGGGCCGACGCCAGGGAGCTGGCCCGCGCCGACCTGGAGGTCGCCCGCAAGGTCAGGGACGCCACCTTCTTCGGCATCCTGGCCGCGTTCCTGGTCACCATCGTCACCGTTGCGGTGCTGCTGAGGAGCGCGGTGTTCGGTCCGCTGTCGCGCCTGCGCGAGGCCTCCCGCCGGGTCACCATGGGGGACTTCACGCACCACGTCGACACCGGCGGCCCCGCCGACCTCGCCGAGCTGGCCGACGACGTGGAGGCGATGCGCCGGCGCATCGTCACCGAGCTGGAGGAGGCCCGCGGCGCCCGGCTGCGGATCGCGGCGCAGGCCGAGGAGCTGAAGCGCTCCAACGCCGAGCTGGAGCAGTTCGCCTACGTGGCCTCGCACGACCTGCAGGAACCGCTGCGGAAGATCGCGTCGTTCTGCCAGATGCTCCAGCAGCGCTACGCCTCCCAGCTCGACGAGAGGGCCAACACCTACATCGACTTCGCCGTGGACGGCGCCAAGCGCATGCAGGTGCTCATCAACGAGCTGCTCACCTTCTCCCGGGTCGGGAGGATCAGCAGGGAGCCCGTCGAGATGGACCTGAACGACGTGGTCGGCAGGGCCCTGGTCAACCTCTCCGCGGCGGTGGAGGAGTCCGGCGCCGAGATCGAGGTCGGCGACCTGCCCACCGTTGTCGGTGACCGGACCCAGTTCGTGATGCTCTGGCAGAACCTGATCGGCAACTCCCTGAAGTTCCGCGACCCCGGCCGCGCGCCCCGGATCGAGATCGGGTCCGAACGGCTCGACGGGGAGGTGCGGATGACCGTGACCGACAACGGCATCGGCATCTCGCCCAACTTCGCCGACAAGATCTTCGTCATCTTCCAGCGGCTGCACCAGCGCGACGCCTACGAGGGCACCGGGATCGGCCTGGCGCTCTGCAGGAAGATCGTGGAGCAGCACGGCGGCACGATCCGGCTGGACACCGAGTACGCCGAGGGGGCCCGCTTCGTCATCACGCTGCCCGCCGAGTCCGTCGCGCCGGAGCGGGAGGGCGAGAGCGGGCGGGAGGACTCCGCGGAGATCGCGGTTGGGACCGTGCCGTGACACGCGGACGGTACGCACGGTATCCGAATGCCGTTACCGTTTACCGGATGGAGGAGATCGACCGCCGTATCGTCACATTGCTGGCCAGGGATGGCCGGATGAGCTTCACCGATCTCGCCAGGGAGACCGGGCTCTCGGTGTCGGCGGTGCACCAGCGGGTGCGCCGGCTGGAGAAGCGCGGCGTGCTGCGGGGGTATGCCGCTCTGGTCGACTACGACGCCATCGGGCTCTCGCTCACCGCGTTCGTCTCCATCAAGCCGATCGACCCGGCCGCCGCCGACGACGCCCCCGAGCGGCTGGCCCACCTGAGCGCCGTTGAGGCCTGCCACAGCGTGGCCGGGGACGAGAGCTACATCCTCAAGGTCCGGGTGGCCTCGCCGATCGCGCTGGAGGAGCTGCTGAACCAGATCCGCACCGCCGCCAACGTCTCCACCCGCACGACGGTGGTGCTCAGCACGCCGTACGAGCACCGCACCCCGGAGCCGGCGGGCGAGGACGGCGGGAGGCCCGAGGAGCGCCCCTGATCGTCCCGGGGCGTTCCCCGCGGGCGGGCGCGGGGCCGCCGGCGTTCTCCGCGTCTCGTGATCGCCCTTCGCCCGGCAAGCCGTTCCCGGCTTGCCGGGGATGAGGTGATTGCCCCAAGCTGGACGGGTGCTTCCCAGAAAGATCATCATCGACTGCGACCCGGGGATCGACGACGCGCTGGCGCTCGTCCTCGCCCACGGGAGCCCGGAGCTGGAGATCCTGGGGATCACCACGGTCGGCGGCAACGTCGAGCTGGCCAGGACCACCGACAACGCGCTGCGGCTCCGCGAGTTCCTGGGGTTCGGCGACGTGTCGGTCGTCGCGGGCAGCGCGGGCGCCCTGCTGCGCCCCCCGGTGAACGCGGCCGGGGTGCACGGGGACTCCGGTCTCGGGGAGGCGCTGCTGCCCCCGGCGTCGCTCCCGCCGGCCGCCGGGCACGCCGCCGACTTCATCATCGAGACGCTCCGGGCCGCCCCGGGCGAGGTGACCCTGGTGGCCATCGGCCCGCTGACCAACGTGGCGCTCGCCGTGCTCAGGGAACCGGCGATCGCCGGCTGGGCGCGGGGGCTCACGATCCTCGGCGGCTCCTACACGCGGGGCAACTTCTCTCCCGCGGCCGAGTTCAACATCGCCGCCGACCCGGAGGCCGCCGCGGTCGTCTTCGGCGCGGGCTGGACGGTGAACATGATCGGCCTCGACGTGAGCCGCGGCGCCGTGACCACGCGGGCGGTGGCGGAGCGCATGGCGGCCATGGGCAGGCTCGGCGCCGACCTGCTCCTGCCGTGCGTGCGGTTCTACGGCGTGATCACCGAGGAGGGCGGGCCCGCGATCCATGACGCCTGCGCGATCGCCCACCTGATCGACCCGTCGCTGATCACCCTCGAACCCGCCGTCGTGGACGTCGAGACGGCGGGCCGCTTCACCGCCGGGATGACCGTGACCGACTTCGCCCTGCGGGGCCGCGCCCCCAACGCCCTGGTCGGCACGTCCCTCGACGTGGGCCGCTTCTGGGACCTGCTGCTGACCGTCTACGACCGGGTCGCGACGTCGATCGGGCCCTGAGGCCGTCGCCGCCCGTGTCCCCGCATGCCGCGGCCCGCGTCCCACGACGCGGGCCGTGTGCGGCACGATGTCACGATATTTCAAGAAACATCAGGTCAGGGCGTGGAAGTGGGCCCGCAGCCGGGCCCTGGCCTCCTCGGTGGCGCCGAGGGCGTCCAGGCCCAGCAGGGCGGCGCCCATGATGGGCGCGACGTCGGCGACGATCAGCTTGGCCTGCGGCGCGCTCCCGGCGAAGCCCTGCTCCAGCAGCTCGCTCATGAGCGGGTCGCGGGCGGTGAGCACGCCGCCGCCCAGGACCACCTCCATCGGGACGGAGAGCAGGTCCAGGCGGCGCATCGCGACCACCGCGAGCAGGACGACCTCCTCGGCCATCCGGGCCACCAGCGAGCGGGCCACCCCGTCCCCCCGGCCCGCGACCGCCATCAGCACCGGCACCAGCTCGTTCAGCCTGCCGTAGGACAGCTCGCCGAAGTGGATGGCGAGGGCCACCTCCTCGACCGTACGAGTGCCGAAGTGCTCGCGGACCGCGGGGTCCAGCGCGCTCGCCGGGCCCCGGCCGTCCTCGGCGCGCACCGCGTGCCAGAGCGTCTCCTCGCCGAGGCCGAGGCCGCCGCCCCAGTCGCCGGTGAGCCGTCCCAGCGCCGGGTACCTCGCCACCTCCCCCGAGGGGGAGACCGCCACCGCGTTGATCCCCGCGCCGCACACCACGGCCACCCCCGCGGGCCCGGAGGCCCCGGCGCGCAGCAGCGCGAAGGTGTCGTTGCCGACGGTCGCCTCCCCGCCGTACCCCCGGGAGAGGATCTCCTCCCGGAGCGCCTCCTCCTCCACCGGCAGGTCCGCGCCCGCCACGTAGGCGGCCACGTGGTCGGCGTACGGCGCGGTCGCGCCGGGGCCGAGCGCGGAGCGCGCGGCGTCGCCGATCACGTCGATCGCGACGCTCACCCCCGTGGTCTGGGGCTGGAAGGCGCCGCCGCGCCCGGTGGCGAGGACCGAGCCGTCCTCGGCCACCAGCGCGATGTCGGTCTTGCTGTTGCCGCCGTCGACGGCCAGGACCGTCCTCACGCGGTCGCCCAGGACAGGTGCCCGCGGTTGGCCTCGATCAGGCGCCTGGCCAGGTCGCCGGAGAGCGAGGCCTGGCCGATCAGCGGGTGGGCCAGCAGCGCGTCGGCGACGCGGTCCTCGCCGCCGTGCAGCGCCGCCTCGATCGCCAGCGTCTCGTACGCGGTGACGTGGGCGATGAGCCCGGCGAAGAGGGGCTCCACCGGGGCGACGGGGAGCGCGGACGCGCCCGCGGAGGTGATCGTGGCCGGGACCTCGATGACCGCCTCGTCGGGCAGGAACGGCAGCGTGCCGTCGTTGCGCAGGTTCACCACCTGGGTGTCGCCGCGGTCGCCGGCCAGCGAGGCGATCAGCGCGACCGCCGCCTCGGAGTAGAAGGCCCCGCCGCGCTTGCCCAGCAGCTCGGGCTTGGTGTCCACCGCCGGGTCGGCGTACAGCTCCAGCAGGGTCTTCTCCATCGCCGCGACCTCGGCCGCGCGCGAGGGCTTGGTCCGCTGCTCCTCCACCACCAGGTCGTGCTCGTAGAAGTAGCGCAGGTAGTAGGAGGGCACCACGCCCAGGTGGCGGATGAGCGCGGCGGGCAGGCCGACGTCCCGGCCGATCTCCTCGGCGTGGCTCTCCAGCAGCTTCGGCAATACGTCCACCCCGTCCAGGTGGACGGCCCGCTCCCAGGTGAGGTGGTTCAGGCCGACGTGGCCAAGCGAGATCCGCTCGGGGGCGACGCCCAGGTTCGCGGCGAAGCGGCGCTGGAAGCCGATGGCCACGTTGCACAGCCCGATGGCCCGGTGCCCGGCCTCGAGGAGCGCCCTGGTGACGATGCCGACCGGGTTGGTGAAGTCGACGATCCAGGCGTCCGGAGCGAGCCTCCTGACCTTCTCGGCGATGTCGAGCACCACCGGCACCGTGCGCAGCGCCTTGGCCAGCCCGCCCGCGCCGGTCGTCTCCTGGCCGACGCAGCCGCACTCCAGCGGCAGCGTCTCGTCCACGTTCCGTGCCGCCTGGCCGCCGACGCGCAGCTGCAGCAGGACCGCGTGCGCCCCGGCGACGCCCTCCTCGACCGAGGTGGTCGCGAGGACCGTGGCCGGGTGCCCGGCCCGCGCGAGCATCCGGCGCGCCATCCCCGACACCAGCTCCAGCCGGTGGACGTCCGGGTCGACCAGCGCGATCTCGGTCAGCGGCAGCTCGTCGCGCAGCCGCGCGAACCCGTCGATCAGCTCCGGCGTGTACGTCGAGCCGCCCCCGACAACGGCGAGTTTCACCCTTTTACTCCTGTCAGCGTGACGCCCTCGATGAAGACCTTCTGGGCGAAGAAGAACACGATGATGACCGGGGCCATGACGAGCAGGGTCGCCGCCATGGTGAGGTTCCACTGCACGCTGTGCAGTGCCCGGAAGGACGCCAGCCCGAGGGAGAGCGTCCAGTTCGCCTCGTTTGTGTAGGCGTAGAGCAGCGGACCATAGTAATCGTTCCAGCAGTAGAAGAACTGGAACAGGCCCACCGCCGCGATCGCCGGGCGCGCCATCGGCAGGACCACCCTGACCAGCGTCCGGAAGTCCGAGCAGCCGTCCACCTTGGCGGCCTCGGTGTACTCCTTGGGAATGCTGACCAGGAACTGCCGCAGCAGGAAGATGGAGAAGGCGTCGCCGAACAGCATCGGCACGATCAGCGGCCACAGCGTGCCGGTGAGCTCCAGGCGCGCCCAGATGAGATAGACGGGCACCGCGACGACCTGGGGCGGCAGCATCATCATCGTGATGACCGCGAGGAAGGCCAGCCTGCGTCCCCGAAAGCGGAAGCGGGCCATCGCGTACGCCACCGGGATCGACGACAGCAGCATGAACGCGGTGCCGAGCCCGGCGTACAGGAACGTGTTGCCCAGCCAGGCCAGCAGCTGCGACCTGGCGAACACGTCGGCGAAGTTGCCCCAGTTCCAGGTGCGGGGCCACAGGTCGCCGGTGAGCGCCTGGTCGTTGCTCATCACGGCCGTCAGCGCCACGAACACCAGCGGGCCGGCGAACATCAGCGACAGCGCGATGGCGATGGCGTGGGTGGCGATCCAGTACAGGATCGCGCGGCCGCGCGGGCCGCGCATGGCGGGGCGCGGCCCGGGGACGGAGGCCTCGGCGGGCCTCGTAGCCACAGTGTTCACAGTGGTCACCGGTCGCCTCCTTCGTCGAACGCGCGGAACCTGCGGAGCAGGATGAGGGTGCAGATCGTGGAGAAGGCGAACAGCAGCAGGGCCAGCACGCAGGCGTACCCCATGCTGAAGTCGCGGAAGCCCACGTGGAACAGCCACTGGGCCAGCGTCAGCGTCGACAGCTCCGGATAGCCGGGCACGAAGCTGCTGCCGGGGGAGTCGGTGACCCCCGCCGCGACCCGGGAGGCGATCATCGCCTGGGTGAAGTACTGCAGGGCGTAGATGACGCCGGTGACCGTCGAGAACATCAGCACCGGCGAGATCGTCGGCAGCGTGATGCTCCTGAACTGCCGCCACGCGCCCGCCCCGTCGATGGCCGCGGCCTCGTACAGGTGCTTGGGCACGTCGAGCAGCGCGGCCAGGAAGATCATCATGGTGTTGCCGATGCCCCACATGGCCAGCATCGTCAGGCCGGGCTTGGACCAGTCCTTGTCGCCGAACCAGTCGGGCGCGGCGATCCCGAAGAACTCGATGAACTGGTTGAACGGCCCCGAGGGGTTCAGCAGGAACACGAAGGAGACCGTGCCGGCCACCACCGGGATCAGCGACGGCAGGTAGAACACCGTGCGGAAGAAGCCGACGCCCGACTTGAGCCGGGTGAGCAGCCACGCCACGCCCAGCCCGAAGAGCACCTGCGCGGGGACCATGAGGACCACCAGCCACAACGTGTTCTTGATGGAGACCCAGGCCCGGTCGTCCACCAGGAAGTAGCGGTAGTTGTCCAGGCCGACGAACTCCAGCGTGAACAGGTCGTAGCGGTAGAAGGAGAAGTAGACCGTCGCCGCGAGGGGGTAGGCGAAGAAGACCGCGAATCCCACCAGCCAGGGCGACATCCAAAGGAGGGCCTTGAGGCCCTCGCCGCGCCGCCACTTGGGCGGCGCGGCGTGGACGGTGCTCATCGAGGATCAGCCCCCGGAGAGCTTCATCTTGTCGTCGAGGCGCTTGTCGACCGCGGCGAGCCCGGCGTCGAGGTCGGTGGCCGAGCCGTTCTCCCACTTGACCAGGAACTCCTGCAGCGAGTCCTGGTTGAAGGTGCTGTTGACGTTGGCCGGGACCGTGCTCGTCTTCGGGTGGGCGAAGATGTCGAGGAAGGTCTGGAAGTTCGCGTCCTTCACCAGGTCGGGCGACTCCAGCGACGCCTTGGTGGTCGGCACGTTGCGCAGCGCGTTGGAGAGCGTGACCAGCGCCGAGGTGTCGGTGGTCAGATACTTGACCAGCTCCCAGGCGGCCTGCGGGTTCTTGGCGCCCTTGGGCACGCCGATCACGGTGCCCGCGGTGAAGCCGCTGCCGTACAGGTCGGGCTTGGAGTCGGAGACCGGGAGCGGCGCGGTGCCGTAGTCGACGTGCTTGGCCTCGCCCGCGAGCATGGCGTTGCGCCACTCGCCGTCCAGAACCATGGCGATCTTGCCCTTGTGGAAGGGGTGGTCGGCCGACCACTCCTGGCCCAGGCCCTTACGGAACTTCTCCAGCTTGTCGTACCCGTACCAGTCGACGAGCTCCTTCTGCCAGCGCAGCAGCTCCTTCCACGCCGGGTCGGAGCCGACCGCCGAGGTGCCGTCCGGCTTGTACCAGGTGGCGCCGACCATCGGGCCCATGTGCGAGGCGGAGTTCTCGTAGTACTGGAAGCTCGGGACGAACCCGGCGACCTTGATGTTCCCGTCGGCGTCGCGGACGGTGAGCTTCTTGGTCAGCGCGGTCAGCTCCGAGAGCGTCTTGGGCGGCTGCTCGCCCTTCATCAGGGCCTTGTTGTAGTAGAGCCCGTACGCGTCGGCGAGCAGCGGCATCACGCACCGCTTGCCCTCGTACTCGGTGTAGGAGCGCGAGACCTCCGGCAGCACGGACAGGTCGATGCCGTCCTGCTTGATCACCGGGGTGAGGTCCTGGAACGTTCCGCTGCGGCACCACTGGGCCACGTTGTCGGTGGTGAAGGAGGAGGCGACGTCCGGCGCCTTGCCGCCGCGCACCGCCTGGGTGATCTGGTCGTCCTGCACGCCCTTGACCAGCTTGACGGTGATCTGGGGGAACTTCGTGCGGAAGCCCGCGATGGCGTCCTCGAACGCCTTGACCTCGGCCGGCGCGGAGAACCCGTGCCACAGCTCGATGGTGGAGGCCGGCAGCGCGGCGGAGGCCGAGCCCGAGGGTTTGGGCTGGGAGCCCAGCGCGGGCGCGCTCTCGGTGCCCGCGGTGCAGGCGGTCAGGGTGGCGGCCGTCAGGGTGGCCAGGGCGAAGGTGAGAAAGCGTCGGTGCACGACGGCTGCCTCCTGGGGGCGGTGGATCTGGCTGGGGTCCGTACGGGGCTTTGCGTGGTGGGCGGCGGGGGATCAGGAGGGGACGGTGGAGCTGAAGACCTCGTCGCGGGCGGTCGCGAGGGCGAGGTCGAGCGCGCCGGCGAGGACGGGATTGCCCTCGACGGTCGACAGCAGCAGCGGGGGCCGGGGGATGGTGAGCGCGTGCAGCTCGTGCTCGACGAGCTCGCGCAGGGTGTCGCCGCCGGCCAGGAGGGTGCCGCCGGTCAGCACGATGATCTCGGGGTCGACGACGGAGGTGATCGCGGCCAGCCCGACGGCCAGCCGGGAGGCGATGTCGCGCAGCCCGGCGCGGGCGTCGTCGGCGCGCCTGCCGGTGGAGGCGGAGGACCGCACGGCGTTCAGCACCGCCTGCGCGGGCGCGCTGCCGCGCACGCCGTACGACCGCAGGATCTTCAGCACCGCGGGGCCGCCGGTGAGGGCCTGGTAGCCGTGGTTGGCGTAGCGGCCGGTCTCCCTGGCGGTCGGCGCGCCGGGGGTGGGCATGTAGCCGACCTCTCCCGCGCCGCCGGTGGCGCCCCGGTGCAGCCGCCCGCCGAGGACCAGCGCGGCGCCGAGGCCCTCGTCGGCCCAGAGCAGCACGAAGTCGCGGTGGCCGCGGCCCACGCCGTGCGCCTGCTCGGCCTGGGCGACGAGGTTGACGTTGTTCTCCACGGCCACCGGCACGCCCAGGCCGTCGGCGAGGGTGCGGACCAGGTCGGGGATGTGCCAGCCGGGCATGTCCTTGCTGGTGGCGTACGCCATCTTGCCGGTGCCGGGGTCTATCGTGCCCTGCACGCCGATGACCACGCGCCGCAGCCCCGCCGGGGCGCCCGCGCCCTCCAGCGCGGCCCGGACCCGCTCCAGCGCGTCGCCGCCCGAGCGGCCGGGGCTGGGCAGGTGGTGCTCGCCGACCACGGCGCCGGTGATGTCGGCGACCCTGACGTCGATGCCCGAGCGGGTGACGTCCAGCGCGGCGACGTGCGCGGCGGCGGGGTTGAGCCGGTAGACCTCGGCGGTGCGGCCGGGCAGTCCCTCGCGGATGCCGTCGAGCACGACCAGGCCCGCCTCCTGCAGGCGGATGAGGAGCTGGGAGGCGGTGGGCTTGGACAGGCCGGTGAGGGCGCCGATCTCCGGGCGGGTCAGCGGGCCGCGCTCCAGCAGCGCCTGCAGGGCGGCGCGGTCGTTGATCGCGCGCAGCAGGCTGGGGGTGCCGGGCGTCGGCTGGGTCACTGATCCTCCGCGTACGTCCTTGCATCCAGGGATGGCGCAAAGTTAGGAAACTTTCCTAACTTCGAGTGAATGTAAGGAACCCGGCGGATTTTCGTCAAGGAGGCGAGGAGCGCCGCAATCAAGCTGTGATGACGGAGGGGTGGGTAGACTTCTCGACGGACCTGCTAAGGTGATGGTTTGTCATAACAACCAGCGCAATGGCCCGGAGTATCCCATTACTAGCAACGATAATGGAGCGACGGCAACCCGTCAAATCGAGCTGGCCCGGGAGCAGGAGTATGTTTCCTGCCTTTATGCCCGGCTCGATCTGCTGCGCGAGCGCACCCAGCGGCAGCTGGACGGCGTCCTCGCGCAGGGCGGAAGTGGCGGCACGCATCAGAACCGCTCCGAGCGCGACAGCTTCGCCGGGATGTACGCCGAACGCCTGGGCCGTCTGTGGGCGGTCGAGAACGGCCTGTGCTTCGGCCGGCTCGACAACGCCGACGACACCTCACTCTACATAGGCCGCATCGGCATGGCCGACGACGACCAGCGCCGGATGCTGATCGACTGGCGGGCGCCGGTGGCGCAGCCCTTCTACGGCGCCACCCCGGCGGCCTCGATGGGCGTCACCCGCCGCCGCCACCTGCAGACCAAGGGCCGCAAGGTGATCGGGATCGACGACGATCTCCTGGACCTCGACAGCCTCACCGAGGAGGACGTGGCCACCCTCAACGGGGAGGCCGCGCTGCTGGCCTCCCTGGGGGCCAAGCGGACCGGCCGGATGCGCGACATCGTCGCCACCATCCAGTCCGAGCAGGACCGCATCATCCGCTCCGACCTCAACGGGGTGCTGGTGGTGCAGGGCGGTCCCGGCACCGGCAAGACCGTGGTCGCGCTGCACCGCGCCGCGTACCTCCTCTACACCCACCGGGAGAAGCTGGCCCGCAGGGGCGTGCTCATCCTCGGGCCGAACCTCACCTTCCTGCGCTACATCGAGCAGGTGCTGCCCTCCCTGGGCGAGACCGACGTGCTGCTGTCGACCGTCTCGGAGCTGTACCCGGGGGTCGTCCCCGGGCGCAGGGAGCGTCCCGAGGTGGCCGGCGTCAAGGGCGACGCCCGGATGGCCCAGGTCGTCGCGCGGGCCGTGCGCGAGCGGCAGCGGGTGCCGCGCAAGCCGATCGAGATCAAGCTCGACCGCTACACCCTCCGGCTGGAGGGCAGCGTCCTGGAGGCCGCCCGCAACCGGGCGGCCCGCTCCAAGAGGGCGCACAACGAGGCCCGTGCCGTCTTCGTCCGCCACCTGCTCAACGCGCTCGCCCGGCAGGCCGCCAGGCAGCTCGGCAAGGGGATGATCGACGACGACGAGCTCGCCGACATCCGCGAGGACCTCCGCACCGAGCGGCCCGTCAAGGCCGCCCTGAACCGGCTGTGGCCCTACGTCACCCCGCAGCAGCTCCTGATCGGCCTGTTCACCTCCCGCGAGCGCCTCGACCACGCCGCCGCCGAGTTCGGCGAGGCCGAGCGCGAGCTGATGCTGCGCGAGCCGCCCCGCACGGGGGAGAACTGGTGGGCCGAGTCCGACGTGCCGCTCCTGGACGAGGCCGCCGAGCTGCTCGGCGACATCGACCCCGCGGTGCTGCGGGCCGGGGCCTGGATGGCCGAGGAGGAGCAGGCCGCGCAGCGCGCCGCCGCGCTCGACGAGCGGCAGCACCAGCTCGCCTACGCCAAGGAGGTCCTGGAGCTGACCGGCCTGTCCGACATCATGGACGCCGAGAAGTTCGCCGCCCGCCACCTCGGCGACGACGTCTTCCTGACCACCGCCGAGCGCGCGGCGGCCGACCGCACCTGGGCCTTCGGCCACGTCATCGTCGACGAGGCGCAGGAGCTGTCGCCGATGGACTGGCGGATGCTGATGCGCCGCTGCCCGACGCGGTCGATGACGATCGTCGGCGACCTGGCCCAGACCGGCTCGTCGGCCGGGGCGCGCTCCTGGGGCCGGGTCCTCGACCCGTACGTCTCGGGACGCTGGCGCGAGGAGACCCTCAGCGTCAACTACCGCACCCCGGCCGAGCTGATGGCCGTGGCCGCCGACGTGCTCACCCTGGTCGACCCTGGGCTGACCGCCCCGGCCTCGGTCAGGGAGACGGGGGCGCGCCCGTGGGCGGCCTCCCCGACGGCCTCCCTCGGCGAGGTGGTCAAGGCCGAGGTCGTCGAGGGCGGGCGGCTCGTCGTGATCGTCCCCGAGTCGCGCGCCGGGGAGTACGGGGAGGTCGTGGTGCGATCCGTCGAGGGCGCGGTCGCCGGGCCGGGCGCGGCGGCCCTGGACGCGCAGGTGGCGGTGCTGACCGTCGCCGAGGCCAAGGGGCTGGAGTTCGACGCGGTCGTCGTGGTCGAACCGGAGCTGATCCTGGGCGAGTCCCCGCGCGGGGCGAGCGACCTTTACGTGGCGCTGACCCGCGCCACCCAGCGGCTTGGCGTCGTGCACGACGGTCCGCTTCCCGACGCGCTCGCTCGACTTGAGGGACATCGGATCACATGAGACCATTGACGGCTCTCGTCGATCATGTCCCAGCTGCGAAAACTTGATGTTTCCGCAGTTAGTGACACGGTTGACATCTGCGCTGGGCTCGGTAGTTTGCTGCCCAGTCCAGCACGGGACTGGCCGGTCGGCCGCCATTCGACATCGCCGTCTCCTGCGCCCGTGACGGGGTTCACCCCGTCCGTACAGCCAGGCGCAGGACCGGCAGTCCGTCGAGGCGGGGCACTCCTTCCGGGCGGGGGGTTGGACCCAGGAGGGGTCCGGGCACCCAGTAGACAACGGCAATCCGCGCTCGCCGCCGACGGGACGGAACCGGTCCGAAGGGTCGTCCGGGCCCTCTTCCCGCTCCCGTGCGAGCGCCGCAAGCGTCGGGGCGGCCCGGGGTGTCGAAGGGCACCCCGGGCCGCCCCGTTGCCGCGTCTGGAGCCGTTTACAGCGGTATTTGTCGGATTTAAAGTGCTTTAGCGTTATTTCTGGTTCTCCTGGTTAATGTGGTGGGGAGCTTTTGGGGGCGTGCCTTCCGGGCGGTAGCGTTCCGGCTAGGAAGACCGGCGTTCCGGCGGGGAAGACCGACCGGGAGGACCCGGGCGCCACCCGCCCGCACGACATCGCAAGGAGCCCCGCCCGTGGTGCAGGACAAGACGGCCGCTCCGGTACCGGAGAGGTCCGCGGCGGGCGATCCCGCGAACGGCCCGGCGGCCGGTCCCGCGCGGGTTCCCGAGGCCGTTCCCGCGCACGGTCCGGCGGGCGCTCCGGAGATCGGTTCCGCGGATGATTCGGCGGCCGGTCCGGGGAGTGGGGCCGTGAACGGTTCGGCGGCCGGTCCGGGGAGTGGGGCCGTGAACGGTTCGGCGGGCGGGCCCGGTGAGGGTTCGCCCGGCGCGGAGGTCCCGCCCCTCGCCCCGTCCCCCGCCTCGCGCCTGGCGCTGCCCGCCCGCGTCGCGGGCGCGGTGTCCGGTGGGCTGCTGATGTTCCTCGCCTTCCCGCCGCTCGGGCTCTGGTTCCTCTCGCCGCTCGGCATGGCCCTGGCGGTCCTGGCGGTCCGTGGCACCCGCCCGCGCCGGGGCACCTGGCTCGGCCTCCTGACCGGACTCGGCCTGCTGCTGCCCGGCCTGCACTGGGTGAGCCCGATCGGCACCGACGCCTGGCTGGGCCTGGTGGCCATGGAGAGCGCCTTCTACGCCCTCTGGGGGGCGGGAGTCGCCCTGGTGACCCGGTTGCGCCTGTGGCCGTTGTGGAGCGCCGCGCTCTGGGTGGCGGCCGAGTGGGCGCGGGGACAGTTCCCCTTCGGCGGATTCCCCTGGGCGCGGGTGGCCTTCAGCCAGGGGGAGTCGATCTTCACCCCGTACGCCGCGCTCGGCGGGGCGCCGCTGGTGAGCTTCGCGGTGGCCCTGTGCGGCGGCCTGCTCGCCCTGGCGGCGGTGCGCTCGTTCCCGGCCGCCTCCTCGCTCCCGGACCTCTCTCCTTCGCCGCTCGCTCCTTCGCCGGCGGTCGCCCCCGAGGCCGCGGCCTCCCGCTCGCTCCCGGCCCCGGTGCCGCCCGTGTCCTCGGGCCCGTCCGCGTCCGCCGTCCCTCGCCGCGCCCGTGACGGGCGCTGGGGGCGGGCGCTGGCCCTGCCGCTCGCCGGGGCGCTGGCCGTGCCGGCCGCGACCCTGGCCGTTCCCCGGTACGGCGACGAGGGCAGGAGCGTGACCGTCGGCGTCATCCAGGGCAACGTCCCCGGCCGGGGCATGCACCCCCTGGGAGACGAGCCCGCCGTGGTCCTCGGCAACCACACCCGGATGCTCCACCAGATGGCGCGGGACGTCAGGGAGGGCAGGACACCCCGCCCCGACCTGGTCGTGCTGCCGGAGAACTCCACCGACATCGACCCGCTGAGCGACGAGTTCGCCCGGCGCGAGATCGACGCGGCGGTCAAGGACGTCGGGGTTCCCGTCCTGGTCGGCGCCGTGGTCAGGATCGGCGAGAGCAACCGGGCGACCCGCAGCATCGTCTGGGACCCGGTCACCGGCCCCGGCGCCTACTACGACAAGCAGCAGCTGGTCCCCTTCGGGGAGTTCACCCCGCTCCAGGGGCTCGTGCTGGCCCTGTTCGAGCGGGCCTCCCTGGTCGGCAGGCAGTCGGTGGCGGGCACCCGCGACGGCGATCTCAAGCTGGGCCCGGTGACCGTCGGCGCGATCAACTGCTACGAGGTGGCCTTCGACGGCATCGTGGGCGACACCGCCAGGACCGGTGCCACGCCGCTGGTGGTGCAGACCAACAACGCCACCTACGCCCTGACCAACCTGCCGCCGCAGCAACTCGCCATGTCCCAGCTGCGCGCCGTGGAGCACAATCGAGCGGTGATCACTTCTGCGATTACCGGCATATCGGCATATGTGACCCCAGACGGTTCGATCGCCTGGCGTACCGGCGAGCTGGTGCCGGCCATGAACGTCCTGACCGTTCCGGTCAGGACCGCGCGAACCCTCGCCACCCGCGTGGGCGCGCTGCCCGAATGGGCCTTGATACTTGTGGGTGCGGGTGCGGTGGCCGCCGCCTGGCGGCGCCGGAGGCCCGGCGTGGGGCACTCCGTGAACCGGGAGGATGATCAGCAGGTGGGAGACGCGTGATGGAGCGGATGCTTGGTCGGGTGCTCGTCATCGTCCCGACGTACAACGAGCGGGAGAACCTGCCGCTGATCACCCGGCGGCTGCGCGAGGCCGTGCCCGAGGCCCACCTCCTGATCGCGGACGACGACAGCCCCGACGGCACCGGAAAGATCGCCGACCAGCTGGCGGCCGACGACGACCACGTCCACGTGCTGCACCGGCCGGCCAAGCAGGGCCTGGGCGCCGCCTACATCGCGGGCTTCCGCTGGGGCCTGAAGGAGGGCTACGGCGTCCTGGTGGAGATAGACGCCGACGGCTCCCACCCGCCGGAGGCGCTGCCCAAGCTGCTGGAGGCGCTCGCCAAGGGGGCCGACCTGGCGATCGGCTCCCGCTGGGTGCCCGGCGGCAAGGTCGTCAACTGGCCGGCCTCACGGGAGTTCCTGTCGCGCGGCGCCAACATCTACACCCGCCTCGTGCTCGGCCTCCCGGTCCGGGACGCCACCGCCGGCTACCGCGCCTACCGCGCCTCGGCCCTGGAGAGGATCAGCCTGGACGACGTCGAGTCGCGGGGCTACTGCTTCCAGGTGGACCTCACCCTGCGTACGGCCGTCTGCGGGATGCGCGTCAAGGAGGTGCCGATCACCTTCGTGGAGCGCACCGTCGGGGCCAGCAAGATGAGCCGCGGCATCGTGTTCGAGGCCCTGTGGCGGGTCACCGTCTGGGGTGTCACCGGCCTGCCCTCCCGCCTGCGCCGCCGCCGCGAGCGCCGGCTCCGCGGCCCCGCCGCCCGCTAGCCCGCGGCTCCCGCGCCGGGGCGTGCGGGGCGCTCCCGCGAGGCCGCCGGACCCTCCGGGGGCGCGATCCTGAGAGTCCGCTGAGGACGCCGTCCACGCTGAGCGAACGCGGAACGCGCCGCCACCCCGAGACGTTGTTCATGTCGTACGGCTGTCGCACGAGTTGAGGCGAAAATGCGCATTCTGCTGTTCCTGACCTTCCTCGTGGTGCCCGTCCTCGAGATATGGGTGCTCATCCAGGTCGGCCAGGTCATCGGCGGGTGGCCGACGGTGGCCATTCTGCTCGCCGACAGCCTGCTCGGCGCCTGGATCGTGCGCCGCGAGGGCCGCCGGGCCTGGCGCAACCTCCAGGGCGCCCTGCAGAGCGGCCGGATGCCCGACCGCGAGCTCGCCGACGGCGCGCTGATCCTGGTGGGCGGCACGCTGCTGCTCACGCCGGGGTTCCTCACGGACGTCCTCGGCTTCCTGTGCCTGCTGCCGTTCACCCGGCCGCTGGTCCGCAGGCTCGGGTCCTGGTTCTTCGCCCGCCGGGTCCGCACCCTCGTCGCCAGGAGCTCGGCGGGCGCCGGGCTCGGCGGCTCGCCGTTCGGCGGCGCGGGCTCGCCCTTCGACGTGCTGCGCGACGCGGGCAGGCCCCCCGGCTCCGGGCCGGTCGTCCACGGCGAGGTCGTCCGCGACGAGCCGGGCGGCACCGGAGCGCCGGGCGGTCCGGGAGACTCCGGCCGGGGTCTCACCGATCGCTGAGCGCGGCCGGGCGGCGCGGCGGCCGATGATTCACCACCGCCGTCTCACCGGCCGCTGAGCGCGGCCAGGCGGTGCAGCGAGAACCGGAACAGGACCTCGTTCAACGGCTTGATCACCTGCCAGCCGAGACGCCCGGCCGCGCCGAACGGCACGTCGAGCTCCTCCTCCCAGACGATCGTGCTGCCGCCCTCGCGGGGCAGCACGCGGAAGACCCCGGTGCCGCGCACCGGCCATCCGGTGTGCCGGACCCCCACGCTCCTCGGCGGGTCCCAGTCGGTGATCTCCATGGTGTCGAGGAACCCGGCGGGCCCCACCCCGGTGAAGGCCTCCAACCGGCTCCCGACGCTGTGACCGTTCCCGGCGGTGACGCGCGCCCGGGTCAGGATCATCCACTCGTCATGTCTCGGCCAATTGGTCAGCACGGCGAACACCCGTTCCGGCGGGACGTGCGCGTCCACCGAGACGCTGATGTGAGAACTGGTCATTCCTGGATCCTTCCCCCGTGACCGGCGGCCGACCCTTGTGCCCCTCGTGCCCCCCGCGTGGCCGTCGCGCCGCGCCGTGAGATCCTGCCGTGGGCGTTGACAGTAAAATCCTATTTTTCTACCTTTTAAGTCGGGATTTCGGGCGACCCGGGGTCGCGAGGGCGTGCCGGCGCGACACGCGCCACGGCGGGCCCGGGACGGCCCGTGGCCGCGAGAACGGGGAGAGGGGCGGTTTCACACATGACCGCATTCGCGCAGGGAACCGGCCTGGTCGAGGTCAGGCCGGTCGGCTGGGAGGACACGGCGGCCGTGGCGCTCCGGCGAGCCATGACGGAGGAGATGGACGCCCGCTACGCCGACGTGCTCGCCGTCGCCGGACTCGTGCCCAAGGGCATGAACGTCGAGCCGGAGACCGTCGCCTACACCGGGGTCGCCTACGCGGAGGGCGTCGCGGTCGGCCACGTGGCGCTGCGCGCGCTCGGTGACGACGTCGAGCTCAAGCGGATGTTCGTGACCCCGTCCCACCGGGGCACCCGCGTGGCGCGGGCCCTGCTGGCCGCCGCCGAGGACGCGGCCCGCGCGCTGGGCGCGCCCCGGGTCGTCCTGCAGACCGGTCCCCGCCAGCCGGACGCGGTGAGGATGTACGAGCGGGAGGGCTACACCCGCATCCCCGTCTTCCCTCCCTACGAGCGGCTCCCCGGCTCCCTCTGCTTCGAGAAGCTTCTCTGACCTGCGGCGGGGAGGCTTCCCCGGTCCGTTTCAGGCGGCCTCCCCGACGCCGGACTCCCGCGGTGGGGGACATTCCGGCAGATCCGTGCCGGGTCGCCGGGAGCGGGTTCCTCGCCGGTCCCCGGACACGGGTTCGCCGGCCCGGCCGAGGGGGCGGCCGGACCGGCGAGGTACTCGCGGGCGTCTGTCTAGGACGGGGACGCCACGAGCTCCGGGCTGTCGACGTAGATCCGACCGAAGTCGATCGACGGGGTGGAGCCGGCGAAGTTGCGCTGGACCTCAGCTCTCTCCGCCGCGTTCGGGTTGGCGTTGGTGCAGCTCGTACCCGCGCTCGCGCCGGACATCAGGTCCGTGCACCGACCGGTACGCCGGTCGGGCAGGCCCAGGATGTGGCCGATCTCGTGGGTGGCGATCCGCAGCGGGTTGTGACCCTGAGCGGTCGCCTGCCGCCCCATCCACACGGTTCCGCGTCCCAGGCTGGTGGGCTGCGCACGGGGCCAGCCGTTGTCGGCGATCACCACGAAGTCCGCGGGACTGCCGGCCACCAGTTGTACGTTCGAGACGCTGGAGTTCCAGATCTGGGCCGCCTGGTTCACGGCGGACCGGAACTCCGCGGCCCTGCTCGCGTCGTACCTGAGCACGCGAACCACTGCCGTCCGGGCGTCCGCCGCGTGGGCGGGCGCGGCCTGGGCGGGGGTGACCGTCACCAGGAAGGCCAGCCCCAGGATGAGGGCGACGCCGAAGCGAATGATTCTCGACATTTTTAGCGGGCCTCCTCGGCCATCGGGGGGTTGCTCACGAGGAGCAGCTGGTGAGGAGGCGAGATCAGCCGGTGACGAGCGTCAGCCCGTACGCCGAGAGGATCTCGTTGACCGGCTGGTGGTAGGTCGTGCCGCCGACGCTGCAGTTGCCCGAGCCGCCGGAGGTGACACCCTGGGCCTGGCTGCCGGAGATGAACGAGCCGCCGGAGTCGCCGGGCTGGGCGCACGCGCTGGTGCGGGTCAGGCCGCTCACCGTGCCCTGCGAGTAGGTCACGCTGGCGCCGTGCTGCTGGATGGTGCCGCAGCGCCAGCCGGTGGTGGAGCCGGAGCGGCAGATCGAGGATCCGACCGAGGCCTGGGTGGAGCCGCGCACGGTGACGTTGGCGCCGCCGGAGCCGCGGACGTAGGGGGTCATGGTGTGGCCGGGGGTGGAGACCCAGGCGTAGTCGTTGCCGGGGAACGACGAGCCGTAGAAGGAGCCGGAGGGGCTGCTGGTGACGGCGCCGGCCCTGCCGCAGTGACCGGCGGTCACGAAGCCGGGGGCGCTGCCACGGCGCGCGGAGAAGCCGATGCTGCAGCGGCTGCCGCCGATGTAGTAGGCGTTGCCGCCGATGATGTTGATGAAGGCCTCGGGCTTCTCGGTGGAGGGCACCACCTTCACGACACCCTTGTCGGCGCCCGCGGCGGCGGCGAGGGCCTCGCCCGCGGCCTGGCTGCCGGCGAGGATCACGACGCTGTTGGTCGTGACGTCGACGTACCAGACGGACGCGCCCGCCTTCGCCTCCGCCGACGCCCCGTCGAGCTTGGCCTTGACGGCCTCGAGGCTGGCGAGGGAGCGGCCGACGATCACGGGCTGCGCGCCCTTGGCCCTGATGGCACCCGCGTCGGCGGCGTCGGTGGTCGCCACGGAGAGCTGGGAGGCGTCTCCGTTGAGCCAGGCACCGGCGTACTCGGCGCCGAGCTCCTGGGTCAGGGCGGCCTCGGAGGCGGCCGCGCGGTGCTCGTTGGCCAGGCGCTGGACGGCCTGCTCGGCGGTGAGGCCGAGGTCGCGCTGGAGGGCGTCCAGCATGGCTGCCGGAGGCTGGGGGGCAGGGGGGGCGGATGCTGCGACGGCGGGCGCCACGGTGGCGACCAGGTACAGGGCCACGGTAGCGGCGCCGGTCAGGAGGGTACCTCGACGTAACATGAACACTCCTTGTGAGGGGTGATGTCAAGGTATTCGGGAGAGGCTCGCGGAGGGATCTCCCAAAGAGTCCCTATCGCGATGTTATGGGGGGTCTTGCTGGCTTTTATGGACTTATGGCGGGCTGAAGTGCGGCGATCGTACGCGGACCGCGGACGCCTTCCTCCCGGGGCGGTGAGGTGACCGAAACCGCCGAGGAATGGAGCCGAAACGGCGGGCGAGCGATCGGCGATCGCGTGCTTCCCCTACTCGCGCGGGCGGGGGGAACTCTGGAAGACTGGTCGCCGCGCCTTCGGCGCACGGGTGCCGATTCCTGAAGCGATCAAACGGAGCAGCGTCGATGACTTGTTCTGGACATCCAGAACTCGCGAGGATGGATCGCTGCACCGCACGTGCGGCCGATCGCGGGGAAGGCGCCCCCGCGAGGTCCGTTCCGTGCCGCCCCCGGACGCGCCCCGCGCGGGCCGCCGTCCCGGCCCCTCACAGCCGGGCCGTCACGGCCCGGACGTCACAGAAGGACATGTGTCATGACTGACGAAGCCGCCTCCGTCGAAGCCGCCGTCGACGGCGGGAGCGAGGAGACGGAGACGCTGCCGCGCCGCGTCGACGCGCTCCGGTGCCCGCACACCGAGCCCGGCGAGCGCCGCTGCGTCCTGCCGCCCGGCCACGACCTGGACCACGTCTACCCGCACAAGAAGGCTCCCGCGCTGTGCGCGGGTGAGTGACGGGCCGACCGCCCCGAGGGCGTGGTCACCCCGGAGGACGCCGAGGGGGAGACCCCCTCAGAGGACCCCGATCGCCTCGGCGGCCGCCACGGCCGCGCGAACGGCCTGCGCCGGGTCACCCTCGTGATAGCGCCGCTCGCTGAACTCGATGTTGTCGAGGAACTCCTGGTAGCGGAGGGCGTACGCGAGATGCTGCAGCGGCTCCGCCAGGATCAGCGCGCGGGCCGGGTCGCAGCCGGGGACGCTCGCCGCCCACGTCGCGCACCAGGCGTCCGCGGCCGCCTCCCAGCGGTCGGCGGGCAGGAAGTCGCGGGGCCGCAGCCCGTCGAGGGCGGGGTGGCCGTAGTGGCTGTCGGCCAGGTCGAGCACGACGGTGCCGCGCGGCCCCGACACCCAGTTGCCCGGGTGGAAGTCGCCGTGCACCAGCGTGCACGGCAGGCCGCAGGACTCCAGCGCGGCGACCAGGGACGGCAGGCGGCCGGCCAGCCGGTGGGCCAGGCGCAGCTCCCCGGTGTCCAGGTCGCCGCCCGCCTCGCCGTCGAGCAGCCCGCCCACCAGGGCGGCCATGGCGGCGGGGGTGCGGTCGAGCAGCCCGTCGGGCCGCCCGCCCCCGCGCGCGGCGTGAGCCGCCTGTGCCCTCGCCAGCCGGCTCACCGCCCCGGTGACGATCTCCCGGGGCGCGTCGTGACAGCCGTCGCCGGGCACGTGCTCCAGGAGCACCCGCCGGTTCGGGGTGTCGGCCGCCACCACCGCGGGCACCAGGCCGGGGTCCTCCGCCGCGAGCATCCCGATCGCGCGGGCCTCGTCGGCGGCGAAGCCGGGAGTGATCTTCAGCCAGACCGGTCCCGAGCTCGTGGGGATGCGGAACAGCCCCGCCAGGTTCCAGGTCTTCACCTGCCGTGCGGGCCCCTCGGCGGGCCTGCCCGCCTCGCGCAGCGCGTTCCGGGCCCAGCCGAGCGCCGCGCGCACCCCCGAGGCCTTCGCCCACTCCGCCCGGTGCGCCACGGGGCCCGTCAGGTCTTCGGGCGCGTGAGGCTTCCCGGTCGCGTCCGGATCACCGGGCCGCAGGGAGGCCAGGCCGGTCGGCGGCGGGCCGAGGACCTCGACGTGGTAGGTCGTGTGGCCCTCGCGAGGGCCGCGGCCCCGCTCCTCGGCGTCGACCAGGCGCAGTACCACCACGGGCGTGCCGAGCACCCCCTCCAGGTGAGCCACGACCGATCCGACCTCGGCCCACCAGGGATCGGCCACCGGGAACGGCCCGACCGTTCCCAGCCACTCGCCGCCGGCCGTCACGAGGGCGCTCACCGTACGGCCTGACGCCTGGCTCACGGGGGTGCTCACCGTACGGCCCGACGCCTCGTTCACGGGGGTGCTCACCGTACGGCCCGACGCCTCGTTCACGGGGGCGCTCACGTGCGGCCCGATGCTTCGCTCACGCGGGCAGTGTGCCGTCGGGGAGGCCGTCGGCGCCACGGGTTTTCACCGAGGCCTTCCCGGGCCGGAGCGCCGAGGCCTTCCCGGGCCGGAGCGCCACGGCCTGCCCGGCCGGACAGTGGGGCGCCCGGTCAGCGCCCGGGGCCGTGGTCGTCGAACAGGGAGGGCTCGCGCCGCCGGATCGGCTGCGCGTGCGGTTCCATCGGTCCGGCCGGGTGACGGCCGTCGCTCGCGTTGCCGTCACCCGCGCGGTTGCGCCGCAGCTGTGCCTGGAGCTCCGCGTCCTCGCGCATCTCCTGCTCGGAGGGGGACAGGAAGATGGCCAGGAGGAGCCCGAGGGTGAGCAGGCTGATCCCGACCAGCAGGGGCAGCATGAAGTCCATCCCCTGTGCCCCGCTCGCCGGCGTGACGGTGTCGTGGACCCCGACGTCCATGGCGAACATGCCGGTGTAGTGCATCCCGTTGACCGCGAGCCCCATCAGCAGGGCGGCGCCGGTGGTGGCGAGCGCCCCGCGCACGCGCAGGCTGAACCAGAGCGCCACCGTCGCCGCGACCACGGCGATGAGCAGCGACAACCCGACCAGGAGGGGGTCGTAGCTCACGTGCGCCGACATGTTCATGGCCGCCATGCCCAGATAGTGCATCCCGGCCACCCCCAGGCCGGTCAGCAGCCCGCCGCCGAGGAGCGCGCCGGTGCTGTTCTCCTTGCGCGAGACCAGGAAGAGGCCCGCGCCGACGACGACGATCGCGAGCAGCGCGGAGGCGATCGTCAGGGGCACGTCGTAGCGGATCGAGGTGCCCCGCACGTCGAAGCCCATCATCGCGATGAAGTGCATCACCCAGATGCCGGTCCCGCCGATGGACAGGGCCGCGCCGCCGAGCCAGAGCAGGGGCGAGCTCTCCTCGGTACCGCGTGCCCGCGCGGCGAGCAGCAGCCCCAGCAGACAGCCGATGCTCGACATGATGTAGGAGGCCGCCGGTGTGACGAACCCGTAGGCGAAATGGTCGATGGCTGGCATGGCGAACTCCTGGCGGACGGAAGGCATTTTGGAACGTGCCACACCGAGGTCAGGGCGGTCGGCGCGCGCGGGTGGTCGAGAGGGGGCCCGTACCGTGATTGGCTGACCGTCCAATCACTACGAGGGGTGCTCACCTTACAGTTCCGAGGTTCCGAATGGCCATAATGGGGTGATTACGAATGCCTGAAACGATCACTCGGTGACTGTTCCGCTCACGTGAAGTGAACATTCGAGAAGTGAACATTCAAGAAGAGGAGGAGGGCCGATGACCAGGCTCACCGGTCAGGGACGCAAGACGCCGCCTCCGATATGGCCGCAGGACCGTTACGAGGTCGCCTGCGAGCGCGACGAACCACACGGGAGCACCCGTGACCTCTACCATTTCCCCGGGCACGCGGTGCACTCGGCTCGCAACCTGGAGACGGCCGGGCTCGCCAGAAGGGTGCGCGTGGTCAGGCTGTCCGACGGGTTGGTGATCTACGACCGCGTCAACGGCGTCGACCTGCCGGCTGACGAGTGGTGACCGGCCGGCCCCGTGAACGGGGTGGGAAGGAGCCGGGTCAACCCCCCGGGCGGGGGTAGAAGTCCTGGATGGGCACCGGACGCACCGCTCGTACCGGCCGTCCGGTGGTGCCGTGAGCGTCGAGGGGTGGTCGTGGAGGGGTCTGTGCCATCTGGACCGCGAGCGAACGGAAATCGCGGGGACGCCGGGACGGGGGCCGGCGAGGGACGCGCGAGCATGCTCGCGGGGCTGGCCGAGGCCAGCCACATGAGCGCGGTCGAGGACCTACCGGCCCTCCTTGAGAAGCACGCCGCCTACGTCGGGCTGTACGACGTGCTGATCTACCTGGCCGACCTGCAGCAGGACGTGCTGCGCCCGCTGGCCGGCCACGGCGCCGCCACGGGGACGGCGCCGGAGGAGGGCGAGCTGCGGATCGACGGGACGCTGGCCGGCCGGGCCTTCCAGGAGGTGCGCGTCCTGCCCAAGCTCCCCTCGGAGGGCGAGCCGGGCTGCTGGTGGGTGCCGCTGCTCGACGGCACCGAACGCCTGGGGGTGCTGCGCGCCAGGGTCCGGCCGCGGACGGACGAGAGCCGGGCCCAGGAGGACATGAGGCATCTCGCGTCCATGACCGCGCTGCTGCTGGTGAGCAAGCGCTCCCAGAGCGACTCCTACGCCCGGCTGGTACGGACCCGGCCGATGAACGTCGCCGCCGAGATGCAGTGGAACCTGCTGCCGTCGCTCACCTTCGCCAACGAGGAGGTGGTGATCGGTGCCGCGCTCGAACCGGCCTACGAGCTGGGCGGCGACGCCTTCGACTACGCGCTGTCCGGCCAGTTCGTCCACCTGGGGGTCTTCGACGCGATGGGCCATGACGCGTCGGCGGGGCTGACCGCGAACCTCGCGGTGGCCGCCTGCCGCAACCGCCGCCGCCAGGGCGCCGGGCTCATCGAGGTCAGCGAGGGGATCGAGGAGGTGCTGATCGCCGAGTTCGGCCTGGGCAACCGCTTCGCCACGGCGATCCTGGCCAACCTGGACATGCGCACCGGCGTGTTCACCTGGGTCAACCGCGGGCACCACCCACCGGTGGTGATCAGGAGAGGTCGCTGGGTCGCCACCCTGCGGTGCCCGCCCGCCCACCCGATGGGGCTCGGCCTGGGGCTGCCCGTGACCCTGTGCAGGGAGCAGCTGGAACCCGGCGACCGGGTCCTCCTCTACACCGACGGCATGACCGAGGCCCGTAACCGGCTGGGCCAGGAGTTCGGCCTGGAGCGCTTCGTCGACTTCATCATCCGCCGCAACGCCGACGGCCTTCCCGTGCCCGAAACCCTGCGGCGCCTGGTCCGCAGCGTGCTGGAGTATCACGACGGGAGGCTGCAGGACGACGCGACCGTCCTGCTGGTGGAGTGGCGCGGCGGCGCCCAGGGAAAACTGCGCCTCTGAGCCGGGGCCACGGCGGCCGGGTGACCGGGGGCAGGGTGGTCGGGTGGTCGGGTGGTCGGGTGGCCGGGCGCCGGAGGACGGGCCGCCCGGGGAGCTTCGCGGGCCGGGCGGCGGGGAGGGCTCAGGAAGCGGGCGGCCCGGGAGGGTAGGGGCTCTCGCCGTCGCGGATCGCCGTGAGCATCTGGGCCGCGTACGCCTGCACCGCCTTGTGCAGGCCGTGGCCGAAACTCACGCGGGCCACCCCGAGGGCCGCCAGCTCGCCGAGCGACGGCGTGCCGGGACGGAACAGGATGTTGATCGGCCCGTCGATCTCCTCGACCAGCGCGCGAACGGCCCCCGCCTCGCTCGCGAAGATCGGATAGACGCAGTCGGCGCCCGCCTCCAGGTAGCGGCGGCCCCGCCGCACCGCCTCGGCCAGCCGCTCCTCGGCACCGCCCGTGCCGTTGAGGTAGGTGTCGACCCGGGCGTTGATCACCAGGTCCACGCCGGCGGCGGTCGCGGCGTCCCTGACGGCGCGAAGGAGCGCGACCTGCTCGTCGACGCCGGCCATCTCCTCGGTACGGGGGTCGGAGTCCTCCAGGTTGCAGCCGGACGCCCCCGCGGCGACGAGCCGCTCGACCAGCTCCGCGGGCTCCAGCCCGTAGCCGCGCTCCATGTCGGCGGTGACCGGCAGGGCGACCGAGCGGCTGATCCTGGCGATCGCGGCCAGCATCTCCCCGGCCGGGGTCTCCTCGCCGTCGTCGTACCCGAGCACCGGGGCGATCGCGGCGCTGCCGGTGGCGATCACCGGGAAGCCCGCGGCCTCGACGGCGCGGGCCGAGGCGGCGTCCCAGACGTTGGGCAGCACCAGCGGCTTGCCGGGCACGTGCAGCGCCCGCAGGGCCGAGGCTTTGTCACGGACCGTCGCCGAAGCGTCGCCGCCGGTGTCCTCGCTGGTAGTGGTCATGGAGCGACCCTAAGGGGAAAGTGGACCGACCTTAAGAGCCAATCGCCTGCCAATCGACTGGGCCACCTTCCCCGCGTCCGGCCCGGCGGGGCGGGAAGCCGGAGACCCCCGGCCCCGGTGGGGGCCGGGGGTCTCCGGCTCTCGAACTCTCGGAATCGGTCAGGCGCTCTTGCGGCGCTGGGCGCGTAGAATCGCCAGGCGCTCGTTGAGCACCTCCTCCAGGTCCTCGATCGTGCGGCGCTCCAGCAGCATGTCCCAGTGCGTCCGTGGGGGCTTGGCCTTCTTGGCCTCCGGGACCTCGCCGTCCACCCGGAGGGCGGTCGCGCCGCACATGCGGCACTCCCAGGTCGCCGGGATCTCGGCTTCAGCGGCAAGCGGAACGTCGAATCGATGACCCTTCGGGCAGGTGTAGGACACCTCCTGGCGCGGGGCCAGATCGGTGTTGCGGTCGTTCTCGTAGCTGGTCGCCCCGAGTCTGGTGCCGCGTAGCGCACGCTCGCCCATGTCTGAATGCCTCCTGAGGGCCCCGTCGTGAGGGGTTTGTCTCCCACGGCGTACAACGCTTGATACCGTGTGTGGATTCCCACAGACAGGGTGATCCAATCGCACGTTCTTGACCCGGTCTGCGAAGGACCCTTTTTTCTCGGTGTTCTCAGATGCGTTCGGGCACCTGGTTCCCGGCCGCTCTGATGGCCTTGGGCAGGTTGATCAGGGCGAGCAGCACGAAACCGAGCACGAAGAAGATCACCAAAGAGATGATGCCGAGGCGATAGCTGTCGGTCAGCTGGAGCGCCAGGCCGAGGGTGAACGACCCGAGGAACGTCGAGCCCTTGTCACTGATCTCGTACAGGCTGTAGTACTCCGCCTCCTTGCCCTTCGGGATCACGTGGGAGAAGAGTGATCGCGACAGGGCCTGGGTCCCGCCCATCACGATCGCGATGGCGAACCCCAGCGCGAAGAAGGGCAGGGCCGCGCCCCTGGGCAGGAAGTAGGCCACGGCCACCACGGCGATCCAGGCGACCAGCGCGACCATCACCACCCGCTTGGCCCCGTACGAGGCGGCGAGCCTGCCGAGCAGCAGCGCCCCGAAGAAGGCCACGAACTGCACCATCAGGATCGCCCCGATCCGCACGGTCTGGCTCAGCCCGAGCTCCTTGTCGGCGTAGGTGGCCGAGAAGGAGATGACGGTCTGCACGCCGTCGTTGTAGATGAGGTAGGCGACCAGGAAGCCCAGGGTGAGCGGGTAGCGCCGCAGCTCCCTGATCGTGCGGCCCAGCTGGCGGAAGCTGCCCGTCACGGCCTGGCCCACGTTCTCCGCGCCCGAGGGGAGCGCCCGCCGGTTGCGCAGCCGCAGCAGCGGGATGATCGTGAACCCGCCCCACCACAGGCCCGCGGACGACAGGGCGATGCGCACGGCCTCGCTCTCGGTGACGCCGAAGCTCTTGTGGCCGAGGAAGAGCGCCAGATGGACGGCGAGCAGCAGGCCGCCGCCGAGATAGCCGAAGCCCCATCCCTGGGCGGAGACCTTGTCGCGCTCGTCCGCCGTGGAGATCTCCGGCAGGAACGAGTTGTAGATCACGAACGCGGCGGCGAAGGCGACGCTGGACACCAGGAACAGCACGCCGCCCAGCAGGTAGCGCCCGTCGGCGACGAACCAGAAGCAGACGGTCGCACCGGCGCCGATGTAGGCGAAGACGCCGAGAAGCTCCTTCTTGCGGCCGGTGTGGTCGGCCAGCGCGCCCACCAGGGGCATCAGGACGATCTGCAGGATGGCCGCGAAGCCCACCACGAAGGAGTAGTAGGCGCTGGGCCGCACGTCGAACCCGATCACGTCGACGTACTCGCGCCCCTGGGCGGCGGTCTCCGCGATCGTCGTCAGGTACGGGCCGAGGAAGACCGTCAGGATGGTGGTCGGGAAGGCGGAGTTCGCCCAGTCGTAGAAGTACCAGCCGCGCTGCTCGCGGCGCCGGGACTGGGGGGAGTCCTCGACGGCCTGTTCGGAGGTCATGAGCGGTCCTCGGTCTGTTGGGAGGGGGGAAAGCGGGGGCGGGGGGGAACAGGGGGCCGCGTTCGCGTGCCTACGCGGCGAGGCGGCCCGGATACCACTGGCCGCGGGACTCCAGCACGTCGCGCAGCCCCGAGATGTTGTCGGTCATCAGGCCGTCCACCCCGAGGTCGAGCAGGCGTTCCATCACCCCGGTCTGGTTGACGGTCCACACGTGGATCTGCATGCCGAGGGCGTGCGCCGTGCGGATCAGGGCGGGCGTGGTGATCCGCAGCCCGCGGAAACCCACCGGCACCTGCGCGCACGGCACCCCGGCGCGGGCCAGGCGGGCGAGCAGGCGGCCGTACCCGGAGGTGGTGGCGGCGGCGCGCAGGGTCGCCACGCCGCGCGGGCCCAGCGAGGAGCAGACGTCGCGGCCGATCGCGGCGCGGGCCCTGGCGAGCCGCTCCTCGGAGAAGGAGGTGAGGCAGATCCGGTCGTGGGAGGCGGTCCGGCCGATCGCCGTGGCGAGCGGGGCGATGGCCGCCGACTCCTTGACGTCGATGTTGAAGCGCGCCTCGGGCCACGAGCCCAGCAGGTCCTCCATCAGCGGGATCTCGTCCACGCCGCCGATCCGCGCCTCGCGCACCAGCCGGTACGGCAGCTCGGCGATCCGGCCCCGGCGGTCGGTCACCCGGTCCAGGGTGTGGTCGTGGAAGGCGAGCAGCACCCCGTCGGCGGTGGCGTGCGCGTCGGTCTCCAGGTAGGTGTAACCGAGCCCGACGGCCCGCTCGAAGGCGGCGAAGGTGTTCTCCCTGCCCTCGGCGGCTCCACCCCGGTGGGCGAAGGGCAGGGGGCCGGGATGGTCGAGGAAGGGGTAACGGCGTCGCACGTGCAGGAGTATGCCCCCTGCGGGCGGGACACGTCATCGCGACCAGGTGAACGTTTGGGTCACAAGGCCCTCAACGGGACGCGGCGGGATCGGTGGGTGTCCGGGTCACAAGGCCCCGGACGGGACGCGGCGGGATCGGTGGGTGTCCGGATCGCAAGGCCCCGGACGGGACGCGGCGGGTGGTCCCGGTGCGGCCGGATCGGTGGGTGTTCCGATCGCAAGGCCGTGAAAGGGACGCGACGGTGGTCCCAACGCGGCCGGAGCCCGGGCTGGGCTTTGCCCTGACCTGCCAATCGCCGTGGATGATGGGAAAAATACCTGGTCGTCCACGGTGGATCTCGCCGTCCCGGCCGATTTCCGGTTGCCGGGGGCGTGGCGACGCCGAGGCCGAGGCCCGTGAGAACGGAGGCCGCGCATGAGCGGGAGAAGCACGCCCGGACGTCTGGCGGCTACGAGTGGTTTCGTCGACGACCGTCTCGGCGCGGCGGGATTCCTCAAGCGGAACATGCGAAAGATCTTTCCCGACCACTGGACGTTCCTGCTGGGCGAGATCCCTCTCTACTCGTTCGTCATCCTGCTGCTGACCGGCACTTTCCTGACGTTCTTCTTCAAGCCGGGTATGGAGGAGCTCGTCTACACCGGCTCCTACGCGCCGCTCAAGGGCGTCAGGATGTCCGAGGCGTACATCTCGTCACTGGACATCAGCTTCGACGTGCGCGGCGGCCTGCTGATGCGGCAGATGCACCACTGGGCGGCCCTGTTGTTCATCGGCGGCATGATGATCCACATGCTCCGGGTGTTCTTCCAGGGCGCCTACCGCAAGCCCCGCGAGCTGAACTGGCTGATCGGCGTCGCCCTGCTGGCCCTCGCCCTGTTCGAGGGCCTGACCGGCTACTCCCTGCTCGACGACCTGCTCTCCGGCGCCGGTCTGCGGATCACCGCCGGGGTGGCGCAGTCGCTGCCGGTGGTCGGCACCTGGCTCACCTTCTTCCTCCTCGGCGGCGAGTATCCCGGTGACGACGTGATCGGGCGCTTCTACTCGATCCACATCCTTCTCCTCCCGGGCATCCTGCTCGCGCTCATCACCGCCCACCTGATCCTGACGTGGGTGCTGAAGCACACGCAGATGCCGGGCAAGGGCCGCACCAACGACAACGTGGTGGGCGCGCCGACCTACCCGTCCTTCATGGCCAAGTCGGGCGCCTACTTCATGTTCACCTTCGGGGTCGTCGCGCTGCTGGGCGCCTTCGCCCAGATCAACCCCGTGTGGCTGTACGGGCCCTACACGCCGTCCGACATCTCGGCGGCCTCCCAGCCCGACTTCTACCTGGCGTTCCTGGACGGCTCACTGCGCCTGATGCCCTCCTGGGAGATCAACTTCCTGGGCTTCACGCTGCCGATGAGCGTGCTCGTCCCGGCGCTGGCCCCGCTGGGGATCATCCTGCTGGGGATGGTCCTGTATCCGTTCGCCGAACAGTGGATCACCGGGGACCGCCGCGAGCACAACCTCGCGGACCGCCTCCGTAACAACCCGCACCGCACCGCGATCGGCATGTCGGCGGTCACCTTCTACGGCGTCCTGTGGCTGATGGCCTCCACCGACGTGATGGCCCTGACCTTCCGCCTCTCGATAAACACGATCATCTACATCGGCCGGGGCCTGGTCTTCCTCGGCCCGGCTCTGGCGTACTTCGTGACCTACCGGATCTGCCTGGGCCTGCAGCGCCGCGACGCCGACGCCCTCGGGCACGGCGTGGAGACCGGTGTGATCAAGCGTCGGCCCACGGGGGAGTACATCGAGGTCCACGTCCCGCCCATGGAGTCCATCGAGGCCCAGGTGCGGGGCAAGGAGCCGGTCCCGATCCTCCCGGGGGCGGCCGGGAACGGCGACGGGGACGGCGACGGTGTCCCGCGGGACGGCAAGCACCACCCGCTCCGCAGGCTTCGCGCCGCGATGAGCAGGGCGTACGGCGGGGAGAAGGTCCCGCTCGACGGCGACCACGGCGACCACGGCGACCATAACGGCCACGGCGAGCACGCCGCCCATGACGGCCATGACGGCCATGACGCCCATGACGGCCACAACGGTCACGGCGAGCGGGAGGGACGCGACGGTGCCGGGCGCGCGGCCGTCGGCCCGGGGACGGACGAGAACCGGCCGCCGTGACGGGCCTGGCGGCCGCGCGGCCGTCACTCCTCGGAGAGCGCCTTGCCCGACCACTCCTGGCGGCGGGCCTCGGCCACCGCGATCGCCGCCGCCACCGCGACGTTGAACGAGCCGACCCGGCCGACCTGCGGGATGTAGCAGACGCCGTCGGCGGCCTCCAGCAGCGCGGGGGAGCAGCCGTGGTCCTCGCTGCCCACCACCAGGCACACGTCCCCGTCCAGCTTGGCCTCGGACAGGGGCACGGCGTCCCCGGTCAGCTCCACCGCGATCACCGTGAACCCGTCCTCCTTGGCCGCCCGTACGGCCTCCAGGACGGGGACCGGCTCCTCCCAGGCCACCAGCCGGTCGGTGCCCAGCGCGGTCTTCTGCGCCTTGGGGTTGGTCGGCGGCGTGGCGTTGCCCGCCAGCCAGACCCGCTCCACGCCGAAGGCGGCGGCCGTGCGGAAGATGGAACCGATGTTGAACGGGCCGGTCACCGACTCCAGGATCAGGGCCAGCCGCCCCTCGGTGTTCCTGCGCCAGCCGCGGTTGAGGCGCTTGACATCGGTCGGGCGCAGCTGCCTGCGCGGGTTCGCCGTCATCGGTCGTTCACCGTTCCTCGTCGTTCCTCGTTCGTTCCGCGCGTCTCGCGGTGCTCCGCGTCCCGCCGTGTCGCCGTGCCGCAGGTCGTGCCCGTGCCCGCTCGCCCGTCCCGCCGCGCCGGCGGCGCTCGCGGGGGAGTGGTCGCTCACCGCGGCTCCGCCTCCGGGCGCGCCCCCACCCGGAGGATCCGGTACGAGGAGCGGGAGGCCACGCGCTCGGTGGGCCAGCCCCGCTCGTTCAGCCAGCGCTGCAGGGAGTCGGAGCCCAGGTGCTTCTGGACGACCAGGTGGGCGGCGCCGTCAGGGGTGAGGCGCGACAGCCAGCGGGTCAGCATCTCGTGCATCGCGGCCTTGCCGATGCGGATCGCCGGGTTGGACCAGATGGCGGAGAACCGCACCTGCGGCGGGACCTCGTCGACATGCATCGACCTTACTTTGTCAAGGGAGGCGGCCCTGGCGTTCCTCGCGCACAGCTCGACCGACCTGCGGTTGACGTCCACCGCCCAGACCGTCGCCTCCGGGGCGCGCGAGGCCATCGTCAGCGCGATCGGCCCGTAGCCGCAGCCCAGGTCGAGCAGGTCGCCGCCCCGCGGCGGCGGGGGGACGCTCTCCAGCAGGATCCGGGTGCCCTGGTCGACGCGCTCGGCGGAGAACACCCCGCTGTCGGTCTCCAGCTTCAGATGCAGGTCGGGGAGCACGAGCGTGACCGAGCCGGGACGGCCCGCGGTCTCCGGACGCTCCTCGAAGTAATGTGCCACGTCGTAGAACGTTACCAACGGCCGGGACCGGCTCAGGGCGGTCGCGACCGTGCCCTCCACCGTGGACGTGTGAGGGTCAGGGGATCCGCGACCCCAGCAGCAGGGCCGCCCCGGCGGTCACCAGCCCGGTCAGGATCGCCGCCACCACGAACCACTGGGTGATCTCCTGGTTGACCGTCCGGTAGCCCAGCGAGGTGCCGATCTGCTCGTACACCTGCTTCAGCTCGCTGCCCGACTCCGCCTCGTAGGCCCGGCCGCCCGTGCCCTCCGACAGGGTCTGCAGGGTGGCCTTGTTCACCGGTACGTTCACGTCGCGGCCGTCGATCGAGACCGTCCCCTCCTGGGTGCCGTAGGCGATCGTGGAGACCGGGACCCGCACGGCCTTGGCCGCGTCGATCGCCTCGACCACCGAGCGTCCCGAGGTGTTGTCGCCGTCGGACAGCAGCACGATCGCGGCCGGGGGCGGGTCGGTCACCGCCTGCTGGTCGAAGGAGCGCAGCGACTCCAGGGAGCTGAAGACCGCCTCGCCGATCGCGGTGCCCGCCCGGGTGCTGAGGGTGCCGAGGGAGGTGCCGACCGCCTGGTGGTCGGTGGTGGGCGAGACCACGACCGAGGCGGAGCGGGCGAAGGCGACCAGCCCGACGTTGAAACGTTCCGGCAGGTCCGCGACGAACTTCTGGGCGGCCTCCTTGGCCGCGGTGATGCGGTTCGGCTGGACGTCGTCGGCCTCCATCGACAGCGAGACGTCCAGCGCGATGATGATCGTCGCGCGGTCGCGGGGGATGCGCACCGAGTCGGCGGGGCGGGCCGCGCCCACGATCAGCAGGCTCATCATGACGAGGAACAGGGCCGGGGCCACGTGCCGCCGCCAGCCGGGCCCGGCGGGGGCCACCAGCGCCAGCAGGGGCAGGTTGGTGAAGCGCAGCGCGTAGCGGCGCCGGGCGAACTGGGCGGCCACGTAGCCCGCCACGAGCAGCGCCAGCGCGGCGAACAGCCACAGCCAGACCGGAGAGAGGAAGGTCACCGTGTCGCTCCCGACCTCGGGGGCCGATGGGTCAGGTGCGCCATGCGGCGCTGTCGCAGCACGAACTGGGCGATGTCGAACACCCAGTCACGGTCGGTGCGCAGCACCAGGTGGGCCACCCCGGAGCGGCGCAACGCCACCTGGTTGGCCAGTCGCTGCGCGGCGGCGGCCTCCGCGTACGCCTGGCGGACCCTGGGCGTGAGCTGGATCTCGCGGCTGCGCCCCGTCTCCGGGTCGGTCATGCTGACCAGCCCCACCGGCGGCAGCTCCAGCTCACGAGGGTCGATCACCTCGACGGCCAGCACCTGGTGGTGGGCGGCCAGCCGGCGGATCGGCCGCTCCCAGGGCAGCTCCAGGGCGGGATCGAGGGTGGGCTCGGGGTCGAGGAAGTCGGAGACGATCACCCGCAGGCCGCGTCGCCGCCGCGCCGAGGCCAGGATCTCGATCGCCTCGGCCAGGTCGGGGGCGCCGGCGACGGCGCGGCCCCTGGGGGCGTCCATCAGCGAGTGCAGCAGGCCGTACAGCGCCGGGCGGCCGTTCCTGGCGGGCATCCGGTGGACGTACTCGTCGTGCAGGACGTAGGTGCCGAAGCGGTTGCCGATCCGGCCCGACAGGAAGCCGATCGCCCCGACGGCGGCCACGACCAGGTCCCGCTTCTCCATGCCGGCGGTGCCGAAGTCCATACTGGGCGACAGGTCGGCCAGGGCCCAGGTCTCCAGCTCCCGGTCGGCGATCAGGTCGCGCACGTGCGGGACGGTCGTGCGGGCGGTCACCGACCAGTCCATCCGCCGGATGTCGTCCTCGCCGGGCACATAGACCCGGCTGTCGCCGAACTCGCTGCCCGGGCCCGGCAGGAGCCCCTGGTACGCGCCCTGGAGCAACCCGTCCAGGCGTCGGACGATCGTGAGCTCCAGCCGCCGCAACGCCTGCTCGGCCGTGCCCAAATCAAGATCATCAGTGCCTTCCGGGCCGGTCACCGGGGGCCCTGGTTCCAGACGACCAGCGGGGGCGGCACCGCGGCGAGGATCTGGCGGACCACGTCCTCGGGGTCGATCCCGTCGGCGATGGCGTCGAAGGTGAGCATCAGCCGGTGGGACATCACGTCCACCGCCACGTCGCGCACGTCGTCCGGGAGCAGGTAGTCGCGCCCGCGCAGCAGCGCCAGGCCGCGCCCGGCGGCGACCAGGCCGAGGGTGGCCCGGGGGCTGACGCCGATCTCGATGTTCTCCTGCAGCTCGGCCAGGCCGTACTCGGCGGGGGAGCGGGTGGCCATCACGAGCCTGACCACGTAGTCGGCGACGAGCTGGTGGACCGACACCTGGTCGGCCATGGACTGCAGGGCGGCCAGCCGCGCGGGGTCGAGCACCCGTTCGGGGGTCGGCGGGGTCACGCTCATCCGGTGCAGGATCTCCAGCTCCTCGTGGGCGCTGGGATGGGTGACGCGGACCTTGAACAGGAACCGGTCGCGCTGGACCTCGGGGAGGGGGTAGACGCCCTCGGACTCGATCGGGTTCTGGGTGGCCAGCACGATGAACGGCTTCGGCAGCGGGTGGGTCTCCCCGGCCAGGGTCACCTGCCGCTCGGCCATGACCTCCAGCAGCGCCGACTGCACCTTGGCCGGGGCCCGGTTGATCTCGTCGGCGAGCAGGAAGTTGACGAACACCGGGCCGAGCTCGACGTCGAACGCCTCGCGGGAGGGGTGGTAGACCCGGGTCCCCACGATGTCGCTCGGGACCAGGTCGGGGGTGAACTGGATGCGGGCGAAGTCTCCGCCGACGACCGTGGCCAGGGTCGAGGCCGCCAGGGTCTTGGCCACCCCCGGCACCCCCTCCAGCAGGCAGTGGCCCCTGGCCAGGAGCGCCACGAGCAACCGCTCCACCATGTGCTCCTGCCCGACGATGACCCTCCGGACCTCGGCCAGGGCGTCGCGCAGCAGTCCGGTGTCGGTCTCGCTCGGCAGTTCTTCGGCGACGGTCATGCCGGTATTCCATCAAATGAAAAGGCGGCTCGCACGGCGGGCCCGCTCCGTATTTCCTGACAGTGCCCGCGGCGGGCCCCCGAGGCCCCTCAAGATCCGGGCCGGGTGCCCCCGGCGTGCCCATATGTGCCTTCGCGTGCCCTCCGCGCGTCCTCGTGCGCCGTTCGCGTGCCCTCCGCGGGCCCTCCGCGTGCCCTCCGCGCGCCCCGGGCGTCGGCGGGGGTCCCCGTGGGGCGCGGGGTGATCGGCGGGGTGTGCTTTCATGTCAGACGTGGCCACTCCACTCCAGTACGGTGACCCGCCCCAGCTGGGGCCCTTCCTCGTGCAGGCCCGCCTGCGCGTGGGACCCGCCGGGCTGGTCTACCTCGGGCTGGCGCCCGACGGCCGGGCCGTCTCGGTCGCGGTGCTGACCAAGGGGGCGGCCCTCGACCCGGCGGCCCGCGACCGCTTCGTCACCGGGGTCCGCGACGCGACGGCCAGCAGGTCCGGCGTACGGGGCTGGATGGCCAGGGCGACACGCGGGCGCACCGCCGTGGCCGACACGGTCCCGCAGGTGCTGGCCATGGACGGCGGGAGCGCCCCGTGGGTCGCCACGCCGTACGAGCCCGACAGGGCCGGGGCGGAGAGGTTCCTCGAACCGGTGCTGGTCAGCGGCACGCTGATCGGTGAGCGGCACGGCCCCGACTTCGCGCCGCACTGGGTGGGCGACCGCTCGCCCGCGCTGCCCGCGCCGCCCAAGGGCGCGCCGCCGCCGACCGAGACCCGCCGCTCCGTGATCATCGCCGGGGTCGTGCTGACCGTGCTGCTCGTGCTGCTGGCGGTGATGGTCTGGTTCCTGCTGCGCAAGGATGACGACTTCGAGCCGCTGCCGAGGCCGCTGCCGCCCACGGTGTTCGTGCCGACCCCGCCGCCGGTCCCGGCGACCCCCGAGCCCGGCCAGCCCACCCCGTCGCCGTCGCCGAGCCAGAGCGGGACCGGCACGCCGGGCCCCGAGGAGGGCGACGAGAACGAGGGCGAGCCCATCTAGGCCCGGACGCCCGGATGCCGGGACACCTGGACACCCGTATACCGGGACACCCGGACACCCGGACACCCGGACACCCGGACGCCTGGACGCCTGGACGCCTGGACGCCCGGCCGCTTGGCCGCACCCGGGCGGGACGCGCCCGCCGGGCTCGAAGGCAAGCCGGTGGACGTCCACGTGAAGAGAACGCGTGGATCTTCCCTGCCGGGAAGACCCGCCCCGGTGAGGTGACACGCCCGCCGGGCTAGAAGGCGAGCCCCGGGTGTCCGGACAGATCGATTTCGTGGGTCCTCCCTGTCCGGCTACTCGTTTGCGAGTACTCATGTTTGACTTTCTTCGACTACTCGTGTTTGAGTAGTCGCATGAGCAGTACACGATTGTTCATCCTGGGCGCGCTGGCCCGCCGGGGGCCGATGCACGGTCACCAGATCCGCCAGAGCGCGCAGACGGACCGGACCGAGCTGTGGACCGACATCAAGGTCGGATCCCTGTACGGGGCGCTGCACCGGATGGAGGCCGAAGGGGTGATCGAGACGGTGCGCACCGAGCAGCAGGGCAACCTCCCGGCGCGGACCGTCTACGCCATCACCGAGGACGGCGGGCTGGAGCTGGAGTCGCTGCGCGAGGCGGCCCTGCGTGACACCCGCCTGCGGCCCGATCCCGTGGATCTCGCCCTCCAGCTCAGCTCCGACATGGGCGAGGAGGAGCTGCGGGCCGTCATCGAGGACCGGCATCGCAGGCTCACCGCCGAGCTCCAGAGCTGGCAGCGGCTGAGGGAGGCGGCCACCCCCCACCTCCGCGGCCTCGAACCGCTCGGCTTCGACCACACCCTCGTCCGCCTGCGGGCGGAGATCACCTGGCACGAGACCCTGCTCGAGGAACTGCCCCGGCTTCTCGGCGCCGCCGAGGGATCCCCCGGGACGCCCTCCGGCGACACCGAAGGAGAGGGAGCCTGACATGCCCGCGAAACCACTCGACGTCCTCGTCGTCGGAGGCGGCATAGGAGGTCTGGCACTGGCCCAGGCGCTGCTGCCCTCCGGGGTGAACGTCCAGGTCTACGAGCGCGAGCGTGACGCCGCCGGCTGGGTGCGGGGTTACCGCATCCACCTGAACCAGGTCGGCAGCCGGGCGTTGCACCGGTGCCTGCCGGGCCCGCTGTGGGAGGCGTTCCTCGCCACCTCCGGCCACCCCGGCCCCGGCTTCGGCTTCCACACCCATCGGCTGCGGGAGCTCGTGTTCGTGGAGGAGAGCGTGATGACCGGCGGGGCCGCCGACCCCTCGGGCGGCCAGTACGCGGTCAGCCGCACCACCCTGCGCAGGCTCCTGCTGGCCGGGCTGGAGGGCGTCGTCCACCACGGCAGGACGTTCCAGCGCTACGAGGTGAGGCCGGACGGCAGGATCGTCGCCTTCTTCGCCGACGGCACCTCGGCCACCGGGGACGTGCTGGTCGGCGCCGACGGTGCCAACTCGCGCGTACGCGGCCAGTATCTGCCGCGGGCCCGCCGCGTCGACACCGGCGCGCTCGCGATCGGCGCCCGGCTGCCGCTGGACGACCGGGCCCGCGGGTGGCTGCCCGGAAACCTCGCCGACGGGCTCAACCTCGTCCTGCCGCCGGGCGGGAGCGCCATGTTCACCGCGGCCTTCGACGGCAGGCGCAGGGCGGAGGGCCTCCTCGCCCGGGGGGCGGGGCCCGATCCCGCCCGCGAGGCCGGGGCCGCCGCCGGAGGGGCCGGCGGCGCCGCGGGGGAAGGGGGCCTCACCGATCTGGAGGCCGGCCTCGCCGGGTTCGGGCTCGATCTGAGGTCCCTGGCCGACGATCTGCAGGACTACGTGCTGTGGGCCCTCGTCGCCCCTCGCGGGGCCTATCCGGCCGGGGCCGCGGGCCTCGACGGCGACGGGCTCAAGGATCTGGCCGGGACGATGACCTCCGGCTGGCACCCCGCCCTGCGCCGTCTGGTCGCCGAGGCGGATCCGGCCAGTGTCCAGCTGATGCCGTTCAAGACCTCCGTCCCTGTCGGCCCGTGGCCCGCGACGCCGGTGACGCTGCTCGGGGACGCCATCCACAACATGACGCCCGCGATGGGCTTCGGCGCCAACACGGCGCTGCGCGACGCCGCCCTGCTGGCGAGCGGGCTGGCGGCGTTCCAGCGGGGCCGGGGCACCCTGCCGGAGGCCATCGGCGGCTACGAGGCCCGGATGCGCGCGTACGGCTTCGGCGCCGTCCGGACCTCCGCGAGGTTCACGAAGTTCATGATCTCCGGCAGTCCTCTCGTCCGGCGCGGCGCGAAGGCCTGGTTCCGCCTGTGCGACACCCTGCCGCCGGTCAAGCGGATGAGCTTCGGCCACCTGTGGACCGACGACACCGGCGACAAGGGCAACAGCGGCAGCGACGGCAGCGACGGCGGCGACGACAACGCTGACAGCGCGGCGCTCCCGCGTTCCCCGGTTCCTCGCGGGTGAGCGGGTAATTCGCTTGAGTCTCCCGTAACGGGAGCCTTTAGCATCCCGGGCATGGAAATCATCGTTCACGACACCCCGCGGGCCATGCTGGACCTGGTGGGTCTCCCGCTGGAGCGGCGTCAGGAGGCGCTGCGCGCGATGCTGGCGCCCATGCGCGAGGCCGTCCCCATGCCCGGCGACATCGTCGACATCCACCACACGGGCGGCGGCTTCCGCGCGGACCGCGACGACGACCGCCAGCTCCCCGCGCTGCGGCGGCTGATCGAGCAGGACGTGCGCGGCCAGATCGAGGACGCCCTGCGGTCCGCCTGGAGGCGTCTCCGCGAGGCCGTACCGGACATCAAGGGGCCGGAGAGCCTGCAGGTCATGTTCGTCCTCGGCGACCCCGACGACACGTACCTCATGAACGTCGCCGGCGGCTACTACGGGATGGGCGGCTCGCCGGGCTGGCTCTACCTGCTGGCCTGGCCCTCGGACGACGTCATCGGCAGGATCGCCCACTGCGCGGTGCACGAGTTCCACCACCAGGTGCGCTACCACAACGTGGAGTGGAACCCCGCGACGGTCACCGTCGGCGAGCACATCGTGTCCGAGGGGCTGGCCGAGGCGTTCGTCAGGGAGCTGTCGGGTCCCGAGGCCATGGGCCCGTGGTCGGGGATGGTGACCGGCGCGGAGCTCGACCGCGCGTACGACACGATCACCGCCGCCGCCGGTCTGCAGGGCATGTGGAACACTCCGGCCTACGTGCTGGGTGACACGGCCATGAGCCGGTTCGGCCAGGAACCGGTCGGGGTCCCCGACATGGCCGGCTACGGGGTGGGCCTGCGCATCGTCGACGCCCACCTGGCCGCGTCCGGCCTGACGGTCGCGCGGAGCACGGTGCTGCCCGGGGAGGAGATCCTGCGCAACGCCGGGGTGACCGTCCAGCCGTCCCAGCCGCCCCAGCCGTCCCAGGCGCTCTAGGTGGTCCAGACGGTCCAGGCGGTCTCCGGGGTGCCGGCGCGGGGAGTTTCCGGGGGTCCGGCGGGGGGAGACGAGGCCTGATCCGCAGGCGTGGCCGTCGTTCCCGAAGCGCCACGGGCGTCACCCGCGCGTCATCGACGCGTACGGCAGGGGCAGGACCGTCGCGCGGGCGCTCGACCGGCCGGGAGCCGACACCGGGTTCGGGGGGCCGGCCACGCACGGCTCCGTGGAACGGGCCGTCATCTCCCTGCTGGGCGGGAGGGGGCATGATCGGTGACGGGGTGGGCATGTCCGCGACCGAGGTTGTGACCTGCGACAAGGAGAGGTGACCACGCATGCCGGCACGCGAGGAGATCCCGACCACCCTGCGGCGTTCGCCGAGGAAGGCGCGGGAGACGTGGATCAAGGCTCACGACTCCGCGGTGGAGACCTACGGGGAGGGGGAGCGGGCGCACCGCACGGCGTTCGCCGCGCTGAAGCACTCCTTCGAGAAGGTCGGCGACCACTGGGAGCCCAAGGACCACAAGGGGCCGTCGGACGCCCGCGCCGCCCGGCGCGGGCCCGGAGGGGGCCGGAGCGCCGGGGGGGTGGACGCCAACGCCTCCAAGCGGCACCTCTACGACGTGGCCAGGCGCCTGGACGTCAGGGGGCGGTCCACGATGTCGAAGGAGGAGCTGGTCTCGGCCATCGAGAAGGCGAACCGGCGGGCCACGGCGAAGGCCCGCTGAGCTCCTGAGCACCGGATGCCCGCCCGGGGCGTGTCCCCGGGCGGGCATCGCCATGCGTAAATTGCTGTCCCTCTTTGCGAAGATTCCTCCTCTTTCTCGCTATAAGGCGCTATATGTCGGATAAGGAGGCCGTGTGTCGATATATGAATCGGCACGCCGACAGCGACCGCGGCAGGGAAAGGGAGCGTCGTCATGACGGATGTGTCGAGCATGGGACCCCAGCCGGGCGATGACCGTCCGGTCCTGACCAACCGTCAGGGGCACCAGGTCTACGACAACCAGAACCAGCGCACGGTCGGCGCGAGGGGTCCGGCCACGCTGGAGAACTACCAGTTCCTGGAGAAGATCAGCCATTTCGACCGCGAACGCATTCCCGAGCGGGTGGTCCACGCCCGGGGCGTGACCGCCTACGGCCACTTCGAGGCCTACGGCAGGTTCGGCGACCAGCCGATCAGCCGCTACACGAGGGCGAAGCTCTTCCAGGAGGCCGGGAAGCGGACCGAGGTGGCCGTGCGGTTCTCCACGGTGATCGGCGGCAGGGACTCCTCGGAGGCCGCCCGCGACCCGCGCGGGTTCGCGGTGAAGTTCTACACCGAGGACGGCAACTGGGACCTCGTCGGCAACAACCTGGCGGTCTTCTTCATCAGGGACGCCATCAAGTTCCCCGACGTGATCCACTCGCTCAAGCCGGACCCGGTGACGTTCAGGCAGGAGCCCGGCCGGATCTTCGACTTCATGTCGCAGACGCCGGAGAGCATGCACATGATCGTCAACCTGTTCAGCCCGCGCGGCATCCCCGCCGACTACCGGCACATGCAGGGCTTCGGCGTGAACACCTACAAGTGGGTGAACGAGGAGGGCGAGACCCACCTGGTCAAGTACCACTGGATCCCCAAGCAGGGCGTGTGCAGCATGACCGCCGAGGACGCCGCCGTCGTACAGGGGCAGGAGCTCGGGCACGCCACCAAGGACCTGCACGAGGCGATCGACCGGGGCGAGTTCCCCGAGTGGGAGCTGATGGTGCAGATCATGAGCGACGACGAGCACCCCGAGCTGGACTTCGACCCGCTGGACGACACCAAGGTGTGGCCGGAGAACGACTTCCCGCCCGTGCCGGTCGGCAGGATGGTCCTGGACCGCAACGTGGCCAACAACTTCGCGGAGAACGAGCAGATCTCCTTCGGCACCGGCGTCCTGGTCGACGGTCTCGACTTCTCCGACGACAAGATGCTGGTGGGCCGTACGTTCTCCTACAGCGACACCCAGCGCCACCGGGTGGGGCCCAACTACCTGCAGCTGCCGGTCAACCAGGCCAAGCACGCCGAGGTGCGCACCAACCAGCGCGACGGCCAGATGACCTACCACGTCGACGGGGAGGGCGAGAACCCGCACGTCAACTACGAGCCGTCCATCACCGGAGGGCTCAGGGAGGGGCGGTATCCCACCCACGACGAGCAGGGCCCGGTCGTCTCGGGACGGCTGACCCGCAAGCGCATCCCGCGCACCGACGACTACACCCAGGCGGGCCAGCGCTACCTGCTGATGGAGGAGTGGGAGCGCGACGATCTCGTGCGGAACTTCGTCGACATGCTGTCCCAGGCCGCGCGGCCGGTCCAGGAGCGCATGGTCTGGCACTTCCTGATGGTCGAGGACGATCTCGGGCTCAGGGTCGGGGAGGGACTCGGGATCGGCCCCGACGACGTCTCCCACCTGGAGCCGCTGGCGAGCCAGGACCTGGGCGACGAGGACCGCGAGCGGATGTCCAGACTCGGCAAGAACGGGTCCCGCGACGTGGACGGGCTGAAGATGACCCACTGCGTGCCCGACGAGCGGGCGAGAGCCGAGACGTAGGAACCGCCGCCGGGCCGGAGCGAGCCGTGCTCCGGCCCGGCGGGGCGGGGACGTGAGCGGGGGACCACCGCGCGAGAGGGCGTCCCGGGGAGGCGAAGATGATCCACTCACCCCGGGAACGCGCTGACCAGGAGCTTCACGGACGGAAGAAACCCTCGGTCAAGGTCGCCCGATTTTTCCGCTTAAAAGGTATGAATGCCATTACAGCGGGCACGCGATCCTCAACCTGAGCCGCCAGTACCTGAGCCGTTCCGACTCCCATTTGGACTGCCATGCCTGCTAAGAGCAACGTCATTCCGATCATCCACTGGTCCCGCCGCTCGTCGTGCCTCAGCGAGGACCCCGAGCTGTTCTTTCCCGTGTCCTACGAGGGACCGGGCCGTGAGCAGTACGAGCGCGCCAGGGCGGTGTGCCGCCGGTGCCCGGTGCGAGGGCGCTGCCTGGAGTACGCGTTGAGCACCCAGCAGATGTACGGCGTCTGGGGAGGTACCACCCCTGAGGAGCGCAGGGCCACCATGACCGGGGAGAGACGGCGGGTCAGGTAGCGGCCGCCCTTCCACGTCGACCGGCCTTCCGGCCCTCGCGCGGCTCTCCGGCCTCGCCGTTTCCGTTTGACATCCGCTCCGGTGCGTCCGGTCCGCCTGATTCTCCAAGGCCGGGCTCATCGGGCTCACCGATCTCACTGGGTTCACCGGGTTCGCCGGGTTCGCCGACCAGGGCGCGGAACCGGGTGGCGTTGCGCTGGGAGTTGTCCGCGCAGCAGTTGTTGAAGAGCACGTGGGTCACCTCGGCGTCCTCCGCGAGTTCCCTGACCCTGGCCGCCCACCGCCCGAGCTCCGGCTCCGAGTACATGTACGCGAAGCGCTCGTCGACGTTCTTGCTGGTCCACTTGTCGGAGTGCCCGTGCAGCCGCAGCACGGCGAGGTCGGAGGTCGCGGCCAGGACCGGCGGGATCGACGAGGTGTGCCCCTGCGGCATGTCGACCCCCACGTACGGGAGGTCGTGCTCGGCGAGGAAGGCCAGGGTGGCCTCGCGGTTCTCCTCGTCCATCCAGGTGTGGTTGCGGAACTCGACGCTGACGCGCATCGGCGCGCAGCGCCGGGCGCACTCCAGGATGTAGCGCCTGTTTCCCTCCCCGATCGGGAACCACGGCGGGAACTGGAAGAGCACCGCCCCCAGCTTGCCCGCCTCGTGCAGCGGCTCCAGCGCGCCGAGGAACCGCCGCCAGACCTCGTCGGCGATCTTCGGGGGCACGTCCTTCGGGTAGAGGTTGCGCTGCGGCGGCGCGCCGAGCTCCTCCCGCAGGTCCTTGTAGAGGGAGGCGGGCCGGGTGGGGTGCCCGGTCAGCAGGGAGAACGCCTTGATGTCGAAGGTGAACCCCGCGGGCGTGCGGTCACGCCACGCCTCCACGGTGCTCAGCGACGGCGGGTGGTAGTAGGTGGCGTCCACCTCGGCGATCGGGAACCTCGTCGCGTAGTAGGCCAGGCGTTTCGCCGGGGTGGAGGCGTCGTCGGGGTACCAGCCCGACTCCAGCAGCGACCGGTGCGTCCACGAGGCCGTGCCCACGAGGATCCTGCCCATACTCGCGCCCTCCCTGACAGGCCCGGCGTCCGCCCGGATCCCGTTTCCGGGCCTCGTCCTCCGGGCCCTGAGCTCCGTTCCTCGTCTCCCGCTGCCCGAGTCCCGTCCTTTGATTCCTGACTCCCGAACCTCCGTGTCCCCGCCGGCCGGTGACTGCCCGGGGTAGGGGCCGGGGGCGTCACGCCGGACCCCGGGCCGCTACGGTCTCCTGGGCGTCCCCGGGCCGCTACGGCCTCCGGCCGATCCCGGAGGCCAGCTCGCCCAGGCGTGCGGGGCCGCCGGCGTGCGGCGACAGCGGCGGGGTGTTCATGCCCTCGGCGCTCCGCAGTCCCTTGAACATCTCGCTCATCGCCTCCGTCGCCGTGTAGCGCGGCTGCCAGCCCAGCTCGGCGTGGGCGCGGCCGATGTCCATGATCGGCATTCTGAGCACCAGGTCGACCAGGCCGGGGGAGGCGGGGATCAGCCTCAGGTGCCAGGCGGCGGCGACGGTGCTCCTGAGTGTCCAGCCCGAGACGGGAACCAGCCGGGCACCGAGCAGGTCGGCCAGCACCGAGGGCTCGATCACCGGGCCGGCGGCGATGTTGAAGGGGCCCGACACCGGCCGGGTGACCGCCAGCCGGTAGGCCTCGGCGACGTCGTCGCTGTGGACCACCTGGAAGCGGAGCCCGGGGGTGTCGGGCACGAACGGGATCAGCCCCGGCCGTACCAGCCGCTGCGGCACGAACGGCCCGCCGAACAGGCGCCGCTGCCCCACCGCCGCCTCCCGCTTGAAGATGAAGCCCGGCCGCAACCGCACCACCTTGATGTCCGGGTGGTCGCGCTCGAACAGGTCGAGCACCCGTTCCACGTAGGCCTTCTCCCGGCCGTAGGCGGCACCGGGCCAGCCGTGGGTCGGCCAGTCCTCGGTGACGGCCCGGTCCTTGGGCGCGGAGGAGTAGGCGCCCACCGAGGAGGTGTGCACGAGCTTGGAGACCCCGGCGCGCGCCGCGGCCTCGAAGACCCTGATGCTGCCCAGGACGTTGTTCCGCCAGGTCGTCACCGGGTCACGGGTGGGCTGGAACAGCCACGCCAGGTGGATGACCGCGTCGGCCCCCTCCAGGTGCGGCGCCAGGTCGTCGCCGGCGACGTCTGCGGTCCGCCAGGTGGTCTTGGGCGGGCTCCAGTCCGGCTGCCTGCGGGCCAGGCCCACGATGGATGTGACGTCCCGATCGGCCGCGAGGGCGGACACCACGCTCGTGCCCACGTTTCCCGTCGCGCCTACTACCACTACTCGCATGCCTACCGCCTGCCCTCGGGGGGCCCGGCGAACCAATCTTCGCGGCGGCTTTGCCGTACGTGGAGACGATCCGGTGACGCGCGACCGCCACCTCCGGCCGACCGGGGCCGCCCGGAGGTGGCCGTACGCGCGCCGGCCTCCCGGAGTCGCCGGCGGGAGGACGGCGGGGACGGCGGGAAGTCAGCGGCGCGGAGACGGCCAGGGGTTGGGGCGGCAGCCGTACAGGGACTTGGTCTGCTGGAGCATCACCGGCGCCCGGCGGCCGTGTCCCGGGCAGGGCACGTGGCCGTGGCCGAGGCCGTGGCCGACCTCGTGGCTGATGACGTACTCGCGGTAGGAGGCCACGTCGCGGCCGTAGCCGGTCGCCCCGCTGTTCCAGCGGACCGCGTTGATGACCGCGCGCTCGCCGTTCCAGCAGGAGAGTATGCCGTTGGTCCGCATCGGCAGGCACCGCCTGTCGGCCGTCCGGGGGCTGGTCAGCGAGACCCTGATCCTCGCCGGGCCGCGTGCCACCCGCTTGAACCGGTACCCCCAGCCGCGCCGGTCGTTGAGGATCCGGTGCACCTCGGCGGCGAACTCCTCCACCTCGAACGGCAGCCCCCGTTCGACCTCCACCACGTAGCGGATCACCTTGCCCTTCCCCTTGGGGGGCCGGGCCTCGCCGGGGGCGACGGCGTAGCGGCCCTTGGCCGAGCGGGGGACCTTCACCCTCAGCGGCTGCTGCCGGCCGTTGGCGAGCAGCAGGGGCTCCTTGGCCGGCGGCTGGGTCGTGGGACCGGCGGAGGTCGCGGGCGCGGCCGTGTTCTGAGGGTTCTGGGGGTTCCGGGTGTCCTGGGGCTGCGGCGGCGGGGTCGGCGTCGCGGGCTCCGCCGGTATCCCGGGCGGGGCGGCGTCAGGAGGCGCGGGCCTGTCGGGAACGGGTTCGAGGTGACCGCTCAGCACCGTGGCCCCACCCGCTGTGAAGGTGACCACGATGCTCAGCGCGAGAAGCCACAGAACGGTCTTAGGGTCACGTCTCACTGCGTTCCTGGGCATAGACCGTAAACCTTATTGCCACCCGGCGGTAACTAATCAAACCAGGAGAAAATCCGTCATATGACGGCACTCCAGGGGGGTTTCAAGGGGACTGCGGGGGGCCGTGGGAATACGCCGACGGCGGCCGCGTGCCGCGGCCGCCGTCGGGTCGGGCGTTTCACGGTCTTGCCAGGTGGTTCGCGGTCCTGTGCCGCCGAGGACCACCGCTCGTCGCCGGGGGATCACCGGCCGCCGGCGGGAAACGCGGCCGGGGCGGTGGCCCGGCCGCGCTCCCGGTGTCCTACGAGTGCGGGCAGGTGTCCTGGTACTCGGAGATGCTCAGGTCGAGCCGGGGCGCCGGGCACAGGAACTGCTCGTACCGGGTGTCGTTGTCGATGAACCGCTTCAGCCACGAGATGCTGTACTTGGCGATCGTCGTGTTGGAGGAGTTGGGCGCGAAGTGGCTGGCGCCGTTGAGCTCCAGGTACGCCTTCTCCGACGAGGCGGGGATGCTGTTGTAGAACGGCTTGGAGTGCGTGGTCACCGAGGCGACCGAGTCGTTCTCCGCGCCGATGATCAGTGTCGGGACGCGCACGCCCGACCAGTTCTTGGTCGTGTGCCACGCCGTCAGCGGGATGGCCGCCTGCAGCTGCGGCCGGCTGTTGGCGGCGGCCAGCGTGCCGCCGCCGCCCATCGAGTGCCCGGCGACGCCGAGCCTGCTCGCGTCGACCCGGTTCGCGACCGTGCTCTCCTCCGTGAGGTAGTCGAGCGCGGCCAGCAGCTGCCGTCCCCGGCTGGCGGGCTGGTCGGAGCGGGTCAGCGTGTCGATGTTGAAGACCACGAAGCCGTGGGAGGCCAGCCGCGAGGCGAGCCAGGCCATGCTGGACCTGCTGGCGGTGTAGCCGGGGGCGATGGCGACCCCGCCGAACGTCCCCTGCGCGGTGGACGTCGGGTAGTAGATCGTGCCTCCGCCGAAGCCGCTCACCCGGAGCGAGGAGACGGTGGTCTCCGAGATCGCGAACGGTCCCCTGGCCGACTCGATGAGGGAGACGGTCGGGTCGGGGCCGCGGTCGTAGGGACCGGCGGAGGCGGCCTGCGCGGCCGGGGCCGCGACGGCCTGCGCGGCGGGCGCGAGGGTCCCGCCGGTGCCGAGCAGAGCGAGTGCGAGGGTCAGCGCGACCGTCGTCGCCCGGCGGGAACGCCTGGACGCGGGGGCCTGGGGGGTGGTGCCGTACGGCTGCACGTTGCTGTACTCCGTTCCTGTAGGGGGAACCACGGCGATACGGCGGTCGGTGCCGACGGCCGTTCGTCGCGCGCCCGCCCGCCACCGGGAACGGCGGCGGTACGGTCAGCGTCACCGGGGTGCCTCCTCGGATTTCTGACAGACGCCACTTTCTCGTTGTCAGCCCCGGAGTGCATCGGTGAAATCACCCGTACTCCATCGCGATGGTTAACACCGGGAATAACGGAATCAACCGGTGAATCACGACATCAACCGCACCAGTTCCACCCGGGAACGGATGTCGAGCTTGGCGAAGATGTTCCTGAGGTGGTGCTCGACGGTCCGCGGGCTCAGGAAGAGCCGGGCCGCCACCTCCCGGTTGGTGGCGCCGTCCGCGACGATGCGCGCGATCTGGTACTGCTGCGCGGTGAGCTTCTCGGTGGCCTTCGGGCGGTGCGACCGGACGGCCTCTCCCGCCCCGCGCAGCTCGGTGCGGGCCTGCTCGGCCCAGAGCCGCGCGCCGGAGCGCTCGAACGTCTCCAGCGCGCTGTGCAGGTGCTCCCTGGCCGCGCCCGGACGACGGTTCCTGCGCAGCGCGCTGCCGAAGAGCAACTGGGTGCGGGCCGTCTCGAACTCGGAGAACCCCTGGTGGTGCAGGTCGAGCGCGGCCCTGAAGTGCTCCTCGGCGTCACCGGGGGCGGCCAGCAGCGCGTGGCAGCGCGCGGCCAGCGCGCGCCGGTCGGGACTGCGGGTGCTGCCGACCCAGCGGTCGAGCACCCGCAGCGCCTCCCCGGCCCGCTCCCGGTCGCCCGTACGGGCGCTGGCCTCGACGAACAGCGGGGTCGACATCACCCGCATGACGAGGTGGCCGTTGGTCCCGTCCGCCCTGGCCGTGGCCCGCAGCCGCTTGGCGGCGTCGGCGTGGCGGCCCGCCGCGAGGTCGAGATGGGCCAGCGCCCAGTTGCCGAGGGCCCCCGCCACGCACACGCCGTGGGCACCCGCCAGCTCGATGGCGCTCGCCGCCCTGATCGCGCAGGTCTCCTCGTCCCCCTCGACGGCCGCGGTGAGGGCCAGCCAGCCCAGGTGCTGGCCCGCGCTGTTGGGGCGCCCGCGCTCCTGGGCCAGCCGGAGACCCTCGACGGCGCTGGCGGTGATGGAGGCGTAGCGGCCCATCCAGAGCTCGGCATGGATCATGAACTCCAGGACCTGCGGCACGGTGGAGACCGCCCCGCGGGCCCGCGCGGTCTCCACCGCCCGGCCGCACAGCCTCATCGCCTGCGCGTCGTCGCCGAGCAGCAGGCTGGCCACCCCCGCCCACACCAGCACCGAGGGGGTGCGCACCGAGGGCGCGAGCTCCAGCACCCGGCGGAGCGGATCGGCCGCCTCCCGGTGACGGCCGTCGAAGGTCGCCGCCGTACCGGCCAGATACTCGAACATCAGCTGGGTGGCCGCCGGGTCGTCCGGGCGGCGCAGCGTGGCGGCCCACCGCGCCATGTCCAGGTAGCGAAGGTTGTCACCTGCCAGGTAGCTCGCCTCGCCCGCGCGGATGAGCACCCGGACGGCCTGCCCCCGGTCCCTGTCCAGCAGCGACTCGGCCGCCGCCATCAGGTCGTCCCCGGCGCTGCCGGTCTTCCCGCTGCGCAGCTCCAGGCTGCCGCGGATCAGCTCGGCCTGGCTGCGCACCTCCTCGGAGATCGTCAGCGACTGCAGGCGGGTGAGCAGGGAACGGGCACGCCGGGGCAGGCCCGCGTGCCAGGCGCGGTTGGCGGCGGCGGCCAGGCGCGCGGCCTTGACGTCGCCGTGCGCGGTCAGCTCGGCCGCCCGCTCGAAGGCGAGGAAGGTCGCGGGGTGGCCGCCGTGGGAGCCCGCCGCGGCCGCGGCCGAGGCCAGCTCGTCGGCGAGCGACTCGGCGGGGCCGTCCATCGCGGCGGCCCGGTGCCAGGCCCGCCGCAGCCGCTGGTGGTCGTGGCGCAACATGCCCGCGAGCAGGCGGTGCGCGGCGCGGCGCCGGGCGAGGGAGGCCTCGGCGTAGACGACCGTCCGCATCCCCGGCTCGCGGAAGTCGTAGCGGTCACCGTCACTGTTACCGTCACCGTCGGCGACATGGACGATCACCCTCGCCCTCTCCGCCGGTTCGAGCGCGGTCAGCGCGCACTCCGGCTTCGCGGCGCCGGCCAGGGTGACCGTCTCCAGCTCCGGATCGGCCGCGAGCAGCAGGAGCACGTCCGCGGTCTCGCCGGGCAGACGCGCCAGCCGGTCGGCGTACGCGCGCCAGAGCCGCCCGCTCCTCGGCAGGGTCGCGGGCGGGGCGGCGGCGCCGGAGATCTGCTCGGGGCTCAGCGACCCGGCGAGCTCCCCGATCGCCAGCGGGTTGCCGTGGGCGATCTCCAGCAGCGACGCCCGTACGTCGTCGGCCAGCCCCGGCACCAGGTCACCGGCGAGCCGCCTGGCCGCCTCCTCGTCCAGGGGGCCCAGCTCGAACGCCGTCACGTCGTCGGGCACGGCGGCGCCGTCGCCGTCGTCGGTCCCGAACAGCAGCACGACCGGTTCCCCCGCGAGCCGTCTGGCCGCGAAGAAGAGCGCCTCGCGGCTGGGCGCGTCGAGGTGGTGGACGTCGTCGACGCAGGCCAGCACCGGGCCGCCGGTGGCCGCCAGAAGGTTGAGGACCGCCGCGGGAAGCGCCAGCCCGCCGTCCGCCGCGCCCAGCTCCAGCGCTCGCGTCAGCGCCTCCGCCTGCGCAGGGGGGAGGGCGGGAAGCCGGTCGGCGATCGGCCGGAGCAGTCCGTGCAGCCCGGCGTACGGCAGGTGCGACTCCGCCTCGGTGCCGCGCACCCTGAGCACGACGAAGTCGCCGGTGCCGCTCGTGTGGCCGGTGGCGGTGGCGGTGGCGGTGCCGATGGTGCCGGCGCCGGTGGTGCTCGTGCCGGTGCCGTTCATGCCGCCCGCGCCGCCGGTGGCGGTGGTGGTGGTGTCGGCGGTGGCGCTCGTGCCGGTGCCGCTCGCGTGGGCCGCCGCGAGGTCGAGCAACGCGGTCTTTCCCGTTCCCCGCGCCCCTCGCAGGATCGCCGCCCCCCCGGAGCCGCCACGGGCGGCGTCGAGTAATCGCAGCAGCGCGTCCTGCTCCGTGTCACGGCCGTGCAGCGCCGGTGACCGGGTGGCGGCGGAGAGGGAGGACATGCCTCAGTGTTACGCGCGTGTGTCGCGCCTGGAAAGAGCGGGTCGCGGGGTTCCCAACCGGCCCCCGCTGGCCTGCACCGGTGTACCGGCGGCTTTGTGAAGACCGGTGATTTCACCGATGCGCGCCAAGGGGAATCCGGGGGGGCACCGAGGCGACGCGGCCGGGGACACGGGACGGAAGGGGGCCGGGCCAGAGAGGGGGTTCTGGCCCGGCCGTGGGTGGGGCCGGGGTGTTCAGCGATCCGGGGCGATCGCCTTCCTGGCCTCTCCCGGGTCGTCGGCGGCCAGGGCGAGCCGGGCGTTCTCGCGGCACCGCTCCAGGGAGTGGGCGGCCAGACTCTCCCGTACCGCGAGGATCCCGGGCGCCGACATCGACAGGCTGGTGACGCCCAGCCCGACCAGGACGGTGGCCAGGAGCGGGTCGGCCGCGGCCTCGCCGCACACGCCGACGGGTTTGCCCGCCGCCTGCCCGGCCGCCGCGCAGTCGGCGATCAGCTGGAGCAGCGCGGCCTGCCAGGGGTCGAGCAGGTCGGCGAGTTCCCCGTGCTGCCGGTCGGAGGCGAAGGTGTACTGGCTCAGGTCGTTGGTGCCGATGCTCAGGAAGTCGAGCTCCTTCAGCAGGCGTCCGGCGCGCAGCGCGGCGGCGGGGACCTCCACCATCGCCCCGACGTGGACGATGCCCCGGGCGCGGGCCCGCCCGGCGAAGTCTGCGGCCTCGCCCACCGTCGTCACCATGGGCGCCATCACCCACGGCTCGGCCCCGGTCTCGCGGGCCGCCTCGGCGATGGCGTCGAGCTGGATGTCGAGCACCTCGGGCCTGACCCGGGAGACCCGCAGTCCCCGTACGCCCAGCGCCGGGTTGGTCTCCTCGGCCAGCCCGAGGAACGGCAGCGGCTTGTCCGTGCCCGCGTCGAGGGTGCGGACCACGACGTGCCCGCCGGGCGCGGCGCGGAAGACCGCGGCGTAGGCGGCCACCTGCTCCTCGTAGTCCGGCTCCTCGCGCCGGTCCAGGAAGAGGAACTCGGTGCGGAACAGCCCCACCCCCTCGCCGTCCACTCCCGGAGCCCCCTCGGCAGGGGGGACCCGGCCGGGCGGTGTGAGGTCGGCCGCCGAGCCGATGTTGAGCAGCAGCTTGACCGGGTGGTCGTCGGAGGTCCGGCCGGGGCCCCGGCTGGTGCCCTTCCGGCGGCGGTCCTCCTCGGCCCGGCTCTGGACCCCGGCGGCGGCCTCCTCGTCGATGCCGACCTCCACCTCGCCCCGCAGGCCGTCGACCGACACCCATGTCCCCTCGGCGATGTCGGCCGCGCCCCGGCAGGCGACCACGGCGGGCAGGCCGCGGGCGCGGGCCAGGATGGCCGTGTGGCTGGTCGGGCCGCCCTTCTCGGTGACGAGGGCGAGGACGGATCCGGGATCCAGGTTCACCGTGTCGGCGGGGGAGAGGTCCCCGGCGACCAGGACGAACGGGTGGCCGGGGTCGGGCACCCCGGGGACGGGCAGGCCCAGCACCGCCGCCACGGCCCGGTTGCGGATGTCGTCGAGGTCGGCGGCGCGCTCGGCGAAGTAGCCGCCCGCGTCCAGCAGCGCGCGACGGTGGTGGGCACAGGCCTCGTCGATGGCGTGCGCCGCGTTCTTGCCCGACCTGACGCTCGCCTCCACGGACTCGTGCAGGCCCGGGTCGTCGGCGATGAAGGACTGCGCCTCCAGGATCGCCTTCGCGTCGGCGTCGGGCGCCTTCTCCGCCCGCGCCGCCAGCTCGGAGACGGTGGCGCGCAGCGCGTTCAGCGCGCTGTCGAACTCGGCGTCGGCGTCGGTGACGGGGGAGGGGGCGGGCAGCTCCGGCGGGCCCGCCATCCGGCAGACCCGTCCCGCGGCCAGGCCCGAGCTCACACCCAGACCTCTGAGCGTCTCAGCCACGGGAGTTCTCTTCGGCGTCGAGGTCGCGGGCGAGCAGCTCGGCCAGGGAGTCGAGCGCCTCGTCGGCCCCCGGTCCCTCGGCCTCGATCGTGACCTCCGTGCCGTGCGTGGCGCCCAGGGCCAGTACGGCGAGCATGCTGTTGGCGGGTACGGCCTTGCCGTCCCCGACGCGGATGCGGACGGGTATCCCCTGCTTGGCCGCGGCCTGCACGAAGATCTTCGCGGGCCGGGCGTGAAGGCCCGTGCTTGAGGCGACGACCACTGTCCTCTCCGGCATCTCCGGTTCTCCTTCTGCGCGTTCCGCGCGTTCTGCGAGTGGTGCGAGTGGTGTGCGAGCTTGGCGGTCCTGCCGGGCCTGTGGGCCCGTACGCCCTGTGCGGCCTGGTGTGTGAGGCCCCGCGCGGCCTGTGCCTGCGGCCGCGGTCTGGTGTGTGAAGCCCTGTGTGGCTTGTGTGTGCGGACCCTCGTGCCGGGGCCCATGCGTGCGGGCCGCGGCCTGGTGTGTGCGGCCTGTGCGCGTGCCCTGGCGGCCTGGGTTCGTCGGCCGGTGCCGGTCCCCTCCCGCCGGGCACGGCGGGAGGGGACCGAGGGACCGGTCAGGGTTCGACGGTCACCTTGATGGCCTCGCCCCTGCTGACGATGTCGATGCCCTCCAGGACCTCCGCCAGCGGCAGCCGGTGCGTGATCAGGTCGGCGACCGGCACCGCGCCGTCGGCGATCAGCCGCAGGGCCTTGGCGTTGTGCGCCGGGCTGGACCCGTTGGCGCCGACGATGGTCAGCTCCCGGTAGTGGACCAGGTTGGAGTCGCACTGGATGATCGGGTTGTCCTTGGGCAGGCCGCCGAAGAAGCTGATCCGCCCCTGGCGGGCCGCCATCCGAAGCGCCTGCTCCTGGGCCGCTCCCGAGGCGGCGGCGGTGATGACGACGTCGGCACCCCTGCCGTCGGTCAGCTTGAGCACCTGCTCGACGACGTCCTCGCCGTGGATGACCGCGTCCGGGTGGACCAGACTGGCGGCCATCTCCAGCCGCCCGGCGTTGATGTCGACGAGGAAGACGCGCGCCGCGCCCCGCGCCCGCGCCAGCCGCACGTGCAGGCAGCCGATCGGGCCGGAGCCCATGATCACCACGTCGTCGCCCTCGCCCACGCGGGCCAGCTCCTGGCCGTTGAGCACGCAGGCCAGGGGCTCCGCCACCGACGCCTCGGCGAAACCGATCTCGTCGGGGACGCGGTTGACGCCGTCGACCGCGAGGACCTTCGCCGGGACGATCATGTACTCGGCGAAACCGCCGTCGTAGTGATAGCCCATCGACTCCTGGTTCGGGCAGACGGTCATCCGGCCCCGGAGGCACTCCGGGCACGTCCCGCAGGGGATCGCGGCGATCACCTGGACCCGGTCGCCCGGTGCCCACTCGCCCGCGTCGACGGCCTCGACCACCTCGCCGGCGATCTCGTGCCCCATGACCCTGGGCGGCTTGATGTGGTGGTGACCGTGCTTGAGGATCTTCGCGTCGGTGCCGCAGGTCGAGCAGTTGCGCACGCGTATCTTGATCTCGCCTGGCCCGGCGACTGGTTCCGGCGCCTCCTCGACGCGGATGTCGCCAGGGGCGTAGAAACGGGCGACCTTCACTGTTGTTCGTCCTCTTCGTTCGGTTGCAGCAGCCGGAGCACCTCGGCGACCTCCGTCGCCTCGCGAAGGGCCCTGGCCTGGTCGGGATCCATCAGGATCTGAGCGAGCTCGGCGAGCAGCCGTACGTGGCCGTCGCCCTTGGCGGCGATGCCGATGCACACCGTCACCTCCTCGCCGTCCCAGTCGACGCCGTCCGGGAAGCGCACGACGCTGATGGCGTCGTGCAGGACGGCGTCCTTGGCGGCCAGGGTGCCGTGCGGGATGGCGACCCCCTCGCCGACGTAGGTGGAGATCGACCGCTCCCGTTCGAGCATGGTGTCGATGTAGGCGCTCTCCACCGCGCCGACGGCGAGCAGGGCCTCCCCGCACTGCCGGATCGCGTCATCGCGGCCGGCGGCCGAGGCCGCCAGCCGGATGGCGCGCGGGTCCAGCGGCAACGGCGCCGTCTCAGGCATTGACGGTGCCACCGCTCTTGATCGTGCTGAGCAGCTTGGTCACCGCCGGGTCCCCGATGAAGACCTGGAACGGGATCAGGACCTTGTCCGGAGCCCCGGCCCTGGCCCGGTCCGCCAGGCCCGCGTGGCAGAGCACCACGTCGGCGTCGGCGGGGATCGTGTTGACCGGCGTGTGCTCCACGTGGATGTTCTGTGCCTTCAGCTGCTTGCGGAGCTGGCTGGCGAGCATGACGCTGCTGCCCATTCCCGCGTCGCAGGCGACGACGATCTTGTGTATGTCCTTGCTCTCGATGCTGGGCATCGCTCAGGCCTCCTTGACGGTGGGTGCGGTCTGCGGGTCCTCGGCGGTCTCGACCTCCTCACTGTCGTCCTTGCCCCGCCCGAAGCCCAGGAGCGCCGCCGCGACGACGAAGGAGACGACGGTCGCGGCGAGGACGCCGGCGAGGGTGCCGAACCATCCGCCCCTGGGGGTCACCGCGAGGAAGGCGAAGATACTGCCGGGCGACGGCGTGGCCACCAGTCCGGCACCGGTCATGAGGAAGACCAGGACGCCGGTGGCGCCGCCGGCGATGACCGCGAGGATCAGGCGGGGCTTCATGAGCACGTACGGGAAGTAGATCTCGTGGATGCCGCCGAAGAAGTGGATGATGATCGCGGCGGGGGTGCTGGGGCGCAGCGCGCGGGGGCCGAAGAACATGAAGGCCAGGAGCAGGCCGAGGCCGGGGCCGGGGTTCGACTCCAGCATGAACAGGATCGACTTGCCGGTCTCGGCCGCCTGAGCCACGCCCAGCGGGCCCATCACGCCGTGGTTGATGGCGTTGTTGAGGAAGAGGACCTTGGCGGGCTCGATCACGACCGAGGCCAGCGGCAGCAGGTTGTTGCCGATCAGCCAGGCGACCGCGTCACTCGCGACGCTGGTGACTCCGGCGACGACGGGGCCGATGGCCTTGAGGCCCACCAGGGCCATGGCGCCGCCGATGATGCCGGCGCTGAAGTTGTCCACCAGCATCTCGAAGCCGGACTTGACGCGGTCGGCGACGAGCCCGTCGAACAGCTTCAGGAGGTACGCGGTCAGCGGGCCGATGAGCATCGCGCCGAGGAACATCGGGCTTTCCGCGCCCGCGACGACGCCCATGGTGGCGACGGCGCCGACCACGGCGCCGCGCTGGCCGTGGACCATCCGGCCGCCGGTGTAGCCGATCAGGACCGGCAGCAGCGTCGAGACGATCGGCCCGACCAGGACGGCGAGCTCCTCGTTGGGCAGCCAGCCGGTGGGGATGAACAGAGCGGTGATCAGGCCCCAGGCGATGAACGCGCCGATGTTCGGCATGATCATCCCGGCGAGGTATCCGCCGAAACGCTGAATGGTGGCTCTTGCCCCTGTTCCTGTGACTGTTGGGGTGTATTCGCTCATGTGACTTTGCTCCTTCTGGGGGGTCGGCAGATGGGCCGGCCTGGGGGGTGGATCTATGTCGCTGTCAGCCCTCGAACCGCAGCGGCAAGGTGGGATCGGCTCCGGTGACGCGCACGTCGTCACGGTGGATGTGGTGTGGGGAGGGCATCCGGCTGCCCGGCAGCCCGACCGCGGCGGTCGCCCAGGCCAGCGCCTCGACCAGCGCGCCCTCGCCTCGCGCCCCGCCGGCGAGGAACCCGGCCAGCATGGCGTCGCCGGCGCCGACGGTGCTTCGCGGCTCGGCCACCGGGCACTGGCCGTGCCAGATCTGGTCGTCCTGCAGGAGGATCGCGCCGTCGGCGCCCAGGCTGGCCAGGACGGTGCCCGCGCCTCGCGCCCGCAGGTTCTCCGCGGCCTTGATGGCGTCGCCCAGGGACGAGATGGAGATCCCGGTGGCCTCGCTCAGCTCCTCCCGGTTGGGCTTGACCAGGGCGGGGGACTCGGCGAGCGCCGCGACGAACGCGGGGCCGCTGGTGTCGACCGCGACGTTGATGCCCGCCCCGCTGAACCGCTCGCACAGGCGGGCGTAGACGTCGGCGGGCACCTCGGGCGGGAGGCTGCCCGAGGCGACCACCCAGTCCGCGGAGCTGGCCGCGCCGAGCACGGCCTCGGCGATGGTGTCGAGCTCGGTCGGCGACAGGGCCGTCCCCGGTTCGTTGATCTTCGTGACCGTGCCGTCGGGCTCGGCCAGCGCGACGTTGGACCGGGTGGACCCGCCGACGGGGACAGTGATCATCTCGATGCCCTCGGCCGAGAGCAGGGTGACCAGCCGCCGTCCCTCGTCGCCGCCGAAGGGGACGACCGCGCACGAGCGGACCTGGTTGGCCAGCAGTGCCCGGGAGACGTTGACGCCCTTGCCGCCGGGGTCGAGATGGGCGGCGGCGGCGCGGATGACGGCCCCGCGGGTCAGTGAACCGACCTCGATGGTGCGGTCCAGGCTGGGGTTGAGGGTCAGGGTGACGATCATGCGGGGACCGCCTCGGTCGTACGGTCCCGGCGGGGGCCGGGGGGCGAGGGGACGATCGCCTGTGCGGTCCTGGCGAGGGCCGGGGGGGAGGGGAGGATCACGCCCGTACCACCTCCGGGCCGGCGGCGGTTATCTCGGCCGCGACCGCCGGGTCGAGCCCGGTGTCACTGATCACAACGTCGATCTCCTGGATCGAGGCGAAGCGCGCCAGGTAGGTGTTGGGGAACTTGGTGTGGTCGGCGAGCAGCACGCACCGTTGCGCCGCGTCGATCATCGCCCGCTTGATGGCGGCCTCGGCCGGGTCGGGTGTCGTCAGCCCCTTGGCCACCGAGCACCCGTTGGCGGCCATGAACGCCACGTCCACGTGCAGGTCGGCGAGAGGGCGCAGCGCCCAGTCGTCGACGGTGGCCAGGGTCCGCCCGCGCACCCGCCCGCCCAGCATGATCACCGTCAGGTTGAGGCGGGTGGCCATCGCCGTCGCCAGCGGCGGTGAGTTCACGATCACGGTCAGCTCCCGATCGACCGGAAGCGCCTGCACCAACCTGCCTGTCGTCGAGCCGGCGTCGATGATGATCGCGCCGTCCTCGGGGAGTTCGGCGAGCGCCGCCTTGGCGATGCGTTCCTTCTCCGAGATCATCACCTCGTCGCGGGCGGCCAGCTCGGGCTCGAACCCCAGCCGCTCGACCGGGATCGCGCCGCCGTGCACGCGTCGCAGCATCCCGGAGCGCTCCAGCGCGGTCAGATCGCGGCGGATGGTCTCCGTGGTGACGGCGAACTCCTCCGCCAGTGTCACCACGTCCACCCGGCCGACGGTCCGCGCCCGGCGCAGAATCTCCTGTTGCCGCTCCTCGGCGTACATGCTGTTGATTCACCACCGTTTCAGTGTTGTTTCAGCTTTATTTACACCCGAGTGTGTTGGAACGTCAATGGGTTGACTTCCCCCTAAACCGGCAAGAACATGAAAAACCCCAGGTATTTGCCTGGGGTTGGGGGTTCGAGCGAGGGTGGGGCCGCGGTTGGCCCGGATTTTGGAACGCGTTGGAATCGACGTGGCTCCCGGCACGGGGGGATGTGGCTCTCGGCGCGAGGTGATGTGGGGTTTCGGGGCTATCGCGGCGCGAGGGACGGAGCCCGGGGATCTCCGGGGGCGGAGGTTTCCGGGGCCGGGTGTCTTCGGAGGGCGGGGAATTCCCGGCGTCCGGGGTCTCCGGAGGGAGCGGGGGTTCCCGGCGTGACGGGGATCCGCGGGGAGCCGCGGGAATCCCCGGAGATCCTCGGGGGTCCCCGAGGAGCTTTGGAAGAGAACGGCAGGTGATCAGGGGGACGGAAGCCGATCAGGACACTCCGGAGGGACCCCGGGGTTCGTCACGGAGCCTGTCAGACAGGCGTCACGGGGTTCGTCGCGGAGCCTGTCAGACAGGCGTCACGGGTTCGTCGTGGAGTCCGTCAGGCAGGCGTCACGGAGTTTGTCGCGGAGCCCGTCAGGCAGGCGTCACGGGGTTCGTCGCGGAGCCTGTCAGGCAGGCGTCACGGGGTTCGTCGCGAGGCGCCCCTCACCCGGGAAACGAGATGTGGGCGGGCGGCACGTGGGCGGCCAGCCAGACGCCGTTGGCGCTGATCCGGAACTCGTGACCCGCCCGGTGCATCTCCCCCGAGCGGACGACCAGCACGACAGGCCTGCCCCGGCGCGCGCCCACGCGGACCGCGGTCTCCCTGTCGGGCGACAGGTGCACGGCGTGCCGGGCCATCGGCCGTATGCCCTCCTGCCGGATGGCGCCCACGTACGCGCCCACCGTCCCGTGGAACAGGAACTCGGGCGGCTCGACCGGGGGAAGGCCCAGGTCGACGCCTATCGAGTGGCCCTGGTTGGCGCGGATCCGGTCGCCCTCGACGGTGAAGCGCCGCTTGTCGTTGCCCGCGACCACCAGCGCGAGCTCGTCACGGGTGATCGCGAAGCCGTGCCGCGCGGTGGCGGCCAGCAGGGTGTCGACGTCCGTCCAGCCCTGCGGGTCGAGGACCAGCCCGATGCGCTCGGGCTGGTGCCTGAGATGCTTGGAGAGGTATTTGGAGACCCGGACGAGCCGTTCGTCGTCCATGGGCCGTCTGTCGTCCATGGGTCACCAGGATGATGACTCGCGTCGCCGTTTTCCACCGGATTCACGCCCGGCGCCCCCGCCCGGCCGTGTGTCCGGGCGGCCTCGCGGCCCCCGCTCTCCCGGCCTTCGTGCCTTCACACCCTCGCGCCTCCCGCCGGACGGTCGCCCGGGGCCGGTGCGGGGGTACGGGACGGGCTCAGCCGTCGGCGGCCCAGCCGTGGGTGCGTTTGAGGACGGCGGCCACGCGGGCGAAGCGCGCGCCGTCGAGGACGGAGCCCTCACGCCGGATGTCACCCTCGGCGAGGGCGAAGACCCGGTCCAGGCGCAGGTAGGAGACCCGGTTCTCGCGGTCCCACTGGCCGGGGCCGATCTCCAGCCAGTCGCCCGGGTCGCCGCCGCCACCCCGGCTGGACAGCATCAGCGCGAGCAGCTTGCGCCCGTGGCGGCCGACGACCAGCAGCGGTCTGTCCTTGCCCCGGTCCGGATCCTCCTCGTAGGGGACCCAGGCCCAGACGATCTCGCCGGGGTCGGCGAGCCCGTCGAGGTCGGGGGAGTAGTTCAGGGTCGCGGCCCGGTCGACGCGGTGGACCTCGCTGACCGCGCCTCGGGCCGGCCGGGGGTCCTCACCAAGATCACGCACGCGCACAGCCTATTGCAGACCCGGGCGCCGTCCAAGGGGTCGGCGGAAGCCGGGGGAGGGAGCGCGCCGCCCGGCTGGCCGGGAGCCAGCGGGGCGGCCGAGATCCGGGGGGCGGATGCCCTGGGCCGAACCTGGTTCGCGGACGGCTCAGCCGCCGCTCTTGCGCCGGAAGGAGCGCTTGGCCGCAGCCGGGCCGTGAGCACCGTGGATCTTCGAGGAGTTCTTCCCCTTGCCCCCGGCGCTCGCGTCCGCCTGGGCGAGCTTCTTGCGCTCCAGTGCCTCGCGGAACTTGCGCTTCAGCTCCTCGTCGGAACTTTCGGAACCTTCGGGCTCCGGCGTGACGTCAGACATTACAGACCTCCTGATCTATCGGGCGGTCCAACCCCGACCAACAGGATCATCATCCTCTCATCCGGACCCTTCCGGCGTGCAGGCCCCCCGCTTCGGCTCTGAGAGGAAGGAGGCTCCGCGAGGGGGGCGGAGGCTCCGCGAAGGGGATACGGAGGCTCCGCGGAGGGGCAGGGGCTCCGCGAGGGGCGGAGGCGCTGAGAGGGGAGGGCACGTGCCGCGGCTCTGCCGGCACGCCGTCCGGCCGCGCCGGTGCACCCCCAGGGCCGTCGTCCCGCGTCAACGCATGTCCAGGCGGTCGTCCTGTGCCGGTGCATGCCCAGGGCCGTCGTCCTGTGCCGGTGCATGCCCAGGGCCGTCGTCCTGTGCCGGTGCATGCCCAGGGCCGTCGTCCTGTGCCGGTGCATGCCCAGGGCCGTCGTCCTGTGCCGGTGCATGCCCAGGGCCGTCGTCCTGTGCCGGTGCACACCCAAGGGCGTCGTCCCGTGTCGGCGCACCCCCGGAGGCGTCGTCCTGTGTCAGTGCATGCCCAGGGCCATCATCAGCAGCAGGCCGGCCAGGTGGCCGACGACCACGAAGACGATCACGAAGACGAAGACGAACTTCGCCGGGCCGTGCTCGAAGTGCCGGCCCTCCTTGAGGGTGGAACGCCTGGCCTGGCGCTCGGCGATCCGCTCCTCGATCGGCTTGCTGTGAAACATGGGAATCCTTTGCTCGCCGACGATTGGGGCGATAATGGTTTGTGTACTAACTATCGTACTATGTCGGTTGGGAGGTGCGCGTGAGTGACATGGTCGATCCCCTGAGCCTGGAAAGTCAGGTGTGCTTCGCCCTGGCGATCGCCTCGCGGAACGTCATCGGGCTCTACCGGCCCCTGCTGGATCCGATGGGTCTCACCCACCCCCAGTATCTGGTCATGCTCGCCCTCTGGGAACGGGCACCGCTGTCGGTCAAGGAGCTGAGCAAGCTACTGAGACTCGACCCCGGTACGCTGTCCCCGCTGCTGAAGCGTCTCGAGGCCGTCGGCTACATCCGGAGGCGGCGTGACAGCCAGGACCAGCGTGTCCTGGCCGTCTCGCTCACACCGGAGGGCCGCAGGCTGCGGGACGAGGCGGAGAAGGTTCCGCCGGCGATCGTCAGTCGTCTGGGTATGAACCTGGAGGAGCTCCAGGAGCTCCACCGGTCGCTGACACGGGTGATCGCCGCGGCGGACGGCGCGCATCGCTGATTCGCGGAGAATCAGAGGACAAGGGAGAGGAAAGGCTCATGGCCGGAAGTCACGGGGGAAGCCCCAAGTCTTGGCTCGCGGTGATCGTCATTCTGCTGGGGTTCACCGTGGGGGGCGTCGCCCTCTGCCTCGGTCCCAACTGGACGTTCTTCTGGGTCGGCGCCGGGATCATCGCGATCGGCGGTGTGATCGCCCTGGTGGTCGACATCTTCTCGGACGTCATCATCGACGCGCCCCGCGTGCCGATGGACCAGGGCCACAGCTGATCAGACCTTCTGCAGCGCCTCCTCGACAGAGGTGAAGACCTCGAAGGAGGTGCGCAGGCCGGTGATGGCGAGGATCCGCTCCAGGGTGCCGTGCACGCCGACGAGGGCCAGCCGGACGCCCAGGGTGCGGCTCCGCCGGAGCGCCAGGATCAGCTCGGCGACCCCGGTGGAGTCGCAGAAGGTGAGACCCGTGACGTCGGCCACGACCACGGAGGGGGCTTCGGCGGCCCACGCCTTGTCCATCTCCGCGCGCAGCGCGGGGGAGTGCCGGTAGTCGAGCTCTCCGAGCACCCGGACGACGAAACCCGTCTCGAGCAGGCTCGATGAGACCGTGAAAAAGGCCATGCTGCGCTCCTTTGCCCGCGGGTGGCAGGGCGGGCTGCCTTTTTACTACCAGTTCCGGGACCACCGCGCCCCGGCGGGGCCTCAAATGATCCGGGTCCGAAGCATACGGCGCCCCGGCTTGTTCATCCCTTGATCCTCAGATGGCCTGTTCCGTTGCCGTTCCGGCGGTGCCCGTGCGCGCGCCGCACACCGTGCCGATCGCCCCGCGGGTGCGGCTGCCGATAGGCGCCGGTCTCCCGGAAGACCGCTTTCCCGGAAGACCGGTCCCCCGGAAAACCGGCTTCCCGGAAGACCGCCAAGGTCGGGAAACCGTGATGTCAGGTCATCCGGTAGAGCAGCTCGGGCCGTCCGAGCCCCCCGTACTGGGGCACCCGGTGGGTGACCCCGCTCTCCGTCAGATGCTCCAGGTAGCGGCGGGCGGTCACCCGGGAGACGCCGATCGCCGCCCCGGCGGTCTGGGCCGACAGACCGCCGGGGGCCTTGCGCAGCTCCGCCAGCACGGCGTCGAGGGTGGCCTGCGTCATCCCCTTCGGCAGGGGGCTCTGCGCCGGGCCCCGCAGCGCCGCCAGCGCGCGGTCCACCTCGCCCTGGCCGCTCGCCTCTCCCGTGGCCTCCACCGACGACCTGAACTCGGCGTAGCGGGTGAGCTTCTCGCTCAGCGAGGCGAAGGTGAACGGTTTGAGCAGGTACTGGGCCACGCCGACGGAGACGGCCGACCTGACCACCGACAGGTCGCGCGCCGAGGTGACCGCGATGACGTCCGACATCACGCCGGCCGCCCGCAGCGCCCGGCACACCTCCAGCCCGTGCATGTCCGGCAGGTAGAGGTCGAGCAGGATCAGGTCGACGGGGTGCCTGCGCAGGAAGCGCAGCGCGTCGCCGCCCGACCTGACCACCCCCGCCACCCGGAAGCCGGGCACCCGCTCCACGAAGACCCGGTTCGCCTCGGCGGTGATCTCCTCGTCCTCGACGACCAGTACCGAGATCATGAGACGCCCTTCCCCCGCACCGGCAGCCGTACGGTGAACACCGCGCCCGTCCCGCTCTCCGCCGGTCGCCCGGCGCCTCCCTCGCCCGCGACGCCGCGGGCGGCCGCCACGGCCGTGTCCGGCTCGGGCACCCCCTCGCCCCGCGCCACCTCGTCCACCTGGCCCGGCTCGTCCACCTGGCCCGGCTCGCCCGTCTGGCCCGGCCCGTCCGTCCGGTCCGGTCCGGTCGTGCCGCCGACCTCGATCGTCCCGCCCATGCGGCGGACCGCCTGGCCGACCATGGCCAGGCCGAGGCCGCGGCCGTCGCCCTTGGTGGTCCATCCCCGCCGGAAGGCCTCGCCCGCCGTCGCCGGGTCGAGGCCCGGGCCGCTGTCCGCCACGCTGATCACGAAGGTCGTCTCGTCGGCGCGCAGCCGCACCTCCACCCGCGCGGGCCGGGTGCCCGACATGGCCGCGTCCGCCGCGTTGTCTATCAGGTTGCCGACGATCGTCACCAGGTCGCGGGTGTCCAGGCCGAGGTCGTCGAGCTCGCTGTCCGGGGTGATCGACAGCTCCACCCCGCGCTCCCCGGCCTCCGCGCTCTTGCCCAGCAGCAGCGCGGCGAGCACCGGTTCGCGTACGGCGCCCACCACCCGGTCGGTGAGCTGCTGGGCGGCCTTGATCTCCTCGGTCGCGAACGCCACCGCCTGCTCGGCGCGGCCCAGCTCGACGAGGGTGATGACCGTGTGCAGCCGGTTGGCCGACTCGTGCGCGGCGGCCCGCAGGGAGTCGGCGAAGCCGCGCTCGGCGCTGAGCTGCCCGGTCAGGGACTGCAGCTCCGTGTGGTCGCGAAGGGTGATCACGGTGCCGAGCGAGCGGTTGCCGGAGCGGACCACCGCCACGTTCACCACCAGCGTCCGCTCCCCGGTCATGTGGATCTCGTCGGTGCGGTTCTCGGTCGCCGCCAGCCGCTCGCCCAGCGAGGAGGGAAGGCCCAGCCGGGTGACGTGCCTGCCGTTCACCTCGCCCGCCAGGCCCAGGAGCTCCCTGGCCCCGTCGTTGCAGAGCGTCACCGTGCCCGCGTCGTCGACGAGCAGCAGCCCTTCCCGTACGGCGTGCAGGATCGCGTCGTGGTACTCGTACATCCGGCTCAGCTCGGCGGGGCCCATCCCGTGAGTCTGGCGGCGCAGCCGGGCCCCGACCAGGTAGGTGCCCGCCCCGCCGACGGACAGGCCGAGCAGGCCGATCAGCACGGCGCCGGTGATCTGCCCGCGGAGCCTGACACTGATCTTGTTGATGGTGATGCCCCCGCTGACCAGGGCCCGTACCTCGCCTCCGGCGTCGCGGACAGGCGCGACGGCGCGGACCGAGGGGCCGAGGGTGCCGGTGTAGGTCTCGGTGAAGACCCGCCCGGCCAGGGCGGGCGCGGTGTTGCCGAGGAACCGGCGGCCGATCTCGGCGGGGTTGGGATGCGTGTAGCGCACGCCGTCGAGGCTCATGATCGTGATGAAGTCGACCCCGGTCTCCCGCCTCACCCGTTCCGCGTACGGCTGCAGGGCCGCGGGGTCGCCCAGGGAGGCGAGGACGGAGGGGGAGTCGGCCACGCTGACGGTCACCGCCCTGGCGGTGCCGGTCGCCTCCTCGACGAGCAGGTCACGCATCTGCAGGAACGCCAGCAGGGCGCCACCGGTCACGGTGACGCCTACGACGACGATCTGGAGGGCCAGCATCTGCCTGGCCAGACTCCAGTCGCGTATGCGTCTGGGAAGTTTCCGCAAGTTCACGAACGAAATGTACGCAATGGTGACTTAGATCACAGGGCCGGAGATAGTCGCTCGACCGGATTTTTCCTCTAGCGCGGTGGAGCACGCATGAGCGCGGCCCGAGACAAAACACATTACCTGTATATAGCCGTCATCGCCGCCGTGGTCGCCGGTATCGCGATCGGGTTCGCGGCCCCCGACGTCGGCGTGGCCCTGAAGCCGCTCGGCACCGCCTTCGTCGCCCTGATCAAGATGATGATCAGCCCGATCATCTTCTGCACCATCGTGCTCGGCGTCGGATCGGTCACCAGGGCCGCCAAGGTCGGACGGGTCGGCGGCCTCGCGCTCGGCTACTTCATCGTCATGTCGACCGTCGCGCTGGGCATCGGCCTGCTCGTGGGCAACCTGGTCGACCCCGGACAGGGCCTGCAGCTCACCGACGAGCTCCGCAAGGCCGCCGAGGCCGAGGCGGCCAAGGGCGGCGAGACCGACACGGTGTCGTTCCTGCTCGGGATCATCCCCACCACGCTGGTGTCGGCGTTCACCGAGGGTCAGGTGCTGCAGACCCTCCTGGTCGCGCTGCTCACCGGGTTCGCCCTGCAGGCGATGGGCGAGCGCGCCAAGCCCATCCTGAACGGCATCACGCACATCCAGCGCCTCGTCTTCCGTATCCTCGCCATGATCATGTGGGCCGCCCCGGTCGGCGCCTTCGGCGCGATAGCCGCGGTCGTCGGCGCCACCGGCATGGACGCGCTCAGGAGCCTCGGCGTCATCATGCTCGCCTTCTACCTGACCTGTGTGCTCTTCGTGTTCGTCATCCTCGGCCCGATGCTCTGGCTGGTGGCGCGGGTCGGCCTGTTCTCGCTGCTGCGCTACCTGGGCAGGGAGTTCCTGCTGATCCTGTCGACCTCGTCGTCGGAGTCGGCCCTGCCCCGCCTGATCGCCAAGATGGAGCACCTCGGCGTGAGCAAGCCCGTCGTCGGCATCACCGTGCCGACCGGCTACTCCTTCAACCTGGACGGCACGGCCATCTACCTGACCATGGCCACGCTGTTCGTCGCGAGCGCCACCGGCGCCCCGCTCGCCTTCGGCGAGCAGGTCTCCCTGCTGGTGTTCATGATGATCGCCTCGAAGGGCGCGGCCGGGGTCACCGGCGCGGGCCTGGCCACCCTCGCGGGCGGCCTGCAGTCCCACCGCCCCGACCTGGTCGACGGCGTCGGCCTCATCGTCGGCATCGACCGCTTCATGTCCGAGGCGCGGGCGCTGACCAACTTCGCCGGCAACGCGGTCGCCACCGTCCTGATCGGCACCTGGACGGGCGAGTTCGACCGGGAGCGCGCGGGCGAGGTCCTGGCGGGCAGGGCGCCGTTCGACGAGACGACCCTCCTCGACGACGAGCACGGCGACGACAACCCGCCCCCGCCGCCCGCCTCGCGGACGGACGACCCGGCCCTGTCGCCGGTGTAGCGACGGTACCTTCCGGACCTTCCGGCACGCGTACGGGCCGGTGGCGGACACTCCTCCGAGGGGGCGTCCGCCACCGGCCCGTACGCGTGAGGGCCCGCACGGCCCCCGGCGGATCCCCGCAGGCCGGGGGCGTTGACACCCCTGCCGCCGCGCCCTAGTTTGTGCAGGCTCAGACGAATGATCGAGGAATCGAAGGGGAGCGGTGGATGGCCGTCATCGATGCCCACCAGCACTTCTGGAACCTGGAGACGGGCTCCTACTCCTGGCTGACGCCGGAGGCGGGGCCGCTCTACCGCACTTTCGCCCCCGAGGAGCTCCTCCCGCAGCTCGCCGCCGCCGGTGTGGAGCGGACCGTGCTGGTCCAGGCCGCCGACACCTACGCCGACACCGACGCGATGCTGGCGCAGGCGGACGCCTACGACGTCGTCGCGGCCGTGGTGGGATGGGTGCCGCTGAACCGGCCCGACGAGGCGGCCGGGGCGCTGGAGCGCTACGGCAGGCATCCGAGGTTCGCCGGGGTCAGGCACCTCATCCACGACGACCCCGACCCCGACTGGGTCGTCCAGGACACGGTGGTCGAGAGCCTGGGCCTGCTCGCGGCGGCGGGGCTGCCGTTCGACGTGGTCGCGGTGCTGCCCAGGCACCTGGAGCACGTGTCGTTCCTCGCCGAGCGCGTTCCCGGGCTGCGGCTGGTCATCGACCACCTGGCCAAGCCGCCGATCAGGGAGAAGGGCTGGGAGCCCTGGGCGTCGCTCATCGCCCGCGCCGCCGAGCATCCCAACGTGTACGGCAAGGTGTCCGGTCTCAACACCGCCGCCGACCCCGAGACGTGGACCGCCGGGGACCTTCGTCCCTACGTCGACCACGCGCTCGAGGTCTTCGGCCCCGAGCGGCTGATGTTCGGCAGCGACTGGCCGGTGGCCGTCCTCGCGGGTGACTACGCCAGGGTCTGGGAGGAGACCGGCGTGCTGCTTTCGGGCCTCGGCACGGCCGACCGGGACGCCGTCCTCGGCGGCACCGCCGCGCGCTTCTACGGCATCGAGGTCTGACCCGGCGCGCTCGCCCTCGGGCCGGTCGGGTCCGCCCTCGGCCTGATGGGCTCCGCCCCGGGGCCGATCCGCCCTGTTCCCGCGGTGATCGGTTCCGTTCCGGGGGCGGGATCCGCGCTGTCCTCAGGCTGATTCGCGCAGGAAGCCGATGCTCGCCGCGAGGCCGCGGACGTCGACGCCGAGGCGGTGCAGGATGGAGACCGAGGCGTTCGAGGCGTCGGCCAGCAGGCCCTTCAGCAGATCCTCATCGGTCACCCCGGAGCCGGAGCCGGGACCTGTGCCGGTGCCGGAGGTGTGCAGGGCGACCTCGACGACCTTTCTCGCCCCGGCGGTGAGGAGCAGGTCACCGGCCGGGCCGCTGAGCGTCACGTTCAGCGGGCGGAGCCGGGAGCGCGTCAGGCGCCAGACCAGGGGGTCCTCCCGCCGGGCCGGGAGGCGCCGCCTGATCTCGTCCAGGTCGACGCCGATGGCGGCCAGCAGCTCGCGGTCGCCCGCGCGGCCCCTCGCGGCCTCGCGGTCGCGGATCTCCGCGCCGACCGTCTCGGGGGTGACCGGCTCAAGGCCGAGCGTCTCGGGGGTGACCGTCTCGGGAGGGACCGCCTCCACGCCGTTCCCCTCCACGCGGACCGTCTCAGGGCTGACCGTCTCCGGGGTGGCCGTCTCCGGGGTGGTCGCGGAGCCCGCCACCGGCCAGGACTCGGCCAGGGCGAGCAGGAACATGTCCTCGTCGAGCGTGGTGCGGCCGTGGTCGAGCGACAGCAGTCCGGCGCGGACCGTGGTCCGCCGGGCCTCGGGGGTGAATCTCGCGAACATCGTCAGCTCCCGCCCTCGGTGATTCGGTGTGCGTGCTTGCGGTGGGCCGTCTGCCGCCTGACGCCGAGCGCCGCGGCGACGACCTCCCAGGACGCCCCCCGGTTCCTGGCCTCGATGACGTGCGCGGCCTCAAGCTCCTCCAGCAGCCTGCGCAGCGCCGCCACGGCCGCCAGCGCCACCACCGGGTCCTCGCCGTCGACGGCCTCGGCGAGCTTGTTCAGCGATCCCATGCCGTCAGCATAAGCTGACAAACTCTCTTTTGTCAGCTCTTGCTGACACGGTTTCGGCAACCGGTCGGCGCCCTGTCGCTGCTCCCGCCGCCCGCCGCCTCCCGCCGCCGTCTGGGCTCCCGGTGCCTCGCAGCGTTCCCGGCGGGGACGCTGCTAGCGTGCAGGGGTGGACAGGATCTTCACCGTCGAGGAGGCGCGGGCGCTCATGCCCGTGCTGCTGGAGCGGGCCACCGCGTTCGTGACGATGCGGGGTGAGCTGGCCGAGCTCGCGTACGAGCTCCGCAGCACCGGCACCTCCGAGGCGGGCGGGCTGGCGGAGGCGAAGGCCTACGAGGCCAGGCTGGAGGAGATCCTCGGCTGGTTCGAGGAGCGGGGCATCGAGGTCAAGGGGGTCGCGCCCCTGCTGGTCGACTTCCCCTCGGTGCTCGACGGCGTACGGGTGCGGCTGTGCTGGCTCGAAGGGGATCGCGAGCTGGTGTGGTACCACCGGGACGAGCTCGGCTTCGCCGGTCGCAGGCCCCTTCCCTGACCGCGACCCCCTGGGGCCCGACTACTCGATCACGAGGTTGACCGGGATGTTGCCCCGGGTGGCGTTGGAGTAGGGGCATACCTGGTGGGCGGCCTCCACGAGGGCGGTGCCGGCCTCCCCGTGCAGCTCGTCGGGCAGCTCGACGCGCAGCGTCACGGCGAGTGACAGGCCCTTGTCCTCCTTGACGAGACCCACCTCGGCGGTCACCGAGGCCTCGGAGACGTCGGCCTTCTGCTTGCGGCCGATCAGCTGGAGCGCGCTGGCGAAGCAGGCGGCGTATCCGGCCGCGAACAGCTGCTCGGGGTTGGTGCCCTCGCCGGAGCCGCCCATCTCCTGCGGCGGGGCGAGGTTCACGTCGAGGCGCTTGTCGGACGAGACCGCCCGTCCTTCCCTGCCGCTGGCGTTGGCGGTGGCGATGGCGGTGTAGAGGGTACTCATCGGGATCTCCTTCTCGGTTTTGGGCAACTCAATTGTGCGCAATTTAGTTGATAACAGTCAAGTTCGGTACAATCGTGGTGTGAAGATCTCCGTCCAGAACCTGGTCTGCTTCGACGTGCACGCGGCGTCCCGCGCGCTGGACGCCGTCTACCGCAAGGTGCTGGCCGAACTCGGCCTGACCTACCCGCAGTACCTGGTCATGACGGTGCTCTGGGATCGCGAGCCGATGACGGTCAAGGAGCTCGGCGTGAAGCTGCGGCTCGACTCGGGCACCCTGTCGCCGCTGCTGAAGCGGCTGGAGGCGGCGAGCCTGGTACGTCGCGAGCGCAGCGCCGACGACGAGCGGTCCGTGCTGGTGCGGCTCACGTCCAAGGGGGCCCAGATGGAGGAGCGGGCGTGCGACGTCCCCCTCCAGATCTTCGAGGCGTCCGGTCTCGCGCCCACGGAGGTCGCCGACCTGCAGAACACCCTGCGCCGCCTCACCGCCTCCCTCGACGAGGCGGCACGGTGACCACGGCCGACGACGTGCGCCGCGTCGCCGCGGCGCTGCCCAGGACCGAGGAGAGGCTCGTCAGGGACCGGGTGACGTTCCGGGTGGGCCGGATCGTCTACGTCGCGATCTCGCCGGACGAGACCTCGATGGGTTTCGCCTTCCCCAGGGAGGAGCGGGCCGCGCTGGTCGCGGCCGAGCCGGAGAGGTTCCACATGCCCCGGCCCTCCGACGAGCGTTACAACTGGGTGCGGGTGTGGCTCGCGGCGATCGACGAGGCCGAGACGCGGGAGCTCGTCGAGGAGGCCTGGCGGATGGTCGCTCCCAAGAGGCTCGCGGCCGCCCATCTCGGCGAGCCGGTGGTCAGGAGGTTCCGCTGAGGTGGACCTCCCGGGCCAGCCTCGTCGTCTGGGCGGTGGAGCGCTGCCGGGTGGTCCCCGCCGGGTGGGCGGTCAGCAGGACCACGATCCAGCGCTCCTTGGGTCCGACGAGCCCGGTGGTGTGCAGGACCGGACGCCCCAGGTCGGGCACCGGCCCGGCCTGGGCGGATACGACCTGCGAGGCCGGCGCGACCTGCGCGGCGGATACGACCCGCGCGGCGGACGCGGATACGGACGGGGGCACGTCGAAGGTCGCGTGCCGGGCGGTGGACGCGGACGCGTCGAAGGCCGCGGGCCGGGTGGCGGCCGTGGAAGTGGAAGCGGTCGCGGGGGAGGCCGTGGGGCGGCAGCGGGCCGGGGGCGTGGAGCCGTACCCCGACCAGCCCTGCTTGACCGCCCACGGCCCGCGCACCGCGCGCGGGATGCCGAAGTACTGGTCGAAGCCGTCGGAGCCGCACTGCCCCGACCTGCGCAGGTGGCCCAGGATCAGGTCGCGGACCTTGGGGTCGGCCTGGTCGAGCAGGTAGCGGTAGGTCTTGACGACGTCCATCGCGCTGAGCGAGGTGTAGCCCCAAAAGCCCGGCTTGTCGGCCGGCGGGGGAGCGGTGTCGGTGAGTCGCAGCTTGCGGGCCATCCGCTGGACGATCCTTCCCTGGCCGCCCCTGGTCCAGAAGGACGTCGCCGCGTTGTCGTCGCTGACCCGCAGCATGACCTTGAGCAGCGCCAGGTCCCGGGGGGCGACGCGCGCGCGGGACTCCAGGTGGTCGATCGCGATGAGGATCTTCACCACCGACGCCGACCGGAACCTCCGGTGCGCGTTGCGGTACTCGGTCACCTTTCCCGCCTGCCGGTCGAAGACCACGTACCCGGCGGTCACCCCCGCCGGGACGCGCGGCTTCCCGGGCGCGGCGGCCGAAGCAGGGGCCGAAGCCGAAACCGATGCCGAAACCGGGACCAAAGCCGAATCCGGGGCCGAAACCGGGACTCCGGCCGAAGCCGGGGTGTTGGCCGCCATAAGGGGAAGAACCATCGCGAGTACTACCGGAAAACGCGTCACGGGAGGAATGCCTATCAGATCCTCGCGTCCGCGTCAGGGGGACGTCCTCCCCGGGGGCCCGCGTCCCGGACGCGGCCGGTCCGCCAAGCGGGCTCCGGCGATATAACCGACTAAACATGTAGAGATTAAGGGTTTTAGTGTTATTGTCGTCATATGTCGGCAGTTCCTTTGCATCTCGCCGTCGCGCTCGACGGCGCAGGATGGCATCCCGCGGCCTGGCGTGACCCCGCCGCCTCCCCGAAAGACCTGTTCACCGCCGCCTACTGGGCCGCCCTGGTGGCCGAGGCCGAGCACGGCCTCCTCGACTTCGTCACCATCGAGGACTCCCTCGCCCTGCAGACCACGCGCCTGGACGGCCACGACGGCCGTACCGACCAGGTGCGCGGGCGTCTCGACGCCGTCCTCGTGGCCTCCAGGATCGCCCCGCTGACGAGCAGGATCGGGCTGGTGCCCACGGTCACCACCACGCACACCGAGCCCTTCCACGTCGCCGGCTCCATCGCCACCCTCGACTACGTCAGTTCCGGGCGGGCCGGGTGGCGCGCCCAGATCTCCGGGCGCCACACCGAGGCCGCCCACTTCGGCCGCAGGGAGGTTCCCGAGCTGAGGCCCGAGGACCTCGCCGACATCGACAGGTCCCCCCTGGTGCGGGAGCTGTTCGGCGACGCCGCCGACGCCGTCGAGGCGGTGCGGCGCCTGTGGGACAGCTGGGAGGACGACGCGGTCATCCGCGACGTGGCCACCGGCCGGTTCGTCGACCGCGACAGGCTCCACTACGTCGACTTCGAGGGCGAGCGCTTCACCGTCAAGGGGCCCTCCATCGTGCCGCGGCCGCCCCAGGGGCAGCCGCTGGTCACCGCGCTGGCACACGCCCGGCTGCCGTACGAGTTCGCCGCGCGCGGGGCCGACGTCGTCCACGTCACGCCGCACGACACCGGGCAGGTACGGGCCATCGTGGGCGAGGTGCGCGAGATCGAGGGCGAGGTGCGCGACCCGGACGCCGGAGAGCTGAAGATCTTCGCGGACCTCGTCGTGTTCCTGGCGGAGAACGGGGACGACGCCCGCGAGCGCGGGGTCCGGCTCGACGAGCTCGACGGCGCCGCCCACACCTCCGACGCCGCGATCTTCGCGGGCACGCCCGGCGAGCTCGCCGACCTGCTCCTGGAGTGGCGCGCGGCCGGTCTGGAGGGCTTCAGGCTGCGGCCGGCCGTGCTGCCGACCGACCTGAAGGCGATCACCCGCGGCCTGGTGCCCGAGCTCCAGGCGCGCGACGCCTTCCGCCGCGCGTACGAGGCCGACACGCTGCGCGGCCACCTCCGCCTGCCCCGACCCGCCAGCCGCTACGCAGGGAGCCGACGATGAAGCAGGTCATCCTCGCCGCCCACTTCCCGGGCGTGAACAACCACACGGTCTGGAGCGATCCCGCCTCGGGCAGCCAGATCGACTTCGCCTCCTTCACCCATCTGGCGCGGACCGCCGAACGCGGAAGGTTCGACTTCTTCTTCCTCGCGGACGGGCAGCGGCTGCGCGAGCAGCGCGGCAGGATCCACGACCTCGACGTGGTCGGCCGCCCCGACTCGCTCACCGTGCTCTCCGGCCTGGCCGCGGTCACCGAGCACCTGGGCCTGGCCGGGACGATCAACGCCACCTTCAACGAGCCGTACGAGCTCGCCCGCAAGCTCGCCACCCTCGACCACCTGTCCGGCGGCCGGGCCGGGTGGAACGTCGTCACCTCCTCCGACGCGTTCACCGGGGAGAACTTCCGCAGGGGCGGCTTCCTGGAGCACGCGCGGCGCTACGAGCGGGCCGAGGAGTTCGTGCGGACCGTCAACGAGCTCTGGGACTCGTGGGCCGCCGGCGACCTCGTCGCCGACCCGGAGGCGGGCACGTTCGCCAGGCCGGAGGCGGGGGAGTTCGCCCACCGGGGCACCCACTTCGACATCGGCGGCCACTTCACCGTGCCGCGCAGCCCGCAGGGGCGCCCGCTCACCATCCAGGCCGGGGACTCCGAGGGGGGCAGGGCCTTCGCGGCGGCCACCGCCGACGCCGTCTTCTCCCGGCACAGCAGGCTCCAGGAGGGGCAGGCCTTCTACCGGGACGTCAAGTCGAGGCTGGCCGCGCACGGCCGGTCGCCCGACTCCCTGAAGATCCTGCCCGGTGCCACGTTCGCGCTCGGCGACACCGACGCCGAGGCCCAGGAGAACGCCGACCACATCCGCCGCCAGCAGGTCAGCCCGCAGACCGCGATCCTGCTGCTGGAGCAGCTGTGGAACCGCGACCTGTCGGCCTACGACCCCGAGGGCCCGCTGCCCGAGATCGACCCGGACGTCTCGGACGACTCGATCATCAAGGGCCGGACCCGGATGTCGCGCGACCCGCTCAAGACGGCGGCGGAGTGGCGGGCCCTGGCCGAGGCCAAGAAGCTCGGCATCCGCGACCTGATCATCGAGGTGACCGGCAGGCAGTCCTTCATCGGCTCGCCCTCGCGCGTCGCCGAGGAGATCGACGAGTTCGTGCAGGGCGACGCCTCCGACGGCTTCATCCTGGTGCCGCACCTCACCCCCGGCGGCCTGGACGACTTCGTCGACAGGGTCGTACCGCTGCTGCAGGAGCGCGGGGTCTTCCGCGCCGAGTACGAGACCACCACGCTGCGCGGCCACCTGGGCCTGGAGAACGAACGATGAGATTTCTGGCCATCACCCTGATCGTCCACGGCCCCGACCCCATCACCGGCGAGCTCAAGTCGACCAACGCGCGCCTGCGCGAGGTCGTCGAGAACGCCGTGCTCGCCGAGGAGCTCGGCTTCGACGGCTTCGGCGTCGGGGAGCGGCACGAGCGCCCGTTCATCTCCTCCTCCCCGCCGGTCGTGCTCAGCCACATCGCGGCCAGGACGTCGGCGATCAGGCTGTTCACCGCGGTCACCACGCTGAGCCTGCTGGACCCCGTGCGGGCCTACGAGGACTACGCCACCCTCGACCACCTCTCCGGCGGCCGCCTGGAACTCATCATCGGCAAGGGCAACGGCGCCGCGCAGGCCCAGTTGTTCCACGTGACCGGCGAGGACCAGTGGGAGCGCAACCGGGAGGGCTACGAGCTGTTCCGCCGCCTGTGGCGGGAGGACAAGGTGACTTGGTCGGGCACGTTCCGGCCGCCCCTGACCGACGCGGAGACCTGGCCGCGCCCGCTGCAGAGGCCCATCCGCGTCTGGCACGGCAGCGCCACCAGCAAGGAGTCGGTGGAGCTCGCCGCCCTGTACGGCGACCCCCTCTTCTCCGCCAACGTCAGCAACCCGGTCGAGCCGTACGAGGAACTGGTCCGCCACTACCGGGAACGCTGGGAGTTCCACGGCCACGACCCCGCCGACGCCCTGGTGGGCGCGGGCACCGCGGGCTACTACGCGACGAAGAACTCCCAGGACGCGATCGAGACCTACCGGCCGATCTTCAACGCCCGGCTGGAGCTGTTCAAGAAGGTCGGGGCGCAACCGGTCTTCCACACCCTGGAGGACGCGATCGAACGCGGCTCGATCCTGGTCGGCAGCCCGCAGCAGATCATCGACAAGGTCCACCGCTACCACGAGCGGCTCGGGCACGAGGTCATGCACCTGCACGCCGACGCGGACGGCCTCACCGACAAGCAGCACCGGGCGGCCCTGGAACTCTTCCAGAGCGACATCGCCCCCGTGCTGCGCGCGGAGATCCCCAGCAGGCCGTTCCCCCGGCACGAGGACTCCGAGCAACCTGAGAGCCAGAGCCCCGAAGGGTCGCGGCACGAGGACCCCGAGAACGGGACCCCGGGCCCGGACGGCGCACGGAACGAGGACGCGCGGGACGGGGGGCGGCCGTGACCTCCCCCCTGTCGATCCCCCTGTCGATCCTCGACCTCGCCCCCATCCCCTCCGGCGGCACCCCGGGCGACGCGCTGCGCAACACCCTGGACCTGGCCCGGCGGGCCGAGGGGTTCGGCTACCGCCGCTACTGGCTGGCCGAGCACCACCTCGCGCCCGGCGTCGCCAGCGCCGCCCCCGCCGTGCTCATCGCCCTGGTGGCCGCCGCGACCGGCACGATCAGGGTCGGCTCGGGAGCCGTCCAGCTCGGCCACCAGACCGCGCTGTCGGTGGTCGAGCAGTTCGGTCTCGTCGACGCCCTCCACCCGGGCCGCATCGATCTCGGCCTGGGCCGCTCCGGCCGGCGCGAGGCCGAGTTCGCGGAGCCGGCCAAGAAGGCCCCGCCCCCGCCGAAGCCCGCCAGGGTCGTGGACGGGCTGCTCATCCCCGAGCCCTTCTCCTTCGCCGCGCTCGCCAGGTCGCCGCTGTTCTCCCTGTACGGCGCGCTGCTGCAGCAGCCGGGCGCGGAGAGCCCCGACTTCGCCGACCAGGTCGACGACATCGCGGCGCTGCTGGCCGGTACCTACCGTTCCTCCGACGGGGTGGCCGCGCACGCCACGCCGGGCGAGGGCGCGGAGGTGGCGCTGTGGATCCTGGGCAGCAGCGGCGGGCAGAGCGCGCAGGTGGCGGGGGAGCGGGGACTGCCGTTCGCGGCGAACTACCACGTCAGCCCGTCCGGGGTGCTGGAGGCCGCGGAGGCGTACCGGGAGGCGTTCAAGCCCTCGGAGGTCCTCACCGAGCCCTACCTCGTCGTCTCGGCCGACGTCGTCGTCGCGGAGGACGACGAGACGGCCAGGGAGCTCGCCTCCCCCTACGGGCTCTGGGTCCGCAGCATCCGCACCGGCGCCGGGGCGATCCCGTTCCCGACACCGGCCGAGGCGGCGGCCCACGAGTGGACGGAGGAGGACCGCGCGCTGGTCGCCGACCGGCTCGCCACCCAGTTCGTCGGCTCCCCGCGGACCGTCGCGGAGAGGCTGCGCGTGCTGCGCGACGTCACCGGCGCCGACGAGCTGCTCGTCACCACCATCACCCACGACCACGCCGACCGGGTCCGCTCCTACGAACTGCTCGCCGCGGAATGGGAAGGAGGCGTCGTCACGAACTGAGCCCGCTTCACCCACACCTTTTCCGGCACCCGGCGGTCACCGCCGGGTGCCGGATTTTTTTCCGGGAATCCGGTGCGAGACGTCGAGAACGCGTCGCGGGCTCCGACGTCCCCGGTGAGGCGCCCCGCAGGGGGGCGCCCGCGATCCGTCACCGGAGAATCCCCGACCGGAAGGCATACCTGACCGGAAGGGAATCCGTCAGTGGAACGGGGTCGGGAGACCGGAAGACGGGAAGAACCGTTCCCCTCGGGGGCGGGAAAGGACGACGCCGTGAAAACCTCTGCCCTCGGCAGCATCCTGTTCGGCAGCGCCGACCCGGCCAGGCTGCACGCCTGGTACCTCGCCGCGCTGGAACCCGAGCACTCCGGAGACGGCTTCATCGACTTCGGCGGTCTCCGGGTCCTCTTCGAGGCCCGCGACGACGTCGCCCCGGCGACCGCCGAGCCCGGACGGGTGATCTTCAATTTCCACGTGGAGGACGCCCGCGCCACGGCCGCGCACCTCGACGGCCTGGGGGTGACCTGGCTGGTCGAGGTCGAGCGGCGGGAGGCCGGCCTGTTCGGCACGCTGGTCGACCCGGACGGCAACTACCTCCAGATCATCGAGCTCAGCCAGGAGTATCTCGCCGCCGCGCGGCGATGACCTGTCCGACGGACGACGAGAAGAGAAGGAGAGACCCATGTTCCGGCAGACCAGGGCGTTCAGCGGGTTCGCGGTGGACGACGTCGAGACGGCGAGGAGGTTCTACGCGGAGACCCTGGGACTGGAGGTGTCCGAGAAGAACGGCATGCTGACCCTGCACCTCGCCGGGGGCGGAAACGTGCTGGTCTACCCCAGGCCCGGCCACGTCCCGGCCTCGTACACCGTCCTCAACTTCCCGGTGGACGACATCGACGCCGCCGTCGACGGGCTGGTCGGGCGCGGGGTGGTCTTCGAGCGGTACGACGGCTTCCCGCAGGACGACAGGGGTGTCATGCGGGAGGAGGGCCCGCCCATCGCGTGGTTCAAGGACCCGGCGGGCAACGTCCTGTCCGTACTCCAGGACGGATGACCGGCCCGTGACGGATCCCTGTCCGGCCCGCCGTCCCGGCGGGCCGGACAGGGATCTCAGGCGCGCTTGGCGATGGCGGTGATGAAGGGCTGGACGAGCCGCGCGGCCAGCGGGCCGAACGCGGCGAGGATGAGAACGTACGCGGCGGCCAGCGGCCCCAGGTCGGGATGGACCCCGGCGGCCACCGCGAGCCCGGCGATCACGATGTTGAACTCGCCCCGGGGGATGAGCGCGATACCGGCTCGCGCCTGACCGGCCTTGGCGATGCCCGCCCGGCGGGCGGCGTAGGCGCCGGTGAGCAGCTTCGTGATCATGCTGATCAGGGCGAGCAGCGCGGCCAGCCCGGCGACCGGCAGGATCTTGGTCGGGTCGGTCTGCAGGCCGAAGAAGACGAAGAACACCGCGGCGAACAGGTCGCGGATCGGGGTGAGCAGCGCCTGGGCGTCCTCGGCCAGCTCGCCGGAGAGCGCGATGCCGACCAGGAAGGCGCCGACCGCGGCCGAGACCTGCAGCTGCTGGGCCACCCCGGCGACCAGCAGCGCGAGCCCGATGACCTTCAGCAGCAGCACCTCGGAGTTGGGGCTGGAGACGAACGCCTCGATGACCTTGCCGAAGCGGAGCGCGACCAGCAGCACGACGCTGACCGCGGCCAGCGCGATCGCCACGGTGACCGCGCCGCCGGCGAGGCTCAGCCCGGCCAGCACCGCGGTGAGGACCGGCAGGTAGATCGCCATCGTGAGGTCCTCGAAGACCAGCAGCGACAGCACCACCGGCGTCTCGCGGTTACCGATCCACCCCAGGTCGGACAGGACCTTCGCGGTGATGCCCGAGGAGGTCGCGTACGTGACACCGGCCATGGCGATGGCGGCCACCGGACCCCAGCCCAGCAGCAGCGCGGCGATCGCGCCCGGTGCGGCGTTGAGCACCAGGTCGACGACGCCCGCGCGCGCGTTGCTCTTGAGGCTCGTCACGAGCTCGTCGGCGTTGTACTCCAGGCCGAGGGTGAGCAACAGCAGGATGACGCCGAGCTCGGCGCCGACCGAGATGAACTCCTCGCTGGTGGCCAGGGGCAGGATGCCGCCGGTGCCGAAGGCCAGGCCGGCGATGAGGTAGAGAGGGATGGGCGAGATGCCCACCTTCAGGGCGAGTGCTCCAAGTATGCCGAGCCCGAGAAGGACAGCACCGAGCTCAAGGAAGAGAATCGCAGTGTGCACCCGGTGCCCTACCCGCCGGAGAGGATGTCGGAGACGGCGGACGTGCTCTCGGGGCTGCCCACCACGACCACCACGTCGCCCTCGGCCAGCCCGAAGTCGGGGGCGGGGCTGGCGAAGACCTGGCCGTCGCGCACCACGGCCACGATCGAGGCGCCGGTGCGGGTGCGGACGCGCGCGTCACCCATCGGGCGGCCGGCGTAGGGGGAGCCGGGAACGATCGGCAGCTGCAGGCTGACCAGGCCCTCGACCTCGCGGTGCAGGTCGTTGAGGCGCTGCACGATGCGCGGGGCGCCGAGCAGCTCGGCGAGCGCGTCGGCCTCCTCGTCGTTCATCTTGATGGTCTCGCACGCGCGGTCGGGATCGTCGGGGTCGTATATCACCAGGTCGCGACGGCCGGTGCGGTGAGAGACGATCCCGATGCGCCGGCCCGACCGCGTCGTGAACTCGTGTCGCAGTCCTATACCGGGCAGTGCCGTCTGCTCGACCTCCACCGTGCCAGCTCCTCCGCGTGCGTATGCCTTCGTCCTTTACGGAAAACCTACCAATCGCGGGACTGTGGCGCGTTATCGGCTAAATCATGTATTTCCGATTGACTTTGTGGGTTATTTGTCGGACCATGAACGGGAACCCAGCCTCCCGCCGTGAATGAGGTCTTCCGTGTCCGCTCCCGCCGTCGACGCGGGGATGCGACAGCGGGCCGTGCCACCGCCGTCACGCGTCCCACTGTCCTCCGCCGCCGCCTGGCAGCGCCTCGTCAGCCCCCTGGTCATCGTCGTCGTCTGGCAGATCGCCAGCGCCACCGGGCTCCTCCCGGAACGGCTTCTCGCCTCCCCCCTCAAGATCCTCACCACCGCCGCCGGCCTCGTCCAGGAGGGCGTCCTGCCCGAGGCGATCGCCGTCTCGCTCCAGCGGGCCGCGATCGGCTTCACCCTGGGCGCGGTCGCCGGAATCGGCCTGGCCCTGATCGCCGGGCTCAGCCGCGTGGGCGAGAACGCCGTCGACCCGCCGCTGCAGATGCTGCGGGCGCTGCCGCTGTTCGGCCTGATCCCGCTGTTCATCCTCTGGTTCGGCATCGGGGAGATCCCCAAGGTGGCCCTGGTCGCCCTCGGCGTGCTCTTCCCGCTCTACCTCAACACCTTCTCCGGGATCCGCGGCGTCGACGGCAAGCTCGCCGAGGTGGCCCGGGTGCTGCGGCTGAGCCGTACGGAGACGGTCACCCAGATCGTCCTGCCGGGCGCGCTGGCCCAGACCCTCGTCGGCCTGCGGCAGAGCCTGGGCGTGGCCTGGCTGGCGCTGATCGTGGCCGAGCAGATCAACGCGGACGCCGGGCTGGGATACATGATCAACAATGCCCGGGAGTTCCTGCGCACCGACGTGGTCGTCGTCGGCCTGATCGTCTACGCGATCCTCGGCCTGCTGACGGACGCCGTGGTGCGCCTGCTGGAGAGGAGGGCCCTGTCATGGCGGCTGAACTTCCTGTCACGCTGACCTCGTCCCACCCCGAGACCCCCGCCCGCACCGAGCCCCGGTCCGCCACGAGGACCCGGCCCTCCGCGAACGCCTCCACGAAGGCGTCCGCGAAGGCCCCGCCCTCCGCGGCTCCGTCCCGTACGGTGGCTCCGGCGGCGGCGGTCAGGGGGCTCACCCGCGCGTTCGGGGAGCGGCGGGTCCTCGACGGGATCGACCTGGAGATCGGCCAGGGCGAGTTCGTCGCCCTGCTCGGCCGGAGCGGCTCGGGCAAGTCCACCCTCCTGCGGGTGCTCGCGGACCTCGACCCCGGTGCCGAGGGCGGGGTCGAGGTCGGCGGCACGGTCGCCGTGGCCTTCCAGGAACCCCGGCTCGTGCCGTGGAGGCGGGTCCTGGCCAACGTCGCCCTCGGCCTGCGCGCCCCCGACCCGGGCGCCGCCGCGCTGGCCGCGCTGGAGGAGGTCGGCCTCGGCGAGCTGCGCGGCGCCTGGCCGCTCACCCTGTCGGGCGGCGAGGCCCAGCGGGCCTCCCTGGCCAGGGCGCTGGTCCGCGAGCCGGACCTGCTCCTGCTGGACGAGCCGTTCAGCGCCCTGGACGCGCTGACCCGCATCACCATCCACCGGCTCGTGCTCGACCTGTGGGCGAGGCACCGGCCCGGCATCCTGCTCGTCACCCACGACGTGGACGAGGCCATGCTGCTGGCCGACCGTGTCCTGGTGCTCGACCACGGCGTCATCGCCCACGAGTCCAGGGTCGAGCTGCCCCGGCCCCGTCACCGTGACCACCCCGATCTCGTCGCACTGCGCTCCATCCTGCTCGACCGGCTGGGCGTCATCCCGGAGGGAACCGCATGAAACGTCGCATCACCGCCCTGTTCGCCGCGGCACTGCTCCTGACCGTCACCGCCGCCTGCGGGGCGGGGGAGGAGCAGGCCGTCCGCGCCGACGGCTCGGTCGACCTGTCCCAGGTGACGCTGCGCATCGGCGACCAGAAGGGCACCGGCCTGCAGGCGCTGCTGACCGCGGCCGGCCAGCTCGACGACGTCAAGTACAAGGTGACCTGGTCCCAGTTCACCTCGGGGCCGCCGATCCTGGAGGCCATCAACGCCGGTTCCCTGGACTTCGGCGCGGTGGGCAACGCCCCGCCGGTCTTCGCCGCCGCGGCCGGGTCGAAGATCGCCGTCGTCGCGGTCGCGGAGAAGGGGGTCGGCGGCCAGGCCGTCGTCGTCCCGGCCGACTCGCCCATCAAGGCCCCGGCCGACCTGCGCGGCAAGCGCGTCGCCGTGGCCAAGGGCAGCTCCGCGAACTTCCACCTGCTGGCCGTGCTGAAGAAGGAGGGCCTGGGCTTCGAGGACATCCAGCCCCAGTACCTCCAGCCGCCGGACGCCCTCGCCGCGCTCTCCTCCGGCAAGATCGACGCCTGGGCCATCTGGGACCCCTACACCGCCCAGGCCGAGACCCAGACCAAGGCGCGCATCCTGGTCGACGGCGAGGGCTACGCCAACGGCTTCGAGTTCCAGATCACCGGCAAGGACACCCTCGCCGACCCGGCCCGCACGGCGGCGCTGGGCGACTGGGTGAGCCGGATCCGCAAGGCGCACCAGTGGGCCAACGACCACCAGGACGAGTGGACCAAGGTCTACTCCGAGCTCACCGGCCTCGATCCGGGGATCGTCGGCACGGCGATCAAGCGCAGCTCGTTCAAGGACCTCAAGCTCGCCGGGGACGTCGTCGAGCGCGAGCAGCTGGTGGCCGACGCCTTCAGCGAGGCCAAGCTCATCCCGGTACCCGTCAAGTTCGCCGACGTCGTCGACACCCGGTTCGACGCCACGCTGGAGAACCCCTCGTGACGCCCCTGCCGGGGACTGGAGGCACCCGATGAAGTTCCACTGGTTCCTGCCCACCGCCGGCGACAGCCGGGTGCTCACCGGGGGCGGCCACGGCCTCGCCAGGGGGCACGGCCGCTCGGAGGCGGCGGCGTTCCGCGCACCGGACATCGAGTATCTGGCGCAGGTCGCCCGCTCCGCCGAGCAGCTCGGCTTCGAGGCCGTCCTCACCCCGACCGGCACCTGGTGCGAGGACGCCTGGCTGGTCACCGCCGCGCTGACCCGCGAGACCGAACGGCTGAAGTTTCTCGTCGCGTTCCGGCCGGGCTTCATGTCCCCGACGCTGGCCGCGCAGATGGCCGCCACCTACCAGCGGCTCTCGCGCGGCAGGCTCCTGCTCAACGTGGTGACCGGCGGGGAGACCGTCGAGCAGGCCAGGTTCGGCGACCACCTGTCCAAGGACGAACGCTACGAGCGCACCGACGAGTTCCTGTCGGTCGTGCGCGGCGCCTGGAGCGGGACCCCGTACGACTTCGAGGGCACGCACTACCGCGTCGAGGGCGCGATGGTCTCCGAGACGCCCGACCCCGTCCCGGAGGTCTACTTCGGCGGTTCCTCGCGTGCGGCGGGGCCGGTCGCGGCCAGGCACGTGGACGTCTACCTCACCTGGGGCGAACCTCCCGAGCAGGTGGCGAAGAAGATCGAGTGGGTCCGCGAGCTGGCCGAGGAGCAGGGCCGCAAGCTCCGCTTCGGCATCCGGCTGCACGTGATCACCCGCGACACCGAACGCGACGCCTGGGCGGAGGCGGAGCGGCTGCTGGCCGCCATCGACCCGGCCGACATCGTCTCGGCCAGGAAGCTGCTGGGCCGCAGCGAGTCGGTCGGCCAGAAACGCATGCTGGAACTGCACGAGGGCTTCGCCGGCGGCACCGCCCGCGACCTGGAGATCCACCCGAACCTCTGGGCCGGGGTCGGCCTCGTCAGGGGCGGCGCCGGAACCGCCCTGGTCGGCAGCCACTCTCAGGTCGCCGAGCGGATCGAGGAGTACGCCTCCCTCGGCATCGAAGAGTTCGTCCTGTCCGGCTACCCCCACCTGGAGGAGTCGTACTGGTTCGGCGAGAACGTCCTGCCCCGCCTCGCCGCCGCACCCGTGCAGAGGTGAGCGCGGGGGTGTGACGGAACCCGTGTCCGTCCGGGGTGGGCGCGGGGACGTGGCGGAACCCGCGTTCACCAGGAGGAGGGAGCGGAGCGCGGCGGGACCCGCGTTCGTCCGAGGGCGAACGCGGCCGCCGCGCTCGTCCCGGATGATCGAGCCACGCCCGGGGTAGGTCTCGCGTCCGGCCTTGACAGCTTGCGTCCGGCCCTGACAGGGAGGATTCTCGGCCCATGCCTGACGACCGCTCGTACGACATCGTGCTGTTCGGCGCCACCGGGTTCACCGGGGCGCTCACCGCCGACTACCTCGCGCGCCACGCCGGTCCCTCCCTGCGCTGGGCCCTGGCCGGGCGCAACCGGGCCAAGCTCGAAGCGGTCAGGGAGCGGATCGGCCTGCCCGAGCTGCCACTGCTCCACGCCGACGCGACCGACCCCGCCTCCCTGGTGGAGATCGTCAGGCAGACCAGGGTCGTCGCGAGCACCGTGGGGCCCTTCCTCACCTACGGCGAGCCGCTCGTGGCCGCCTGCGCCGACGCGGGCACCCACTACGCCGACATCACCGGCGAGCCCGAGTTCGTCGACCGCATGTTCATCCGCCACCACGAGCGGGCCAGGCGGACCGGGGCCAAGCTCGTGCACTCGTGCGGCTTCGACTCGATCCCGCACGACCTCGGCGCCTATTTCACCGTCAAGCACCTGCCCCAGGGGGTGCCGCTGGAGGTCAGCGGGTTCGTCCGGGCCTCCGGTGCCCCGTCGGGCGGCACCATGCACTCCGCCGTGATGGCGATCTCCCGCTTCCGGCAGTCGGCCGAGGCCGCGCGCCTCCGCCGCGAACTCGAAGAACGCCCCTGGGCGCGTCCCGCGCCCGCGACCGGGACCGCCGGTGCCGGGGGCGAGGCGGGGTCGTCCGTGACCGAGGCCACGGCGGGCTCCCGGACCGCGACCTTGGCGGGTCCCGCGGCTTTGGCCGATTCCGCGGCCCCGGCGGGTTCCGCGACCTCGCCGGGAGCCGTGGCGGTTTCCGGGAGCAGGAAGGCGCGCGGCGGGCCCGGATCGATCCGCTACGTCGGGGGCTGGGCCCTGCCGCTGCCCACGCTCGACCCGCAGGTCGTCGCCCGTTCGGCCCGCGCGCTGGAGTGCTACGGCCCCGACTTCACCTACCGCCACCATTTCGCGGTCAAGGCACTACCCGCCGCCCTCGGTCTCGCCGTGGGTGCGGGGGCGCTCGGCCTGCTCGCCCAGATCCCCCCGGCGCGCTCCCTGCTGCTGCGGCGCTTCGCCCCCGGCGACGGTCCCGGTGCCGAGCAGCGGGCCAGGAGCTGGTTCAAGGTCACCTTCCTCGGCCAGGGGGGCGGGGCGCGCGTCGTCACCGAGGTCGCGGGCGGCGATCCCGGGTACGACGAGACCGCCAAGATGCTCGGTGAGTCGGCGCTCAGCCTGGCGACCGACGACCTGCCCGACGTCTCGGGCCAGGTCACCACCGTCGTGGCGATGGGCGACGCGCTCATCGACCGGCTCCGGCGGGCGGGCATCACGTTCACGGTGCTGAGCGACTCGCGGAAGTAGGGGTCGCCCTTGGCCCGGAGGGTCACCCGGCCGTGGTGGAGCGGTGGCGCCTGCGGTAGGCGCGCTGCTGGCAGGCCCGCGAGCAGTAGGCGCGGGGGCGGCCCGTCTCCGCCCGGTCCATGCTCGTCCCGCACATGGCGCACACGGCGTTTTCGTCACGTGTTTCATCACGCTCGCGGACCAGCGCCTCGACACCGTCCAGCACGCGCCGCAGGCCGAACTCGAAGGAGTCCTCGGGCTCGTCGTATCCGCCCGCCTCCCAGATGTGGGTCAGCGTGGGATAGAGGTGGAAGTTCGCGTACAGGGAGTCCCTGGCGCCCCACCACTCCTCCTCCGAGACCCCGGTGCGGCGCTCGACCCTGGCGACCTCCGCGGCCCTGGTCGCCTCGCTGTCCACGAAACGGCCGACGAGGCCGACCACGGCGACCATCTCGGCGGGTCTGAGGCCGATTCCCGCCACGGTGCCGAGCGCGTACTCGAAGTGGGCCATGGAGTTCGGGCCGGGGACCTGCCGGGTGCCGCGCACCTCGGCCAGCCAGGGATGGCGGAGGCACAGGAGCCAGCCGCGCCGCGCCCACCCCTCAAGCGCCTCGCGCCACCCGTACGGCGCGCTCGCCGGCGTCCCGGCCGGCGTCCCGGTCGCGATCCCGGCCGGTGTCCTCGACGCGGCATCGTCACCCGGCACGTCCGGCGCCACGTCCGGCGCCCTGTTACCCGCTCTGTCACCCGCCCTGTCACCCGCCACGTCCGCCGCCCCGGCCGTGGCGTCCGTCCCCGCCCCCATGTCCGTGTCCGTCGCGACGTCGCCCATCACCGCGTCGCACATCAGGTCGACGAGCTGCGCCTTGCCCGGTATGTGCCGGTAGAGCGACATGCCGGTGAAACCGAGCCGCTCGCCGATCCGGCGCATGGACACCGCCTCGATCCCGTCGGCGTCGGCGATCTCAATGGCGGCGCGCACGATCGCGCCGACGCTCAGCCCCTGCCTGGGCGCGGTCTCCCGCGGCCCGCGCCACAGCAGTTCGACCGACCGATCCGGGTCCTCCTCGGCGGCCACCCGTCCTCCTTCGTCTTGACACTCGACCTCAATATCTGTTTATTCTGTATAGCAGTGTTTACATCATAAACAAGGAGTGCTCCTTGAACGAGCTCTACGTCTCTCCTTCCGGCGAGGACGCCTGGCCCGGCACCCGGGAGCGTCCCCTGGCCACCCTCGCCCGCGCCCGTGACCTGGCTCGCGGCGCGAGAACCGTGGTCAACCTGCTGGCGGGCACCCACCGGCTCACCGAGACCCTCCGGCTCACCGACGCCGACTCCGGCGTGACCTACCGGGCCGTGAGCGCGGCGGGCGCGGCGGGCGAGGTCGTCGTCAGCGGGGGCCGGAGGATCACCGGCTGGCGCGAGCGGGACGGCGTCTGGCTGGCCGAGGTCGGCGACCTCGACACCCGCCAGCTCTACGTCGACGGCCGCAGGGCCGAGCGGGCCTCGATCGACGCCGTCCCCGGGAACGCCACCAGAACCGACACGGGTTACGTCACCGACAGCACCGCCCCGCAGGGCTGGGGCAACCCCGGCGACGTCGAGTTCGTCCTGCGTGGCGTCTACCCGTGGACGGAGGCCCGTCTCGGGGTCGCCGCCGTCGAGGGCGACGGGCACTCGACCACCATCACCATGGCCCAGCCCGCCTTCGGCTGGGCGATCGAGCTCTACAACTCGGTGGTCCCGTGGGAGGGCGGTGGCGAGTCCTACGGCCCCGGCCTGCCGACCCGGGTGGAGAACGGCACGGGCTTCCTGACCGAGCCGGGCACCTTCGTCCTCGACAGGTCCCGTCCCGGCCACCACGTCCTCCGCTACCGGCCGCGCCCCGGCGAGGACCCCGGGCGGACGGAGGTCGTCGCGCCCGTGCTGGAGGAGCTGGTCACGGTCACCGGCGCCCGCGACGTCGCCTTCCTGGGCATCACCTTCGCCGACGCCACCTGGACGCGGCCGAGCCGCCCCGAGGGCTTCCTGCACTACCACGGCGCCGGCTACTACGACGGCGGCCCCATCGAGAAGGTGTCGTTCGGCGAGGGGGCGTGGGTGACGGTGCCCGGGGAGTCGCTGACGATCCCCGCGAACGTCGTGTTCGAGGGCGCCGGGCGGGTCACGATCGAAGGCTGCCGCTTCACCAGGCTGGGCGCCACGGCCCTGCGGCTCTCCGGAGGCAGTGTCGAGGTCCTGGTGCGGGGCAACGTGTTCGAGGACGTCAGCGGTGGCGGGATCTCGATCGGCGAGAGCCGCGCCGTCACGGTCGAGAACAACCGGGTCCACGACATCGGCCTGGAGTACTCCGGCTCGCCCGGCATCGCGGTGACCGCGAGCGAGGACACCACGGTCGCGCACAACCAGGTGAACGACGTCCCGCACTGCGGCATCGTGCTCGGCCCCGGCAGGAGCACCCGGGTCCTGAACAACCTCACCTTCAACACCCTCAAGGTGCTCGCCGACGGCGGCGGCGTCTATCTGTCGGGCCCGCAGGGCGACTCCCACGACAACGGCGCGGTGATCCGCGGCAACGTCGTGCGCGACACGCTCACCCCGTACAACTTCGCGCTCTACACCGACTACGGCGCCGCCTGGGTCACCGTCGAGGGCAACGCCGTCCAGCGCGCGGACAACACCGCCACGTTGCAGGTCTGGCCGCCCCTGGAGAACGTCGTCCTCCGCGGCAACGTCTGGGACGCCGACCCCGTGGGCTGGGACGACCCGCCGGAGGGCGTCACCCTGGAGGGCAACGTGACGGCGACCGGCGAGAAGGACTTCGAGGCCCGTACGGCGGAGATCGCCGCGCGGGCGGGCCTGGAACCCGGCCACGCCCACCTGCTCGGCCGGTGACCGCCGGGCTCTCGGCCACCGGGGCCTGTGGATCGCCGAGCCCCGCGCCACCGAGGTCCCGTGGCTCGCCGTGACGGCACGCCCTACCATTCAGCTGTGCAGAACGATGTTCTAAAAGCCGGAGGGCTCTCCCGCGCCGTACTGGCCGCCTTCTGGGTCTGCTGCGCGGTGCACCTGGTCCTGGGGATCGCCGGCGCGGCCCCGCTGGACTCCGTGACCAAGGCGCTGCTCATGCCGCTGCTCGCGGCCTGGGTGCTGGCACGGCGCGGGCCACGCCCGCTGGTGGCGGCCCTCCTGCTGTCCTGGGGCGGTGACGTGGCCCTGGAGATCGACGGCCTCTTCCTCCCGGGCATGGCCCTGTTCGCCGCGGCGCACGTCTGCTACGTGACTTACTTCGTCCGGGAGGGAGCGCTCGACGCGCTGCGGCGCCGCCCGGTGGTCCCGGTGGTCTACGCCGTCCTGTGGGTGGTCCTGATCGTCGTCCTGTGGCCCGGTCTCGGCGACCTGCGCCTGCCGGTGGCCGCCTACTCGCTGCTGCTCACCGCCACCGCCGTGACCGCCGCGGGTCACGGCCGGTGGATCGGGGCGGGCGGCGCCCTGTTCCTGCTGTCCGACACGCTGATCGCGTTCGAGCTGGCGGACCTTCCCCGCCTTCCGGCGCACGGCTTCCTCGTCATGGCCACCTACATCGCGGGCCAGTACCTGCTGGCCTCGGGCATCGTCGGCCGGTCCCGTCCCCGCCCCCGTCCCCGAAACGACGAACGCCCCGGCTCTCTTGGAGAAGCCTTGGGACCGGCATGAGCGTGAAGACGATCCGGGCGCGGTAGGAGACGGAGTAGTCCCGGCGCCCGTACGCGGGCACGGGCCGCGTCACGTCCGGTCGCGAGTGTCGGCGACCGTGACATGGCGCGGCGCGAGGCGGGCCGACGCCCCGGGCACCAACCGGGAAGCGCCGGCGTCGCCACCGGGTGACACCGACAAACCACTGGGCGACAGGCCCCGGCGATGGCTCGTCGAGCCCGGGACCGGCCCGAGCCCTAGGAGAGTTCAGCCATGGAAATGCCCGCGGTCAACGAGTGTCAGGTCGAGGCGTGCGCCTACAACACGGCGCACTCCTGCCACGCCCTGGCCATCACGGTCGGCAACAGCAGCCACGCGGAGTGCGAGACCTTCTTCAAGGTCGCGTCGAAGGGCGGCGACCCGGCCTCCACCGGCCACGTCGGCGCCTGCAAGATGGCCAACTGCCAGCACAACGTCCAGTACTCGTGCCAGGCCTCCGGCATCACCGTCGGTTACGCGCAGAACGACATCGACTGCCTCACGTACGCGCCCGCCTGACGCCGGGTGGCCCGGGTCAGAGCGACGGCGGGACTGAGCCGAGGCGTTCGGTGACGAGACGCACCTCTTCGTGGAGGGCGCGCAATTCACCGGCCGTCGGGTTGAGCTCGTAGCCGTGGTAGTGACAAGCGGCGCTGAGGGCGGCCCACGCTCCGGCGACACGCCGGGCGGTGCTCTCGTCGGCGTACTGCGTCAGGCAGAGCATCTGCGTTCGCATGCGGCACCGCTCCATACCCGGCTGGGCGCGGTGCCAGAAGTCGCACATACACGCCTCCAGAGCCTTCCGGAGCAGGAAGGCGGTGGTCCGAGGCCACGGTCCGCGCCCACCGGATCGCAGGACCGTGTCGGCGTTGTCGAGCAGGTGCGTGTAGGTCGTCATGTCAGTTCGCCTCTCGCAGACGCCTGGCCAGCTTGGTCACGTACTCGATCGGGTCCTTGCCGGTGCCGCGGAAGGCGGCTTCGAAGCCCTCCTGGTCGTGCGCGCCCCTGTTGCAGGCGCGGAACACCTCTCCCGCCCACGCGCCGATGGTGTGGTTGAGCCGGCCGACCACCTCGCCGGGCTCGACGCCGAGGGCGAGGGCGGCGATGTCCGAGGACCTGCGTGCCTCGGCGATCCGTCGCTCGACCGCGTCGTGGTCGGCGTCGGCGGTCAGCAGCCGTCGCCGTGCGACCTCGACGAAGGCGCTCTCCAGGGCCACCCGGCAGAGACCGGGAAGGACGGCGGCGGCCACCCCGTCGGGGAGCCGAGGGTCACCGATGACGGACCGGGCGTCCTTGAGCGCACGCTCGACCGGGTCGTCGGAGACCTCGATATTCACCTCGGAGCGCTCCTTGCGCGTCACCTCCAGGATCGTCGCCCGGATGCGCAGGCGGCGGATCGCCTCGGTCAGGCGGGTGTCGTGGGTGAACACCACCACCTGCCGGAACTCCGCCACCGTCTCCAGTACCTGGGCCAGGCCGTCGACCTTGGCGGGGTCCATCGACTGCACCGGGTCGTCGATGACCAGGAACCGGAAGGGGCTCTCGTCGGCGAGGGCCCGGGGCAGGAACAGCGAGAGCGCCAGCGCGTGCAGCTCACCCTGGCTCATCACGCCGAGGGCCGCGCCCGGCACCTCGTCCACCGTCACGTCGAGTTCGACCTTGCGCTGGGTACGGTTGCCCGCCAGCCGGATCTCCCCCAGGCTCACGTTGCTCTGCTGGCGCATGATCGCCCAGTACATCCGTGCATCCTGCCCCTGCGCGGACATGCGGGACGCCCGAAGGTCGTCGTGAACCTCGTGCAGCCACTCGTCGGCGAGCTTGACCAGCGGAAGCCGGGCCCTGATCTCCGCGACCTCGCGCGCCTCCCGGCACCACGCCGCCACGGCTCCGACCAGGTCGTTCCAACGGTTGTCCTGGTCGGCGAGGCGCTTGGCGGCCTCCTCCCTGACCAGCCGGCACTCCTCCGCCAGCCGCGTGCCGACCTCGGCGAACCGCCCGATGTCCTCCCCCTCACGGCAGGCCTGCCACTCCCGCCACGACACCGTGAGAGATTCCGGCATCCCCGCGGGCTGTTCATCGATGAGTCGCCGCGCCGCCGCCCAGGCGGACCGGGACTCGGCCCGAACGGTTTCGGCGGAGGCGGCCTCCTCACGCAACCGCGTCACCTCGGTCCGTGCGCGTACGGCCCAGTCCTCATCGAGACGGTCCGGGGCCTCGCAGACCGGGCAGGCTCCGTCATCCTGATGTCCCCGGTGGTACGCGAGCGCCCGGTCGAGCAGTTCGGCACGCTCGCGTGCGTCCTCCGCCGAACCGTGCCGGATCGCCTCCAGGGCGCGTGAGGCGGTACGCACCCGTTCGGCGGCCTCCCGTACGGCCCGCGCGTCGGGGCCGGCCAGCTCCGCCACCCGGCGGAGGGCCCGCAGCTCGGCCTGTGCTCCGTCGCCGACGGCGAGCGCCTCGACGGCCGAGAGGTCGGGACGGTTCCCGCTCAGCTCGGCGTAGGCGGCACGCGCCCTGGGGTCGTCGACGGGGGACAGCGCGCTGAGCAAAGGGAGGAGAGCCTGGCGTGAGGCCGTCACCTTCTTGCCGAGAGCGTTCTTCCGGTCACGAAGCGCCTTGCACGCATCGGCGAGAGGACCGAGCCCGAGGATGCCCGAGACCCTGTCGTACAGGTCGGACGGCTTGTCCAGAGCGCCGCCCAGCTCCGCGTACGGCAGGAAGGGGCGGTGGGCCGTCAGCGCGTGGGCCAGGTTCAAAGCGCTCAGCGGCTGCTCGGAGCCCTGCTCGGGGCGTCGCACCGCGGCCGACGAGTCCTCGACCCTGGCGCCGGTCCACTCCCTGCGGACCACGGTGGGCCGGGACTCACCCGACACCAGCAACTCCACCTGGATCTCCGGGTTCGTCTGGCTGTGCAGGTTCTTGAAGCTGCTCGTCCACACCTGCGACCTGGCGTTCCAGCGCGAGTTCTGCCCGGTCAGGGCCATCTCGACGGCCTCGGCGAAGCTGGACTTGCCCGAGCCGTTGCGCCCGGTGACGACGACGAGCCCGTTGCCCTGGGGAAGCTGGAGCCGGGCAGGTCGCCCGATGCCCCGGAAACCCGCGACGGTGATCGCCCTCAGGTAGATCCCGGTCGGGGACCCGGATTCCGCCGGTGGCGGCTCACCAAGGGCTGAGAGCACCAGACCTCTGGCCTCGGCCGGGAGGCCGGAGGCGGCCAGCCGAGTCTGGACGATGTCGTGGAGCGTTGCGTGTGCCGGGGAAGAGGACACAGTGATCTCCTGCCAAAACGATGTAGGGCGATCGAATCGCCGTTCGATGAGATCAGTGAATCACCTGTGACTCTTGTTCACAACTGAGTTGGCTGAAGTTGCGTTCATGGCTCACTCGGCCTGCTGGGCGGGCTGACGGCGACCGGAGAGTCCGGTGTGTCCGCCCCATCTACTCGTCTTGCGGCTCGGGGTGGCTTTCGCGCGTCGGTTCGGGGCCTGGTTTTCGGTGGACGGCTCGCGGGTCGAACGACAGGCTCGCCACGACAAGGCGATGCCCAAGTCGCCGACCATGTGTCACCATGCCACGCTGCCGGTAATCGTCACTCTCTGTCGGAAGGTTAATCGTTTTAGTGGGATTTAAGTTTCTTGGAGTCGTGACCTGGGCGGGTAGCGGTTGAATCCCCTGCGGTTAACATCGGGGAGATCGAAGATCAAGACTTGTATGCCTTTTTCCGGCTTATTAGCCTTTGACAGGCTTGGTGGTTTTCGTGACAGCGCTCGTGTGAAGTCCATCCGACTCGTCAGAAGGGAAATGCATGACCGTCGGACGTCGCCTGTCTGTCCTTGTTGTTTCACTGGTAGCCGCTCTGGTGGCATCGATCGCACCCGCTTCGGCGGATCTGTGGCCGTGGGTGGAAGGGATTCCCCCAGACAAGACTGTGCACACTTACTGCTACACAACGTCAGTGGGGAGTGGTCTCAAGTCATACATTCCTGGTGCCATGAACTATCTGGCGAACAATACCGATGTCGAGGGTACGTATCTGGAGTCTCCCTGCGATATTCAAAACTCCAACGGTCCCGGAGGGGATCCGGCGACGGACGCCGCCTGGTTCCAGGTCTGGGTGGATGACTCGTACGGCCAGGTGGAGTGCATGGTGAGGACGGCATCCCAGCCGGGATGGTGTGATCAGTGGCATGTCAGGATCAACCACGAGACGATCGACGCCTCGGCCGATCCTCACCACCAGTACATCAAGACGGTCTGCCACGAGCTCGGGCACTCGGTCGGACTTGCACACTACAATCCGAACCTCAATCCTCCGGATGTCCCGGGTGCGGCAGGTCAGCCCCATGACTGCCAGGCGAGTGGATCCGTGACAAGTACAAAACTTCCTGGAGCGTCCGGGTCATGGACATGGCAATACAATCAGCACCACAAAGACCACATCAACGCCTGGTTCTAGACTGAAGGGAAGGTAGCAATGAGAAAGCGTTCCGGCGTTACCGCCCTATTGGCAGCCGCTCTGCTGCTCACCGGGTGTGCGGTTCACGAGAACGAAGGAAAAATAGCCGAGGCGCCGCCCGGTAACGGTCACGAGGGCGACGCCGGAAAATCGACCCGGGGATCCCTGGACGTGTCCGTTCTCCGCGGGGCCGAAGCAGACTACGATTTCGCGCCCTCGCCGGAGGCCCTGGCCGGAAGGCGCCCAATTGTGGCGGCCGGGGTGGTGGAAGGCTGGCAGCAGGGCCCCATACTGGAAACCTACGAGGGCGGCCCTCTCGATTACCGTGTGGTGCTGAAGGTCAGGGTGACCGACGCGCTCAAAGGCGTGAAGGGGCGAACGTCCATGCCCGCGAACCTGGCCTTCGTCGAGCTCGGCCAGGGGCCCGTCATCCGGGACGACTCCCTCCCGCCCGAGGAGTGGAAGCCTGAAAGGTCGGTCCAGGACTTCGCGACATCGATTCCGGCCGGGACGAAGGTCATGATCTTCCCGACAGAGCGGCCGGCGCATGAGCAGAAGGTTCTTGACGAGGGAGAACGGCTTCCGGCGCGTGCGCGCCTGATGAGCGTTCCGCCACAGGGCCTGGTCTTCGAAGACCCTCTCCTGGCCCAGCAGAAGTCGGGCCGGTCCGCGCTCGTCGGTGGCAAGGAACCGCTGGAAGCCGCCGGGCAGTCACCGTGGCTGGAGCCGAAGAGCATGAGCGAACTGGTCGACCGGCTGAGAAGCAAGGGCTTCTCGGAGTAGACGAGTGGTCCGTCGGGTGTGGTCGGCAGACTCTGAAGCCGACCACACCCGACGGTATGCGCGGGGCTTCGTTCGCTTCGCGGGCGAGGTGAGGCCCGTTCTGATGGGTCGACCCGTGCGAGGAAGCGAAACCCCCGACCATCACAGAGGACGATCGGTGGCGCGGATCGTGTTCGTCCCGGTGTCGAGGTCGTCCCCGGTGCGGAGGGGTGGGAAGGGCGGACAGGCGCCCGAGCGTGTGGGTAAGGCAAAGGTGACTGCTTTGCCGGGGGTGCCGGTGGTGTGAGTCGTGGTGGGGTGGACGTGGCACCGCCCTTGGGAGAGCCGGTGGGCCAGGAGCAGGCCGCGGCCGTTCTCGGCGAGCAGGGGCAGGCCGATCTCCTCCACCGAGTGGAGAAGATCGAGAATGATGCGGACCTCGTGGAGGTCGGGGTCGCCGTCGACGATCTCGCACCAGGCGGGGACGCCGTCCAGGCTGAGGACGCGCAGCTCGTACGGAGGACAGGCGTGCCTCTCGGCGTTGGCGGCCAGCTCCGCCACGATGGTCTCCGCGTCGGCGATGGCGTCGTCGTCCAGACCGGCCGCCCGGAGCACCTCCCGGACCACGGCGCGAGCGCGGCGCGAGGCCGATCCCGGTTGAAGGACCTCGACCAACGCGCGAACGTCACCGCCTCCCATCAGGCCGGCGTTCTGCCCCGTCAGGCCGGTGCCTCTTCGGTCGTGATCCGAGGGGAAGGTCAGATCCTCGCCGGGATGGTCGTGAGCACCGTGGGGGATGCCGCCGGATGGCCGCATGAGCACGCTCCGTTCGCTGTCGGTGACCGTGGACAGCAGGAAACGCGATGGGCGGGGCGGGCTGAACGCCGGTCTCTGCTCGTTCGCCGAGGCTCCGGGAACAGTGTGTCCGGTGTGGCCGGTCTCTGGTCGTTTCCCCAGTTCGAACGGGCATGTGAGACTAAAAACGGTGCAAGCGGAATCCATGCGGATGTACAGGCAAGTTCGTTGCCTTGATGCTGGCAACCGCGTTGACTACGCTGAATGAAACGGAGTGATCTGCTCGCTCGAATGGCGCGCCTGGCCAGGCGGTACGGCTTCGAGTTCTCCAGGAAGCCTGATGTGCACGGTGGTGGTCACGACAAGTGGTACGTCCGGGGAGACGCGGTGATCGTGCCACGTCACGTTGAGATCAACGAGCTGACGGCCAAAGGCATTCTCAAGGAGTGGGAGGCCCTGCTCGCCGAGGCTCTGCGGGACATGGAGAAGGACGAGGAGGGGGAAGGCGATGAGTGAGTTCCGGGTCACGGCTCAGCGGTCCGGCGGCTGGTGGGCGCTGGAGGTCGAAGGGCCGGGATTGCGGCGTCCCGCGCACACCCAGGTGCGGCGCCTTGACCAGGCAGAGGAGACGGTCCGCGACCTGCTGGCGCTCCGCTTCGACACCGAGGCGGACAGCCGGCTTGCGACCACCTGGCGGATCACGGTCGTTCCCGTGCTGGGGGACGAACTCGCGACGGAGGTCGCACGGACCAGGGAGGTCCGGCAGGAGGCCGACAGGTTGCGCGACGACGCGGTCAGCCGTTCACGCCAGACCGCGCGGCACCTGCACGAGCAAGGCCTTCCGCATCGCGACATCGGCCTGCTCCTCGGGGTCTCCCACCAGGCGGTCGGCAAGCTCCTGGCCGGTTAACGTCGTCCCCGGTGGTCGATTCCTGGTCGTTTCCCGGGGCGGGGTGGTGTCGGATGCCTCTCCGTGATCACAATGAGTCGTCGTTCGGCTACCGGTGGAGGGTGTCATGGGCGGGCAACGGAGTCGTAAGGAGCGTCCCGAGCTGGTGAGGGCGCGGGTGCGGCGGGGGATGAGCCAGGAGGCGGCGGCGGAGGCGCTCGGGGTGACGCCGACGACCTGGGCGCGGTGGGAGCGCGGCGAGCAGGGGGTGCGTGCTTGTTACCGGCCGCAGATCGCCGCCGTGTTCGGGGTGGAGGCCGTCGAGGTCGAGCGGTGGATAGACGGCTGGTCCTACGGGGAGACTTCATCGTGGCCGATCGCGGACTGTGGCGACGGCTCACCGGCGGCTACCGTGAGGTCGGCCGCGCTTCTGTGGAGGTTGGAGATGGATCCGTCCCGGCGTCACCTGCTGGCCTCGTTGCTGTTCGTGCCCGGAGCCCTGGGGGAGTGGCTGGTCTCCTGGAACTACGGCACCCCGGTCGCGTCGGCTGCCCGGCAAGGGGCTGGGCGCGTGGTGGGTCTCGCCGACGTGGCGCGAATCGTCGAGGCGCAGAAGGCGTTCGGTCAGATAGACCAGCGGTTCGGGGCCGGGCTGGTGCGCCCGGTGGTGGTCAAATACCTGAACGAGAGCGTGACGCCGCTGCTGCGGGGCCGCTACGACGACCGGGTGGGCTCCGCGCTGATGACGGCCGCGGCCGGGATGACCTGGCTGGCGGGCTGGACGGCCTTCGACCTCAACCGGCACGGGCAGGCCCAGCAGCACTTCGGCCAGGCGCTGCGACTGGCCAAGAGCGGCGACGACCCGCTGACCGGCGCCTGGGTGCTGGCGACGCTGACCCGCCAGGCGATCCACCTGGAGCAGGGGGCCTGGGCCGTGTGGCTGGCCCGAGCCGCCGTCGACACGGCCCGCCGGGCTGAGGCACCTCCACGGGTCATGGCGTTGGTGCTGGCCGGGGAGGCCAGGGCGATGGCCTTGCAGGCCAGACCGGTCGAGACCCAGGATCGGCACAGTGCCGGGCAGATCGAGCGCCTGCTTGCCGAGGCCGAGCGCGCTCACGCTCAAGGAGTCACCGACCGCGATCCGGCATGGGTCGACAGGTTCGAAGCGGTGGAGTTGACGGCCCAGGCTGGGCGCTGCTGGAGCCTACTGGGTGATCACCAGCGGGCGGCGGCCTGTGCGGAGGAGGTCGTGGCCGAGTTCAGTGCACGCCTTCCTCGCTCCGCTCAGTTCAACCAGTTGCATGCCGCCGAGGCATATCTCGGTATGGGGGAGCTGGAACAGGCTCTCGACTCGGCCCGAGCCGCGATTCCGGCGACCAAAACACTGACTTCCGCTCGTACGGTGGAGCTTGCCCGCCAGTTCGCCGGACAGCTTGAGCCGTACAAGGACAGCGTGATGGTTCGCGAGTTCCGTGATCACCTGAACAGCGAGCTGGCCGCCTGACCGGGGGCGATCTTGAAGTTGTCGTTCATGGAAGCGAACCGTTCGGGAGGCGCGACGCCGGTGAGCCTGGGCAGAGGAAAGTGAGTCCCGCGAGAGCGATTTTGATGTGACTGAAGTTCACACACGAATTGATGTAGTCAACTGGTGCTGATCGCTGTAGGGTTGCGGTCGGCCGGGAAACCTGCCGCTCAGGTGTCCCGGTCTGGCTAGCCTGAGTCCTTCGGGAACCCCCGCGAGAAAGGCCGCCAGTGGCGAAGCTGACCCTGCCGCAGTTGGAACTGCACCTGTTCGGTGCGGCCGACATCCTTCGCGGCAAGATGGACGCCGCCGAGTACGGCCGTTACATCTTCGGGATGCTCTTCCTCAAGCGCTGCTCCGACCAGTTCGACGAGATGCGCGAGCAGGTCATCGCGGAGCAGAAGGCCAATGGAAAGACCCAGGAGCAGGCAGAGCAGACCGCCGAGCTGCCGTTCCTCTACCAGGGCGCCTTCTTCGTGCCCGAGCGGGCACGCTGGAGCCACATCAGGGCGGAGTCCCGCAAGAAGGCGCCGGGCGATCTTCTCAACAAGGCGCTGGAGGCGCTGGAGGAGGAGAACCTCCCGCTCAAAGACGTCCTCGGGCACATCGACTTCACCCGGCGGGTCGGCAACTCCACGATCCCCGACAAGAAGATCCAGCAGTTCATCGACCACTTCGACCGCTACCGGCTGCGCAACGACGACTTCGAGTTCCCTGACCTGCTCGGCGCCGCCTACGAATACCTGATCGGCGAGTTCGCCGACGAGGGCGGCAAGAAGGGCGGCCAGTTCTACACTCCGCGCGGCGTGGTCCGGATGATGAACCGCCTGGTCAAGCCCCAGCAGGGCATGCGAATCTACGACCCGTGCTCCGGCTCCGGCGGCATGCTCATCCACGCTAAGGAATACATCGCCGAGCACGGCCAGGACGTCCGTGACCTGTCCCTCTACGGGCAGGAGAACGACGGCGGTTCCTGGTCCATCTCGAAGATGAACATGATCCTGCACGGCGTCGCCAACGCCGACATCCGCAACGACGACACCCTGGCCTCGCCCCAGCACGTCGAGGGCGGCGAGCTGATGCGCTTCGACCGGGTGCTCACCAACCCGCCGTTCTCGCAGAACTACGACCCGGCGAGCCTGGAGCACAAGGAGCGTTTCCAGTACGGCTACACGCCGGCCTCGGGCAAGAAGGCCGACCTGATGTTCGCCCAGCACGTGCTGGCCGTGCTCGCCCCCACCGGCCTGGCCGCCATCGTCCTGCCGCACGGCGTGCTCTTCCGGGGCGGTGACGAGAAGAAGATCCGCCAGGGCATCATCGAGGCCGACCGCCTCGAAGCGGTCATCGGCCTCGCGCCCAACCTCTTCTACGGCACCGGCATCCCCGCCTGCATCCTGATCCTGCGCGGCACGGCACGGCGTGAGGAGAAGTATCGAGGCAAGATCCTGTTCATCAACGCCGACCGCGAATACACCTCGGGCCGCGCGCAGAACTACCTCGACCCTCAGCACGCCGAGAAGATCGTCTCCGCCTTTGAGGACTACAGCGACATCCCCGGCTTCGCCCGTGTCGTCGACATCGAGGAACTGCGCGAGAACGACTTCAACCTCAACATCCGCCGATACGTCGACAACACCCCGCCGCCCGAGCCCCAGGACGTCCGCGCCCACCTGCACGGCGGGGTCCCCAAGGCCGAGGTCCGCGCCTTCGAGCCGCTGTTCGCGGCCTTCGACGTCGACCCGCACGCGCTGTTCGCCGAGCGTGACACCGATTACTACGACTTTCTCCCCGAGGGCTGGCAGGCCACCGCCGAGCGGATCCCGTCGCTGACCCGTGCGGCGGAGGACCGGCTGCGCGAGGCGTTTGACGAGTGGTGGGGACGGCACAGCAAGCGGCTCATCGAGCTTCCCTCGACCAAGAAGGTCATGGAGGTCCGGGCCGAGCTGCTGGCGTCGTTCGTCGCCGAGCTGTCACCGCTTGGGTTGCTCGACCGCTTCGAGCTGGCCGGGGTGATCGCCTCCTGGTGGGGGGAGGCGCAGTACGACATCCGGACGCTCTCCTACAACGAGTTCAGCGGCGTCGTCCGGGGCTGGCTCTCCACGATCGAGGCCGCCTTCTCCGAGGACGGCCTGGAAGAGGCCCGCGACAAGGCTCGCGTAGCCGCCCAACGCCGCAAAGCCCGCGAACACCGCGTGGTCCCGCTCCTGCTTCCGGACTACCTGGATCAGCTTCAGAAGGCCGAGGCTCGGCGCGCGGAACTGGACGCCCAGGTAAAGGCGGCCACCGCGACCCCGGGTGAGGACGAGGAAGCCGAGGAGCCTGAGGAAACGCTGAGTCCAGCCGAACTGAAGAAACTCAAAGCCGACCTTGCTGCGGCTAGGAGAGTTTTCAAGGACTTGGAACAAGAGTTTCTCGTTAGGCTTCGTGCGGCATGCGCTCCTATGATTGGCCGTCGCGCTGCTGTGGAATTGTTGGGAAGCGGTACCGGCAGTGGAGATGGCATCGTGATCGGCCAGTTGGACCTGATGATGTCCGAAGCGCTGGAGTTTTCGAAGGGGAAAGTCGACTCAGACGTTTTGATTCCCACTGTAGGGGAGACAGCAATGGATTTGGTCCTCGGCATAATCAAGACAGATCTTTCCGCTCGTCTCGGCGCCAAAACCGCTAATCGTCGCCATAGTCTGGCCGTTCGCTTCCGCGCCTGGGGGGAGAAGTACGCGGTAACGCTTCGCACCCTGGAATCCGACGGAGACACCGCAGCGCGTCGCCTTGACGGATTCCTGAAGGAGCTTGGCTATGCGTAGTGTTCCTGCGGGCTGGGACCTGCTCCGAGTAAGCGAGGTCGGAGAGGTGAAACTCGGCCGACAGCGTTCTCCTGAACATGCGTCTGGCCCTCATATGCGCCCATACTTAAGGGTGGCAAATGTCTTTGATGGGCGAATTGACTATTCAGATGTTCTGGAAATGAACTTTAGTCCTAATGAGTTCGACGCTTATTCCTTGAAGCCTGGAGACATTCTCCTTAATGAAGGGCAGAGTTTAGAGCTTGTCGGCCGCTCGGCTCTGTATGACGGTCCTCCTGGGATCTGTTTTCAGAACACGCTTATTCGCTTTCGATCTTATCGTGCTATTCCTGGCTTTGCTCGTGCTGTGTTCAAGCACTGGATGGACTGTGGGGAGTTTCGGAAGATTGCCAAACAAACGACGAGCATAGCGCACCTTGGTGCTGATCGCTTTGCCAAGATGGGTTTCCCTCTGCCCCCTATGTGTGAGCAGCGACGGATTGTGGAGATCCTTGATGCTGTTGATTTGAAGATAAATTCTATTGACCGTCAGGTCGATAAGGGTGGTCTAATTCGAAGAGGTATCCTTGATCGGCTTATTTCCGAGCTTTCAGGTTCTTCGGTGTCGCTGATCGATTTGGCATTGAAAGAAAGCGGTAGTACTGTCATCGGGCCTTTTGGGAGTGATCTGACGGCAGGAGATTATCGGCCCAGCGGTATTCCTGTGGTTTTCGTCCGAGATGTACATGCGGATGGTTTTCGTTGGGTCAGTAATGTTTACGTAGACTCGACTAAGGCGCGTGCGCTGTCTGCGCATCAGGTGCGTGCTCAAGACGTGGTCCTCACGAAAATGGGGCTGCCGCCATGTGTGGCGGCCGTTTATCCAGATGATATGGCGGACGGAATTATCACTGCGGACATTGTTCGCCTAAGACCTAACGTGAGAATAGTCAATCCGCACTGGCTGGCGCTTGCAATAAATCATGGAATAGTGCGCTCTCAAGTTCGTGCTATTACTGGCGGTATAACGCGACCAAAGGTTACATTAACCGATGTTCGAAATATTCGAATCGACCTTCCTTTGCTCGATGAGCAAAATAGAATAGTCAAGATAGTCGCTGCTCATGATGCTCGCCTTACCAACTCGATGGGGATGCGCCAAAAGCTGTCCGAACTAAGGCGGGGCCTTATAGACGACCTGCTGACAGGGCGCGTGCGGGTCAAGGACATAGAGAACACGCTGTAGAACGCACCAAAAGGTGATCCATCTAGAAAACAACGGATCACCAGAAGTTCACTCGGGGGATTTTTCCAGACACGTCACCGTTCGCCCAGCGAACCAGGCGTGCCGACGGTCAGATGCGAATGACGACGAGGGAAGAGGAATCCGTTGAGCGAGTACAGCGAGGTCGAGGCGCCACTGATCAACCAGCTCAAGAAGATGGGCTGGACCCACTTCGCCGGGGCCGAGACGGGCGCGCTCGCCGTGCTGGAGCCCGAGAACTCGCAGCGGACCTCCTTCGACGAGGTCTTCCTGGAGAGCAGGCTCCGGGCCGCGATCCTCCGGATCAACCTCGGGCCCGACGGCAGGCCCTGGCTGGACGAGCGCAGGATCAGCCAGGCGGTCAACGCGCTGCGCAGGCCCGGGGTGTCGAGCCTGCTGGAGGCGAACCAGAAGGCCACCGAGCTGCTGGTCAACGGCTTCGCCGTACCGGGCCTCGACGGCTGGAACCAGGGCCGCGACCAGCTGATCCACTACATCGAGTGGGACCCGGAGAAGGCGTCGGCGAACGAGTTCACGGTGGTCAGCCAGTTCCGGGTGAACATCCCCGGCAGGCAGGGGCCGAAGAACCACGTCGTGCTCGACCTGGTGCTGTTCGTGAACGGGATCCCGCTCGTGGTGGTCGAGTGCAAGAGGCCCGGCACCGGTGCCACGGCGAAGGCCGTCAAGCAGATCAGGCGCTACGCCGAGTGCCCGCCGTACAGCCCCGGCCAGGGGGTGCCGAAGCTCTTCAACACCGTGCAGCTCACCGTCGCCGCCTCGGGGGAGGACGCGCGGCTGGGCACCTTCACCGCCGAGGCCGAGCACTACGTGCCCTGGCGCGACCCCTTCCCGATGTCTAGGGAGGAGCTGGCCGACCAGGTGGGCACGGTCAGGAACCAGGAGATCCTGGCGGGGGTCGTGCTGCACCCGAGGCGGCTGCTCGACATCGCGCACAACTACGTGACGTTCCTGCCCACCAAGGACGGGGTGATCGTCAAGGCCGCGCCGCGCTACCAGCAGTATCGCGCGGTGGAGAAGTCGATCAGGAACCTGCGCACCGAGCCGTCCAGGAAGCGCGACGGCAAGCAGGACCGGCGCGGCGGGATCATCTGGCACACCCAGGGCTCCGGCAAGAGCCTCACCATGACCTTCCTGGTCCGCAAGCTCCGCATGACACCGGGGCTGGACGACATGAAGGTGGTCCTGGTCACCGACAGGACCCAGCTGCAGAAGCAGCTCAGCGAGACGATGCGGCTGACGGGGGAGAAGGTCGACGTCGCCCGGAACGTCGAGGAGGCCAGGGCGTACCTCGCCAGGCGCGGTCCCGGCGTCGTCTTCGTGATGATCCAGAAGCAGCAGGACGTACGCAACCGGGCTGCCGGCCTCAGTGACCGGAGCTCGGTCTTCGGGGAGCTCAACATCGACGAGTCGGTCCTGGTGCTCATCGACGAGGCGCACCGCTCGCACGGCTCCGCCCTGCACGCCAACCTCCTGGAGGCGCTGCCCAACTGCGCCAGGATCGGGTTCACCGGCACGCCGATCATCACGGAGCGGCGGGCGAGGAAGACCACGATGGAGATCTTCGGCGACTTCATCGACCAGTACCGGCTCAAGGAGGCCGAGGAGGACGGCGTCATCGTGCCGATCTTCTACGAGGGGTACGCGGTCAAGGGCGCGGTGCGCGACGGCCGGGACCTCGACGAGGTCTTCGAGGACATGTTCGACCTCACCGACGAGCAGCGCGAGGTGCTCCAGAAGCGCTACGCCACCAAGGGCGACGTGCTGGAGGCCGAGAGGCTGATCGCGGCCAAGGCCAGGAGCATGCTGCGGCACTACGTCGAGACCGTGCTGCCCGGCGGGTACAAGGCGCAGGTGGTGGCCACCAGCAGGCTCGCCACGCTGCGCTACCGCGTCGCGCTGATCGCGGCCAGGGACGAGCTGGTCAGGGAGATCGAGAAGCTGCCCGCCCACGTACGGGAGATCGACCCGACGGAGCTCAGGGGCAGAAAGGCGTTCCTGGTCGCGGCGGCCAAACGTCTTGACCTGATCCGGCGGATGGACTTCGTGCCGGTGATCTCCGCCGACGGCAACGACACGGCCGAGTACCACACGTGGACCGACTCGACCGAGCAGGACAAGCGGGTCGAGGCGTTCACCCGTCCGTTCGCCGACGACGAGGAGCGCCCGATCGCGTTCCTGATCGTCAAGTCGATGCTGCTCACCGGGTTCGACGCGCCGATCGAGCAGGTGATGTACATCGACAGGTCGCTCAAGGAGGCCGAGCTGCTCCAGGCGGTCGCCCGGGTCAACCGCGTCGCCGGGCCGCAGAAGAGATGCGGCTACGTCGTCGACTACTTCGGGGTCGCCAACCACCTCAACGAGGCGTTGAAGGCGTACGCGGCGGAGGACATCCAGGGCGCGCTCAAGGACATCGGCGACGAGGTCCTCAAGCTGGAGCCGCAGCGCGCCAGGGTCCGGATGCTCTTCACCGACCGGGGGATCCCCCTGGCGGACGCGGACGATCCGCTGCGCAGGGACGACGTCGTCGAGGACTGCGTCGAGCTGCTGAGGGACCCGGAGCTGAGGGACAGGTTCGAGGTCGAGCTGAAGCGCTTCCTCACCACGGTCGACGCGGTGCTGCCCAACCCGGAGGCGAGGCCGTACCTGCCGGACGTGAAGCTGTTCGCGCTCATCAAGCTGCACACCCGTAGCCGCTACCGCCTCCCGGACGGCGAGTTCGACCCGAGCCTGTACGGCGCGAAGATCCGCGAGCTCATCGACCAGCACGTGGAGTCGCTCGGCGTGGAACAGAAGCTGCCGCCGGTCGCGCTCACCTCGCCCGACTTCGACACCAAGGTGGAGGCCATGGCGGGCGGATCCCGGGCCAAGGCATCCGAGATGGAGCACGCCCTCCGCCACCACATCGACGTACACCTGGCCAAGGACCCGGAGCGCTACCGCAAGCTCAGCGAGCGGCTGGAGCGGATCCTGGAGGAGTTCAAGGAGGACTTCGAGCAGCAGGTGCTCGCCTTCGCGGCGCTGATCGCCGAAGCCCGCGACGAGCGCCCGGAGTACCCGCACGGGCTCGGCCCGGTCGAGGGCCCGCTGTACGGCGTGCTGCTGAGCGAGACCCACCGCGACGGGATGCTCCCCGACGACGCGGGGGCCGCGCTCGCCGACGTGGCGCGGACGATCCACGGGCTCGCCGTCGAGGTGACCACCCGGCGTGACTTCTGGCGCAAGGACGCCGACAAGGAGGCGTTTCGTCACCAGATCGCCAGGGAACTGATGGATGTCTGCCGCTACCAGCAGATCGCCGAACTGGCCGACAAGCTGTTCGACGTCGTCGAGAGCAACCGGAAGGGCATCGTCCGGGAGTGATCCGGAGGGCTGGCATGCTTGTGACCATGGCACTTCCCGACTCGCTGACCGTCGGAGACCTCGACGTCACCGTCGAGGTCTCCGACCGGCGGCGCTCGGTCCGGCTCACCGTCGAACGGGACGCCTCGGTGACGGCCGTGGTCCCGCCACAGGTCGACCGGGACGCGCTGGTGAAGATCATCGAGTCCAGACGCCGCTGGCTGTACGGCAAGATCGCCGAGCGCAGGTCTCTCGGCGAGCCCAGACCCGAGCGGGAGTACGTCTCCGGCGAGGGCTTCCCCTACCTCGGCCGCTCGTACCGGCTGCTGCTCGTGGACGAGGGGCCGGTGCGGCTGGTGCGCGGCCGGTTGGAGCTCGCCAGGACCGACCTGGAGGACGCGCCCCGGCACCTCGTCCGCTGGTACCAGAAGGTCGGCGAACCCTGGTTGCGACGGCGGATCCGGCCGTGGGCCGAACGCGTCGGGGTGACGCTCTCGGGGCTGCGGGTGATGCCGCTCGGCCACCGCTGGGGGTCCTGCTCGGTGGACGGCCGGGTCAACATCCACTGGGCGACCATGCAGCTGCCGCCCGACCTGATCGACTACGTTCTCCTGCACGAGCTGGCGCACATCCGGCACCGCGATCACGGTCCGGCCTTCTGGAAGGTCGTCGCCCTGGCGATGCCCGGTTACGAGGTCCGGCGCGAGCGTCTCAAGCGTGCAGGGCTCGACCTGTGGCTTCCGGACGGTGCCGTATGAGCGGTGACACGACGGTCAACGCGGGTGACATCGCCCGCCTGGCCGATGTCGGCAGGGCCGCGGTGAGCAACTGGCGCAAACGCTTCGACGACTTTCCCCAGCCGGTCGGCGGGACCGCCTCCAGCCCGCTGTTCTCGCTGCGCGAGGTGGAGGCCTGGGCCGGGCGGCACGACAAGGGCTTCACCGCCTCTCCCGGCGACCGGATCTGGCAACGGCTGCGCGGCGTCGGCGACGATCTGCACCTGATCGAGCTGGTCAGCGAGGCCGGTACGTTTCTGCTGGCCCGCCGGCTCGGGATGGACGCCGAACTCACCTGGGAGATCGACGCGGACCTGCTCGGGGACATCGCCGGGTGGTCGGACCGGGTCGGCGAGGCGGAGGCGTTCGATTTCCTGTGCGAGCGCTACACCGAGGCGCACTCGCGCCGCCTGCTCGACACCCCCGCGGCCGTGGCCCGGCTGATGGCGAGCCTGGTGGACGGCGACACCGTCCTCGACCCTGCCTGCGGCATCGGAACGCTGCTGCTGGCCTCGACCGCGACGCACGTCCTGGGCCAGGACCTCGACGCTGCGTCGGCCCGGCTGAGCGACGCCCGCCTCGGGTTCGCCGGGAAGCAGAGAACCATCCGGGCCGGAGACTCGCTCCGTGCCGACGCCTTTTCCTGGGAACAGGTCGACGCGGTGCTCTGCAACCCGCCGTTCAGCGACAGGAACTGGGGATACGAGGAGCTCGTCAGCGACCACCGCTGGGAGTACGGCCTGCCGCCGCGAGGTGAGTCCGAGCTGGCGTGGGTGCAGCACTGCCTGGCCCACGTCAGGCCCGGGGGAGTGGTCGTCATCATGATGCCTCCCAGCGCGGCCGGACGCCGCTCCGGCCGCCGGATCCGCGGGAACTTGCTCCGCTCCGGGGCGCTGCGGGCGATCGTCACCCTTCCGGCGGGGGCGACACCGGGGTCCGGCTCGGCCCCGGACCTCTGGGTGCTTCGCAGGCCGTCGCCGGGGCGGGAACTGCCCTCCAGCGTGCTCATGGTGGACGCCACGGACGACCTCTCGACGGTGGAGCGGGCCTGGCGCCGCTTCGACGCCGATCCGGACGCCGTGCTGCCGGGCGTCAGCCGTACCGTCCGGATCATCGACCTGCTCGACGACGAGGTGGACCTGTCCACACCTCGTCACCTCGTCGCACCGGGCGAGGTCACACCGGGTTTCCCTGCGGTGAGGGATCGGCTGGCCTCGGCCGTCACGGCGCTGGCCGGTGCGATCCCCGACCTGACGGTGCCGCCGGATCGCCGGGACCTGCCGATGACCACCGTCGGAGAGCTGATCAAGGCCGGGGTGGTCACCATCCACCAGGCGCCGCTCAGGATGACGACCGATCACGGGGACCTGCCCGTGCTCACGGTGCGAGACGTCGTGAAGGGGAGGGGGCCGACGGGAACCACGGTCTCCGAGCTCGGCACGGTCATCGTCCAGGCAGGTGATGTCGTGATCCCGCTGACACCGAGCGGTCCGGCCGCACGCGTGATGACCGGCGCCGGAGTGGCACTCGGCCCGCAGTTGCTGCTCTTCCGCGCCGACCCCGACCGGATCGACCCCTACTTCCTGGCCGGCTTTCTGCGTGTCGCGGGCGGTTCCGGCGCGGCCCGCGCGTCGGCGGCCTCCAGCAGGATCGACGCCCGGCGGGTGCAGATCCCCCGGCTGCCCGTCGACGACCAACGCGTCTACGGTGAGGCGTTCAAAAGGCTGATCGACTTCGAGGACGCCGCCCGCGAGGCGAGCGCCCTGGCCCAGAGCGTCGTCCGGCTCGGGTTCGACGGACTTGTCGAAGGCGCGTTACGTCCGTAGCTTTTCCTCATGATCAGGGTCATCGGCGACCGTTACGCGCTGGATCCGCTGCCTCTCGGCGCGGGCGGCATGGGCGAGGTCTGGGGCGGTCACGACCGCCGGCTGGACCGGAGGGTGGCGGTCAAGCTCATCCGTTTCCCCGACGGCAAGTACGACGACGAGCTGAGGCGCAGGTTCCTCACCGAGTCGAAGGTGCTGGCCCGCCTCTCCCACCCGGGGACGCCGACCGTCTACGACGCGGGCACCTTCGAGGATCCGGCGACCGCCCAGCCCCGGCTGTTCATGGTGATGGAGTTCGTCGAGGGACAGAACGTCGACATCCTGGCCGGTGAGTACCATCCGCTGCCCATCGGCTGGGCCACGGCCATCGCGGCCCAGGTGTGCGCCGTGCTCGCCGCCGCCCACGAGCTGTCCGTCTTCCACCGCGACCTGAAGCCGACCAACCTGCTGTTCTGCGTCGACGGGACCGTCAAGGTGATCGACTTCGGGCTCGCGTTGCTCCTGGAGCCGGGATACACCCGGCTGACGGCGACGGGGCAGTTCATGGGCACGGCCGAGTACATGTCACCCGAACAGGTGCAGCACTATCCGATCGACGCTCGCAGTGATCTGTATTCGCTGGGCTGCGTCCTGCACGAACTGCTGACCGGTCGCAGGCCGTTCACCGGGGACAACGCGTTCGCCGTGATGACCCGGCAGGTCCAGGACGCTCCCGCACCGGTGACCCGGTTCCGCCGCGGTATCCCCGGCGCCCTGGAGAGCCTGGTGCTCGGGCTGCTGGAGAAGCGCCCCCAGGATCGGCCGGGTTCGGCCGGTGAGGTGTACGAGAGCCTGCTGCCTTTCGTGACCGGGCTGGGACCGCTGGGGGACTTCGTCCGTACCGGTCAGAGCCCCGTGCGGATGTACGCCGGTGTGGTCAGCCGGGTGCTCGCGCCGAGGACGCATCCGGCGGAGGCGGAGCCGGAGGAATTCGGCGAGTCGGACCTGGGAATGGCCAGGCGGGAGGCCGAGTCCCTGATCCGGGAGTCCATGTTCGGCCAGGCCGCCGACATCCTGGCCGAGCTGGTGGAACCGGCGAACGCGATCCTCGGCCCCGACAACCCCGAAGTGATCGGCATGCGATTGCAACTCGCCGGAGCACGCTACGACGGGCACGGGTACGAGGACGCCGCCGAGGACTACGCGAACCTCACGCATGATCTCGCCCGGCTGTACGGTGCCGATGACGAGCGCGTGCTGCACTGCAGGCTGAGGGAGGCCACCTGCCACGCTCAGGCCGACGACCCGGTGACGGCGCTGAAGCGGCTTGAGGGGCTGCTCCAGGACGAACTACGGATCTTCGGGGCCGAGGATCCGCGCACGCTGGAACTCCGGCGTCAGATCGGCATGCTTCAGCGCCGCTGCGGTGACGTCACCTCCGCCAGGCGGACGTTCGCCGGGCTTCTCGACGACCTGATCGAGTTCCACGGCGCCGACCACCCGGGGAACGAGGGGGTTCGCGCCCTGCTTGAGGAACTGTGAGTCCCCGGCGACAGGAGAAGGCGTGGCGAGCACTCAGGGACGGGCGGCGCGGCGGGAGGCGATCACGTCGGTGACGGCCACGACCAGCGCGACCAGCACGAAGGCGACGGTGACCAGCAGCGAGTGGCGGAACGCCGTCGCGTAGTCGCCGCGCGAGGAGGCGACCTCGGAGAAGAACACCGAACCGATCGCCGCGATGCCCACGGCGGTGCCGATGCGCTGTCCCGTCTGGAGCACGCCCCCCGCGGAGCCCGCCCTGACGACCGGCACCTCGGACAGGGTCAGCGTCTGGTTCGGGGAGATCACCAGGCCGCTGCCCAGGCCGGCGAGGAGCAGCGGCACCGCGGTGGCCCAGGCCACGTGCGTGCCGGGGACCAGCTGCACGGCGAGCGCGGTGACGACCAGGGAGACCGCGACCGTCACCAGCCCGGCCACCACCAGGGGGCGGCCCAGCCGGGTGACGATCCGGCCGCCGAACAGGGCGGCCACGGCCGACCCTCCCGCGAACGGCGTGGTCGCCAGCCCCGCCTCCAGGGCCGAGTAGCCCAGGCCGTTCTGCAGGTACAGGGTGAGGATGAAGAAGACCGCGGTGAAGCCCGCGAAGTAGAGCGCCCCGACCAGGACGCCGAGCGCGTACGAGCGCCTGCGGAACAGCGACAGGTCGACCACCGGCTGGTGGCGCCGCCCGTACCGGCGCTCCCAGGCCGCGAAGACGGCCAGCACGGCGAGCCCGCCGATCAGGGACGGCCACCTCGCCGAGGCCTCCCACTGGTGCCCCTCGACGAGCGGCAGGAGCACCAGCACGACTCCGGCGGCGAGCAGCAGCACGCCCACGGGGTCCATGCTCTCCCGCGGACGCGTCTCCTTCGCGGTGGGCCGGATGTAGCGGTACGCCAGGACCACGGCCAGGACGCCGATCGGCACGTTGACGTAGAAGACGAGGCGCCACCCGTTGACGCCGCCGCCGAGGTTGATCAACAGCCCGCCGAGCAGCGGGCCGATCGCGGTCGAGATACCGATCACGGTGCCCAGCATCCCGAACGCCCTGCCGCGCTCGGCCCCCCTGAAGAGCTGTTGGATCAGCCCGCTGACCTGCGGGTTGATCACCCCGCCCGCCAGCCCCTGCACGAGCCTCGCGACGACCAGCAGGGTCGGGTTCTCGGCGAGCCCGGCCGCCGCGCTGGCCAGGGTGAACAGCACGACGCCGAAGACGAACGCGTTGCGCCGGCCGTACATGTCGCCGAACCGCCCGGCGGGGACCAGTATCAGCCCGAAGGTGAGCGCGTACCCCGACACCACCCACTGCAGGGCGCTCTGCGGGGCGTCCAGGCCGGTGCGGATGGCGGGCAGCGCGACGTTGACGATGCTGACGTCCAGCAGGGTCATGAAACCGGCGACGAGGCAGACGGTCAGTGCCTTCCAGCGGCGGGGGTCCGCCCCCTCCCGGTCCCGGGCGGACGTCACCTCGTCCGGGCCGTTGCTCATCCGGCCGGGCGGGGGAGCGGCGCCCCGGCCCGTGGTCGGCTGAGGATCGTCATGACCGCCTCGTTCCCGTCTCCGGTCGACCTCTCCACGTTTTCAGCAGCGCGTATGTACCCTTTTCCGACTTCCGAATCACCATTCGTCGTTCGGGGCGAGATCCGGGCCGAGATCCGGACAGCGATCCGAGCTGAGACCCGGAGCGCGGTCCGGGCAGCGGTCCTGACAGCGGTCCGGGCAGCGGTCCGGCCCCCGCGGAGGTGCCCGCGAGGGCCGGAGTCGTCTCGCCCGGGGCGAGGGTGCCTTGTTGCCGCATGCCGCATGTCGCATGTCGCATGCCGCGTGCCGCGTGAGGAAGTGCGGCGTGAGGAAGTGCGGCGGGCGGCCCCATCACCGCCCGCCGCACCGGTCCGTCCGGGTATGGCCGTCCTCGGCCGGTGAGCCCTCCGGCCGGTGGATCTCCCGGACGGTGGGGTCACCGTCGGCGCGGGAGACCGCCCCCTGTTACGGGCAGGACACCTCGCCGCTGGTGGCCGGGACGTTCACCGCGCTCCAGGCGGCCTTGACCGCGTTCACCTCGGTGCAGCCGCTCGGGTAGAGCGACTTGGCGGCGGCCACGGTGGCCCTGCGCGCCTTCGCGTGCGTCCACGGGTTGGTCTTGGTGTTCAGACCGGCCTGGAAGATCCGGCCGGCCTTCTGGATGCCGATGCCGGTCAGGCTCGTCGGCCCCGAGCAGACGGAGCTGGCCGGCTTGCCCACCGGGTTGGTGCCCTCGGCGAGCAGGTAGAACCAGTGGTTCTGCGGCCCGGCCGCCGCGTGAACCGCGGTGGAGGGGATGGACGAGCTGTAGCAGTTCGGGTGCCCCTTGGCCGAGGGGTTGTACATGTTGCGGATCTCGCCCGCGCCGGTCAGGTTGACCTCCTCGCCCACCAGGTAGTCCGGCGGGTCGAGGGACGCGGGCTGGTTGGCGTAGTGCTCGGTCAGCGCGCCGAAGATGTCGCCGGTCGACTCGTTCAGACCGCCGGCCTCGTTGCCGCTGCCCCCGCTGCCGCCGGAGTACTGGAAGATGCCGTGGCCGTACTCGTGGCCGACCACATCCATCGGGGTGGCCTGCCTGGTGTTCGCGCTGTTGCGCCCGAAGCTGGTGTAGCTGCCGTTCCAGTAGGCGTTGACGGCGCTCAGGCCGACCCGGGCAGGGAAGGCGCCGCCCGAGCCGTTGAACCCGTTGCGGCCCAGCCAGGCGCTGAGCATGTTCCATTCCGTCTGGGCCGCGTACAACGCGTCGACGCAGGCGGTCTCCAGGTTGGTGCCCGAGCCGTTGCCCCACGAGTTGTCGGTCCCGGTGTAGGCCGAGCCGTTCTGGCCGCCGCAGCGCAGGCCGGGACGGGTGGTGTCGGTCATCGAGTACGAGCTGCCCGAGCCCGAGGTCTGGATGGTCACCGGGTTGCCGTTGTAGTAGCTGTTGCCGGTCCCGGCGTGCACGTCGTCGTAGGAGTCGACGATCGATCCGTCGAGGGCGTCCACGAAGACGTGCAGGACGCTCGGAGCCTCGGCGGTGGCGCCGGTGACGACCACCTCCCAGGCCAGTTTCGGCGTCGTGGTGGCGGCGTGCACGAGCAGCTTGGGCGTGGCCACGGTCTCCACGACGGGCAGCTGCGCGCGGGCGGTGGCGGCCGCGGCCTCGGCGTCCACCTTGCTCGTGACGTCGATCGTGATCCTGGCCTGCTGGCCCGAGGTCACGGACCCGACGAGCTCTCCGGCCCGGTCGGTGGAGACGACCACCTCACCGCCGTAGACCGGCAGCCCGCGGTAGGTGCGCGCGTAGGTCAGGTACTGCAGGCCGTACGCGCCGGAGATGTTCCTGGTGAGGGTGAACCTCTCGTTCTGTCCCTTGAGGACGGCCTCCGACCTGGCGGCGAGGGTCGCGTTGGCGGTGGTGACCGCGCGGCTGCGCGCCTCCGCGTCCGGCGGCGCGAACACCGGCGGCTCGGCGGACACGGTACGGGCGGCGGCGCTGTCCGCCGGGGTGGCGGCGTTCACCGCCGTGGGGGTGGTCATGGCGGCGACGGCCAGTACGGCCACGGCGCCAAGCTTGACCTTCGGATTCACGCGGGGTGACTCCTCTCGATGTCCCTTGGGGGGTAGGAGGGATACAAGGAGCCCTGAGAAGTCCGGGCTCCATAAAGTTGGCATCGAGAAGGGCCGCTGAGTACCTAGCAAAGTTCCATAACGCGGTGGTATGGGCCGGTGCGCGCTCTTCTATAACGCGCTGACCTGCGCGCTGACCTGCGCGGGAGCGTCGCGCCCCGCCGCGACGCGAGGAACGGCGGCCCGCGCCGGGAACGCGTCAGGGCCGTCTTGGGGCCCGTGTCAGACCCGCGCCGGGAACGCGTCAGGGCCGTGCTGGGGCCGTGTCAGGCCGTGTGGCGGACGTCGCCGTCGACCGGTACCGCGAGGGCGGGACCCCGTACCGGTCGACGAACGCCTGGCGCAGGGTCTCGGTCGTCCCGAAGCCGCAGCGGGCCGCCACGCCGGTCATCGGCAGGGAGGTCGAGACCAGGAGGTGCGCGGCGGCCTCGGTACGGGCCTGCCGCACGAACCGTCCGGGTGCCCGCCCGAGGTGTTCCAGGAACAGCCGAGGCGCACGCGGTAGGCGGGAGCCGGCGCCCTGCAGGTTCGCGTTCTCCAGGGTCGTGGTCACGCAGGCGATGTCGAGCAGTTCCGCCGCGTCGTACCCGATGACGGTGACGCGGCGTTCGGACATGGGGGGACCCTATGCCAGAACGGACAGGAGTCCCAGATTTACGGACCTGTGCGACCGCTCTCCTTGGCGCGCGGCCGGTACGGCGACACGGTTGGACCATGAAACAGACAGCACCGACCGGCCGCCGCTGGGGCCGCTTCGCCTGGCACTACGCCGAGATGGTCGTCGCGATGTTCGCCGGGATGTTCGTCCTCGGCATGCTCCGGTCCGCCGTCGGGCTCGGCTTCTCCCACGACCGGCAGCCCGAGCTCGCCTACCTGCTGATGGCGTTCGACATGTCCGTCGGCATGGTCGTCTGGATGCGCTTCCGGGGACACGGCTGGGCTCCCACCCTGGAGATGTGCGCCGCCATGTTCGTCCCCGTCGTGCCGCTCTTCCCGCTGCTCTGGCTGGGCCTCATCGACGGCGGGGCGCTCATGATGATCGCCCACGTGGCGATGTTCCCGCTGATGCTGGCCGCCATGCTCCGGCGCCGCGACGAGTACGCGGGCCACGCGGGCCACGCGGGCCACGCGGCCTGAGACCGGCGCCCGCCTGGACCGTGTTCCGCGCGGGGGCCGGGACAGGCTCCGGGCGGGCGCCATCTCCAGCCGGGCCCTCCCGTACGGGATCCCGGCACGGGGTATCCGGATGATCATTTCGATGGCAGGGCGCGTGGAGGGCTTGCATACTTACGGGCATGGAGACACACGTCACCGACGAGATCGTGGGAGAGCTGACGCTCACGCTGGATCGGGACGGCGGCACCGTGCGAGTCGAGGGCGACGCGATCCCCACCGTCGTCGTGCGCCGATCCGCCGAGGCCGTCGCGCAGCGGCACGTCCCCATCGGCACCCGCGGCCCCGACCAGCTGACCATGACCCTCGACGGCACCCCCGTCCCGCTGCGTCCCGGGCCCGGTCGCGTCACACGCCACTCCTACCGGGCCGAGGTGGACCGCGAGGGGGTCGTCTACACCCTGATACCCACCTCCGAGGAGTCCAGCTCCCTCTTCCGCGGCGAGCGGCACCTGGGAAACTTCACCACCATCACCGACGGCGAGGTCAGGGCCGAGTGGGTCGCCCCGCCGGAGCCCGAGGAGGCCGCCATCGGCTACGCGCTCGCCACCTGCTTCGGCAGCGGGGCGGAGCATCCCCTGCTGGCGATCGTGAGCATGTTCACCTTCTGAAACCTTCACCGGTCAGCCGGACGGCCGCCGACCGTACGGTACGAACCCGCCCGCCCGGGGACCACGACGGCCCGATCCGCCCGGCACCCCGAGCGGGCGACGCGGGTCTTCCGCGGGAAGCCGTGCTACGGGCAGGACACGAAGGCGGGGCCGTTCTTCGGCCCAGACGTTCTCCGGCCGAAAGGCGAGACCGGCCTCGGCGAGTGTGCTTGAGCGCTCAGCGCAACTCGTGGAAGGGCCAGGCGAGTGGTCTGATCTTCGTGATGCCCTGGGCCATGCCGACGAATTTCAGGTCGGTTGTCGCCACATCCGTGATGTGAAGGCGCTCGGCCATCGCGATCACCCTGGCGTCGACGTAGCCCCAGAGGTGCCGCGGCCATGTGCCGGACGAGATCGGTGGCCCGCCGCCGATCCTCCGGGGTGGGGTTCACGATCTCGTAGTCGCCGGTGGTCAGCTGTTCGAGCAGCGTCGCCTCGAGAAAGGCGCCACGCCGTACGTTGTTTCGCAGGAAGTCGCAGGTCTCTCCGAGAACCGGTTCGGGGATCACAAGGCTTCCCGGCCAGGAGACGAGCATTCGAACACATCGGCTGTGGTGTGTGTCGCTCCGATCGCTGGTCGCGATCAACGGGCCCGAATCGCAGAGGAGCTTCTTCACGGACGGTGCCGGACGGCGTCGATCGCCTCAACGATCTCTCTGTCATGAAGCGCTTCGGCCATCATGTCCCGGTAGCGAGAAGAAAGATCGTCTTCGCCGCTCTCGAAGCAGCCGACCCAGGGAAAACGTCGCCGGACAGCCTCGTAGTCGATTGCCGCCGCGTCGGACGCGTCCGCCGGTCCACTCATGCTCCCAACGTAAATGGTCACGAAGGGATTTCAGTCAATCACGCAGCGTCAAGCAGGGGTTCGAAGCGGAAGGCGAGCCATCGCGCGAGCTCTCCGGCAAGCGCCCCAACTGGACGCTCAGCCGGTGGCGTGTTCCCAGTAGGGGTCGCGGTAGAGCACGACCGAGGTGCCGTGGAGCAGCTCGTCGGGGGCGGAGATCAGCACGAGCTCGCCCCGGGCCTCCAGGCTCCGCAGGATGTCGCGGACGCGCGGGCCGACCGGCAGGCGGCCCACCGGCAGGTGGAGGGTCTCGCGGACCAGGTCGGCCACCTCCGAGAGCCGGAACGGCTCGGTGAGACCCGCGATCAGCCCGCGGACGATCTCGACGGTGACCACGGACTCGGCCTCGACGTAGGCGAGCTGCCAGGTCAGCTGGGCCCTGCGCCGGCCGGTTCCGGCGCAGGCGGTGCAGGGCTGGGAGAAGCCGGGCACGATGTCCTCGACGGCGGTGCCCAGGCAGGTCGTGCACTGGTTGGTCTCCGACGCGTGCAGCTCCGCCGACGCCCGGTCGGGCAGCTGCCTGCCGCACACGCACAGATAGACCCTGAACCCGCCGCGCACCACGACGAGGTCGTCGGCGTCGTCCGGGACCTCTTCCCACAGGGCGGTGATCGTGTGCTTTCTCATCGTCGTGCGACTCTACCCACTCCGGACCCGCGACGGGCTCACCGCGGATCTGACACGGACTCCGCGGCCCCCGTCAGGCCCGGTCAGGCCCGGTCACGGCAGCATGACCGGGACCAGCCTCATCGGAGCGCTCCACAGCCACTCCTCGGTGATGTAGGTGGAGGTGAGCAGCGTCATCAGGCCCAGGGTGCGCTCGGTCGCGGTGGAGGGGTGGGCGCCGCAGTCGCCGAAGCGGCACATCCACAGCTCGACCATGCTGTCGTCGGAGAGCTGCTCGTGGACCGAGGGCCGCCCCGCGGGGAGCCCGTCCCGCCAGATGTCGACCGACGGGCTGGTGGACGGGAACGCCCCGGCCAGCACCCCGCCGCCCGAGGTGACGGCCCTGCCGACCCCGTCGCGCACCGGCAGGATGCCGCCGGACTGGAAGAGCACCACCCCGCCCCCCGGCGGGCTGGCCACGCGCAGCACCTCCACCGGGGAGGCCTGCTCCGCGCCCCACAGCTCACCGGTCCCCATCGGCGGGCACGCCTCCGGCGCGGCGCCCAGGCGGCGGATGACCTCGTCCTCGGCCACGTCGCCGACGAAGGCCACGCACAGCTCCTCGCTGTAGTCCTCGTACGAGAACATCATCGCGTCGACGGTCTCCTGGAGCTCGCGGAACCTGGGGCTCACGCTGGGAGCTCCCGGCAGGTGGGCGAACAGGCCGGCCATCTCGGTGAAGAGGGCCTGGGCGCCGGGGGAGCGGCCCGCGATGCAGGGACGCCAGGGGTCGGCGCCCGCGGCGAGCAGGGTGCGTACGGCGTCGTCCCAGCCGTGGCGGACGGCCTCCCACAGGGGGGTGGCGCCGTCGGCGTCGACGGGATCGACCTCCGCGCCCGAGGCGAGCAGCAGCTCGATCACCTGGGTGGCGCCCTCCTGGGCGGCCTGGTGCAGAGGGGTCGTGCGCAGCCACGGCAGCCGCCGGTCAGGGTCGAACCCGTTCGCCAGCCGGTGGCGGATCTGCGCCAGATTGGTGTCGCGCCACGCGTCGGCGTCCTCGGCCCACTCGTCTTCGCCCACTTCTATCCAATCTTGTCGTGCTGAGCGGATCCAACCAGGTCCGTACGACAGTTCTCGGCCAGGGACCGTCGCGAGAGGCGGTCGGCGGTGCGGGTGGTCTCGGGGAGGCGGTAGCGGGGCGTCAGGTTCAGCACGTTGTGACAGGCGGTGTCGAGGTCGACGCGGTGGCCGGTGGAGACGAAGACGGGTTTGACCCCGTCCTGAGTGCGCAGCACGCGGCCGACGACGTCGCCGTCCAGCGTCAGGTCGGTCCACGCGCCCCGCTCGGGCGCGGGCTCGGGGTAGGTGCCGACGAAGGCCGTCTTGCCGACCCCGATCGTGGGCAGTCCCGTGAGCACGCCGAGGTGGCAGGCCAGGCCGAAGCGGCGCGGGTGCGCCAGGCCGTACCCGTCGCAGACGACCAGGTCGGGGGCCGCGGACAGGCGCCCGAGGGCGTCCAGCAGCGCGGGGACCTCGCGGAAGGCGAGCAGCCCGGGAACGTAGTCGAAGGTCACCCTCCCGGCCACGGCGACCTCTTCGACGATCTCCAGCGTCGTCCCGTCCAGGACGGTCACCGCCGCTGCCAGCCGGTCCCTGTCGTAGGCGACGTCCACTCCCGCGATCCTGGAGGGACGGCGGGGTCCGGGACCGGTCAGGTCGAGCAGTGCTCTGAGCTCGTCCTGGACGGCCTCGGCCTCCGTGACAGTGCGCGGCATTTGTACCTTCATGACTCCATGATCGCTACTTTTATAGTATGACGTCATATTTCGGTACGGTTCATCGGATTCTTCGGTGGCCGGTGAAGTCGCTGCGGGGCGAGGAGCTCCGGGAGGCGCGTTTCGACGATCGGGGACTGGCCGGCGACCGGGCCTACGCGCTCTTCGACGAACGGGAGAACCACGCGGGCACGGTGCTGACCGTACGGCGGCGGGCGGAGATGCTGCACTGGCGCGCCGCCTACGGTCTCCCCGAAGAAGGCTCCTCCGGGAACGGCTCGCGGGAGAACCGTGAGCGGGAGGACCACGAGCGGGAGAACCACGACACGCTGACATCGACATCGACATCGACGCCGACGCTGATCGGACCGGACGGCGCCACCTGGGACTGGCACGACCCCGGCCTGCCGGACGCGCTGGCAGAGTCGCTGGGTACGCCGCTGAGCCTGCGCGCCGCCGACGGCCAGCAGGACCGGGGCCCGACCGTGCTGGTCACCTTCGAGGCTTCCCTGGCTGCCCTGGGCGACGAGCTCGGCAGGCCGGTGGACCTGCTCAGGTTCCGGCCCAACCTGCACCTGGAGACCGACGCGCCCGCGTTCGACGAGGAGGGCTGGGCGCCCGGCACCACGGTCACCGCGGGCGAGGTGGAACTCACCGTCACCGGAGCCCACGCGGGCCCCTGCATCAGATGCGTCGTACCCAGCTGGGACCCCGAGGGACGCGAGCGCTGGCCCGAGCTGCAGAAGTGGCTGATCGGCGAGCACGCGAACAAGTTCGGCGTGATCATGCGGGTCACCCGCACCGGCACCGCCCGTCTCGGAGACCACGCCACCGCCACCCCCGGCCCCCGCTGACACTCTCCCCGCCGACCCCGCCACTGCCCCCCGGCCGGATTGCCCGCCGGTCCGGCCGGAAACTATGGTGCGTGAGGGAAGGCGCCGGGAGGCGCCGCAAGCCGGGGAAAGGGTGAGACATGTCGGTGCTCGTGGCGTTCAGCGTGACCCCGATCGGAGCGGGGGAGGACGTCGGCGAGCTCGTCTCCGAGGCCGTGCGCGTCGTCCGCGCCTCCGGCCTGCCCAACAGGACCGACGCCATGTTCACCACGGTCGAGGGCGAGACCTGGGACGAGGTCATGACCGTCGTCAAGGACGCCGTCGCGGCGGTCGAGGCGCGTGCCGGGCGGGTCAGCCTCGTCCTGAAGGCGGACATCCGCGAGGGGGCGGGCGGCCGTCTGGAGACCAAGGTCGCCACCGTCGAACGGCACCTCGCCCCGTAGCGCCTCCCGCGACCGGACACGCGGCCCGCGCGTGCCTGTTCGATGCTCCTCGGCGTCCCGTGTCCGGTCCTTCGCGGTCGTGAGGGACCGTTCTCACCCGGAGGTCCTGTGTCCCGGTGTGTCGTCTTCGAGTGGCTCGTCGCTGGGTGACCGGTCTCGCCCAGAGCGTAACGGGAACACCGATGGGGACGAGGTCGTTCTGCAGGCACAGGCGACAACAGGAGCGTGAGCCGCATGGCGGGCAGCAGGTCGATCGGGCGTCTCCTCGCGGGCGGGCTGGCGCTGGCCGCCGCCGGTTGGGCGTTGAAGGACATCCCCGCGGAACTCGGGGGCAAGGCCGGCGGGGAGCGGCTGGAGCGGATGCGCCGCTCGCCGCGCTTCCGGGACGGCGTCTTCCACAACTCCACGCCCGGCGCCTTCGTGCCCTCCCCGCAGAGCGCGCGGGAGCTCGCCTGGCACATGCTCAACAACCGCGAGGAGCGCCGCCCGGCCGCGCCGATCCCCGTGGTGACCTCACCGTCCGGCGGCCCGTCCCCGGCGGGGCTGAGCGTCATCTGGTACGGCCACGCCACCGCGTTGCTGGAGATCGAGGGCCGTCGCGTGCTCGTCGACCCGATATGGAGCAGGCGCGCCTCGCCCTCCCAGCTGGTCGGCCCCCGGCGGCTGCACCCGGTGCCGGGGCCGCTGGCGGGCCTTCCGCCGCTGGACGCGATCGTGATCTCGCACGATCACTACGACCACCTCGACCGCGCGACGGTCCGCGGGCTCACCGCGCTGCAGGCCGCCCCGTTCCTGGTGCCGCTGGGCATCGGCGCCCACCTGGAGCGGTGGGGCGTGCCCGCCTCGCGGATCATCGAGCTCGACTGGGACGAGGAGGCGGACGTCGCGGGCCTGCGGTTCGTCGCCACCGCCGCCCGCCACTTCTCCGGCCGCACCTTCGACCGGAACGTCACCCTGTGGGGCTCCTGGGTGATCGCGGCCGGAGAGAAGAAGGTCTTCTACGCGGGCGACTCCGGATACTTCGACGGTTACGCGGGGATCGGCGCCGCGCACGGCCCGTTCGACCTCACGCTCATGCCGATCGGCGCCTACAACGCGGCCTGGCCCGACATCCACATGGACCCCGAGGAGGCGGTCAACGCCCACCTCGACCTGGGCGGCAGGCTGCTCCTCCCGGTGCACTGGGCGACCTTCGCCCTCTCCACCCACCCGTGGGCCGAGCCGGTCGACCGCCTGTGGCGCGAGGCCAAGGCCCGCGACGTCCGCATCGCCGTTCCCCGGCCGGGCGAGCGCGTCGACACCGCCGACGTGCCCATGCTGGAGAGCTGGTGGGAGACGCTGCCCGGCGGCGAGGCGTCCCTCTCGCCCCGGCGGCCTCCGGCACCGGTTCCCGCCTCCCCGCCCCTGGGCTCCGACCCCAGGCTCTGACCGCACGACGACCGCACGACGACCGCACGACGACCGTACGGCGTCTCAGGTCCCGGCCGCCCTCGTCGACAGGCGGGCGCGGACGACGAGGTCGTGCACCGCGTCCGCCGACGGCGCGGTGTCGGGAAGCCGGGAGGAGTCCCGGGCCTCCTCCAGCAGCCCGGTCAGCCGGGCGACGTCGCCCGCCAGCCGCTCCGGCCCCGGCGCGCCCGCCGGCGGCGGGCCGTGCTCGGCGGAGCGCTTGGCGGCCACCAGCTCACCGAGATACGGCGGGCCGCCGGAGAGCCGGGTGAGGTCGGCCTCCAGCTCCCCGGTGCGCATCAGGTGAATGCCGGTGAGCAGCACGCGGAAGGTGTAGAGCAGCGGCTTGAGCTCGCCGGAGCGTTCGAACAGCCGCCACTGGGTGCGGGCGAAGCCCAGATAGTGGTGGGCGTGGTGGCGGGTGAGGCAGCCGGGGGCGACGGCGACCATCTCCCGGTGGACCGGCGAGGTCGACACCACCAGCGGGGAGAGCAGCTGCTCCAGCACGTAGCCGTTGCGGCGCAGCAGCAGGCGGCAGAACTTGGCCAGGTCGTGGGTGACCAGGTCCACCTCGACGCCGTCGCGGACCCAGGACCGGGTGAGGGTCTCCTCGCCCGTCCGCAGGCCGACCACCTCCTCCAGCGGCAGCAGGTGCGCGCCGCGCAGGTCGACGTCGGAGTCGGCCGAGGGGAAGCCGTACAGGTGCGCCCCGCTGACCGTGGCGAAGGCGGCGGGGTGCGCCTGCCCGGCGGGGATCTCGGCGAGCCAGGAGGGCAGGGTGACGGTCACAGCGCCGCCTCCCTGGTGCGCGCCAGGTACTCCTCCACGCGCCGCCGGTCGGGCTCGGCGGGCAGCACGCCCGTGGCGCCGAACCTCGCCACCAGCTCGGAGCGCCAGCGGTCGACCTCGTCCCAGGAGAGCTCGCCGCGCCGTACGGCGAGCAGCCGTTCGCGGTGGGCGTCCATCCGGACCAGGGGCTCGCCGTGGCGGGCCAGGTGCAGGCCGCTGAGCAGCAGGCGGATCATGTGCATGGCCTGCTTCCACTTGGGGCGCGCGGGGTCCAGGCGGCGGAACTGGGCGTCGGCGTATCCGGCGAAGGTCTGGTTGGCCCGTTCGGACACGAAGGCGTCCCGGACGGCGAGCAGTTCCTCGCCCGCCGCGGTGGCGTGCTCGACGATCGGCGACCACAGGCACTCCAGGACCGTCGGGTTGGCCTCCAGCGCGAGGCCGCAGAACCGCTCGACCTCCCACGAGAACTGCTCGGGCAGCGGCCCGTCGACGTGCGTGGGCGGCTTGGCCAGCCGCCAGAACAGCCGGGTCGGCGCCACGAAGACCCCGCGCCGGTCGACGTCCGACCCCTCGGTCTCCAGCCCGTATGCCCGCGAACCGACCACCACCGACAGTATCGAGTGGTCCGGGACGTACCGTACTTCCATCCGCCCAGCCTGCCAGGACCGTGCGCGGCGCGGGTACGGGTTTTCGCGCGCCGCGGGGGACGGGGGCGTCAGGCGGCGAGGGTGGCGTGCATCTCCCAGAGCAGGATCTCGGCCGGGGCGATCGCAGTCACGCGCTGGCCGCCGGTGGCGGTGAAGCGGACGGCGTCGCCCTCGGAGAGGTGCCCGGCACCCTCCAGGTCGACGGAGCCCCGGGGGACGAACAGGTGCAGGAACGGCGCCTCGGGCAGTTCCACGCTCTGGCCCGGCTGGAGCCTGGCCACGTGCAGCGCGGCGTACCTGTTGTTGATCCGGATGGCGCTGCGGCCCCTGTCCCTGTCCATGCCCGAGGCGACCGGGACCAGGGCGCCGCCGAGCAGGTCGGCGTCGATCTCCAGCTGCTCGTAGCCGGGGGCGAGCCCGCCCTCGTCGGGCACCACCCACATCTGGACGAAGTGCACCGGATCGGTGTGCTGCTCACCCTGGAGCCGCCAGGAGTCGTTCTTCTCCGAGTGGAGGATGCCCGTCCCCGCGCTCATCCGCTGGGCCAGTCCCGGATAGATCACCCCGGCGTGGCCCTCGGAGTCCTGGTGGACGAGGGATCCGCGCAGCACCCAGGTGACGATCTCCATGTCCTGGTGGGGGTGGGTGTCGAAACCGGTGCCGGGCTTGACGATGTCGTCGTTGTTGACGAGCAGCACGCCGTGGTGGGTGTTGCCCGGGTCCTGATGGCGGCCGAAGGAGAAGGAGTGCTTGGAGTCCAGCCACTGGATCCTGGTGCCCGGACGTTCGCCCGACCTGCGGATGTCGACGTTCATGCCTGGTGGTCCTCTCGCCTCTGTTGTTGAAAGTTAAACTAACAAGTTGTGTGAAATGTTCCGCACATCCCCGAGTCGGGGAGATCTTGCTCACCGATCCCAATAGGATGTGTGACGATTTATCACTACGCGGGCTGCAGTGACCTCGCTTCGACGAGGGGCGGCCTATGCGATCTATCGGGGGGAACACCGTGCAGGGCTTGTTTTCGCGTGCTCCGAGGTCGCCGGAACGATGAGCGCCCCCGCCGACGCCGCGAAGACCGCTCCCTACGACTACGAGAGGTTCAGCAGGCTCGCCGGGCCGGTGACAGAGCCGGACCCCGGGGTGCCCTACCGCGTGAGCTACCGCTCCCTGCTGGCCACCGAGCCGCACCGGGTGCGGGCGGTGCTGCTGATGGTCGCGGCGCTTCTCGTGGAGTTCACCCTGATGGCCTGGCTGCTGCTGCCCGAGCACTGGACCGTCCGGCCCGACCCCTACGGCACGATCCCGTGGTACCTGCCGGTGGCCGACCGGATCATGCTCGTCGCGATCGCCCTCATCGAGGTCTTCCGGCTGGTCAGCGTGGTCTCCAACGTGCACGCCATGCTGGCGGCCAGGGACCCGGTCCCGGTCGCGCCCGAGCCCGGCACCCGGGTGGCCTTCATCACCACCTGCGTACCCGGCAAGGAGCCGCTGGAGATGGTCAGGGAGACCCTGGCCGCCGCGCTGAAGATCCGCCACGACGGCGTGCTCGACGTCTGGCTGCTGGACGAGGGCGACGACCCCGACATCCACGAGCTCTGCGACTGGCTGGGCGCCCGCCACTTCACCCGCAAGGGCGTGCCCGAGTGGAACCGGCCGAAAGGCAGCTTCCGCGCCAAGACCAAGCACGGCAACTACAACAGCTGGCTGGACGCGCACGGCGACGACTACGACTTCTTCGTCTCGGTCGACACCGACCACGTACCGCTCCCGGAGTTCTGCGAGCGCATGCTCGGCTACTTCCGCGACCCGCGGGTGGCCTTCGTCGTCGGCCCCCAGGTGTACGGCAACTACGACGCCGGGGTCACCAAGGCCGCCGAGAGCCAGCAGTTCCTGTTCCACTCGCTGATCCAGCGCGCGGGCAACCTGTACGGCGCGCCGATGTTCGTCGGCACCAACAACGCCGTGCGCATCCGCGCGCTCAAGCAGATCGGCGGCCTGTACGACTCGATCACCGAGGACATGGCCACCGGCATCGAGTTCCACCGCTCCCGCGACCCCGAGACCGGGCAGCGCTGGATGTCGGTCTACACCCCCGACGTGCTGGCCGTGGGGGAGGGGCCGTCGTCGTGGACCGACTTCTTCACCCAGCAGCTGCGCTGGAGCCGGGGCACCTACGAGACGCTGCTCACCCAGTTCTGGAGGGCCGCGCCGAAGCTCTCGCCCGGCCGGTTCTTCAACTACACCCTGATGGTGACCTTCTACCCGATGTCCGCGCTCAACTGGCTGCTGGCCGGGCTCAGCGCCACCCTGTTCATGGCCGTCGGCGGCTCCGGCGTGACCGTGCCGATGGACGTGTGGCTCATGCTGTACGGCGACGCGGCGCTGCTGCAGGTCATGCTCTACACCTGGAACCGGCGGCACAACGTCAGCCCGCACGAGCCCGAGGGCTCCTCGGGGGTGGCCGGGATGGTCATGTCGGCGCTGTCGGCGCCCATCTACGTCACCTCGCTGATCGGCGCCGCGCTGCGCAGGCCCAGCAAGTTCGTGGTCACCCCCAAGGGCGACTCGGCCAGCCCCGACCAGGTCGCCACGTTCCGCATCCACCTGTGGTGGGCGGCGATCTTCGGCGGGGGCCTGCTGCTCACCGTCCTGTGGACCGGGCACGTCCACCTGGTCATGACCCTGTGGGGGATCCTCGCCCTGGTCATCTGCCTGGGACCGCTCACCACCTGGGCCTGGAACCTGCGGGCGCTCAAGGCGGCCCCGCGAGCGGCCGGTGGTGAGTCGTGAGCCGCCTGCGCAAGCACCTGGTCGGGCTGGCGGTGGTGACCGCGATCCTCGCGATCAACCTGCCCGCCGTCGCGGGCTTCGCCACCGAGACGTGGCACGACTACCGCATCAACGGCGACGACTACAAGGCCACCCACGGTCACTGGACCTTCCTCGACGTCCCCGAGAGGTTCAAGGTCAACGCCATCCACGCCGCGCTGCTGCACACCGGCAAGGTGCTCATCGTCGCGGGCTCCGGCAACAACGCCGCCAACTTCGGCAAGGGCACCTTCAAGACCGTGCTGTGGGACCCGGCGCGGCCGGGCGGGCCGGACGAGTTCAAGCTGATCGACACCCCCGTCGACTTCTTCTGCGCCGGGCACGTGATGCTGCCCGACGGCAAGCTGCTCATCGCGGGCGGCACGGGCCGCTTCGAGGTGCTGAAGGCCAAGGTCAAGCGGGCCGCGGGCGCCCTGACCATCAAGAACGAGGACCCCGACGCCAAGCCCAGGGAGTTTCACCCCGGCACGCTGCTGACCGCCCCCGGCGGGCAGGTCTACCGCACCCTCGCCCATGTCAGCGTGCCCCCCGCGCGCAAGGCCGAGACCGGCGTGCCGGGCAAGGTGCGGATCCGGCCCAGCCAGACCAAGGTGTTCGCCGAGGCCGTCACCGAGGGCGCGGCGGGCCTGCTCACCGCGCCGGCCGGTTCCGTCAAGTACGAGATCCAGGGGCTCAGGGGCCGGGAGAAGCGCGACCTGTACGCCATGGGCGGCAGCATGACGCTCGACAAGCAGGACTTCCAGGGCATCAGGGACGCCTACGAGTTCGACCCCGTCACCGAGCGCTACGAGAAGGTCCAGGACATGGCCGAGGGACGCTGGTACCCGACCATGACCGGCCTGCCCGACGGCAGTGTGATGACCGTCTCCGGTCTCGACGTCGTGGGGCAGATCACCAGGGACAACGAGATCTACAACCCTCGGACCAAGACCTGGCGGCCCGGTCCCAAGCGCTTCTTCCCCACCTACCCCGCGCTGTTCCTGCTGGAGGACGGCACCCTCTTCTTCTCCGGCATGAGCGCCGGGTACGGCCCCGGCCAGCTCGCGCTGCGTCCTCCCGGCATCTGGGACTACCGCCGCGACACCGACCGGCCGGTGAGGACCCCGGGCGGCGTCGGCGGCGTGGCGCCCGACGAGATGGAGGCGTTCACCCCCGTACCCGGGCTGCCCGAGCCGGAGCTGAACGAGACCGGCGCCTCGGTGCTGCTGCCGCCCGCGCAGGACCAGCGGGTCATGGTGATGGGCGGCGGACCGGTCGGCGAGCGCCAGCCGGGCCTGCCCAACGCCACCGCCAGGACCGCCATCGTCGACCTCACCGAGGCCAGCCCGCGCTACGTCAGGGGCCCCGACCTGTCCGACCCGGTGCGCTACCCGAACGCCGTGCTGCTGCCCGACGACACCGTGTTCTCCTTCAACGGCTCCGGCGACTACCGGGGACGCGGCGCCAGCGACGTCCTGCGCGCGGAGGTCTACCGCCCGGAGAGCAACAGCTTCCACGAGGCCGCGGCGCCCGCCGTCGGCCGCAACTACCACGCCGAGGGCCTCCTGCTGCCCGACGGCCGGGTGCTCGGCATGGGCTCCGACCCGCTCTTCGGCGACAAGGCGGGCTCGCTTCCCGGCACCTTCGACCAGCGCATCGAGATCTACACGCCGACCTACCTGCACAACGGCGAGAAGGCGCCGGTGTTCACCGGCGGGCGCGAGAGCGTGTTCCTGGGCCGCAGGGCCGGTTTCCAGACCCCCGACGCCGCGCGCGTCCACCAGGTGCGGCTGATGCGCCCGAGCGCCGTCACCCACGTCACCGACGTGGAGCAGCGCTCGATCAGGCTGGACTTCACCCGGGTGAAGACCGGGATCATCGCGGAGATACCCTCCAATCCGGCCCTGGTGCCCCCGGGGTGGTACATGCTGTTCGGGCTCACCGAGAGAGGAACGCCGTCCCCGGCCCGCTGGGTCCACATCCGAGGAGAGGCCGACACGCTCCCCTCGGCCTCTCGCGGCGTACGCCGCCCTTCCAGTCCCACCCCCAGCCCTCCCACTTCTGCTCCCCAGGGCCAGGCCCGGGGTCCCCACGCCGGAGGTATTCGATGAACAGGTACGGCCTCGCAGCCGCGCTGGCTCTCGCTCTCGCGACGGCGGCCTGCGCCGGCGACCCCGCGCCGCCGTCCGGCTCCGGGAGCGCCGCCTCCGGGAAGACCGCGGCCGGGGACGCGAGCGGTTTCTACGTCGACCCCGACGGCGCCGCCGCCCAGGAGGTCCGCAGGCTCGAAGGGGAGGGCAGGACCGAGGAGGCCGGGCTGATCCGCAGGATCGCCGACCGGCCCAACGCGATCTGGATCGGCGACCAGGACCCGAAGGACAGGGTCGCCGCCATCACCACCAAGGCCAAGCAGGCGGGCCGGACCCCGGTCCTGGTGGCGTACCACATCCCCAACCGCGACTGCGGGCAGTTCTCCGCGGGCGGCGCGGCCGACGCGCGGGAGTACCGCTCCTGGATCGGCCGGTTCGCCGAGGGCATCGGCGACCGGCCCGCCCTGGTCGTCGTCGAGCCCGACGCGCTGGCCCACATCCTGGACAACTGCACCCAGGGCGGCCAGGCGGGCGAGCGCCTCGACCTGCTGCGCGACGCGGTGGAGACGCTGAAGAGGCAGCCCGCCGCCAAGGTCTACGTCGACGCGGGGAACGCGGGCTGGATCAAGGACCCGGGCGAGTGGGCCGAGCCCATGCGCAGGGCCGGGGTGCCCCAGGCCGACGGCTTCGCCTTCAACGTCAGCAACTTCTTCACCGTCGAGGAGAGCGTCGCCGTCGCGAAACGGCTCTCGGACGCGGTCGACGGGGCCCACTACGTCCTCGACACCTCCCGCAACGGCAACGGCCCCGTCCGCGACGCCCAGGGCGACGACGCGTGGTGCAACCCCAAGGGCCGCGCGCTCGGCACGGAGCCGACCACCGAGACCGGCGACGAGCGGATCGACGCCTTCCTGTGGATCAAACGGCCCGGCGAGTCGGACGGCGAGTGCCACCGGGGAGAGCCCCGCGCCGGCGACTGGTTCCCCGAATACGCGCTGGAACTCGCGCGTAACGCGAGATAGCCGCTTATTCGTTATATCTTCGATCTTGCAGGTCAAGATTGCTTCGCGGAGATTGACCGGAGTTGTCAGTTTTTCAGCGACCCTCTGGGAGCTTTCCTCGATGAACAGATGGAAGACGGTCATCGTCGCGCTGGCGGTCACCCTGCCGGGCGGCGTGCTGCCCGCCGGCGCCTTGCCCGCCGCGGCCGCCGCGCGATCCGCGGCCCCCCCGATCGAGAACGGCGAGACCCAGCCGGTCCACTCCCGCGCCGACGCGCTCACCGAGACCGTGTTCGTCGAGGTCGCCGGGGTCGACAGCGACGCCGACGGCCGCCCCGACCGGGTCGCCGTCGACATCATGCGCCCCAAGGAGACCGCCTCGGGGCTGAAGGTCCCGGTCATCATGGAGGCCAGCCCCTACTACGCGGGCGGCAACGACGTGGCCAACCACGTCGTCGACCTCGACGGCTCCGACCCGGCGGGCATGGAGTACCGGCGCAACAAGTTCAACGACCTGCGCGACGAGATGTTCGGCGTCGACGGCCTCGACGTGAACCGCTCGGCCGCGCCCCCCTTCCGGGGCTACTACGACAATTACTTCGTGCCGCGCGGCTACGCGATCGCGCTGGTGGAGAACCTCGGCTCGGGACGGGCGACCGGCTGTCCCACGACCGGCCTGGACAACGAGACCGCGGGCCCCAAGGCCGCGATCGACTGGCTCAACGGCCGCGCCCGCGGGTTCGACGCGGCCGGTAACGAGATCAAGGCCGGCTGGTCCACCGGCAACGTCGGCATGATCGGCGTCTCCTACAACGGCACGCTGCCCAACGCCGTCGCCGCGACCGGGGTCGAGGGGCTCAAGGCGATCGTGCCGATCGCCGCCATCTCCTCCTGGTACGACTACTACCGCGCCAACGGCGGCGTGCTGGCGCCCGGCGGCTACCAGGGCGAGGACGCCGACGTGCTCGCCCGCTACGTCCTGACCCGCGAGAACGCCGAGCAGACCTGCGGCGCGCTCATGGATCAGATAGAGCAGGACCAGGACCGGGTCACCGGCGACTACTCCAAGTTCTGGGACCAGCGCAACTACCTCAACGACGTGCGCAAGGTCCGCGCCGCCGTCTTCCTGGTGCACGGCCTCAACGACTGGAACGTCAAGACCAAGCAGGCCGTCCAGTGGTGGGACGCCCTCGCCGAGCGCGACGTGCCCCGCAAGATCTGGCTGCACCAGGGCGCGCACTTCAACCCGTTCTCCTTCGCCGGGCGCAACGCCGAGTGGCTGCGCCAGCTCCACCGCTGGTTCGACTTCCACCTGTACGGCCTGCGCAACGGCATCATGGACGAGCCGCAGGCCGACGTGGAGTCGGGCCCGGGACAGTGGGCGCAGCACGCCTCCTGGCCGCTGCCCGGCACCCAGGACACGCGGCTGCGCCTGAACGCCGGCAAGGACGGCCGCAACGGCACCCTGGGCGTCGACCGCCCCAAGGGCCCCCACACCGTCGAGTCCTTCGTCGACCAGAGCGCCCGCACCGCCGAGCAGCTCGCCGAGAACGCCGAGGCCACCGACCCCAACCGCCTGGCCTACCTGTCGGCCCCGCTGGCCCGCGACGCGCGCCTGTCGGGCACCCCGGAGGTCTCGGTGAACGCCGCGTTCGAGAAGGGGCGCTCGCCGTACCTGACGGCGCTGCTCGTCGACTACGGCACCGACGCCCGCGCGTACGGCGAGGTCGTCTACAACAACACCCAGGTCTGCTACGGCCAGGGCGTGCCCGGCGACACCGGCTGCGCCCGGCTGGCCGAGCACGTCACGGAGACCGCCCCCTACAAGATCATCACAAGGGGCTGGCTCGACGTCCGCAACCGCCACTCCGCCTCCAAGACCGAGCTCCTGCGCGAGGGCCGCTTCTACGACTTCGACTTCGACCTCCAGCCGAGCGACTACGTCGTCAAGGCCGGCCACCGGATCGGCGTCGTGCTCATCTCCACCGACCGCGACTTCACCCTGCGCCTGCCCGCGGGCACCGGCGTCTCGGTCGACCCGGAGTCGAGCTCGCTCATCCTCCCGCTCGTCGGCGGGCGCTCCGCCCTGCGCTGACGCCCAAGGCTCCCGGCCCGTCCGGGAACGCGGTTTTCCGAAAAAGCGCGCCCCCGGCCCTCCTCGGGGCCGGGGGCGCGTGCCGTGGCGCCAGGCGTCTCGCGGGACTAGTAGTGCTCGTACACGCAGTGGGCCGCCACGGTCTCGCTCGAACCGTCCGCCCGCACGCCGGTGATTCGCTCGGCCAGCCTCAGGGCGCCCGGGAGGTCCCCCTCGGCGTCCTCGCCCACCAGTCCGAGCTCGGTCCGCTCGGCGAGGTACGGGCCGGAGGCGTCATCGTCGTCGCCGGGGAACAGCCAGTCGAAGCTGAGGACCTCCTTCCCGTCGGCGTAGTGGACGAAGCTCGCGACCATGTTGACGTTGCGGAAGACGCTCGCCGTCACCGTCCCCGAGGAGAGCCGGGACAGGACCTCCGGCAGCGTCCCCGCGAAGCCGAGCGACTCGCCGAGGATGGTCCCGCCCTGGGCGGGACGGGCGGAGACGAGGCCCTCCTCGTAGTCCCCCTCCTCGTCGTCGCCGTCGAACACCTCGACGCGGAAACGGGCGAGGGCCTCGTGCGGGGTGAGGCCGCGGACGAAGGTCACGCAGAACGCGTCGTCGTCGATCCAGTCGTAGTCGCTCACGGGGGTCCGATTCTCTTCGGCGGGCAGATGGGGAAGATCTTGGCACCGGGGACCGACAGAACACCGTCCGGGAGACGGGGGCCCGCACGGGCCGGCCGCCGAGGGCGGGCCGGGGCGAACGGGGCGGACTCGTCATGATCTCGGGGATCTCGCGCGACCACGGAGAACCACGGCCCTCCGGCCCCCGGGCGGCAGGGGAGGCATGAGGGAGAACCCTGGCTTGTCCCTGACATGGGGGCTCCGGCCTGCCGCCGCGCCCGGCGGGGGCCTAGCGTGGGGTGCATGGGACGAATTCTTCTGATCGTGGCGGCCGTGGTGATCGGCTTCCTGCTGCTGGGCTCGGTTCTGGGCCTCCTCTTCACGGTCCTCAAGTGGGCTCTGATCATCGGACTGGTGGGCGTGGTGGTCATGTTCGTGAGCAGGCTCTTCCGCTCCTCGAACACGCGCGACTGACCCACCCGGCCGGAGACGGTTCCGGCGCCCGGCGAGACCGCCGCCGTCGCGGGCCGTCTCCGGTCGCCCTCCGCCGCCCCCGGTCGCCGTCGCGGGCCGTCTCCGGTGGTCTTCCGCCGCCCCTGACGGCCCGCGGTCAGTCCCGGGAGACGTGCTTCAGCTCGAGATCGTCGAGCAGGGTCCGGGTCGCGGCGGCCACGGCCTCGACGGCCCGTTCGAAGGCCTCGGCGTTGCGCGTCGACGGGGAGCGGAAGCCCGACACCTTGCGGACGTACTGGAGCGCGGCGGCTCGTACGTCGTCGTCGGTCACATCGCTGGCGTAGGGCTCACGAAGGGTCTTGATACTCCGGCACATGACAGGACGGTACTCCGTCCCGGGGCCTGCCGGCCCGCCCGATCCGATCGGTCACGCCGGAACCGCCCGGCGTCGCGTTCCGCGCCCTGCCGGAACCACCGGGCCCGCCCCCCGGATCACGCCGGAGATGAGCCGTCGCGCTCGCACTGGACCGCGTCGGCGGCCAGGACGGCGCCGAGCAGCCCGGGGAAGAGCGTGTCGAGGTCGCGCCGGCGCAGCGCGTTCATCTTGGCCGTGCCCCGGTAGGCCTGGTTGATCACACCGGCCTCGCGCAGCACCCGGAAGTGGTGGGTGGTGGTCGACTTGGTGACCGCCAGCTCGATCGCCGAGCAGGGGGCCTCCTCGTCCTCCGCCAGCCGCCACAGGAAGCGCACGATCCGCAGGCGCATCGGGTCGGACAGCGCGTGCAGCACGCCCTCCAGACGGATCTCCTCGCACACGGGATGCTCCAGGGCCCTGGCGGACGCGGTCGGCACGGTGGCTCCCTCCTGCTGGATCTTCTCGATTGTACGAAAACGATCGTAGTTTGACATCTATCGTAGTACGTGAACTATCGTATTAGGTGTGAAGCAGGGGAGCCGCTCCCGCGATCCCTCCGAAGAAGATCCCTCCCAAGCAAGGAGTACGGCCGTGAGCGCCCTGTTCGAGCCCCTGACGTTGAGGTCCGTCACCATCCCCAACCGGGTCTGGATGGCTCCGATGTGCCAGTACTCCGCGGCGGTCGAGGGCCCCGAGCAGGGAGTGCCGACCGACTGGCACCTGGCCCACCTGGGCGCCCGCGCGGTGGGCGGCGCCGGGCTCATCCTGACCGAGGCCACCGCGGTGGCACCGGAGGGCCGCATCAGCCCGGCCGACCTCGGGCTCTGGAACGACCGCCAGCAGGAGGCGTTCGCCCGCGTCGTCCGCTTCCTGGTGGAGCACGGCGCCGTGCCCGGCGTCCAGCTCGCGCACGCGGGACGCAAGGCCTCCACCCGCCGCCCCTGGCAGGGCGGCGCGCCCACCGGCCCCGGCGAGCACGGCTGGCAGCCGGTCGGGCCGAGCCCGATCCCCTTCAACGACGGCCACCCCGTCCCCACGGAGCTGGGCGCCGGCGACATCGACCGGATCGTGGACGACTTCGCCGCCTCGGCGCGGCGGGCGCTGGCCGCGGGCTTCCAGGTGGCCGAGATCCACGGCGCGCACGGCTACCTGATCGCCGAGTTCCTGTCGCCCTTCAGCAACCGCCGCACCGACGCCTACGGCGGCTCGTACGAGAACCGCACCCGGTTCGCGCTCCGGGTCGTCGACGCGGTCCGCGCGGTCTGGCCGGACGAGCTTCCCCTCTTCTTCCGCGTCTCGGCCACCGACTGGCTGGCGGAGAACCCCGCGGACGACCGCGAGGGCTGGAGCGCCGACGACACCGTCCGCTTCGCCAAGGACCTGCTCGCCCACGGCGTCGACCTGCTCGACGCCTCGACCGGCGGCAACGTCGCCGGGGCGCGCATCCCTGCGGGCCCCGGCTACCAGGTGCCGTACGCGGCCAGGGTGAAGGCCGAGACCGACCTGCCGGTGGGCGCGGTCGGCGAGATCACCCAGCCCCGGCAGGCCGAGGAGATCATCGCCTCGGGCCAGGCCGACGCCGTCCTGCTGGGCCGCGAGCTGCTCCGCACCCCCTACTGGCCGAACCTCGCCGCCCGCGAGCTCGGCGCCGCCGGAGCCCGCTGGCCCGACCAGTACCACCGCGCGGTCTGACCCGGCCCCGGGCGTCACTCGTCCGGAGGAGAAGCGGTCCCGGCCGCCACCCGCGCGTGTCGCTCCCGCCGGGCGGGGAGGTGACCCGTCCGGGACGAGGGGACACGCGCGGGTGGGGCGGGAAGGCGGCGAACCGGTCCGCCAGGGGGGACGCGGGCCGGTCCGCCTGTCAGGGGAGGTTCAGGGGGAGTGCCGATGAGCGGACCGGCCCGCCGGGAGGCGGACCTCCGGGGGTCGAGCGGGCCGGTCCGGGATCATGGGGTGGCGCGGCGCAGGGCCACCGCGTCCTGGAGAACCATGGCCGGAGTCTCGCCGTCGATGAGCAGGCGGCGCATCAGGACCGCCACCTCGCCCATGGTCTCCGGGCCGAAGCCGCGGCGGGTCACCTCCTGGGTGCCGATCCGCAGGCCCCGCACGGGCTCGCCGGGCGCCTGTCCCGGAAGGTGGACACCGCTGAGGTAGACACCGCCCTCGGCCAGCAGCCGGGCGGCCTCCTCCCCGCCGCCGAACGCGGTGGCGTCCACCGCCACGTGGTGCGAGGCGGTCCAGCCCAGGTGGGCGGCGGCCATGGTGAAACCCTCGCCGTCCAGGGCCCTGGCCAGCGCCCCGGCGTTGGCGGCGCAGCGGTCGGCGTACCCGGAACCTCCGGCGGCGTGCTCGGCGGCGGCCAGGACCAGCGGCGCCAGCCGCGAGGCGTCGTAGTTGGCGGTCAGGCCGGGGTAGGCGGCCGCCGCCACCTGGCGGGCGAGGTCCTCGTCGCGGGTCACGACGGCCGCCCCCGGCGGCCCGCCGAAGGACGTGTAGGTCGACATGGTCACCAGGTGCGCGCCCTCGGCCAGCGGCCGCTGGAACCGGCCGCCCGCGATCAGCCCGGCCACGTGCGAGGCGTCGTAGACCAGCAGGGACCCCACCTCGTCGCACGCCGCCCGCACCTCCGCGACGTCGTACGGGAACAGCATCAGGCTCGCGCCGATCACCACCAGCGCGGGCCGGTGCTCGCGCAGGAACGCCGGCAGGGCCGCGTGGTCGACGTCGAGCCGCTCGGTGTCGTAGGGCAGTTCGGCCACCCGCAGGCCCCGGATCCCGGCGGCGCCCTGGGCGTGGTGGCTGGCGTGGCCCCCCGCGGTCTCCGGCAGCACCGCGATCGTGTCGCCGGGCCGGGCGAACGCGCTGTAGCAGGCGAGGTTGGCCAGGGTGGCGCTCTGCAGCCGCACCTCGGCGAACTCGCCGCCCATCAGCGCCGCGACCTGGAGCGGGGCGAGCACCTCCAGCACGTCCAGCTCGTCCAGCCCGGTCTGGTACTTCTCCCCCGGCCAGCCCATCGAGGGACGGCAGCCCAGGGAGATCTCGTGCGCGGCCTTCGCACGCGCGCTCATCGTGTTGGTGCCCGCGTACAGCACCACGCCGTCCTCGTCGAGGCGGCCGCGGTGCTCGGCCAGCACCGCGTCGACCAGCCGGGTGACGGCGTTGAACCCCAGCCCGTTCACCTCGGCCTCCAGCTCGGCCAGGCGCAGCTGTGCCCGGGGAGGTGCCCACGGGGCGACGCGGCTGCGCTCCTGCACGAGGCTCCTCTCATCGGGCGATCTGACGGCTCTCACGAGACGGACTCTCCGGCTCCCGCGAGACGGGCCCCGGCCCGCGCGAGACGGACTTCCCGGCTCTCGCGAGGCGGATTCCCCGAAATGAATAAGTGCGACGCTACGGCCCGCGCCAGATCGAGTCATCGTTCCGTCGCCGGAGATACTTCCTACATCTGTAGGATTGGACCGTGATAGCGGATGATGTCCAGGATCTGCTGGAATCGTTGGCCCTGGCGGTGGGCAGAGGCATGTCCGTGGACGACCTGGAGGGCCGGGTCGTCGCTCACAGCGCCCATCACGGGGAGGTCGACCAGGTCAGGGCGCAGGCCATCCTCTCGCGTTCGGTGCCCGCGGAGGTGAGCGCCTGGCAGGAGTCGCACGGGGTGGCCACGACCCGCGATCCTGTACGCATCCCGAAAAATCCTGATCTGGGGATGTCTGCTCGGCTCTGCGTACCCCTGCTCCACCAGGACCGCCGCGTGGGCTACCTCTGGATCATCGAGGGGCCCGGCCCGCTGAGCCCGCAGGAGCGGGACAGGGTGGTACGCGACGCCGCCGCGATCGCCGCCCTGCTCGACGACGGCGGCAGCTCCCACACCCTGAGCCAGCTGCTCACCGGTGAGATCGGCGTGCGGCGGGCGGCCGGCGTGCTCGGCGAGGGGCCGCTGCGCGTCCTGGCGCTGCGGGGCGACCCGGACGGCCTGCGCGAGGCGGTCGGCGCCGAGCTGGCCAGGGTGCGCCGCCCACCGGCCTTCACGATCCTGGACCGCCACGCCGTGCTGCTGCTGAACCGCGGCGAGGACGCGACGGCGCTGGGGGAGCGGCTGGCCGCCAGGATCCGGGCGGGCGTCGGGATCAGCGCGCTCCACCCGGGGCTGGAGTCGGCCGCACGGGCACACGAGGAGGCGCTCACCGCCGCCAGGGCCGCCGCGGCGGAACGCGCGCTGCGGCCGGTCGCCCACTGGCCGGACCTGGGCGTCTACCGGCTGCTCGCCGAGCCGCTCACCGGCCAGCAGGGCGCGGCGGGCGGCCCGCTCGACACGCTGCGCGAGCACCCGGCCCTCCTCACCACCCTGGAGACCTATCTGGACAGCGGGGGAGACGCGCAGGAGACCGCCAGGCACCTGCACCTGCACCGCACCAGCCTCTATTACCGCCTCGCCAGAATCGAGCAGCTGGCCGGCCGCAACCTCAAGAACGGAACCCACAGGTTAGAACTTCATCTCGCGCTGAAGCTCTGTCGCTGGAATGCGGTGTAACGGCCCGGCAATCAGGGCACAGCTCTGCGGTGCTGCAGTTGATCAACGAGATCATGACCGTCGTCATCGTGCTCGCGTTCATTCCGCTGTCGTTGATCCTTGTGTCCGTGGTCGTCCTCGTGGCGCTGGCCGCGTTGGCTCTGGCGACCTCACGGGAGCAGGATGGGAGGACGACATCCCGGAGGTAAGACGGTGCGGCAACTCAGCGCGGTGGACACGCAGTTCCTGAATTTCGAGACCTCGACGAACGTCGCGAACATCGGGGGCCTCGCGATCCTGTCCGGCGGCCTGTCGCGCGCCGACCTGGTGTCGCTGCTGGCCCACCGGCTCCATCTGGCCGCGCCCTTCCGCATGAGGCTCGCCTTCGTCCCGTTCGGCCTCGACCACCCGTACTGGACCGAGGACTCCAGGATCGACCTCGACTATCACGTGCGCGAGATCGCGCTGCCCAGGCCGGGCAGCGACAGGCAGCTGGGCGAGCAGGTGGCCAGGCTGCACGCCCGCCGCCTCGACCGGCGCCGCCCGCTGTGGGAGATGTACCTGATCCACGGCCTCGGCGGGGACCGTACGGCCCTCTACATGAAGGTCCACCACGCCGCGGTCGACGGCGTCACCGGCGCCGACGTGCTGGCCAGCCTGCTGGACACCTCACCCGAGCCCGCCGAGGTCCTGCTGGCGCCCGAGACCGAGCCCGAGGAGGAGATCGACGCCGGGGAGATGGTCGTCAGGGGGCTGGCCAAGGCCGTGGTCAACCCGGCCAACACGATACGGTTCCTGATCAACGCCGTTCCGCACCTCGACGAGATCCCGCTGGTCTCCCAGGTGCCCGGGGCGGGGCTGGTCTCGCGGCTCACCCGGGACCTGGCGACCTACCTGTCCGGGTCGGGCGCGGCCGAGGTGCCCGCCATGCCCCGCATGACCGTTCCCCGCACCCCCTTCAGCGGCAGGATCAGCGCGCACCGGCGTTTCGCCTACACCACCCTGCCGCTGGAGGACGTCAAGCTGGTCAAGAACGCCTTCGGCGTCACGGTGAACGACGTGGTGATGTCCCTGTGCGCCGGGGCGCTGCGCCAGTGGCTGCTCAAGCACGACGCGCTGCCCGAGCAGCCCCTCGTCGCGGGGGTGCCGTTCTCGCTGCGCGTCCCCGGCGACCAGAGCGCGGGCAACCAGGTCAGTATCATGATCACCACCCTGGCGACGCAGATCGCCGACCCGGTGGAACGACTGCTGGCGGTACGGGACGCCATGCGCCTGATCAAGGACCGCTCGTCGCTCGCCCCGGCGCGCTGGCTCCAGCAGCTCAGCGACATGATGCCCTCCGCGCTGACCGGCCTGGCCTCCCGCGCGGCCTTCAACCTGTTCGCCGGCAGTGCGGGCCCGATCAACGTGGTGATCTCCAACGTGCCCGGCCCGCAGCTCCCCCTCTACGTGAGCGGCGCCAGGCTGCTCGCGTACCACCCCGTCTCCGTGGTGACCGACGCCAGCGGCGGCATCAACATCACGGTCTTCTCCTACGACGGCTCACTTGACGTCGGCGTGATCGCCTGCAGGGAGATGGTTCCCGACGTGTGGACCGTCACCGACTACTTCAGGGACGCCCTCCTGGAACTCAAGTTCCTCGTTGAGGAGCAGTGACAGGCCGGGGGCGTCCTCGACGAAGCGCAGGGTCTTCTCCAGGCAGACGATCGAGCCTCGCTCCTGCCTCTTGACGAACCGGATGTCGTCGGCCAGGGCCTGCATGATCAGCAGCCCCCGGCCGTGTTCGGACGTGGGGGAGGGGGACGTGGTCTCCGAGAAGTCGAAGCCGTTGCCGGCGTCCACCACCTTGATCACGCAACGGTCCCTGGACAGCTCGGTGCTGACCATGTAGTCGTCGCTGGGCGTGGCGTGCTGGATGACGTTGGAACAAGCCTCCGAGAGCATGAGCTGGATGTCCTCGCGAATCTGTGGCACCACACCCAGGGCCTGCAGCGAAGAGTCGAGAAGTTGCCTGATCACGGGAACACTCGCGGCATCACGCGGCAGACGCAACGCGATCGTGGCCTCCACGGTTCCCTCCTTTCGCAGCCGATGTGTAGAAGCCTTGCCCTGGGTGACCCGTCCTAATCGGGGATGGGTGATCGTGTCCCTGGAATACGGCAACACACGGCAAAGTGCCTCATATGCGACAGGCGATCGGATGCGTGGAGGTTTTCCCGCAGTTAGCGGGCACGCGAAACCCGCCGGGCCGGGATCCGAGACCCCGGCCCGGCGGGCGTCGAGGGCCGCTAGCCCGAGAAGGCGTCCATCGCGGCCTGGCAGAAGGCCTTGAGGTCGTCGGGCTTGCGGCTGGTGATCAGCGTGTTCGGGCCCGAGGTGCAGATCACGACCTCGTGGTCCTCCCAGGTGGCCCCGGCGTTGCGCAGGTCGGTCCGCAGGCTCGGCCAGGAGGTGACCTTCCGGCCGCGTACGACGTCCGCCTCGATCAGTGTCCAGGGCGCGTGGCAGATGGCCGCGACCGGCTTGCCCGCGTCGAAGAACCCCTTGGCGAAGCCGACGGCCTCCGGCACGGTCCGCAGGAGGTCGGGGTTGGCGACGCCGCCCGGCAGCACCAGCCCGTCGAAGTCGGCGGCGGAGACCTCCTTGACCGTCGCGTCCACCGGGAAGGTGTCGGCCCTGTCGAGGTGGTTGAACCCCTGGACCCGGCCCTGCTCGGTGGAGATGAGTTCGGGAGTCCCTCCGGCCTGCTTGACGGCCTGCCAGGGCTCGGTGAGCTCGACCTGCTCGATGCCCTCCGGGGCCACGAGGAACGCTATCTTCTTGCCGTTCAGCATGTCGTCCCCTTCGTTGACGTGTGGTGATGTCGTCAGGGAGGCCATGCCCGCGGTGCCGGGATCCATGCGGGAACCGCCCGTGCGGGGTCCGCGCGCCGGGATCCATGCGGGAGCCGCCCGTGCCGGGGTCCGCGCGCCGGGATCTACGTGAGAGCCGTCGGCCCGGGGAGCCGTGTCCCGGCGTCCGTACGGAAGTCGCCGGTCCCGGGACGGACCTTGCGCCGGCGCAGGCCCGCCGCGGTGAGCCGGGTGACGAGCTCGCGCGAGGACACGGCCTCGGCGCCCAGCGCGACGGCCCGCTCGTAGACGGTCTCGGGGACGTCGTAGTGGTCGCGGTCGAACGCCCGGCGCGGCACGCCGAGCAGCTCCGCGAAGGCGTGCAGCTCCCCGGTCGAGCTGTCGCTGACCAGGTGTGACCAGAGCAGGCCGCGCGGACCCGGCCAGTTGGGCGGGTCGATGAGGACGCTCATCGCCGGGCGAGGTCGAGCGCGACCTCCAGGGCGGCCGCCTGGCGCTCCCCGTCGGTGATCGAGTCGTCCCTGAGCATGAACAACGACGCGTGCAGCGCGAACAGGGCCATCGAGTGCCTCAGCTGGGTGGACGGGGGATCCTCCGGGTCGACGAGGAAGGCGAGCAGCTCGAACATCCGCTCGCGGGTCTTCTCCATCGTCGGATGGTTCTTGAGCGAGGTCTGGTTGCGCTCGAGGAACCGCATGACCTCACGGTGCCTGCCCCGGTACAGGTCGTCGGAGTAGCGGCGGATCAGCTCCTCGCGCGTCTCGTCGGTGCGCGGCCGGGACCTGGCCCAGGTGACCAGCTCCTCGATCGACCTCACCCGGTCCTCCGCCAGGCTGGCGATGATGTCGTCCTTGGTCTTGAAGTGGTAGTAGAGGGCCGCCTTGGTCACGCCGAGGGCCTCCGCGATCTCGCGGAGCGAGGTGGCCTCGTAGCCCTGCTCGGTGAAGAGCTTCAGGGCGATCTCCTGGATGCGCGTCCGTGTGTCGGCGTTTTCCCTCATGGTTCCCTTACCGAGAAATCAACTTGACGGCCGGCAAGTAAGCGGCCTACGTTCCATCATAACCGGTGCTAGCCGGTCGGCAAGTAAGCAAGATCTATAAGGTTTCTCAGCAGGGGGCGAAGAAGTGAAGGAGACCGCGGCCGCGCCGGCGCGGCGTCGCGAAGTCATGGTGGTACTGCCGGGCCTGATGCTCGCGATGGTCCTGGCCATGCTCGACAACATGATCGTCAGCACCGCGCTGCCCCGCATCGTCGGCGAGCTCGGCGGGCTGACCCACCTGTCCTGGGTGGTGACCGCCTACGTGCTCGGCACCACCGTCTCGACCCCCATCTGGGGCAAGATCGGTGACCTGTACGGCAGGAAGAGCATCTTCCTCGCCTCGATCGTCATCTTCATGGTCGGCTCCGCGCTCTGCGGCATGGCCGGCTCCGAGATGCTCGGCGGGCCCTCCAACGGCATGGCGCAGCTCATCGCCTTCCGCGCGCTCCAGGGCCTGGGGGCCGGAGGCCTCATGGTCAACGCCATGGCGATCATCGGCGACCTCGTCCCGCCCCGCGAGCGCGGCCAGTACCAGGGCATCATGGCCGCCGTGATGTCGCTCGCCATGATCGCGGGCCCGCTCGTCGGCGGGTTCATCACCGACCACCTCGACTGGCGCTGGGCCTTCTACGTGAACCTGCCCGTCGGGTTCGTCGCCCTGGCCCTGCTCGCGGTCAAGCTGCAGCTGCCCAGGCTGCGCACCGAGCACCGCATCGACTGGCTCGGCGCGGCCCTGCTCTCTGTCGGCATCACCGCGCTGGTCCTCATCACCACCTGGGGCGGCAACGAGTACGAGTGGGGATCGCGGGAGATCCTCGGCCTGGCGGGGCTCGCCGTCGTCATGCTGGCGCTGTTCGTCCTGGTGGAGCGCCGCGTGGCCGAGCCCATCATGCCGCTCAACGTCTTCCGCGACCGCAACTTCAGCCTGATCTCGGGCGTGGGCTTCCTGCTCGGGTTCGCCATGTTCGGCGCGATCAACTTCCTGCCGCTGTTCCAGCAGACCGTCCAGGGGGCCAGCGCCACCAACTCCGGCCTGCTGCTGCTCCCGATGATGGGCGCCGCGATGGTGGTCTCGCTCTTCGTCGGCCGCGCCATCACCAAGACCGGCAAGTACAAGATCTATCCGATCGTCGGCGGCGTGGGCATGGCGTTCGGCATGTGGCTGCTCTCCACGATGGGCGTCGGCACCCCCGCCTGGCAGACCGGCGTGTTCATCGCGGTGCTCGGCCTCGGCATGGGCTTCCTGATGCAGACCACCATGCTGATCGCCCAGAACAGCGTCGAGCAGAAGGACCTCGGCGTCGCCAGCAGCGCCTCGACCTTCTTCCGCTCCATCGGCGGCTCGTTCGGCGTCTCGCTGTTCGGCGCGGTCTTCAACAACCACCTCACCGCGAGCCTGGAGAGCAGGCTGGGCGCCGCGGGCGAGCGGCTCGCCTCGGGCGGCGCCCAGTTCGACCCGGCCGCGCTGCACAAGCTGCCCGCCGACGTGCGGGCCGGCTTCCTGGAGTCACTGGCCGAGTCCATCTCCGGCGTCTTCTGGTGGGCGATCCTGTTCGCCGTCGTGGTGCCGCTGCTGGCGGCCTTCATCAAGGAGATCCCGCTGCGCGGCGGTCCCGAGGCGTCGTCGGAGGAGGCCAGGCCCCCGGTCCCGGCGCTCGACTGACCGGCCGGCCGAGACCCGGGACCTGAAACCCGGGGCCCGGCACCCGGCCGGGAGCCGGGCCCCAAGTCTCGACCCAGCGATCCCCAAGCCGCCCTCGCCACGATGGGGACATGAAGACAACCACCCCCGCCGCCGGGTACGTCACCCGGCGCCCGCTGGCCGACGACGCTCGCGAGATCCACGAGCTCGTCTCGCTCTGCGACACCCAGGTGATCGGCAAGGCCGACATGACCCTGGACGACGTCGCCGACCAGCTGAACGACTCCTCCTTCGACCTGGAGTCCGACGGCTGGCTCGTCCACGACGAGACCGGGCGGCTGGTGGCGTGGGCCTGGGCCTGCCGCAAGGGCGGCAGCGACAACGTCGACGTCGACGTCGTCGTGCACCCCGCCGCGCCGGACCTGACCGGCCCGCTCTGGGACACCGTGACCGAGCGGGCCAGGAGGATCACCGCCGAGCTCGGCCACGACCGGGCCGTGGTGGACATCGGCCTCTACCGGGAGGACAGCGGCAAGCGGGCCGTCGCCGCCGCCCGTGGTTTCGCCGCGGCCACCAGCTTCGTCCGCCTCCGCGCCGACCACGAGGGAACGGTGCCCCGGCCCGAGCTCCCGGCCGGGATCACGGTGCACCACGGGCTCACCGAGGAGGTGCGTCGCCAGGGCCACGCCGTGCAGCAGGCCGGGTTCGCCGAGCACTTCGGGTTCACCCCGAAGGACTACGACGAGTGGTACGGCGAGCTGGACTCCTCGGTCAACACCGACTGGGCGCAGCTGGCGGTCGCCCGCCTCGACGGCGAGCCCGTGGCGATGCTGCTGGGGACCAACGCCTTCCTCGGCGACGAGAACTCCGGCTACGTGCGCCAGCTGGCCGTGCTCCCCGCCTTCAGGGGCCGGGGCCTGGGCCGGTTCATGCTGCGCGGGGCGTTCGCCGACGACGCCGGCCGAGGGCGGGTCGGCACCTACCTCCACGTCGACGCCAACAACAGCACGCCCGCCCTCGACCTCTACCTCTCGGTGGGCATGCGCCAGGTGCTGGCCATCGACGTCTGGCGGCGCACGATCTGACCGCGCGGGGCCGGGCTCCGTCCGGAGCCGTTCCCCGAGGTCACCCGTCCGGGGTGACCAGGTGCTTGGAGAGGTGGGCCAGCACCGCCTGGTTGGCCTCCCAGCCGTCGGGGAACTTCACCGGCACGCCGAGCTGGACCGGCTCGGACGACGGGTGGGCGTCCAGCAGTTCGGGGATGCCCGCCCTGGCCACCACGACGCAGGCGTGCCGGTGCCGGGAGGTGAGCACGCACAGCCGCCCCGACTCCAGGTGGAACGCGGTGGCGTCGCGGCGCCCGGAGAGCGGGTGCAGCACGATCGTCACGTCGTACTCCCGGCCCTGCAGGCGGTTGGCGGTGTCCACCGTGATCTCCGGCGGCACCCCGGCGGCCCTGATCGCGGCGACCTGGTCGCGGTGCGCGGCGCCGATGGCGATCCTGTCGGCCGTGACGGGATGGCTGCCGCGCTCGGAGTGCGCGACCGGACCCCGCTGGAGCAGCCGCGTCGCCAGGGTCGCGGTCGCCGCCACGGCCTCCGCGTCGGTGCGCACCGTGTGGCGGCTCGGCAGCTCGTACAGCGCCCAGCCCGACGCGGCCGCCTCCTCCAGCGCCCGGTCGTGGGAGGTGCGCATGCCGTTCACGGTGAACTCCAGCGCCCGGTCGCCGGGGCCCGTCCCCGCGCGGAACCCGGTGAACGGGTAGAACGCCTCGGAGACCACCGGCGCCGCAGAGGCGGGCAGCCGCCAGGAGACCGGCAACCGGTGCACCGGCAGGTCGGGGTTGTGCCGCAGCAGCACCGAGACCGCGCTCTGCACCGGATCCCACGACAGGCCCGCCCAGCGGTCGCCGTCCACGATCGAGAACGGGTCGAGCTGTCCGGGGTCGCCCACGAACAGCGACCGCTCGAACAGCGAGGCGATGCGCAGCAGCTTGTCCGAGCGCATCTGGTACGCCTCGTCGACGATGGCCCAGGGCCAGGTGCGGTCGCCGATCCAGGCCCACTTGTCGGCGGTGGCGACCACCACGGCCGGGTCTCCGAGGTCGGGCAGCTTGCCCGCGACCGAGACGTTGGGGTGGGCGAGGATACGGCCGGGCGTGATGTAGCCGCTCGCCGACAGGCGGCCGATCGGCAGGTCGGGGTGCTCGGCCGCGAGCCGCTCCACCAGGTCGTCGACCTGCTCGTTGGTCTGGGCGACGATCATCAGCGGCTCGCCGGTCTCCGCGATGTGTCCCGCGGCCCTCACCACCAGCGTGGACTTGCCCGCGCCCGGCGGCGAGTCCACGACCACGCCGCGATGGCGGGGCAGGTCGGCCAGCACGGCCCCCACGACGGCCGCCGCCTCCTGCTGCGGGGTCACGGCCTGCGGGGTCACGGCTTGAGGGGTCACGGCGCACCCCCGTCACGGCCCGCCGCGCCGAAGGCGCGCGGGGCGGGGGGCGTCGCGCGGCGGCGCGAGGGCCGGTGAGCGCTCAAAGCCATTCCTCCTGGGCGTCGTCGTCGCTGGGTTCGTACTCCTTGGGGGGCCCGCCGTGGGTCCACGGCGTCTGCTCCGGGTCGGGCAGCGCCGCCGACGACTGGAAGTCGTCGGTCAGCGAGGTGTACGAGACCCGCTCGCCCGCTTCGGGCACCGAGCCGGGGGCCGGTGTCCTGCCCCGCCCCATCCCCTTGGTGATCTTGAGGGTGATCTCGTCGCCCGAGATCTCGACGATCTCGGCCGCGTGGCCGCGCCGGTCGGGGCTGCCGACCGTGGTGCCGGGGGCGAGCCGCACCGGGTCGCCGGTCCGTACCGTGATCAGGGGCCGGAGCTTGCGCGAGCGGCCCTCGCCCTCGCTGTGCTCGGGGTCGGCGGCCGTCACCGTTCCGGCGAAGGCCTCGCCGCTCAGGCGGTACTCGGCCATGAGCAGCGGGTCGTCGTGGGCCCGCTGCACGTCGTAGCTCGCCCGCGCCCGTTCCAGCCCCGCCAGCCGCGCGGCGGCGCCGACCGCGCCGTCCCTGCGCGCCTGGGGCGGCCCGCCCTCGGCGATCCGCTCGACGAACCGGGTGAACGACCCGCGGTCGATCTCCCAGCGGTCCTTCACCCGCGACCCCTCGGGCAGGGAACGCAGCAGGTCCACGCTCCGCCACATCAGCCGCCAGGTGGGTTCGAGCTGGGTGCGCAGCGCCTGGCCGATCCGGTCGACGGCGCGATCGGTCGGCGCCTCCTCGTAGGCGCGCATCGCCGGGCCGAGCACCTCGTTGTCGAAGCCGGGGTCGGTGGCCGGACCGGCCGGAGGCCACAGCAGCGGGTCCTCGGCCTCCTCGGCCGCCCGTCGTCCCGACATCCCCTGCGGCGGGTCGATCCACCCCAGCAGCGCCGCCAGGTTGGCGTCCTCCAGGTTGCTCTGCCCGGTCGCCCAGTGCAGGCTCAGCGCCTCGGTGGCCGCGAGCAGCACCGAGGAGCCGGGCTGCCGCGACCGGTCGCCGAAGTAGGTCAGCCACCGGCCGAGCAGCGGCACCGACGGATGCACCGGGTAGGGGCCGTCGGCCCGGCGGAACCGGGTGGACCGGCCCAGCAGCCCGGCGAACGAGGCCGCCGGCCGGTTCGGCACCAGGATCTGCGGCGCGTCAAGGCACCGCTCGTACGGCTCGCCGCCCCTGCGCTCGACCGTCTCGGTGCTCTTCTCGAACCCCTCGACGTAGGGCAGCAACACCTCGGCCAGCCCGGCGGCGAAGGCGAACCGCAGGTCCCGGTTGCGGGGCTGGGGAACGAGGAGCAGCCGCGGGTGGTTGGGGTCGGTGCCCACCATGGCGGCCAGCGGCGCGGCGGCCTCGCCCGCGAGCTTGAGCGGGATGAGCACCAGCGGCTGGTCGGAGATGTGGCAGTGCCGGACCGTGGTGATCCGCTGCGCGACGCCGTCCCTGGCGGCCCGCAGCCGCGCCAGCGCCGTCAGCGTGCTCACCGGCCGCCCTCCGTCCGTCCCCGGGGCCCGGCCGGGCCCGATACGCCGGTTCCGGCCGCGCCGGTGTCCCGCGCGGCCGGTACGCCCGTTCTCACCGCAGCGACTCCTCGCGCAGCCGGTTCGCCAGCCGGAGCAGGCGGGCGATCTCCTCCTGGTCCTCGGCCGGTTCGCGGGTGCCCTCGGCCAGGCCGAGCGCCTCGTCCATGCCGGAGACGCCGCCCAGCTGGTCGCGTACCTGGCGCCCGAGCAGGTCGGTGGACCCGCAGGTGCGGGCCTCGTGACGGCAGAACATGCACATGTCGCAGGTGGACAGGCAGTCGGGCGCGTAGCGGGCGGGCACCTGGAGCAGCGCCTGGGCCAGCTCATCCGCCGAGCGGGTCGGCACGCCGTCCTCGCCGGGGGCCAGGTCGAAGGTGAGGTCGTCGGGCAGGCCCTCCAGCAGGCGCTCGACCCTGGTCATCCGGGCGAGCTGGCGGGTGAGGACCGACAGGTGCTTGCGCACGTCGACCAGGGCCGCCGTCGGGCGGTTGGCGAAGTTCTCCGGGCAGACGAGGACCACGTCGTGGGAGACGCGCCGCGGGTCGTGCCCGAGGTCGGCCATGAGCGTGCGCAGCGCCAGGACGTAGACGGCCGCCTGCCGCGCCGCCGCCGCGACCTTGTCCGGCTCGGCCTGGCCGTCGATCACGCTGAACGACTTGATCTCGACGATGTGGAAGCGCCCCCCGATCTGGAAGGCCACCACGTCCGGCTCCAGATAGGAGGTGTGCCCGGCGATCTGCAGGCTGAACAGCGGGTGGTCGTAGAACACCGCGGCCCCGTCGTCCTCGCGCGCCGCGCGGTCGATCAGCGCCCGGGTGTGCGAGTGGCGCAGGTGGGAGCCGACGCTCTCCACGTCCCGGTAGCCGACCTGGGCGACGGACAGGCCGAGCAGCTCGCGCAGCAGCCGCAGCAGCTCGGCGCAGCCGTTCTCCTTCACCAGCGCCTCGAACACGTTCCCGCGGCTGATCGCGAACTGGGACTGGCCGAACGGCGCGGGGAAGCCGACGTGCCGGGCCGTGAGGTCCTTGTCGACCCCCGCCGCGTCCATCAACGCCCGGCGCGCGCAGCCGGGGTTGGCCGCCAGTGCCGCGATGGCCCGCGCGTCGTGCGGGCGGGACGGCATCGGCCCGCGCAGCTCGTCAAGCCTGTTCGGGAAGGACCTCTCCCTGAGCTTGGTCATGAGCCGGTCTTCCCGTCCAGCCTGGTCTTCAACAGGCCCCCCTCAAGGTGTTCATCGCGGTGGCGCCGAACAGGCGCTCCACGTCCGGTAGTTGCCTCGTCGCCCGCGCCGCCACATCGGCCCGTTGCGCGGAGTCGGCGGCCAGGTGCACCTCCAGCTCGGCCCGTGCCGCGCGGATCGCGGCCGCCGGGTCGGCCGGGGCGAATCCCTCGACGGCCCCCGGGATGTTCTGCGCCATCCGCGACAGCAGCCGTACCGCCCCGGGAGGCGGCTCCGCCAGCCGCGTCAGCTGCTCGGCGACGCGTACGGCCGAGGTGAGGAAGTCGACGCGCGGGCTCAGCGGCCCCAGCACCCGAAGCTCGGGCGGCCACGTGCTGTCGGCGAGCAGCCCCCGGGCGGGGGAGAGACGGTCGGTCAGCGCGGCGCACAGGTAGTACGGCCTGGCGTAGGGGTCGCCGCGGAACGAGCGCTCCTCGTCGCGGCGCAGGCTGGTCAGCTGGGAGCCGCGCAGCTCGCGGGAGAAGAAGGCGTCGTTCACCGCCACGATCAGCTTGGCCGGGGTCGGCACGCCCAGCATGGTCAGTGCCTGGTGCACCTGCTCCCTGATGGGCAGCAGCGAGGTCTCGGGCTCGTCCGGCGGCGCGGGGGAGTCGGAGGCCACCGCCGCGTCCCACGCCTGCTCGGCCCTGCGGAGGTCCCCGCGCAGCGACCTGGCGAGCGAGTTCTCCCTCGCCTTGACCGCCCGTCGCACCTCGGCGCGGAGGTCGGCTATCCGCCGTTCCAGCGCGTCCAGTGAATCACTCACGGCCCGGAGCGTAACAGGAGTTCCACCAGCCTCCCCTGAATTCCAGCGATTTCCAGCATTAAAGTGCGAGTCGTTGAATAGGGATAACGGACTAAAGGCGCATTTAATACGAAACTGATCATCTGGCACGCGAAGCCCGGCGCCCCGGGGCCTCCGGGCGGCCGGTGGCGTGGCCCCCGCCGCTCGCCTCGGCCGCCCGGCGAATGGCCGTCTCGAACTCCGAATGGGCCCGCCCGTCGTCGAGTCCCATGTCGGCCGTCACGCCTCATCCCGAAAAGCTTAACCTGGTTAAGATATTAACCGGGTTGCGTCCCTGTTAGGTTGGAAGGCGTGACAGGACTCCGGGAACGCAAGAAGCGGCAGGCCCACGAGGCGATCTCGGCGGCGGCGATAGCGCTCTTCCTGGAGCGCGGGTTCGCCGAGGTGTCGGTCGCCGAGGTGGCGGCGTCGGCGGGGGTCTCCAAGCCGACCCTGTTCAAATACTTCCCGACCAAGGAGGACCTCGTCCTGCACCGCATCTCCGACCATCAGGGAGAGGCGGCCCGGGTCGTCCGCGAGCGCGGGACGGGCGAGACGCCGCTGGCGGCACTGCACCGGCACTTCCTGGCCGGGCTCGCGCGGCGCGACCCCGTGACGGGGCTCAACGACCATCCGGAGGTGCTCGGCTACCACCGGATGGTCTTCTCCACACCCGGTCTCGCGGCCAGGGTGCTCCACTACATGGCCCTCGACGAGGAGGCGCTCGCCGCCGCGCTCGCCGAGGACACCGACGAGCTCACCGCGCTGCTCGTCGCCGGTCAGGTCCTCGTCACGCAGCGGGTGCTGGCCCGGCGCAACTGGCTGACCCTGGTCGGCGGGGCGACGGCGGAGCAGACCCACCCGTCGGCCGTCGCCGCCGCCGACCACGCGTTCGCCCTGCTCCCCGACCTTCCCGAAGGTGCGGGGAAGGGCCGGGGGCGGGACTCCGCCGCCCCCGGGGCGACCGGCTAGCCTTCGACCTCCGTGCGGTCGGCCGACCACAGGGTGTGGAAGGAGCCCTCGCGGTCCACCCGCTCGTAGGTGTGCGCGCCGAAGAAGTCACGCTGGCCCTGGATCAGGGCCGCGGGCAGGCGCTCGGCGCGCAGCCCGTCGTAGTAGGCCAGCGCGGTCGAGAAGCCCGGCGCCGGGATGCCCAGCTCGGCGGCCTTGGACACCACCCGCCGCCACGACTCCTGGGCCAGGGTCAGCGCGTCGGCGAAGTAGGGGGCGGCGAGCAGGGTGACCGGCTTGTCCTGCGCCGCGTACGCCTCGCGGATGCGGTCGAGGAAGACGGCGCGGATGATGCAGCCGCCCCGCCAGATCGTGGCCAGCGCGCCGAGGTCCAGGTCCCAGCCGTACTCGGTGCTGCCGACCCTGAGCTGGTCGAACCCCTGCGCGTAGGCGACGATCTTCGAGGCGTACAGCGCCCGCCGCACGTCCTCGGCGAAGTCCTCGCCGACGGACCCCGCGGGCACGCCCGACGGGCCCGGCAGGCCGCGCGCGGCCGCACGCAGGTCCGCGTGGCCGGACAGGGAGCGCGCGAACACCGCCTCGGCGATGCCGCTCACCGGGACGCCCAGGTCCAGCGCGATCTGCACCGTCCACCGGCCGGTGCCCTTCTGCTCCGCCCGGTCGGCGATCACGTCGACGAGGGGCTTGCCCGTGGCCGCGTCGACCTGGCGCAGCACCTCGGCGGTGATCTCGATCAGGTACGAGGACAGCTCGCCCTCGTTCCACTCCGCGAAGATGTCCGCGAGCTCCGCCGGGGTCCGGCCGAGTCCCTGCCGCAGCAGGTCGTAGGCCTCGGCGATGAGCTGCATGTCGGCGTACTCGATGCCGTTGTGCACCATCTTCACGTAGTGCCCGGCGCCGTCGGGGCCGATGTGCGTGCAGCAGGGCACGCCGTCCACCTTCGCCGCGATGTCCTCCAGCAGCGGGCCCAGCGCCTGGTACGACTCCTTCGAGCCGCCGGGCATGATGCTCGGCCCGAGCAGCGCGCCCTCCTCGCCGCCGGAAACCCCCGCGCCGACGAAGTGGAGGCCGCGCTCGCGCAGCGCGGCCTCGCGCCGGCGCGTGTCCAGGAAGTGCGCGTTCCCGCCGTCCACGAGCATGTCGCCCGGCTCCAGCAGGGGGGCGAACTCCTCGATCACCGCGTCGGTCGGCGCACCGGCCTTGACCATGATCAGGATTCGCCGGGGGCGCTCCAGCGCGGCGACGAACTCCTCGGCGGTCTCGCAGGGGACGAAGGTCCCCTCGTTCCCGTGTTCCTCGATCAGTGCCTTGGTCCTGTGCTGGGACCTGTTGTGTACCGCTACCGAGTGCCCATGCCTGGCGAGGTTGCGGGCGAGGTTCGCCCCCATGACGGCCAGCCCTGTCACACCGATCTGAGCCTGAGTCATCTCTGACACTCCTTCGTCGTGTCCAAGATGCCAGTCTGCACCCATCGCCGATCAAAGCCGTCGAGAGGGCCCGCGCGAGAGGCCCCCGGAGCCGTACGGATCAACGAACCATCCGCCCCCAGGGGGTTCCCGCGTCCGGCGGGAGCAGGGAGAAGGCGTCCTGAGCCCGGTGCGGAGGCATGGGATTCACGGTGGAGATCAGGGGCGGGACAGCGGTCCGGACGTTCGGCGCGGAGCCGTGGGATTTCCGGGGGACCGGTGGTGGGACGGGGGAACCGGTCCCCGGCGCGGAGCCGTGGGACCCCGATGGAATCAGCGCCGGAACAGGGTTCCCGAAGCCTCCGAGCCGAGGACTCCGCCCAGGCAGCGATAGGTCCGCGCGCCCCCCTGGAACTGCTCCTCCGAGGGCGGCAGCACCGTGCTCCGCCACCTGGCCTGCCCGATCCCGCGGGCGTCGCCGTAGCGGGAGGCGAGCATGATCCGCGCGGCGCACACCTTCTTCACCGTCGGATGCCTCTCCAGGGCCGCCTGGTCGTAGGTGAGGGAGTCCCTCGGCAGCGGGGCGATCGCGAACGTCTCCCACGAGTGGGACTCCTCGCAGCCGATCCGCTTGGCCGCGGTGTCGCCCGCGATCACGACGAGGCCGCCCCAGCACTCGGGCTCCGCCACGCACGCGGCCCCCGCGCCCGTCACCGAGGTGGCGGGGCAGGCGGCCGTGACCGTGGCGACCTCGGGAACCTTCGGAGCCGCGGACGTGCCCCCCGCCGGGGCCGCGCCGACGTCCTCGCCGCCGCCCTGAAGGCTCTGCTGCCCGGTGGACGGGCTCTGGTCGCGGTTCTCGACGTACATGAGCCCGACCCCGGCCAGCAGCAGGATCGCGAAGGCCACGGCCACCGCGACGAAGACCCGCACGTTCGACGGACCGGGGTGCGCCGGGGCCGTCGCGGGCGACTGGGTACCGGAGAGCCCCTTCAGGCCCGGCGAGGTCAGATGCGACCGCACCGGCTCCCCGCCCGGCCCGCCCCGCGCCGCCGTACGCGCCGGTGTGCCGTACGGCGACGCGTACGGCATCTCCGGCGCGTACGGCGGCGCGGGCGCCGGGCCCGCGACCGGAGCCGGGCGAGGGGAGGGGGCGGCGGGACGCGGGGCGGGGGACCGGCGGGCCGGGCCGCCCCCCTCCAGGCGCAGGTCCGTGAGGGCGTCGCGCAGCGCGGACACCGAGGGGGTACGCCGCGCGGGATCGCTGACCATGGCCTCCCTGAGCACGGCGGTCAGCTCCGCCGGCACCCCCGGGATCTCGGGGACGGGCAGGCGGTGCAGGGCCATGATGACCGCGATGTTGACCACGCCGCTCTCGGGAAAGCGCGGCGGGCGCCCGGAGAGCAGCGCGTACAGCGTGGCGGCGAGGGAGTAGACGTCGCCCGCGGCGGCGGGTTCGGTCAGCTCGAACGCCTCGGGCGGGGCGTAGGCCGGGGTGAGGGACTCCCGGGTCACCGACGCCTCGCTGCCCGAGGACGGCATGGTGGCCAGCCCGAAGTCGGAGAGCACCACGTTGCCGTACCGGTTGATCAGGATGTTGGCGGGCTTGATGTCGCGATGCAGCACCCCGGCGGCGTGCGCGGCCGACAGCGCGTCGGCGATCCGGATCCCGATGTCGGCGACCTCGGCCGGGGGCAGCCGCTTCTCGGCCCGCATCCGGTCCAGCAGCGACCCGCCGGGACACAGCTCCAGGACCATGTACGGACGGCCGTCGGGCAGGACACCCGCGTCGTAGACGTGGGCGACGTGCGGGTGACCGGAGAGGGCGCCCGCCGAGGTCACCTCGCGCATGAAACGGCGCCGGTCCCGCTCGGAGACCAGCACCCGGTTGTCCACCTTGAGCGCCACCTCGCGCTCCACCGCCAGCTGCCTGGCCCGATAGACGATCCCGAAGCCGCCCTGGCCGAGCACCCCGGACACCTCATAGCCCGGTACCGCAAAGGCGCCCGATCCGGTCACCTGCCACCTCCTGAAGACGAGCGGCAGATTACCGGAGTTTGATCCGCTAACTGGGTGCGTATCCCCTTATGCCTGGTCAGAAAGGTGACGCCCGTGACCGGTGTGACGCCCGTCGCCGAGCTCCGCGAGCTCCGACAGGAGCTCGTCCCAGCGGGCGCCGATGGTGTCGAGACCGTAACCGGCGGCCGTGAGCACGGCGTTCCCGCCGAGCTCGCCGCGCAGCCCCCGGTCCTCGATCAACCGCAGGAGCGCCTCGGCGAGCGCCGCCGGCCTCCTGCCCGGGACCAGCAGGCCGTTGTGTTCGTGGACGATCACCTCCCGGGGGCCGTGCGGGCAGTCGAAGCTCACCACCGGCACGCCCTTGCTCATCGCCTCCAGGATCGTCATGCTGAACCCCTCGTAGCGCGAGCTGACGACGTGGACGGACGACCTGGCCAGCTCCATGCCGATCTCCGGCGAGCTGCCCATGAGCAGCATCGTGTCCGACAGCCCGGCCTCCTCGATCCTGTCGCGAAGCCTTCGCTCGGCCTCGGGCCTGCCGCGCCCGTAGAGGCGCAGCACCCAGTCGGGATGCGCCTCCGACACCGGCTTCCACGCCTTGACCAGCAGGTCGAAGCCCTTGGCGTGCACCATCCTGCCGACGGCGATCACCACCTTCTCGTCCAGCTTCGAGACGTCACCGGCCAGCGCGGTCACGGCGTTCGGGATGCGCAGCAGCCGTCCCGGGGGCGCCTTCAACGCCCTGCGGTAGTGCTCCAGATCCGTCTGCGTGAGGGTGACGAAGGCGTCCAGCCTGCCGTAGCGCCGCTTGATGAGCCGGACGACCTCCGGGGCGTGCAGGTCGAGGGCCACGTGCTCCTGGCCGACGGTGATGACACCCGGCGGCGCGAACAACGCGGTGACCAGGTTGAACCCCGGCCTGGTGGAGATCAGCACGCCGGTGCGCATGGACCGCAGGTAGCGCACCATGAGCAGGTCCGTCCGGAGCGAGACCGCCCGGTGGATGTTCTCCTGCCTCGGGATCAGGACGCTCGGCAGCCGCGACAGCAGCCGCGCCACCGGACCCCGCCGCCCTGTCCTGTCGTCGAGGAACGACACCCGCACGCCCGGCGGGATGGGAAAGAACGGCTCCCTCGCCGTCCGGACCACGCTGACGATCTCCACGTCACGCTCGCGCGCCAGGTGACCCGCCAGGTTGAGCACGGTCCTGATCGTGCCGCCCATCCCGTACGCGTGCTGCAGCAGGATGCGGACCGTTCCGGCGTCGGGTGCCGGAGCACGCCGCGCCCGCCTCGCGTTGAGGGCTCGCAGCAGCCGTAGCGCCGCGCGCCCGGCCCCTTCCCGTGCCCTTCGCCGTATCTTCGCCGGCCGTGTCTTCGCTCGCTGTGCCTTCGCCGATGTCCCCGACATACCGAGATCCCCGCAGTCTCCCCCCTCCTCGTTACCTTCCCCGGGACCGCTTTCACCGAAGCACGCGCGTCACGACATCATGGTCACCGTCCGGCGAGCTGTTTGTCCTCCCGGCGCTCTTGATCTCCGGCCGTTCGTCGCGCTCTCCGCCTTGTCGCGGCCTGTCACTCGCCGAAGCGGGAGAGCCGGCCGCGCATGCGGGCGTGACGCAGCGCCCACGCGAACAGGCCGAGCGTGGCGGCGAGGTAGACGACGTCCAGCAGTGCGGCCCAGGCGAGGCTGTCCCAGGGCACGGCGCCGCCGTTCAGCACGGCCCGCATGCCCGTGAAGACGTGGGTCGCGGGCATGAACCCCGCGACGGCCTGGAGGGGGCCGGGAAGCGTCTCGACGGGGTAGAAGATGCCCGCCAGCGGCTGCACCACGAAGACCAGCGACCAGGCGATCACCTGGGCGTTCTCGCCGAAGCGCAACACCGCGCAGATTCCCACCAGGCCGAGGGACCAGCCCATCACCAGCAGCAGCGCCATGAACGGCACCATCCCCGCGCCCAGGCTCGTGACGCCGAAACCGTACAGGGCGAGCGCCAGCCCCGACATGATCGCGACGGCGAAGACGACCTTGCCGAACGAGAACACGATCAGCCCGATCACGTACTCGACATTGGAGAGCGGGCTGACCTGGACGTTCAGCAGGTTCCTGCTCCAGATGTCCTCCAGGAAGGCTATCGAGATCTCGTTGCTCGCCTTCTGGAGCACCTGCCACAGCAGGACGGCGCCGAGCAGGAAGGTGGCGATGAACGGCACGCGCTGCGACTGCAGGAACAGCGTCACGAAGCCCCAGACGAAGAGCTCGATCGTGGGCCAGAAGACGATCTCGAACATCCGGACCGGGCTGCGGCGCAGCGCCGCCAGGTCGCGGAAGACCACGCCGCTGATCCGTTTCCTGCGCGCGGCCAGGCTGAGCGGGGGAAGGGTCGTCGTCATGGCCGCGCCCCCGATCGCGCCACCTTGAGAAAGACCTCTTCCAGATCCTCCGCGCCGTAGACGCCGGTGAGCTCGGTGGTGCTCCCGCTGGCCACGATCCGGCCTTCGGACATGAAATGGATGCGGTGACACATCCGCTCCACCTCCTGCATGTTGTGGGACGTGATGAGCATCGCCCGCCCGCTCTCGGCGGCCACCCGGACCAGCAGGCTGCGGATCCGGTCACCGGCGTCGGGGTCGAGGTTGGCGGTGGGTTCGTCCAGGATGAGCAGGCTCGGTTCGTTGATCAGTGCCTTGGCCAGTTGCACGCGCGTGCGCTGGCCGGAGGAGAGCTCCATCACGCGGCGCCTGCGCAGCGGGCCGAGGTCCAGCAGCTCGATGACCTCCTCCACCCGGGCCCTCGGCTTCCGCACGCCGTACAGCCGGGCGAAGGCGTCGAGCACCTCGCGCACGTGCAGGACGCCGGGGAGGTCGACGTAGCTCGCGGCGAAGTTGATCTGACTCAGCACCTCGGTCCGGTTCCTCGCGAGGTCCAGGCCGAACATGTGGATGCTGCCGCTGTCGGGTGTGATCAGGCCGAGGAGCATGTGCAGGGTCGTCGACTTGCCCGCGCCGTTGGGGCCCAGCAGCCCGACGATCTGGCCCGCGCCGACGGTGAGGCTCACCTCCCGGACGGCGGACACCGAACCGAACCTCTTCGCCAGCGCCACAGCCTCGAGAATCAACACCACGCCAGCCTGCGGTCCGCCGTCCTCTCCGGGCAATCGGTTTTCCCCCGGGGGGCGCGGTTGATTTGACGATGTGGGTCGCGGTTCATAAAGTTCACCAGACCCGAGGGAGACGGCGGTGACGCCGGGGCCTCGGAACCCTCTCTGACGATCTTCTTCCTTACGGGATCTTTGTCCCCAAAGGGGTCTGATTCGACATGAATCGGACGATCTAGTAACTTAGAAGGGTTGCCCCGAAAGGGGAGGCTGGAAATTCTGAAACAGGTAAGCCGGATCGGGTCGGTTTGACACGAAAAAGCGGGCCTGAAAGAATAAAGGCACACCGAAAGAACAGAATAAAACAAAACGAACGCCCCGGAGTTCGGGCCTGACTCATCTGGTCGGGTTTGGGTGATGGTGTACGCGTCCGTTTCTTGAGAACTCAACAGTGTGTTAAAAGCCAGTGCATGAAGCACAATC